>JAETQR010000003.1 GCA_021770615.1 Lachnospiraceae bacterium | reverse complement strand
CAGGCGGCGAACTAAGGAGGGCGAACTATGGCGGCATATAAAGATGAACAGCGTGGAACATGGTATGTATCGTTCCATTATTATGACTGGACGGGGAAGAACTGCCGGAAAGTCAAAAGAGGTTTCAAAACCAAAAGAGAAGCTACGGAGTGGGAACATCATTTCCGCATGAAAGAAGCGGCTGACTTGGATATGACTTTCGGGGAATTTGTGCAGGCATACACAAGGGATATGAAGCCGAAGCTGAAGCATAATACTTGGCTGACAAAGGAGCATATCTTACGCACAAAATTGTTGCCGTACTTTGAGAATAAGAAAATGTGTGATATTCGTGCCAAAGATATTATCCAGTGGCAGAATGAGCAGATTTCCTATCGTGATGAAAAAGGAAAGCCCTATGCGCCGACTTATCTGAAAACTCTGCAATCTGAATTGAGCGCATTATTTAATCATGCGGTGCGCTTCTACGAATTAAAAAGCAATCCTGTTGTCAAAGCCGGACCGCTTGGGAAAGGGAAAGCAGAGGAAATGCTTTTTTGGACGAAAGAGGAATATCTGAAATTCATTGAAGCAGTAAAAGACAAGCCATATTCCTATCAGGCATTTCAAATTTTATATTGGTGTGGCTTGCGTGTTGGCGAACTTTTAGCACTCACGCCGCAGGATATAGATTTTGATAACAAGGTTATTCGGATAACAAAATCTTATCAGCGGTTAGAGGGAAAAGATGTGATAACAGACCCAAAGACACCGAAAAGCAAGCGCAATGTTAGTATGCCGGACTTTTTATGTGAGGAATTAAAAGAGTATCTTAGCAGGCTGTACGGACTTCTCCCGACTGACCGTATCTTTCATCAGACAAAAAGTTTCCTGCACCATGAAATGACGAGAGGGGCAGGGAAAGCAGGGGTAAAGCGCATTAGAATCCACGATTTAAGGCATTCGCACGTTTCGTTGTTAATCAGCATGGGATTTTCGGCGGTATCAATCGGGAACAGAGTAGGGCATGAAAGTGTGGATATTACGTTTCGATACGCCCATATGTTCCCGACAGAACAGATACAAATGGCAGAGTTGTTGAATGCAGAGTTTAAGGAGGGCACAGAAGAATGAGCGGAACACACAAATATCCAACAATCAGTTTTCGCATTTCTCCCAGAGAACGGGAAGAAATCGAAGCAAAGATTTTTGCAAGCGGCATGAAAAAGAAAGATTATTTTGTCCGCTCCTGTATATACAATCGTGTATGCGTGGTAGGGAAGAAAGAAACGGTATATCAGATTGTGGAAAAGTTACAGGAAATGCAGAGTCATATAGAAGAACTGGCAGGGCAGATAAAAGGCAAAAATCCGGAGGTCACTACCGAAGAAATCAGTGAGTTACAGACGTCTTATGAGGATATGTTGAAAGCAATCCTTTGGATGTTGGACGGAGCAAAATATCTGTGGCAGGGTAACGCCAAAGGAGAAGAAAAAAGCCCCGACAGCGGCAACTGTTAGGGCTGTGATAACTGGAAAACCTCTGTTATCAATCTCACAATACAAGTATAACAGAGGTTTCTTCCAGTGGCAACAATTTTTCAGAGATGGAGGGTATTTATGGAAGAAACAAAAACAGAATTGCAGTTGATTAAATTGTCGGAGATACAGTCGCAGGAAGTTTCCTGGCTGTGGTTTCCGTTTATCCCTTATGGCAAGCTGACAATTATTCAAGGCGATCCGGGGGACGGAAAGACAACATTTGTGCTGAACATAGCGGCGAAGCTGACGAAGGGAGAGGGCTTAGACGGTGAAATGAAACTGACAGAGCCTTTGAATGTAATCTATCAGAGTGCGGAGGACGGTCTTGCCGATACGGTAAAGCCCCGATTGGAACAGGCAGGGGCAGACTGTGAGAAAATCTCGGTCATTGATGAAAAGATAAAATCCCTTTCTATGATAGATGAACGGTTGGAGCAGGCTGTCATAAAAACAGGAGCAAAGCTGCTGATTTTAGACCCGATACAAGCCTATTTGGGCGGCGGCATGGATATGAACCGGGCGAATGAAGCAAGGGATATGACGAAAAAGCTAGCGACACTGGCAGAGAAATATCAGTGTGCGATTGTCCTTGTCGGGCATATGAACAAGGCGGCAGGAAATAAGGCGGCATACCGGGGTATGGGTTCGATTGATTTCTTTGCAGTCGCTAGAAGCGTTCTCTTAGTTGGCAGAGTTGAGGGGGAAGAAAATATAAGGGCTGTGGTGCAGATTAAAAATAATCTTGCGGCGTTCGGACACCCGAAAGCATTTGCGTTGTCGGAGGACGGTTTTCAATGGTTTGGGGATTATGAAATTACGGCTGATGAAGTTTTAGGCGGTATTGCTCCCAAAGCAAATAAGATGGAACAGGCGAAACGGTTACTCTGGGAATTGGCAGAAACAAACAACGCTATGCAGAGCAATGAGATATTTGGTCTTGCAGACGAGCAGGGCATATCGAAGCGGACACTGGAAAATGCGAAGAAAGAGTTAGGTGTCCGGGCGAAGCGGATAAACAATACATGGTATTGGGAACTGGATAAAATCAGACAGTGACGGACAGGCAAGGTAACAGCGCAACAATGCAGGTTATTAGAATTTTGCAGTCTTGGAATTGCGTTCTTGAAGAGTGCAAGGTTGCAAAAATTATAGACATTACAATGTTGCGCTGTTGGGAGAAAGTCGGAAAGCGGCGGTATCAAGGCGGCGAAAAGCCGCCCCGTCCGTTAGGACGTTATGCTGTCCAACAGACAGCTTGCCCCCGGCAGGGCGCAAAACCTGCTTGCAGGTTGCATTTTTGATAGGCTTGCCTGTCAAAAGTGCTTTTGCGTTACTTTCGCAGAAAGTAACAAAGGCTATGCGCCGTATCCGGCGCTTATTACCTGACAGGGAGAAAGGGAAATATGAAACGGACAATCAGCGTTATGACAGGGAAAGGCTCTGTCAACCATAACAGCAGAAAATTCCACGCAAAGAACACTGACCCGGAACGGAGCTGTCTGAACGTGGAATACTGCAACGAAAATATCAAAGACGTATATCACAAATTATTTGATGAAGCACTTGCCCGGTACAATGAGAAGCAGACCAGAAGTGACCGCCGGATTGATGATTACTATGAGAAAATCTGTTCCGGCAAACAGGAAAAGCCATTCCATGAGATTATTTTGCAGATAGGCAACAAGGACGATATGGGGGCAAAGACCGGGGACGGACAGCTTGCAGCGAAAATACTTGATGAATATATGCAGGACTTTCAGCGGCGCAATCCCACATTGAGGGTGTTTTCGGCACATCTCCACATGGACGAGGCTACGCCGCATCTGCATATAGATTTTATACCATATACGACTGGAAGCAAGAGAGGGCTTGAAACAAGAGTGTCACTAAAAAAGGCACTGGCAGAACTCGGCTTTAAGGGCGGTACAAGGAGCGAAACGGAGCGTAACCAGTGGGCGGCGGCAGAAAAGGAACATCTTGCAGAGATTATGCTACAACGTGGGATTGAGTGGGAGAAAAAGGGAACACATGAGAAGCATTTATCTGTTTTGGATTTCGAGAAAAAGGAGCGTGCAAAAGAAGTTGTCGAACTGGAGCAGACAATTTCCGACAGTAAAGAGGAATTAGCTGATATTCTTCATCAGCAGATAGCGGCAGGACAGGAAACGGAGCAGATACGCAAAGAGGGCGAAGTGATCCGGCAGGAAGTGTCGGAACTTTCCGCTACAAATCTTCTTTTGAAAGAGCAGACGGAAACGCTGACAGAGGATAAAGAAAAGCTGTTATCTGAAAATGGAAAGTTGGAGAAGCAGCAGAAAAAGTTGCAGCAGAAAATCAACAAAATGGTGCAGTCAAAGGAAGTCATGGAGCGCAACATACACGCCTATGATGAAGATGTAAAATGGCAGTTAGCGGAGCCGGGGGCATTGATGAGCGCAAAGGCATACCGGGATAAAAAGGCTTTACCGCTTGTGGAGAAATTGAAAGAGGTGATAAAAAATCTGACTATCAAATGCGTACAGCTTACGGAGCAGGGCAAGAAGCTGACCGCCAAAGTGGACGGGCAAAAGGAGCAGATTAGCCGATTAGCAGATAAGGTCATGGAGCAAAGCGACACCATAGAGCGATTGCAAGAAAAAGCATCTGATTTGGGGCGTTTGGAGCGTCATTTAGGCAGAGAGCAGGTGCAGTTGATAGTAGAACGGTCAAAGGCGTTAGAACATGCGGAGAGGGCAAATAAACACCCGAAACGTGCCTTTGAAATGAGCCGATAGGAAAGAGAGGATTGATTGGATATGACGGATATGGAGAAGAAAGTCATGGTGCGGCTATGTGCTAAAATTGTGTCAGAAACAGACCTATACGAAACAGATAAGGAAGTGCAGAATCTGATAGACTGGGTGTGCTTATCAGAGCAGATAAAAGAAAATAATAATACAATCCGCAATCTGACCGGGGAATATAAGAAGATAGAGCCGGATTGCCGGGAGGGAGTGAGGGCGCAGTTGGAGCGCATGAAAGAACTCTGTAAAGAGCGGAATAATCTGTATGAGAAACAGAACGATTTAAAAGGGCAGAAACAGAAGATAGAGAGAACATTGGAGCGATAAAAAATGTGGGGCATGGCGGTTGTCATGCCCTGTATTTATAGTGGCAGATGTAGAGAGAAAGTGCTATAATTGGAAGCATGATTAAAGATATGGGAGATGAAACGGCATGGAAATAAATATAGAGGATAATTTTAAGCTGTTATTTGAGAAAAATAATAATACGGCATACAAAGCATTACAGATATTGCAAAAAGAATGTGAGGAATCTGACAAGGTATATTGTTATATGGATAAGTTAGCTGATATGATTGATAATGATAATTCTTACATTCGAACAAGAGGGCTTACGCTGATTGCCTACAACGCTAAATGGGATAAAGATAATAAAATTGATGAAATCATAGACGAATATTTGAAGCATATAGAAGATGTTAAGCCGATAACGGCAAGACAGTGTATAAAATTGCTACCTATGATAGCAAAAAATAAGCCGGGATTAAAAGAAGATATTGTTTCCGCACTGCAAAAAGCGGATATATCTCTTTATGCAGACAGTATGCAATCGTTGGTCTATAAAGATATTCAAAAATCTTTGGCAGAAATACAGTAATGAGCGGCGAGGATTGTTTTTATGGAAAAACGGATAATTATGTGTTAGTATATAGGAGCAAAGATAAAAACACAACGCAAGTCGAACTTGCAGAACTGGTAGGTAGTCCAGTCGCACCATTTAGGTGTAAGTAGCCCTCCCTCCTTAGGGTCGTCCGTTCTTTGTTCATTACAATTATTTTAAGGAGGAATTGTCATGGACAAAGTATCGGGTAAACTGACAGTATTTTTTGAGGAACCATTTTGGATAGGTATTTTTGAACGAATATCAGAGGGTAAATTATCTGTATGTAAAGTTACATTTGGTGCAGAACCCAAAGATTATGAAATATATAATTTCGTTCTGAAAAATTACTATCGACTACGATTTAGTCCGGCTGTGGCAACTGATGTAAAAGAAGCAGGTCGCAATCCTAAACGGGTACAGCGTGAAGTGCGGAAACAGGTACAAAATACTGGGATAGGAACAAAATCACAACAGGCTTTGAAATTACAGCAGGAGCAGTTGAAAACTGAACGCAAGACTGTGAGCCGGGAACAACGGGAAGCGGAGAAACAGCGGCAGTTTGAACTGAAACAGCAGAAAAGGAAAGAAAAGCATAGGGGCAGGTAATACCTGCTCCGGCATTTCCTAATGAAATGTAGATGCTGTATTGTTACGCTTTAGGGTGCGTGAAACGTTCGTTTTATAAGGCTTTAAAAGTGTAAAAAGATAGCAACGACCTTTTATACTTATGTTGATAAAAAGGGGCTTCGATTGCGTAACAGAGTGAATAATGATTTTTCCTTATTGATATAATTACATGGTGCTAGCACCATGTAGATATGGCAGTCAAGGAGAAAATCTGTGATACCCGTATGATACCTGTTTGCTCTGAAACTGTAAATACAGCGTGAAATATGGATATTATAGCTATGAAAACCCTTAAAAAGCAATTAAATATTTAACAATTATGTTATATCCGTAGGGAGTTCGAGTAGACAGGGAAAACGCTACAGCCCAGTGTTTATAGGGGTTGTAGCGTTTGCTTTTTGGGGGTGATTCTAAATTGCTTCTAAATTTTATAATCTAGAAGCAGATAACTTGTTTTCTATGCGGGCGTCTACCACTATTGTTTTGATTGTAACATTGTAGAATTTTGAGGTTTCATTTGCAATATCTTGTAAAGAGTTAATTCTTTCTATGTCCTTATCAGTAAATGCAATAACAAGAAAAATTCCGTATTTGCATTTATCAATTTGAAGGTATTTGGGAAGTTGTTTTTTTAATCCATTCCAAAACTTGGTATTTTTAGCAAGTTTAGCTTCTAATAACACTCGATTTGTATATCCGGAACTAAAACGAAAATCTACAGGTCCCATAGCTTGATTTACTTCTCGAGTAAAGTCAATATTATTTGCACGACAGTGCTCATCTAATATACCTTTAAAAAGCAGTTGAACATCTTCCTCGCTACGAGGAAGAGTTTTCGTTTCGTTCCATAAGAGCTTATAGCCTGAGCGAAGTTCTATAAATTCCCTAAAATAGTCTGCAAAGTCTAAAATTTTATCAAAAAATTCCTTTTCATTTGTTATATTTGAAAAGGTAAATTTGTTATTTTCTACAATTCCTTTTGATAGTTCATACCATGTGTAGCGTAGCGTTTTTTTCATAAGTTCGCCGAATGAATTGGCCTTTCGTTTTTCCACAATATTGATATATTCTTTTACAAGATCATAATGTTCAATAGCAATTTGTGAAATGGAATGTTTGTCAAGATTTTTGTCAACTTCATAATTGAAATCATTTCGCAATCGCTCCGAGAGTTGTATGGTTTCTTCAAAATCGCATGAATTTATTTCGGGAAGTAGATTCAAAAAATCTTTGGGAACTAGCAAAACAGGAGAATTACTTTTGTATGGATTAGTGGGGAGAAGGACCTCTTTGCTGTTCCAACACTTAAATTGATAATCAAAAGCACTGTTTTGAAGTCTCTTTTTTGTCATAGGAATATTATATTCATGACAAATACGTTGGGTATATGTTATAAGACGTGATTTGAGGAGATTTGCTGTTATATCACTTAATCTATCTGGTCCAATTCCTTCACAAAAAATACCTAATTCCTCAAAGTGTGTAATATTGGTAATGCCCTGTGCAATAATAGAATTTATATTTGATGCTAGTATTTTTGCCCATTCTGGCCCAGATCCAGAACCTCTGCGAGATTTTGAATATCCCAGACATAATGCATTAACCTCTGGAAAAAGTAGCATACCTTCAGCTTTTTTATAACTAAGATTGGATACATTTCCGCCAGCATGTGCTATTAGTTCAAAAGTTTGTTGAAAAAATACATCATTTCCGCATAACTGTTTTCAAATAATGTGTTAGATGATTTGAAAACGGAAAAAGGGTCAATAAATAGACAAGTATCTTTTGTAAGGATTGGATCAAACCAATCTTCATTACCTTGTAATGTTATTTTGTATAATTCGGAAAATAGCATATTAGCCCCCTTTATGTGTTTGATATTTTCACAACGATACCTTCAGTACTTTTTTTTACAACTATACTGCTATCCATCAAATGCTGCTTTATTTCATCTGCCTTCTCCCGCATGTCAGCAACCTCATTCTGATATTCTTCTTCTGTATCAAATTCATCTCTGGCGTCCACCGTTTGCTGAACCAAATCTCTTGTTCTTGCCCATTTTGCAAGCCTGTCATTGATGAGCGGATTATTGAATTTTAAGAAAATGGAATCTGGGGCATATTCCCCTTTCTTGTTCTTTTTACCAGTAAACTCTACATCTAACTGCTCGTCCATCTTAAAAATCAGGGACAGTACATCCGATAACGTTTCAATGTCAAAATCCATAAAAATGTTGATACTGATGCCGAGAGCGTCAGCAATTTTTAGAAGCTGATCTGGTTTTGGGTTGCGGTCTCCAGCTTCATATTTTCTTATCGTCACTTCGTTTATGCCGCCTGCCAGTTTTCCTAACATCTTTTGAGAGATGCCACGCATTTTGCGGTAAGCCCTTATTTTTTCTCCAACGGTCATTAGAATTCCTCCAACAAATATATTTGACAGATACATTTGTATTGTAACACAGGCAGAGAGAAATGAAAACAAAAAGATGACGGATAAGGGCAAAAAATCTCCCTGTTAACAGCAGTTTACTGGTAAAACATTTGATTATACACATTATTGACTGCTTCAATGTAAAGAGAAAATGAATGCTTGTCTGTTCTCTCATTGATATTTTTCAATTTTATATACTCTTCCCTTATATCATTCCATCCGTTATTTTCGGCACAAATATCATCCACCTTTTCTTCTGTGTCACAATTTAATGACCGAAAAGCAAACTCATATTTATTTTGTTTCTTATTATTCCTCAAATAAAAATAACCGTCATTTTCCTCAAAAGTATCATAATAAATAATTGCAAAGTCGCAACTATGGCGTATTCTTTTATGATTTTTGTCAACTACCTTTATGGTAATGGCAGAGGTCGAATCCTTTGGAAATGAGTACGATGTTCCTTGTAAAGCATTCTTGAAAGCGGATATAAAATTCCGTTTTAAAATATCTGCTTTATAGGAATATCCATTTCCAGGGTGCGAAATAATTAAGTTATAATCAAAGTCATAACCATCATTTCCTCCACAAATTCTGGTTACGAGATGCCTTCGTCCACTTCCAATTAGTTGAAACTGGAATGTCAAATCATATTTTTCTCTCATCTCGATTTGAACACATTTGATAATTCTCTCAAGTTCTTTTCTAACAGGTGCATATTCGGATTTTTTAACATATTCATACATTTCTTCTTTCTCCTTCTCGCCCATGCCACCCATACAATTTTAAAACTGTATCATTATAGAATATCATTTTGTTGCGTTTTGTCAAGTGCTAAATTTCAGAATTTTGCTAAAAGTTTTTAAACTTCTTGAATAAAAGCAAAAAATGAAAGAACAGGCATAGAAAGGTCAGCCTCGCAGATGGGGAAAAGGTGTGGCAAAGCAGGAATTTCTGTATGGAAATGAAAACAGGAAGCGGAATGCAAGGGACAAAATGAAAAAATTTCAAATATCCTACTGACAGGACGCAATTGTATCTGTTGTTATATCTGATGCAGAAAGGGGGAGCTTATGGGGAAAACCAGCCAGATGTTTTTGTCGATATCCGAAGTGCAGGGTTTGCTTGGAATGTCAAAGTTGTATTGCTATGAATTGGAGAAGATGGACAAGATTGTTATTCCCGGCAAAGTGCCGACACAATTTTTCCTTGAGAAATTTTACGGTATGGAGATTACGGATGAAATGTTGGAAGCAGTGCATTCTTCTTCTAGCAACAGACAGGCAGATTAAGTGGAAAGAAAATTGGAGGCAGAGATTTATTATTTTGAGCTACCAGCGGAAGAATAGCTGGCAGTGAAATGGCAGGAAAGGAGAGCAAATGAATTTAAGCAAGGATAAGAAAACAGGAAAATGGCTGTGCCAGTTTTATTATACGGACTGGCAGGGCAACCGGAAAAAGAAGTTTAAGCGTGGTTTCCAGACAAAATAGGAGGCAGAGGCTTGGGTGAGGGAATTTCTACAACAGCAGGAGAGCAATCCGGAGATGCGGTTTGATAAATTTGTGGAGATTTATCTGGAGGACATGGAGGCAAGGTTGAAGGAAAATACAGTACGTACCAAGCGGTATATTATTGATTTGAAAATTCTCCCGTACTTTGGAAATCGTGCCATTAACGAGATTAAGGCAGCAGATATCCGAAAGTGGCAGAATGAACTGTTGAAAAAGGGATATTCGGAAACGTACCTGAAAACAATTAACAACCAGTTGTCTGCTATTTTCAATTATGTAGAGCGTTATTACGATTTGCAGGGCAGCCCATACAAGAAAGCGGGAAGTATTGGAAAGAGCAGGGCAGAGGAAATGGATTTTTGAACGAAGGATGAATATCTGCAGTTCCTTGAGGGAGTGCGGGACAAGCCAGTATCTTATATGGCATTTCAGCTATTGTATTGGACTGGCGCAAGGATCGGAGAATTAATGACGTTAACTTATAAGGAAGAGCCAAATGAAGTAAGTAACATAGGGAAAGAAGGCGGGAGGGGAAGGTATGCCAATGACGTGGATGTGACGGCGGGCAAAAAAGAAAAGATGAATGTGTGTGAATACCGGTATGAAAAGCCGGGCGGAAAAGAGGTCTGTTTCCAGTGGATTACAGACATTGTCCTTACCAAAAGAAATCTGGAAGAAATGATAGAGGTCGGCAGGGGAAGATAGAGGATCGAAAATGAAGGATTCAACAGTCAGAAAAATGGGATCTATGATATTGAACATTTAAACAGCCAGAACAGCAATGCGATGAAAAACCATTACCTTCTGACGCAGATTGCAGATTTATCTGACATGGACGCCCGTAAGGAAAGGGGTATGGCAGAGCATAAAAAGTACATCTTCAAGGCTATTGGACAGTTTTCGCCGACAACCCATAACGCCCGAAGATGTACAGTACATACAGAAACACACAAGTGTGTATCTGGAATGAAGCCATTATACCACTGGTGGGGGGATAATGGAATAGGGAAAAGAAAAATCATCCACAAAAAAGTGGAAAAGGGGAGGATTTCACTTTATGATTGATTGTGGATGACCCACAAAAAACGGCAGGTGGAATACGATAGCCTCCCCAAATAGAGAAATAGCTGGATTTAAGAAATTTATTCCCCACCGCTGGGGTTGCCATATTTTTGTGGAAAAATGGGCGTTTATGTGGTAATATATATAGGGGCAAAGATAAAAACACAACGCAAGGAAACCTTGCAGAACTGGTAGGTAGTCCAGTCGCACCGATTTGGTGTAAGTAGCCCTCCCTCCTTAGGGTCGTCCGTTCTTTGTTCATTACAACCATTTTAAGGAGGAATTGTCATGGATAAAGTATCGGGAAAGTTAACAGTATTTTTTGAGGAACCGTTTTGGGTGGGAATGTTTGAACGTGTATCAGAAGGAAAGCTATCTGTATGTAAGGTTACGTTTGGGGCAGAACCAAGGGACTATGAGATTTATGATTTTGTTCTGAAAAATTACTATCGGTTACAATTTAGTTCGGCTGTGGCAACTGTTGTAAAAGAAACTAGTCGCAATCCAAAGAGGGTACAGCGAGAAGTGCACAAACAGGTACAAAATACCGGGATTGGCACAAGATCGCAACGGGCATTGAAATTACAGCAGGAGCAGTTGAAAATTGAACGCAAGACTGTGAGCCGGGAGAGACGAGAAGCAGAGAAACAGCGACAGTTTGAATTGAAACAGCAGAAAAGGAAAGAAAAGCATAGGGGTAGGTAATACTACCCTTTTTCCTTAGATGTAGTATTTACATGGTGCTAGCACCATGTAATAAGGACACTCAAAGAGAAGATGCGTGTTGAATTTGTTGCGCATTAGCTTTTTGGAATGTTTTATTTTACAAGCCGTTCCGAACATGAAAATGGCGCAAAAGGTATATCATTTATTTTATGTGGAAGATAGTTCATAAGGTTACTTGCTTTATCTAAAAAGAGTTTTTTATTTCAAAATGTAGAAATTGTTGCCAATGATATAATGAGGAGATGAGTTATGGCTATTATAGATTTTAAAGAGATCCCCAAAGCCAATGTCGCAAATGGAAATCAAGATGTTTTTGAATTATTTGCTCGCGAGTTTTTTCATGCATTAGGTTTTTCTGTTCTTGAAGATCCAGATAGAGGACAGGATGGAGGAAGAGATATAATCATTTCTGAAAAGCGGACGGGTATTATAAATGACACAGAGATACGTTGGTTAGTTAGTTGTAAACATAAAATTCATAGTGGTTCAGCAGTTAATGTGAGCGATGAAGAAGATATATCAGATAGAATACAATTTCATCGCTGTGATGGATTTATTGGCTTTTATTCTACGGTTGTTAGTTCGCCACTAAATAGAAAGTTTGAGGCATTAAAAGATAAATATCAGATAGAAATATTTGACAGAGAAAAGATAGAGAGAATTTTATTAGAAAATAGAGCAGTTAATAAATTGATAAGGCGTTTTTTTCCACAATCCTATAACGAAATAGAATTAAAATCACCCTCCAATTTATTGTCAAAATATGAACCATTACGATGTAAGGTGTGCGGAAAAGATTTGCTTCACAGGGATATGTTGGATAAATATGAAGGAATAGTCGTATTTGTTCAGGATATGGACTACTATAGATGTAATGGTAGAAAGAATAAATATACAGAAGTTTATTGCGTTTGTAAAGGAATATGTGATAGAAAAATGGAGGCAATAGCACGTTCTTATGGAAATATAACAGAGTGGAATGATATTTCGGACTTGGTAATACCAGTTCAATTTTTAAAATTCGTATTAGCGATAATGAATAGGATAAGAGAGTATGAGGATGTTTATACAGATGAAGCATATAGAGATCTAAAGAATATTATCATTTCATTGGCACAGATAACAATGAAAAGGCAATCAGAAAAAGATATAAATAGAGTAAAATCGCTTTTGGAACTGCCAGATGGGTTATAGTTTTGAAGGAAGTAGAATAATATTTTCCTTAGTGATAAGGAGGTTCAAAGAGAAAATATGTGTTGGATATATTACGCTTTAGCCTTTTGAAATGCCTTATTTTGCAAGAGATTTCAGATATGTAAATGACGTAGACAGTATTTTATGTCGTTATCATCAAAAGTGACTTTTGCTGCGTAATATTCAAGGACGGGTTGTTATTTTGCGGGGATTTGCTATAATAAATGCGTGGCAACACTTTGGCAACAGAAAATCAGCAAGCCATAATAAATGATGTAATTGATGTAAAAATGGGCGCGTATTTATATAAAACTTAAACAAATATAGTTAAGAATAGCAAAGAATACGCCGAGTTCGAGTGATAGAAGAAGAACTTAAAGGTGTTGATATTGATGGAAGTGGGAAAATCATTATTTGTGCCTATCAGGTTCAAAGTGTTTTGGGAGAAGATAAATATATTTGCGACCAATATTTTAATATTTCAGTATATTATCTGGAACCTGAAGATGTTACAAAGAAATTAGAAGGGGCATTTGAAAATATTATCAATAACCAATTTGTACGAGAGGAACGTATCAGTAAGCTGACAAAGCGAGCCAAGAATATTGGATTAACTGCTTATATATATCGAATTCTTTCTGATGAAACGGGGGAAGGGTGGTATGTTAAAATTGCAGACCGAAAAGGAAATATTTACTGTCAAGCAACTATCAGTGATGATGTTCGGTATGTAGATAGGTTGGGCAGTCGTTTATATGCAAAGGCAGAATGGCATGGAAATACATTTGTTATACTTAATCGTTTTGGTAAAGATGCCTTCAGTATAAGTGTTAAAACAAAGAAAATGATATATAGAGAAAGTTTTACGCCCTGCAAAGTCTTGATAGGGAGAGATGTGATATGGTTTTTGAAAAGGCAACAAACCAAGATGTTGAACAACTGGTAAAGCTAAGAATTGCATATCTATTTGAAGATTATGGCGGCTTTAATGAAAAAGAATCGGCAATTATTGAAAGAGGTTTGCCACATTATTTTATGAAGAATCTTAATAAAAATATATTTGCGTATATTGGGAGAAGCGAACAGGATATAGTAGCATGTGCATTACTGCTTATAGTTTAAAAACCGATGAGTCCTGCATTTATGAATGGGAAAACAGGTACAATATTAAATGTATATACGAAACCACAATGCAGGCATCATGGATATGCAAAAGAGATTATGAATATGTTACTGGAAGATGCTGCCACTATGGACTCTGTGTTGTGGAACTCAAAGCAACAGAAGATGGATATTCATTATATAAATCAATAGGATTTGCAGATTCCGTTTCCCGATATCATCAAATGGAGTGGCGTAATGAAAGTGCGGAGAAAAACACATTGTAGTAGTCAAAACAGTAAGGAGTTGCTAACATGAAGATAGATCATATTGCTATGTATGTGAATGATTTAGAGGGGGCAAGGAAGTTCTTTGAGCAGTATATGGGTGCTATATCAAATAATCTGTATCATAACGAAAAAACAGGTTTCAAATCATATTTTCTAACATTTGGGGATGGTGCAAGATTAGAGATTATGAATAAACCAGATATGGATGATGCAAGTAAATCCCTTCAAAGAACAGGTTTTATACATATTGCATTTAGTGTTGGCAGCAAGGAAAAAGTCGATTTGTTGACGACACAGATGAAGAAAGATGGATATCATGTTATTAGCGGTCCAAGAACCACTGGTGATGGATATTATGAGAGTTGTATTGTAGCTATTGAGGAAAATCAGATTGAGATTACTGTTTAGAAAGTCAGGGAGTTTTTTGCAGGAGGCACAGTATGGCAGTAGAATATAGAAGATTAACAGAAAAAGAACTGAAAGTATTTATTGATATGAGAATCGACCAGTTACGGGAAGAAGGTGCGAAGGCGAATATAGACTTGAAGCCAGCTTTAGGAGATTATTATAATCGACATATGGCAGATGGAACATTTATATCGTGGTTGGCTGTGGATGGAGATAAAATTGTTGGAACAAGTGGAATGTCATTTGTGGAAAAACCGCCTTATTTTGGTTGCCCCAACGGAAAAATGGGTTTGCTTTCAAGTATGTTTACTTCTAAAGAATATCGTAGACAGGGCATTGCAAAGGAGTTGTTATCTAGAGTTGTAAATGAGGCAAAAGAGTATGGCTGTGGAACGGTCCAAATTACAGCATCAGATATGGGGGTATTGCTGTATACGGATTTTGGATTTGAGAAGAATGGAAATTTTATGCAATATAAGCTATAGATATAAGGAAGTTCAAGACTGTTGTAGAGCAGGGGGTGATAGAAAAATACCTATGAGAATGCGGAATGAGTGTTGCCATATAAAAGAGTAATTGCTTTGCATGAAGAAAAAACTTTGAGTTTTATATTTTGGAGGATATATCATGATTGTTGTAAGAGCAGAGAAGAGAGACCTACAGAAAATACTTGACTTGCAGTATCTCGCTTATCAAAGTGAGGCGAGACTTTTTGATACCAAGATTCCGCCATTAAAACAAACTTTGACTGATGTAGAGAATGAATTTCAAAAAGGGATTATTTTAAAAGCGTTAGATGATGACAAAACCATCATAGGTTCTGTACGAGCATTTTGCGATAATGGGACTGCTTATATCAGAAAATTGATGGTACATCCAACAAAGCAGGGACAAGGGATAGGGACACAACTTTTGCTTGAAATGGAAAAGCAATATCCGAAACAAAGATACGAATTGTTTACCAGTACCAAAAGTGAAAAGAATATAGCATTGTATCAGAAACTTGGATATAAAATTTTTGACGAGGAACAGGTTACAGAAGAATTGAGATTTGTGTATATGGAGAAAGTATAAAGTTGTTTATAAAAAAGTAGGAAAGGCTGGATAGGAAGTAAGGTGTTGGAGGTGGCGATTTGAAAATCATAGCTTATGAAGATAGATGTAGAGATGATTTGATTTTTAGGATTTTAGAAGCGTAAAACGTTCTTGGAAGAGTGCCGGGCTTAAATAGTGATTTGCTTGATATAAAGAAGAATTGTGTGGAAAATGGCGGAATGTCCTTTTATATCAAAGATTTTGCGGTCATGCCAACGTGTCAATCAATAGGTGTGGAACAATTCTGATGGATCGTGTGGAAAGATATATAAAAGAAACAATTGTCTATGGTTGGGCGGTAAGTTTGGAACTGATTAGCACGAAAGAGGCACTTTTGTTTTATCAGAAAAGGGATTTTGAAGGAAGACCTTGTGAATGGGATGGATCCGGAATGTTTAAAATGGTTTGTTCAGAATAAAATTAAGGGGAGATAAAATGTTTTTGTATCATTATTATGACAGGAAAGTTGGACCTTTTCGTAATCTGTCAGATTTGTCTGTTGATGCAGCAACTGATTTACTTGATACGATAAGAAGAGAGAAACCAAATACAATGTGTGCAAAGAGGCAGAAAAGTTATGTTCAGGATAGGTTATACTATGAAAAAATTTTAAGAGAGGAGTTTATAAGAAAGGGCGGTCAGGTTGTGCGTAAAGCACCGTACTATATGGTTGTTGAGCATAGTCCATGGCTGAGTTCATGGTATGATAATATGGCGTATATCAAAATACCTATTGAAGAATTTAATGTTAATACATTATCATTCACATATGGAGATTCCCACCCGACATTTAGCCCTTGTGTTAATGATGGGAAAGAATATCGAAAGAAATTGTACACTTATGAGGAGATACTTGATATAATCGAAAAATACGGTCTTCCACAAGATTGGAATGATGATGGGAAATTTGGACCGGAACGGTATATAGAGGTGCATATTTGGAGTGATGAAACAATAAAAGACTATATTTGTTAAGTTTATCTCGGAAAGAAGCGTTAGAAATTAGGAAAAAGGTTAGGAATTAAAGAAGGGAGTAAGGTGCTTTTCTTGGAAGAAGCAGGACGGATATATTTGGCAAATTCTTCTATGGAAGCACTGAGAGAGGCGCAGGCTGCATTTGCAGGAGAGACAGAGAGGCTTGGTTTGGAAACAGAAGAAGATGTTGTGGTGATGGTTAAGGAGTTGCGGAAGGAAAGAACGGTGAAATAATTGCGGGTAATGGTTGATACAAATGTGCTGATTTCGTTATTGGTGTTTTCCAGCAAGAAAATGAACCAGATGATGGAATGTATTTTTATGGAACATCAGTTAGTTCCTTCCTCGTATGTTGTAGAAGAATTAAAGGATGTTGTCAGAAGAAAATTTGTTAAAAAGGGTGGTATAATTTCCGCTGCATATGTTATTTCTGATGGATGTTTGCTTGACGACGGTTTCAAACGAAATAATTTCAGCGTTGCAGAATATGTAAAAAATGGACTTCTTGATTCCGAAACATTTGCTGCTAAATCCGAGCCAAAAGATTTATTTGAACTGGTCCGAAAAGAGGATATAGATAAGCTGATGTCAGTATTCCCTGTAACTAGGCTTCATTATGTTGCGACTGATGGATGTGCTTTATTTATGCGTGAAGCAATAGACGCTATGGATAGCGAAACCTTTCAGCTATATTTGAAATATCATTTTGCCACTTGTGAACGTGAAGATTTATTAGGTGTTACAAGTCATGCGGTTGATATATTTAAAAAGTAATAAAAAAGTGAGCTGAAGATTCAGTTTTATATAGGGAAGGTGGCTTATAGAAATGAACAAACTTATTTTAATTGCAGGTGCATCAGCGACAGGGAAATCAAGATATGCCAAACACCTCATTAATTCTTTGAAGATTCCTCTCATAAGCAAGGATTCAATAAAAGAAGTAATGCATGACGGATTACAATTTAATGCTGAGACAGTTGAGCAGACACAATATTATGGCGCATGTGCATATAAGCTGTTTTTTCATTTTGCAGAATGCCTGATGAAAAGTGGAGTTGACTTATGTTTGGAGAGTAACTTTACGAATCAGGGAAAAAATATAATACTTTCACTTTTGGAGACATATCATTATGAGTCTATGACTATATTTTTGCATGCCCCTTTGGAACTTTTGCATCAAAGATTTATTAATAGGGAAAAGACGGAAGAACGTCATATAGGGTTAAGTCATGGTGTATACAATGATTTTGAAACATATAGAAAAGTTGCCATACATCAGACAGAGTTTGATTTGGGAGATAAACGGCTCGAAATTGATGTATCTGATTGGGATAAAGTGGATTACGGTTATATTGATTCGGAAATTAAAGAGTTTATAAAGCAATAGAATAAGAATTTAATCGGAGGTTGAGAAATTGCAGGAACAGAGATTTACAGAGAAAGACTGGAAGTTGTTCAGAAGTAAAATTGCTGATTGGCAGGAGTCTTATATGGACAGGCTCAATAGACAATATATAGAAATACTAAGTGAAAATGCTGATCCATCAGATAAGTTTTGGAAGTTAGATAAAAGAATAAAGGAAGACAAAAAGAAAGCAGGCGTTCAGGTGAGGATGAGTTGGTCAAATCTTATTTACAATCTTATTTCACTACTCAACGAAGGTGCAATTAATTTTGGAGATTTAGAAGATTTTAGTGATGGACTGAAGGAGACGGTAGAAGCTTTTGTTGATAGATAGTTGGGAGAAAATGGTATGCATATGGAGTGGAATTCAACATTATATGATAAAAAACATGGTTTTGTAGCGGAATATGGAAAGGGCTTATTAGAATTTGTTCCCCAAAATGCGAAACAGACTATACTGGATTTGGGTTGTGGAACAGGTACCTTGACTGCTCAATTAGCTGAATTGTGTAATAAAATTGTAGGTGTTGATGGTTCGGAAAACATGATAGATAAAGCGAAAGAAGAATTTAGCAATATAGAATTTAAGGTATGTGATGCACTTGCTCTGCCTTTTGAAAAGGAATTTGATGTTGTTTTTTCCAATGCCGTATTTCACTGGATCAGTGACCACGATGCTTTGCTGGAAAATATACATAAGGCTTTGAAACCGCAGGGAGTATTGGTGTGCGAGTTTGGTGTAAGTGGAAATATTGCAACGATTGAAAATGCTTTTGCAGAGGCTTGTAACAGTCTGGGATATGGCTATGAGGCTAAATTCAATTTTCCTACAGCAGAGGCTTTCGGTGAATTGTTAAAGAAGAATGGATTTGTTATTGACAGGATTTATGAATATGACCGACCAACTGTATTAAAGGACGGAGAGCAGGGATTGGCGAATTGGATGAAACAATTCTTTGCCTCTGAATTGGAAGTGGTGCCGGAATATGTACAAGCTATGGTTTTTGAGAAAGTGGAAGGATTGACAAGAGCAACTTTATGGAATAGGGAAGAATGGGTTGCGGATTATCGGCGATTAAGAGCAATCGCACATATATAGTTGTTTTCAATTTTATTTCTGATGAAAAAATGTGTGTACAGGAGGAATGACAGAATGAGCAGAATTGTTGTTTTGGTTGGCAGTATGCGGAAGGGTGGAAATACGGATTTGCTTGCACAGGCGTTTGCAGAGGGAGCGAACAAAAATAATACAGTGGAGATAGTTTCTGTTGCTGATTACAAGGTAAATCCCTGCATTGGCTGTAATTCGTGTTTTACAAGGGAAGGAAACCAGTGCTTTCAGAAAGACGATATGGCAGAAATTTATAAAAAACTGAAAATGGCGGATATGCTGGTAATTGCATCTCCCGTTTATTTTTATGGGATTAGTGCAGAATTAAAAGCGATTATTGATAGATTACACACGCCTATGAGGAATGAATTTCGGATAAAAAGGCTGGCATTGCTGCTGGTGGGAGCAGCAACATTACCAGAATTGTTTGACGCAATTAAATTGCAGTATCAGCTTGTACTTAATTTTTTCCATTTGGAGGATGCAGGCATGGTTCTGGTAAGAGGGGTTAAGGATATTGGAGACATTAAGGAAACAAAAGCGTTGGAGGAGGCATTTAATCTGGGAAATTCGATTAACAAGGAAAGATGATTAAATAGGCAATAGAAATTATAGAAATTTCTTCGTTATTGAACGAAAATGTCAGTTTTTGCTTTTGTACAGAGAAAATATATGATAAAATGAGTAAGAACCTAGAAAGTAAGGCATTGGAGGTATAGCTTTATGGCAAACACATACAAAGTCATAGATGAAAAGACATGGGAAAGAAATATGCACTGTATGGTTTTTAGAAACAGTGTTGAGCCAGCGTTTTGTGTAACATTCGATGTAGACATCACAAATTTTCTGCAACAGATTAAAAAACAAAATTTTTCCTTTACACTTGCGTTTGTTTATGCGGTATGTAAATGTGCAAATGAGATTGAGGCATTCCGTTATCGTTTTTTAGATGGCAAAATCGTTTTATTTGATAAAATTGATACCGCTTTTACATATTTAAACAAAGATACAGAATTATTTAAGGTAGTTAATGTTCCTATGCAGGACACAATGAAAGAATATGTAAATTTGGCAGCACAGACAGCAGAAGAGCAAAAGGAATATTTTACCGGACCGCTGGAAAATGATGTATTTCAATGTTCTCCTATGCCATGGGTTACATATACCCATATTTCCCATACCAATTCTGGCAAGAAGGATAATGCAACACCATTGTTTGACTGGGGGAAATATTACGAAAGGGATGGGAGGGTTATTATGCCGGTGTCGGTTCAGACACATCATTCTTTTGTGGATGGCATACATATTGGGAATTTTGTGGATAATTTGCAGAAATATCTAAATGAATTGTAGCGGGAGATGTGGTGTTGTAAAGGTTGAAGAATTTCTCGCACCAGCGGTGCGAGATTTGGAGGAATTGAGTTGAAAGAGATAGAAGTTTCAGGTTATGAGCCGTTTGTGGAAGAAATTAAACACTTGATACATAAAAAGCAGTATCATGTTCTGAAACTTATAAATGCAGAAACAATCAATTTATATTGGGAAATAGGTGAGGAAATCCATCGGCAACAGGAAGAAAATGGATGGGGGAAGTTCATTGTCCAGGTATTGTCAAAAGAGTTGCAAAAGGAATTTCCGGGGGCAAAAGGATATTCAGCGGCAAATCTTTGGAGAATGAGGAACTTTTATTTAAGTTACTGCAATTCTGAAAAACTCGCACCACTGGTGCGAGAAATTAGCTGGAGCAATAATGTTGTCATCATGGAGAAGTGCAAAGATGATTTGGTTGTTGGAAGTAGGGATATCTATATCGACCTTTTACTTTTTCATAGAAGATTAAGAAGTTTAGTAGCAATAGAGTTGAAAATCGGAGAGTTTGAGGCGGAGTATGCAGGTAAAATGCAGTTGTATTTGACTGCATTGGACGAGCAGGTAAAGTTACAGGACGAGAATCCTTCGATTGGTATTATTATCTGCAAGAGCAAGGATAAGACTTATGTGGAGTATGCGTTGAAACAATCCAATGTGCCGATTGGGGTGGCAACTTATCAGTTAAGTAGGTCATTGCCGGAGGGGATGAAGGAGATGCTGCCAGAACCGGAGGAGATTGTGAGGAGGTTGAGGATATTTGAGGAATAAGGACTATTTATATTTTTTGATTTCTTAATCATTTAAGTTAAAATGTTAGTAAAAATTATTTGCAAAATTTTTCATTATTTTGTACAATATACAATGTTAAGCTTAGTAGATTGTATAGAAAGGGGGATTTCATATGTCAGATGATAAGACCAAAAAGAGACCACAAGATGCTTCGAAAATAAATTTGAACCAGAGATATGAGATTGATTATTGGTGTAACCGTTTTGGCTGTAATGAAGATGAACTAAGAAATGCGGTTGATATTGTAGGTACATCTAAAGATGACGTAGAAGATTTTCTTGGCTAGATGATAATAGAAAGCAGATAATTTAGAAATTCATTTAACCAATAGATTGGTAAAAATAAATTGTTGTCAATTATATTGACACATATTATAATAGAGGTAAAGAAAAAGAAGGAGCGTCATTATCGAGAAAGCCTTTGAAGAATTGCAAATAAAGGATGATTTCATGTTCAGTGTTATCATGAGAAATCCAAAATTTTGCAAACCTTTTTAAGAACGGATACTTGGCATCAAGATATCCCGCATTGAATATCCGAAGTCGCAGGAGACAATAGATATTTCTGCAGATGCGAAAAGTGTACGTTTGGATATCTATGTAGAAGACGGGAAAGAAACCGTTTACAATATTGAAATGCAGACCACAGAGAATAGAAATCTTCCCAAACGAACAAGATATTATCAAGGAATGATAGACTTGAATATCTTGGAAAAAGGGGATAATTACAAAGACTTGAAACGGAGTTTTGTTATATTCGTATGTACCTTTGATCTGTTCGGTGAAGGGAGACACATCTAT
Organism: Lachnospiraceae bacterium; assembly: GCA_021770615.1. The sequence goes on along the minus strand of JAETQR010000003.1, from coordinate 115,778 downwards.
ACCTTTGAAAATCGCTGTATCCAAAATCCAGACTTAGGTCTTGGGGATGATACAACGAAGATTATTTTAAATACCAAAGGAACAATGGATGATGTTACACTGGAAATGAAGAAGCTGCTTGACTTTATTGATGGCAAAGAGCCAGAGGATGACTTTACCAGAGAATTAGACGAGGCGGTACAGTCCGTCAGAAAAAATGAGAAATGGAAGTTGGATTATATGACATTGCAGATGAATTATCAGGAAAAATATGAGCAGGGTATTGAGCAAGGAAATAAGCAGTCTGCTTTAAGAATGATAGAAGCTGGAAAATTGTCTCCAGAGGAAATTGCTTTGTATTCTGATTTTACTCTGGAGCAGGTGCTTGAACTGGAAAAGAAATTGCAACCAGTATAATGTTTGTTGCTTAATGACATCAGATTTTCACTGCTTCTATTTTGCTTCTAAAATTTTTAGAAACTCTGAAATAATAGAAATAATATGCGAAATAGATGGACTAAAAGGAATAAAATAGATACAAAAGCATCTAAAAATCGTATAGATGAGACGAGTTCGAATAACGGACATTTGGACTGAAAAGTACGTTAAATCGCTGCTTTTCAGTCTTTCTTTTTGCCCCATGAGATTGTTTTGAGATTGATATTGAAATACTTTCCACATATTCCATGAAACGAGAATCTGATTGAAATTCCTGTCGAACTGTGGTAGTATTTCCTTGGGATTACCAAGATGGTAGGCGGTTAGCCCTCTCTGGAGGGACTGTGACCCTCCGTTTACATAGAACCCCACAAGGGAATCTAAAGAAATCCATGATTTCTTGAAAGGAGGGCTGAGCCAATGGATATTTTAGGACTTATGGCAGTGTTAAGCTTTGGCTTGACCTGCTTCGGAATAGGATACTCTATCGGTAAGGATAGTAACAAGACACAGAAATAGCCGCCCCAGTCTGCAAAACTAAGCGGCTATTTTGTCGATTATGTTTCGGGCTAACCGTCTATCGGTAGTCCTGTGGGGCACCTGTTACCAGCAGGTGTCCTTCTTTATGTTCAATATACCACAATTTGTGTAGAGTTTCAAGAATTTTTTTCTTCCGCGGCTGCGTAAATTTATCTTCGGATTTTATAGTGTAGAATACACCTACGATGTTCAAAAACAGGGAGATTGACTGCTCAATTAAATGTGTAAACCATAATGTATTCTTCTTCATTTTCCATTACAATCTCAAAGCCAACTTTTAGATACATCTTTGCCGCATAATTGGCTTTTTGAACGGAGAGAGAAACTCGGCTGTACTCATGTGATTTCAGCAGGGCAAGGATTTCTTTCATCATGGCTGTTCCAATGCCAAAGCCCCGGTATTCCTTATAAAGGGAGATTGCCAAAGAGGGCGTTTCATCATCTATATGTCCATAATCGTTCATAATACGAACCCAAACAGCACCGACGATCTTACCGCCAACCTCCGCCACTAATCCCCAATCATCTTTTGATTCCCCAAAACGCTCTACATAAACCTGTAATTCGGGAGATGTAATAATGGTTTTGGCTGGAGGTTCGACATTCTTTGGAACAAAAATTGCCTCATATAGGAAATTATCCAATAACGGATATTCCTGTTTTAGTATTTCCCGTATCATTACGTCCATAGCCTACCTCTCAATTCTGTATTCTCGATATATTCTAGCATAATTCAAATAATACGGCAACAAACACGTATCATATTTGTTTACAAATCTGCTGACAAACGGTGGGGTGAAAAAATACCTTGTAAGCATAGATGGTATTTATAAGTGGCAGGTGGCCGCTTTTGCGGTATGTGGGAGTGCCGTTCAAATTTAAACAAAAGCAGTTCGAGGAATTGAAAAATCTTATAATTTTGTGTATACTTGGAGATAGAAATTTGACTAAGAGCTTAGAAGTCATATAGGAGGGCTAATATGCTTGATACGATACCTAATGAAGAAGAAATGACAGCTTTAGTTGGAAAATCTCTATATGTTGTATGGAATAAGTTATGTGATTTAATTGATGAAAATTATGATATGGATTGTTTGTGGGATAAAGGCGGCAAAGCATGGAAATATGAATATAAATATCGCCGGGGCGGTAAAACGCTGTGTGCATTATATGCAAGAGAAAACTGTGTGGGTTTTATGATTATCTTAGGGAAAGACGAACGGTTAAAATTTGAAACAGATAGAGAAAATTATGCGGAGGAAGTTCAAGAAATATATGACAAAGCCCAAACTTACCATGATGGGAAATGGATAATGTTTGAGCCAGTGGATACTTCTTTGTTTCATGATTTCATTAGATTATTGGAAATAAAAAGAAAGCCAAACAGAAAGTAAAGTTACTATCAAATCATGCAACTCACAATTTATGAAGGAGTAAATCAGTATGAAAAAAACAATTTTATTTGTAATTTTACAGCAATATGCAGATTGGGAAGCGGCGTATATAACATCTGCGATAACCATGTTGGGACAAGGGCAGTATGATATAAAAACGGTATCGTTATCGAAAGATTGTGTTCAGTCTATAGGTGGTTTCCGGACGTTACCAGATTACGATATTACAGATGTTCCAAAGGATTACGAAGCTTTGGTTCTTATTGGCGGAATGACATGGAGAAATGCAGAAACACAGCAGATAAAGGGGCTTGTAGAGGAAGCATATCAAAAGGGTAAAATACTAGGTGGTATTTGCGATGCTTCCGCTTTTTTGGGTACAGTTGGCGTTTTGAATGACGTGGCGCATACGAGTAATGATCTGAATGATTTAAAACAATGGGCAGGATCTATTTACACAGGGGAAGAAAAATATATTGCAAAACAAGCAGTCAGGGATAGAAATATTATAACAGCGAACGGTACAGCATCTATGGAATTTGCAAAAGAGATTTTACTTGCGCTAAATGTAGCAAGTGAAGATAAAGTATCAGACTGGTACAACTTCCATAAATTAGGTTTTTATACCGCACCTATGCCTGAAATGAAATAGATCTTGTACGTACTGGAGGATTTATATGGACGGAAGATTAAGGAACATGGCATCTATATACATATCAAAAGGAGATAAAATGTTGTTGCTCTACCGGCAGGGAAGCAGGGTGGTCAATAATGTCTGGATTGGTTCAGCAGGCGGGCATTTTGAGGAGTATGAGTTAAACGATGCCAGAGCCTGTGTGCTGCGTGAACTTGAAGAGGAATTAGGGATTGCAGAGAAGAAAATAGAAAATTTGCATCTGCGTTATGTGACGTTGCGAAGAAACAAGGGAGAGATCCGTCAGAATTATTATTTTTTTGCGGATTTGAAAGATGGTATTGACGAAGAGTTTTCTTCTAATGAAGGTGTCAGCAGATGGTTTCCTTTATCGGAATTAGTATTTTTGGAAATGCCATTTACGTCAAAATATGTGATAGAACATTATTTGAATGTGGGACACAAAACAGATGTGGTATATGGTGGGATTGCAGATGGTGAAAAAGTGGTATTTACGGAGATGCCTGAGTTTTAAGAGACGAAACATGAAAAGATTGTTGAAACAGCCAAAAAACTCATGCAGGAGATTTCAATCCTTGATTATTCAAAGGTTGCATAGTAGAAAAGCCACTATGAAGTTTTCGAAAGAACGGCTTTTGACACCTGAATCTTCTTACCGAAACCTTGGATAATCATACATATACAGTGCTTTTGTAGAGTAGCATCCGCTAAACAGCAGAATACGCTGGGCGATCTTCTCGGCATACCATGGATCCGTAGCATACTGATGGTTCATGTTGCTCGGATTGAATCTGAACTTAAATATGGTGTTCTGACTTGGCTGCGCCTCGAAGTAGTTCTCCCGGATGAACTTAGCAGCTCCGTAGATGGCTTTATCCACGGTTGTCCATCCCTGATAGTAGGCGTGGGAGGTGGCGCCGGTTTTGGGGTCGCTGTCATATGCCTTGATCCCATACAGGTTGTAAACGGTGGCGGATTTAGGAATTTTTTTGGTGATAAATTTTCCGTTTGACCGGGCATAGGATGGCAGGGCCACACGAGTGATCCGGTTGCCGCGGGCGAGGGCGCTCGTGCCATAGGCAGATTCCAAAAACGTCTGGGATACAAAGTACATCGGATCGATGCCTTCTTTTTTAGCGGCTGCAAGCATTACCTTTCCCTTTCCATATAAGACACTGTAGGAAGGGCCTCGTCCTTTGTTCTCGCAGGCATTTTTAATATAATAGTTATAAGTAGATAAAAACTTTTCCTCGTTTACCGGGCGGAACTTGTCCAAGCGAAGGAACTGGAATCCATAAGAAGTATCTTTTTTGTAGTTGACCAGCCGCTTGTACTCTGCCAGCGTGGTGCGGCCGGTCCTGCTCTTCTGGATCGATGCATACTGGTTTAGGGACCAGTTATATTGGGTGAAGGTCTTTTTTCCGATAAAGTTAAGTACCGGTCTCGAGAGTTGGGCTACTTTCATTGTGTCATCCCAGAGATAATTGATCCCGAGGGCCTGGACAACTTCACGGAATGGGACGAGGATCGTTTTTGTCTTTGTTTTTTCATAGGTGACAGAGAGCGGTGCCATCGGAAGTGCTGTCGTGTTCTGGTTTACCGTGATAGATGGTTGGCCGATATGCATGACGATATATTTGTCATTTTTGGTGATCGTGATTTTTTTCAGCTTTTTTGAGTACTTATAGGTCACTTTGATCCCCTGTTTGGCAAAGGTTTCCTTCAGGGGAACCATAACCGTGCCGTTTATGACGACAGCCGGGGTCTTGTCCAGATTGATCCGTTCGGATTCGTAGACAACTTTGATCTTTTCTCCCTGATAGCTGTAGGTCTGACCGTTTACCGTGTAGGGAATTCCCTTTGAAGTGTCGGTGTTGTCAGGAACCGGTGCGGGGGTGCTGCCTGCCTGCTGGGCTTCATAAAAGGAAATCGCAGAGGCGGGGGCGGCGAAAAGATTCACTGCAAAGCACATGCATAAAAGTAAAGATAACAATAATTTCATTCGTTTCATAAAAACATTCCTTTCACGGGATAAGTTTGTTTTCTGGTGTCTGCCGCCCTGCCCTGCGGGTCTTTTTTTGATTATTTCCTCATAAACTGAATAAAAAGCGGGATTTATATAGAAAATGAATATTATATCAGGAATTAATAATTTATTGTGGGGCGGTCCCCTTCTTGTTCTTTTGTTGGGGATACATATATATTTTACTATAAGGACAGGATTTGTCCAGCGAAATTTAAAAAAGGCACTGAAATATTCATTGGAGGGGGATGCGGCCGGTGGAATGAGTGCTTTTGGGACACTCACGACGACGCTGGCGGCTACTCTCGGGACCGGGAACATTATCGGGGTATCGACTGCTGTCTTTCTCGGTGGGCCGGGAGGGGTGTTCTGGTGCTGGATCACCGGCTTTCTCGGCATGGCTACCACGTATGCGGAGACCCGTCTTTCCTGTATGTACCGCAGCCGGGATGGCGAGGGACATAATACAGGGGGGATCATGTATGTTCTTGAACATGCTCTGGGCAAAAAAAAGATGGCATTTTTATACAGTTTTTTTATCTGCCTTTCCGCCTTCTGTGCTGGCTGTACAACGCAGTCCAATGCGATCTCGGAGACGTGCCGGGATGTCTGGGGGATCCCGAAATGGGTCGCCGGAATCGTTGTGGCTCTTCCTGTCGGACTCGTGATTCTTCAGGGGGTCCGGTGGATCGAACAGGTCTGTATGGCTCTTGTACCGGCGATGGCGTTTCTCTTTCTCGGAGGGTGCGTCGCCTATATTATATTGAATGCGCCTGTCTTTCCGGAGGCAGTGGTCCTTATAATTAAATCTGCATTTAATGGAAAATCATTTCTGGGGGGAGCTGTGGGATTTACAGTGGGCAGGGCGGTTCGATACGGTGTGGCAAGAGGCCTGTTTACCAACGAGGCCGGATTGGGGACGTCCGGGATCGCCGCGGCTTCCGGTTCTGAAACGATTTCTCCTGAAAAGCAGGGGCTTATTTCCATGACAGCTACATTTTGGGATACGGTAGTGATGTGCGCCATAACCGGTGTCGTAGTGGTCATGTTTGTGATGCGGAATGAGAGTGCACTTGTCAGTATGCCATCGGGCCTGCTTGTCAAAGGGGCATTTGAAACACTTCCGCTGTTTGGGAAGGAGCTGATCGCAGTTGCTACGATCTGTTTTGCGGTGGCGACACTGATCGGCTGGTCTTACTTTGGGCAGGTGGCTGCCGGGTATATGGGAGGAGACGGACTGGTAAAGCAGTATCAGTATGTCTACGTCATCATGATATTTGCAGGTGCTATCATGCCGATGGGGATCGTGTGGGAGATTACAGATTTTATCAACATATTCATTCTCATTCCAGGAACATATGCACTGATAAAGTGCCGGAAGAAGCTGTTTTAGGGGATGTACCGTATTTGGCCTTATAAGCGTGGTAAAAGGATGCATAATTGTTAAATCCACATTTAAAACAGGAATCTGTGATGGAATATCCCTCTGAAATGTATTGTCGTGCCAGAAAAAGACGCTTTTCGGTGATATATTTCCCGATGGTATATCCTGTCTCTGATTTAAACAGATGCATGAGATAGGAGCGGTCAAGATAGACGGACTTTGCCAGTTGGTCGATGGATAAGTTTTCCGTAATATGGGCGGTAATGTAAGAGATGGTCGCCCGTATTGCCGGGTGTGAGGGGATTTCGGTCACATGATCGGTGTAGTCTGTCTGAAAAAAGCGATTTAATAAGATCAGGGCTTCCATGAGTTTGATCCGTTCTAACAGGGAGGCGGCAAATTCTGCACTCTGTGATGACGCCGCCAGTTCGTGGGTTATGTCGAGAAATCGCGTCATATAGTTTTCGGGAAGGCGCAGGATACTGGAGTGGTTTTGTAACATTTTTTCAAAGCAGGAAAAAAGATCACAGCCATATGTCGAAATGGACTCAAAGAGGGCAGGTGAGAGATACATAATGATGCGTTCGTAAGGAAAATCATCCTGTGGGAGCGGTTTGTGGATTTCCCCGGCACCGACAAAAACAATGTCATTTGGCTGCAGTGTATACTCTCTTCCCTCGATCAGGTAGTCCGCATTTCCTTTTAAAAAAATAAAAATCTTATGAAAGTCGTGATAATGGTAGCCGACTGGCTGGTTCAGGCTGCCTTTCAGGTGAAAAATTTTGTACTCCTCTTTGAGGTATCCTGTTTTTTGATATGTATTTTTCATTTTTGGTCTCCATGATAGCATTATTTTTAATAAATATAACACAAATGATAAATACATTCAATATAGTGTGTGATAATGTAGAGACAAATAAAGCAAAAATGTTGAAAATCCTTGTGATATATAACATTTCATAGTACAATAAAAAGCAAAGCTTGAGTTTGTGCAAGCAGCGCAGATGGAGGTAATGATGAAAAAACAAGTTGCAGTTATATTTGGAGGAATGTCTTCCGAGCACGAGGTTTCATGTGTATCGGTTGTAAATGTGGTAAATGGTTTTGATAAAGATAAATACGAAGTGATCCTGATCGGAATCACAAAAGAGGGAAAATGGCTCCTGACAGACAGCCTTTCCCGGATACAGGACGGAAGCTGGCGGGAAGGGACACAGACTGCTGTCATATCTCCGGACCGCAGCAGGCCGGGTATTTATGTTTTGAAAAAAGATGTTTATGAGTATAAGAAGATTGATGTGATCTTTCCGGTACTCCATGGAAAATTTGGAGAAGACGGTACGGTACAGGGATTGTTTGAGCTTTCGGGCATTCCATACGTGGGATGCGGGGTACTTAGTTCTTCCGTAAGCATGGATAAAATATCGACGAAGATTTTTGTAGAGCAGCTCGGAATCCGCCAGGCAAAGTTTGTGGCGGATATAGCAAGAGATTTAAGCGAGCTTGACGCGACGGTACAGAAGGTGGAAAAAGAACTCGGATATCCGGTTTTTGTCAAACCATCCAATGCCGGGTCTTCCTGTGGTGTCAGTAAGGCATGTGACAGAGAAGAACTAAAAAAGGCAGTAGCGCTGGCCAAGGAATATGATACCCGTGTCCTGATCGAGGAAATGATCTGCGGTCATGAGGTGGAATGTGCGGTGCTTGGCGGAAAGGAAGTAAGGGCATCTAAGATCGGTGAAGTGGTGGCAGCGGCAGAGTTTTATGATTATGAGGCCAAGTATCACAGTGAGGAATCGAAAACCGTCATCGATCCGCAGAATATTCCGGCAGAGGTAAAGGAGACTGTGCGGGAGGATGCCGTACAGATCTTTCAGGCTGTCAGCGGTTTCGGACTTTCCCGGGTAGATTTCTTTATTGAAAAGGGTACCAATGATGTAGTCTTTAACGAGATCAACACGCTTCCCGGATTTACGAATATCAGTATGTATCCGATGCTCTGGAATGACATGGGACTTACGACTACAGAATTGGTTGACCGGCTGATCGAAACGGCCTATGAGAGATAGTCGGCTTACGACAGCAGTTTTGGGGCCGCATGCATGAAAATATTTAGTAAGGGGAAAACTGATGAAAAAGGAAGTAAAAATTTCGATTAGCGGAGTTCACAATGACTCACAGGAGGAGACAGTAGAGGTTGTTTCCATGGGAGAACTTTACGAAAAGGACGACAAGATCTATGTGTCTTATGATGAAGCATCGGAAGGCGCATCCGGCGTAGACTGCGAGATCGTAAGGAGTCTTTTGAAGGTGAAACAGGATCAGGTCGAGATCATAAAGAAAGGTGTCACAGAGACCCATATGGTGTTTGTGGAGGATAAAGACACGATTTCGTATTATTCGACGCCATTTGGGGAACTCGAGGTGGCGATCCACACAGACCGACTGGAAAAGACGATGAACGAGCGGGGGTTTCAGATCCTTCTGGAGTATGCGCTTGAGGTAAATGCCTCGCATATGTCGAATTGCAATGTGGATATCAAAGTAGAATATATGGGATAGGCCGGTACAATGAGATCAGACCATTGTAACGGAAACAGAGAGGAGGGCGATGACATGCCGATGTTAAAGTTTACGAAAATGCACGGGACAGGAAACGACTATGTATATGTTAATTTGTTTGAGGAAAAGCTTACGGATCCGTCAGAGACGTCGAAAAAGATAAGTGACCGTCATTTTGGAATCGGTTCGGACGGTTTGATCTGTATCGCTCCGTCTGAGGTGGCGGACTGCCGTATGATCATGTACAATGCGGACGGTTCCGAGGGGGCGATGTGCGGAAACGGTATCCGCTGCGTGGCAAAATATGCTTACGATCATGGAATCGTGAAAAAAGATGTGATGTCGATTGAGACAAAAAGCGGGATCAAAAAGCTGGAACTGACGATAGAAGATGGGAAGGCCATTTATGTAAAAGTAAATATGGGGAAAGCAATCCTAACCCCGTCGCTTATTCCGGTGAAGGCGGACGGAGAGGACTTTATCGCCCGCACGCTGCAGGCGGGCGGGAAGGATTATACGGTAACCTGCGTCTCCATGGGAAATCCACACTGCGTCGTGTTTACAGAGAGGATTGATGAAATGGAGCTGGAAAAGATCGGTCCGTTGTTTGAGCATCATCCGTTATTTCCGGATCGGATCAATACGGAGTTTGTCGAAGTGATCGATCGTCACACCTTAAAGATGAGGGTTTGGGAAAGAGGTTCCGGAGAGACGATCTCCTGCGGGACGGGGACATGTGCCACGACAGTGGCGGCTGTGTTAAACGGATATTGTGACAGGGGAGAGGAAATCGAGGTCAGGATACGCGGTGGTGCTCTTTATGATACATACCTGGAAAACGGGGAAGTTCTGATGAAAGGACCTGCAACAGAAGTTTTTCAGGGAGAAATCGAGGTCTGACTACCGTTATGTACTGTTTTTGATCAGAAAAGAAAGAGAGGGTAAATGATGGCAGTTCGGTTAAACGAGGACAAGGATGTTGTAGAACGGGTGCAGGCAGGTCTCAAAGCAAAAAACGGACATTGTCCGTGTGTACTTCAGATCAGTGAAGATACAAAGTGCATGTGCAAAGAATTCAGGGAGCAGATTGCCGATCCTGATTTTGAAGGATATTGTCACTGTATGTTATATTATAAGGAAAAAGATGAATAAAAGGAGGCAGAGAGTAAAATGGCAGCAATGCAGATCAATTCAGACAATTTTGAGGAAATGGTGTTGAAATCAGACAAACCTGTGCTCGTGGATTTTTGGGCGGTGTGGTGTGGACCATGTGGAATGATGTCACCGATCGTGGACGAGATTGCAGAGGAGGAGAAAAGCAGACTGACTGTGGGAAAGATAAACTGTGATGAGAATATGGAACTGGCGCAAAAATACGGGATATCGGGAATACCGGCATTTCTGCTTTTTAAAGAAGGAGAAGTGGTGGAAAAAGTGATGGGGGCGATGCCAAAAGGGGAACTGCTGGCGGCGGTAAATAAGCATTTAAAATAAGTACGAATGGAGGAAGGTATGAGAATGGGTTTACAAAATGGAAGAAAAACGGGACTGGTATGGCTGCTTATATTGGCCATGCTTAGTCCTTTTTTGCCTTTGGGCGGAAGTGATGTGAGGGCAGAGAGTGTGGAAATCGTCTTGTCTTCCGGAAGCGGAGAGCAGAACGAAATGATCTCTCAGGACAAAGGAAATGTGGAAGTAAACTGTGGAGTTCCGGGGAACTATGATTCGACAGCAAAGCTCAGAGAAGCGGGGTTCCGCAGGTTGGAGATCATTTTCAGGGTCAATCGTTACGAGCAGTCAACGGGAGGTACGGCCGGAGCCCAGGCGTATTTTGGTTATGGCGAAAACTGGGAGCATGGCGACTGGGTGAACTTATCCGGCGCAGAGCAGAAGGTGTCGATCGACCTCACCCCTTACACGACGTCAGGGGATGAAAATATATGGGCGTTCGGGGTACAGTTTGCTAATATAAAAGGCAGCATTTCGTATGAGATCCTTTCTGCCAAACTGACCGGGGAGAAGACTTCTGAGGGGGGCTCCACAGGCGGAAATACCGGTAATACATATGAGTCAAAAGCGAATTTTGCAAAATTGCTGCAGTATTCCCTTTATTTTTATGACGCCAATATGTGCGGTGGACAGGTGGCAGAGAAGTCTCTTGTAGCATCCGGAAAGAAATATGGGGCCAATGATGGATACCGTGGAAACTGCCACACGTGTGACAGTCAGGCGGTTTACAACGAAAAAACAGTAGATGTGAGCGGTGGATTCCACGATGCCGGGGATCATGCCAAGTTTAATCTGCCACAGGCGTACTCAGCGACGATGCTTGGACTTGCGTATGCGGAATTCGGTGAGGCCTTCGGTGAGACAGGCCAGCTTTCCCATTACAAAACGATCATGGAACATTTCTGTGATTATTTTGTCAACTGTATGATACCAGATGATGTGGGAGACGGCGTGGCGGCTTACTGTTATCAGGTAGGAGATGGCGGTACCGACCACGCTTACTGGGGAGCGCCGGAGACGCAGGCAGACCGGAGCAACGAAGCTTATTTTACGAGTGATGCCGAGCCGTGTACGGACATTGTGGGGGAGACTGCCGCGGCGCTGGCGATCCATGCATATAATTTCCCGGATGATGCAAAATCGGAGACTTATCTGTCGTGTGCAAAGAAATTATTTGAATATGCAGATACAATGCCAAAAGCGAATTCATCCGGCAGTAAAGCAGCAGGATTTTATAATGGGAGCGGCTGGCAGGATGATCTGTCTCTGGCAGCGATCTGGCTTTATAAAGCGACGGGAGAAGAGAAGTACCGTTCAAAATATGAGGAATATGTATCCGGTCTGAATGCGGGATACTTAAACTGCTGGGATAATGTCAGTGTGGCGGCGCTGTCCTATGGAAAGGGATGGTCTCATACAAAGTCAAGCCTCGATTCATACTGTAACAAAAAAGTATGTGATGGCTATACATATGTCAGTGCGTGGGGGTCGGCAAGGTACAACACAGCGCTTCAGTTTGAGGCGCTCTGCTATGACAAAAATACGGGGAGTACGACATATACGGATTGGGCAAAGGAGCAGATGAATTATCTTCTTGGTGCGAACAGCACCGGGCGCTGTTATGTCGTTGGGTACAATGCATTTTCCAGTAAGAACCCGCATCACCGGGCGGCATCCGGCTGTGCCAGTTATGATGATTTTAATAATGGCCGCACAAACCAGAAAGTGCTTCTCGGCGCCCTGTGTGGCGGGATTTCAGATGGTTCTTCCAATCAGGGGAAAGATTCATATGCTTCAGTAGATGTGCAGAGTGACAGCAATTACTTTTATCATGATGATATGAAATGTTATGTCTGTAATGAGGTCGCACTTGATTATAATGCCTCTCTGGTGGCTGCGGCAGCGGGGCTTTATGCTGTCAATAAAGCAGATGGATGCCAGATGTTAGATACGGATTACCGGATCGATGCGTCCGCTGTGTGCGCTGCAAATCCCGGCGGGGACGAGACAAAAGAGCCGGTACAGGGAGAAAGGCCGGAACCATCTGCAACGAAAACACCGGAACCGGGCAGTAGTTTCGTCCCATCCGTGACAGGAACGCCGGAACCGGGGAGTACGTTCGTCCCATCCGTGACAGGAACGCCGGAACCGGGAAGTAGTTTCGTCCCATCTGTACCAGAGACTTCGGAGCCGGGTGGTACTTCTGCCCCATCCGGGATCGGGACGGGAGAGGATGAAAAACCAGACAGTACGGGGAGTCCGGCGGCTGTAGGAGATGCTTCTGCGTTATTGGGGGGCGGAGCTTTGGCGTCTGGAAATACTTCTGGTTCGATCGTGCCGCCGTCCCCTGGCGGAGCAGGGAAAGCAACTGATGCAACACAGATGAAGGTCCGCCTGTCCAAAAAGAAACTTACGATAAAACGCGGGAAGAAGGCTAATGTGGCTTTGTCCGGTGTGGCAAAAAAGACGAAAGTAAAATTGAAATATCCAAAAAAGAAACTGGCTGTGAAATTGAAAAAGCAGACGTCAACGCAGAAGCAGTATCAGATAACCGGTAAGAAGAAAGGAAAGTATACGGTGACGTTTTCAATCGGAAAGAAGAAATGGAAATTGAAAGTAGTGGTTAAGTAAATGGATCTTAGGATCAGGATAACCTGGCGAAGATAGTTACACCCCGTCTGGTGAGAGTTAAAAATATCACCGGACGGGGTGTGATTGTATAGATTGCAAAATGATAGTTGGAAATTATTGGAAATAATCAATCTTCATCGCATGTTTTACCTCAGAAAGTGTCCGGGCAGCAGTTTCTCTCGCTTTATGGCTGCCTTTCCGGAGGATTTCCATCACAGCCGGGATATCCTTTTCCAGTTCGTGACGTCTTTTCTGGATCGGTTCAAGTTCTTCCATCAGTACGGCATAAAGGAATTTCTTGACTTTGACATCGCCAAGTCCGCCGCTTGTATAATGATTTTTCAATTCGTCCAGACATGCATAATCCGGAAGATGATTGGCAAAGTGTTCGTCGTGACAGAATGCATCTAAATAAGTAAATACGGTGTTCCCTTCGAGTTTTCCGGGATCTTCTATGCGTATGTGATCCGGATCCGTATACATGCTCATGACCTTTTTGCGGATATCATCCGGGGTGTCAGAGAGATAGATACAGTTTCCGAGAGACTTACTCATTTTTGCTTTACCGTCTGTGCCGGGAAGGCGCATACATACTTCATTCTCAGGAAGAAGCGCTTTTGGCTCTACGAGAACTTCATCGTAAGTGGCATTGAAACTGCGGACAATTTCTCTTGCCTGTTCGATCATAGGGAGCTGGTCATCGCCGACTGGAACGGTCGTTGCTTTAAAAGCGGTGATATCTGCAGTCTGGCTGATCGGATAGGTAAAGAAACCTACCGGAATGCTGGAATTAAATCCGCGCATCGAAATTTCAGATTTTACTGTTGGGTTACGTTTGAGCCGGGAAACAGTCACAAGATTCATATAGTAAAAAGTCAGTTCGGTTAATTCAGAAACATAAGATTGAACAAACAGATTGGACTTTTCCGGGTCGAGCCCGCATGACATATAATCAAGAGCCACTTCCGAAATGTTGCTTCGAACCTTTTCAGGATTGTCAAAATTGTCAGTCAGTGCCTGAGCATCTGCAATCATAATATAAATATCATCGAATTCACCGGAATTCTGGAGTTCGACCCGTCGTTTCAGTGAACCTGCATAGTGCCCGACATGAAGTCTTCCGGTTGGCCGGTCACCCGTCAAAATAATTTTTTTCATAGTAATATCATAAATCCTTTCTAATGCTTTTTAAAAACTATCCTAATTCTATAATTATTCTTATAAAAAGTCAATCAGAGCTTTTATTTTGAATGTTGGGCAGTGTGTCCGGAATCAAGATAGATTTCATAATCAGTATATTCCCCATAGGTATCAAGCAGCATGTTCTCGAGTTCACCGAGACTGCCCATCAAATGCTGACGCTCACGTTCTGATAGTTTTGCCACTCTGTAATCGTGTGCCTGGATCCGCAGATAAAAATCATAAAGGTCACAGGAAAGATAATCAATGGCGGACACCTGATTGGCCGTAAACCAAGGCTGTTTGGCCAGTTCTTCAAATAGTTCAGGATCAGGATTCCCGCCATGATAGGAAAGTTCTGCTTCAAGGCAGGCAGCTTCTTTCTCTGGTAAAAGCTTTTGCAGCAGTTCTTTATGGATCTTGTCTTCTGCGGCTGAAAAAGAGACCTCCATCAGTTCACGGAGAAATGCCTGTTTTGTAGAAAATCTGTCTGCACTGAAAAGCTTCTTTTTGGAATGGTTGATCTTCATGGCATGATCTGTGATCGTCCAGATCTCCTTTTCTCCATTCCGATTGGAGAAACAGATATCCCAGTTATGGTAATCCCCGGGAAACTCTTTATTAGCAATGGCTGGGACGTCGGAGTAATAGCGTACGGTATACATCCTGCTTTCCTTTGTCTCCTCCGAGAGATATTCCCAGTTCCCCTCCCCGAAAAAATGATCCAGTTCCGAATGAAATCGGACCGGCCAGTTCTGCTGTCTGTGCCAGACAAAATATACACAAACGATCAGAACTGCGATCGTAACAAAACTGAAAATAATAACGGCTTTCTTGACTTTACTCATTTGGAAACTCCTCTATACGGATTTTCTTTATCATAACATACCTATATGGCTGTGTAAAGATGTAAAAATGAACACGTTATCATTTACAATCCCTGAAAAAGAATTTATAATAAAAAAGGACATTATGTACTGGTCGGCACCATTGTAAAAATACCGGGAAAGGATGATTTTATGAAAAAAACAAGGCGGTTTCTTGTGATCACGCTGTTTTTGATCATGGCGGTTTCTTTCGGCATGATCGAACATCAGACTGACGCAGGCGCAAAAAAAGTAACGATTTCTCTAAACAAAACGAAGCATACGCTGCAGGCAGGAGAAACTTTCAAACTAAAAGCCAGTGTAAAACCGGTTAAAAAGAGGGTGACTTTTAAATCCAGTAATAAAAAGATTGCTTCTGTTTCCCCAAAAGGGGTTGTAAAGGGAAAGAAAAAGGGAACGGCGACGATAACCGCAAGCATCAGGGGAACAAAGAAAGAAGCGACATGCAGGATTACCGTCATTCAAAGGGATACGGAAGGAACGACCGATCAGAGTCAGGTATCGTCTGGAACTGGTAAGGATGGTACAATAAATTTCAGAACGCAGCAATTATTGGATTCACATTATGCAAAACATGGTGCTGAATTTGGGAATATAACGAAAGAACAGTATTTAGAGGGCGCTAATAATCTCATCCATTCATCTGGTGCTAATATATTAAAGAAGACCGAGGCAGATGGGGACATCCTGATTTATAACACAGATACGAATGAATTTCTGGTGCTGTCCTATGATGGGGTCATCCGGACGTATTTTAAACCAACGGATGGGATTGATTACTTTAACAGGCAGTGAGGGGATACAAAATGAAGCGATATAAATGTCCGTGTTGTGGGAATCCTACCTTATATGAGAAACCGCCCGGTACATATGAAATCTGTGAGATATGCGGCTGGGAGGATGACGGAGTCCAGTATGCAGATCCGGAATATTCCGGAGGCGCCAATAAATTGTGCCTGAATGAGGCAAGAAGGCTCTATAAATCCGGACATGATGAAAAAGAGCTGTAGTTAATTTTGCAGAAACAGGTCCCGGAAATAAAAGGGGGGAGCGCACATGGCCCGGTTTATGAAAATGAATAAAACCATTCGTGTCGTTGTCTTGTCAGCTATTGTTTTGTTTCTTCTCGCAGGGACTTCGTGGGCAGTTAGATATTATCGTGAGTGGAGGATCTTGTCCCCATTAAAACAAAAAATAGCAGAAACATTCAGCCCGGAAGACTATCAGCTTGACCATGTGCAGTTTGAGGGACATAAGGTTACGTCCCTGAATATAACGGTCACTCATCCGGCATCAGGATCACGCCATCTGCTAACCGACTGCCAGCAGATCCAGGCCATCGTGTCACAGTACATCAAAGAAAATCCAGACTGTTTTATGATCGATAAGGATCATTATTTTGATGTTACATATAGTCAAAATGCTTTTGGATACAAAAAAAGAGACGGTATTCTGGTATTTTCCAATGAGGATAATACCTATGAGATAACGGAGGGAAGAGAGCGGGGCTACCATGATACATTCCAGAAGCTTTGTGCCGAAGAGTGGGGGCTAAGCAGTGTTTCGGAGGGACGGATCCCTTTGAGCGGGTTTTCCGTATTTACAGATATTCCATATCTGTATCTGGATATGCAGCGATGTGTGGTAGCGGATGATATTACTCCTGTTTTGGAGATACCGGACTTGAAATATCTGCATTTTTCCGGTTTTGAAGAAGAGGAGTACCGGAAGTGGAGTTCACTTTGGGGCCCGTTATTTAAAGAAAAAGGAATTTTGGCAGGATATGAGGGGCACGAAAGGCTGGAGATTCTGCTTGGTGAAGAACTGGGGGACAGATACCGGATTGAAAGCAGATCGGAACATACGGGGCGTATTGAGGCGCTTTTTATCGATGTGGATACTTCACTTGTTACGGATAAAACGCTCTTTTCGGATCTGGAAGTATTGAAAGCCATAGTCAATGATCATATAAAAAAATATCCGCACAAATTTGCGCGATACCCCGGGGAGCGTGTATCGGCATCCAAAGGCTTTGAGATTTATTTTCGCGATGGAAATCAGGACGATACAGGGATTTTCAGTCTGTGCAATTACACGAAGATGAATGAAACATATGAGGACGAACTTTGTTCCCTTCGGTTTTATACAAAGAAAATCGGAGAATATTCGTTTTTGTTTGATGATATCGTGGCATGCACGGGGATACGGGAAATTGTTTGTTATCCGGGAATGAAGGCCGATGATGCGGAAGTGATCGGCAATATGCCGGATTTAAAATATTTATACTGGAATCCTTCGGATAAAAAAGTGACACGTATGAAAAAGGCAGCTGAGAAGTATGGGGTGAAATTTCTGGCACAGCTGCCGTATGAATGATGTGCAGAAAGTACATATACATGTTGGGTGGAGTGAAAAAATAAAGAAAGGAGTTTTGGGGTTGGACAGTAGTGGATAATTATGGTAGAATACATATTATTACTTACTCGATAACCCGGTGGAGTCACCGGGCTTGCCATACAAAGGAAATCTGGATACCTGATATAACGTATCAATAAAATACATTTGACAAAAACTGAAAAAATTTCCCCAGGATACAATAAAGTATCATAAATACAACAAGCTGGCATGGAATAAAAGTGTATTTACTCATTATAATAATACAAAAAGGTGAGGTTGTATTTTATGAGCAGGATGAAAGAATTAAGGGAAGAAAATGGTATCACTCAGGAAGAATTGGCTTTTGTTTTGGATATATCCCAACAGCGTGTCAGCAAGATCGAACGGAATAAAGCTCCGTTGAGCGATGGATTGATCGTTAAATGTGCGAAGTACTTTGGGGTCACGACAGATTATTTTCTGGGTGTGAGTGATTTGAGGGTTGAGATCGAAATGGCGCAGGTGAATCCGGAGAGATTAAACGAGACAAGATTTCATGAGTTTGTACATTACTTTATCCGCATGAATTCGGCGGAGCAGGATGCGCTGATCAATATACAAAAATTAATTTATAATTTGCATGGTAAAGAATAAGTAATTGCGTAGCCCTCTCTGTGATTATTTGTTCTTTTTTTATGGAGGGATTCGAATGAATGTACTTATTTTGGAAGATAATGAGAATTCCAGAGCTGCCTTGGTAAAAATCGTAGAGTCGTGTATGAGAAATATACAGGTTTATCCATGTGAAAACCGTGCAGAGGCATATTTGTGTGCCATGGATCAAAATATCGATCTGTTTTTGCTGGACATCATTCTTAGGCCCAAGGATCGGAACGATAGCTCAGGGATCCGTTTTGCAAAAGATATACGTGATAATGTTCGCTATAAGACAGCTCCCATTATCTTTATTACGTCTTTAGCGGGCCTGGAAGTTACGTTGTTAAAACAGGTACACTGTTATGACTACATAGAAAAACCGATCGATTCAAAGCGTATCCGGCGTCATATACTGGAGGTTCTCGATGCGATCAATGCGGACCGCAGGGTCCGGCTGCCGGAGCGGGTTTCTCTCCGGCATGACGGAGTGAGTTACCCGGTGGTCGTCGACAATGTGATCTATATCGTGAGCCGGCGGGGAGTCTTATACATCCATGAGCTGGGAGGAACCATAGAGATCCCCCATCTGCCTGCTAACACATTTTTGAGCCGGGTGAGGGATAATAAATTCCTTGTTCCGTTAAAAGGAACAGCAGTAAATATCCGTTATATCAAAAATATTGATTTTAAGAACAGCAAGATATTTTTGAAGAAAACAGATGATGTGATCGATATCGGAGGGAGACTAAAGAAAAGATTCAGAGAGGAATTTGAAGAATGCTATGGTTTGATAAAGTAGGGCTTATTTTTAACAGTATCATTGAGATAACATGTGTGTTGCTGCTGATCCACTCGCTGTGCGCCCCGAAAGAACCGGTCAGTTATGCGAAAGCAGCGGTATTTTATGCCAGCATGATATTCTGCATAATATGGGGAAATATGTATACGGAGAACCAGCAGATTTTTTTTGTTAACTATTTTGTTTTGTTTCTGTATGTGGAATGGCAGTACAAGGTTCCGGTGATACAGGGGATCCTGACGGTGATGAGTTCGATCGTTATTGCGAGTATATTGGAGATGATACTTTTTGCACCATATAAGCTGCTGAGTTTGCTTCATGTACCGGATAGCATACTTTCCAGTTTTGCCGTTGCCGCGATGCTGATCGTGATTCTTTTCATCCGGGATAAGATTCCGGTGGAGGAGATAAAAAAACGGGTATTAAGCAAGGAGAGATATTCGCTCGTCGTCGTGATCGTATGCAGCGCAGTCGTCATATATGCAATCATAAGCTTTAGTGGCACTAACAGTATGTCGTTTTCGGATTACTTTTATGTGGTAAGCTGTGCCATCATTATCATACTGTCGTTTTACAAATTAAATCAGTACCGCTATGAGGCGAAGCTCCGGGCGGAGTACTCGGATGTTTACGGGGAGGTGCTGCAGCAGATCCGGGAGAGGCAGCACAAATTTACGAACCAGCTCAATGCGATCTATGCCATGCATCATATTTATAAAACGTATGACGAGCTAGTCGAGAAGCAGGAGGAAAAGACCGGTGAACTGACCAAATATATGATGCCAAATAATGTGATCATCCTGAAAAATCCGATCGTGATCGCACACGTGTACCAGAAGATCTGTGAGGCGGCAGAACAGGATATCACGCTCGACACGATATTTGACTGTGATATCGGGGAGACAGGCGTCCCGGATATTTATCTCGTGGAGATGATCGGAACCCTGTTTGACAACGCGATGGAAAACATTCTCTCGGAGAGTGAAGAAGGAAAACCAAAAGGCAGGATGTATTTTAGTGTCCTGAGAAGCGGGGATGGGATTGCGATTGAAGTAAGGAATGAACATGATTACATCCCGTTTTCGGTGTGGAGCCGGTTTTTTGAGCGGGGGTATTCGACGAAGGGAAAGGGCCGGGGGCTCGGCCTGCATCACCTGAAAAAGCTGGTAAATAAATACGATGGCGAGATACTCGTAGAGAATAAAGAAATCCTTGACCATAATTACTTTTCGGTCGCCGTCGTTCTGAAGATTCAGGATTAACGGATCCTGAGCTGATATAAAAAAGGCCGCCCGCACCGGACAGCCCTTTTCCTTTATTATTTTTCCACGGTCGGGTATTCCGGCTCGCCGAAGAATAAAAAGCTTTTGCCGGGAAGGGTTATAAACCCTGAGAATGCGAGGCATAAGCTGCAGATTGTGTAAAGGGTAGCTTTACTGATTTTTTTGAGTTTCATAGTGTTTTCTCCTTTCTTTGATCCGTTTTGCAACGGCTAACTGCATTATTTGTAAAACGATGACCCAGAACATAAGATTTTTCCAGGGCATGTCTTTTACACATAGAAATAAGATCGTGTAGACAACGAGCAGGACGCATGCGGTCATCTTAAAGATCAAGTCCTTTTCAGGGGAAGGGTCCGGCCTTTTGTCAGAGGATACGCCGCCGATCTTGTAAACAATGATTACCCCAATTCCCGTGACCAGGGCCTGCAGTCCGGCAGACAACATCACATACCTTGATAAAAGTATCGAGAGAAATAGAAACAGAAATGTAAATGCCAGACATGAGGTATAATGATGCAGATGGATCCCCCCCGTAAAATTACGGATCGACAGGAGGACTGCGATCGAGATCAGGAATTCCGTCTGCATATGCAGAAGATGAAAAACAAAAAGCAAAAAAAGGATCTTGCTTGTCTCCGACAGGACAGTTATATATGCATAACGTATCCTTGCAATCTCCAGATCGCTGAAATGAAATTCCTGTGATAAATACCTGTGAATGGCAGTCTCGTTTGTCATAGCTCTCTCCATTTGCATTGCTGCTCTCATCTGTTTCTGGAAAAAAGAATAGCAGAAAAGAAATGGTTTGCATGTTTGTATTTACAAATAAATTTTCTCAGGAGACAACGTGAGAGGGACAAGAAAACAGACAAAGAGTTTGGATACATTGATTATCCGGCTGATAACATAAGAAATGCAACCTACATAAAAGTATTGTTGAAAATAATCCCCTCTCAGTATATAATAAAAGACAGATAAGTGAGGAGGGGATGGATTGAAAAAGAAGTTTGAAAATAAGTATGTATATGCGGGAGTTACTGCGTTTTGTGTACTTGTGGCGGTTCTTATATTTGGTTTTCTGTTTTTTAATATAGATACGGTTTATATGGGGGTGCAGCGTCTGAATTCAGCGCTCATGCCGGTATATATCGGTCTTGTGATCGCCTATTTGCTGAGTCCGCTCGTAAATGCCGTGGAGCGTAATTTATTTATACCGTTGTTTCGTAAGATGACAAAGAAGCGGAAAACAGTGAGGGGGATAAGCCGGGCGGTTTCTGTGGCAGTCGTCCTGATCATGGCGATGGCGGTCATTTTCTGGCTGACGATGTTAGTTGTTCCGGAAGTGGTCGAAAGTATCATCAGTCTGACGAACAGTCTTCCGGGCTATTATCGCAATATCGTGGGCATGGCGCAGGAACTCAGTGTAAAGCATCCGGAACTCGCACAATATATGATGGAGACGGCAGGATCCGTATACAGCCAGCTCATAAACTGGATGCAGAATGAGCTGATCCCGACGAGTACGGAAATACTCGGAGTGCTTTCGGACGGCCTTATCAACGCACTGGGAGTTATGCTTAACGTAGTCATCGGAATCATCATTTCGATTTATCTTATGGCAAGCAAAGAGTTGTTTTGCGCACAGGCAAAGAGGATGCTGTTTTCTATCCTTCCGGTTCGGTATGCGATGCGCACACTGCGGTTTGGAAAAGATATCAACCGTTCTTTTGCCAAGTTTTTCAGTGGAAAGATCATTGATTCCATCATCGTAGCGATCATTACGTTTATTGTGCTGAGTATCGCAGGTATTCCGTATACGGCGCTTATCAGCGTACTGATCGGAGTTACAAATATCATTCCGTTTTTTGGGCAGTATATCGGGGCGATCCCGAGTGCGATCCTGGTATTTATCGTAAGCCCGGTAAAGGGATTTATCTTTGTTATTCTGATCATCATCATCCTTCAGGTGGATGGAAATATCATCGGTCCAAAGATAATCGGTGGTTCGATCGGATTGGGAAGTTTCTGGATCTTATTTGCTATCCTTGTTTTTGGTTCTCTGTTTGGGATCATTGGTATGATCTGTGCAGTTCCGGTTTTTGCTGTTGTGTACCGGACAGTGAAGAACTGGAGCAGAGAGCGGCTTGAGAAGAAAGGTCTGCCGCAGGAGACGGTATGTTATAAGAGGATTGAACATGTTCTGGGGCGGGAGAATAAAGAGAAGAGATAACACACGGGGCTGTCGTGAGACAGCCCCGTTCTTTTCTTAGCTCAATGGCTCCGTTGAGCTATTTTTATTTTCCTTCAAAAAAGTCGTCGACGTTTTTCTTTATTTCTTCATCCGGCAGAGTTTTTAACAGATATTTCTCCGGTTTCAATTCCAATACTTTACGTACGGTCTCCCGGTCTCCTCTTCCGGTAAGGAATATTACCGGAATATTTGCGGTATCCATATCGGCACGGATCATTTCCAACGCTTGTTTTCCGTCACAAACCGGCATCTCATAATCCAGCAGGATTAAATCCGGGCGGTTTATCGCAAGATTTTTTATTGCTGATATACTTGAATCCGCTTCAAACACTTCATAATGCTCTGCCAACAGTTGATGAATCCTGCTTCGCATGAAATCAGAATCGTCTACCACAAGAATTTTCTTTTTGGTTTTATCCATATTGATATATTCATTTACCGCATGTAACGCATTTTCTTTGTCAAATACAGCCACCATTTTCCCCCGTGCGGAATCAGGGGACGCCATACAGAACGCAAAATAACCCTCGCCTGAATCAAATAGAAGACTGCACGATGGATGTGATGTCTCAAAAGAATTGACAAGCTGTTCATAGGTGAGCAGGCTCTCTTTTTCTATCTCGTACAGATCAATGGCCGGAATCATTTCGGTGAGTTTTTCCAAAAGCTGCCTTGAAATATAACGGGTGATATTAAGGATCATATCATCTATTTTTTTATATTTTCCATTCAACATTTTTCCAACTGTATTCAGTAAAAACCGCTCTTCAAAAACCAGTGTAATCTCTCTTTTTTCTTTCTGGTGCCCACAGTAAATAAGGCGGTTGCAGATGATTTTTCCAAAATCCTCTCCGGAATACTGTTCACTGATCTTCTTTACGTTCAGCCCGAACATATCATTGGTAAGCTGGATGATCGCTTGTTCCAGCGCATCGTGTTCTTTCTCGTGGGGAATATCTGTCCATTTGCTTTTGGTCTTCCCTGTGATCGCCATGTCCTCCGTCTGTGTATGCGCTACTACCCATCCGATACAGACACCCAGAAAATGACGGACGGCGTCCTGCGAATACTCCGTTTCTATTAATTCATTTTCCAGTGCAGGAAGCGTGCCATAACGGAAATCATCATGCAGGCGTTTATGTAAATCAAATTCTTCATATTGAATTGATTTCATATATGCCTCTTCGTGCTCAAAATGCTCGATCGTGTGGCTCTTCAAATACTTGACACCCTCTTTGCATGCCCATTCCGCTTTTTCCTCGTCGCCGCTGATCCGCAACAGCCTGTTCATTGCCGAAAAGATCTGCTTATGTTCCTTGTCAATAATTTCGGCTCCCGTTTCAAAGTCTTTATGCCAGGTAATCTGTTCCACTGTATTCATCATCTCCTTGCTTTACAATTTTATATATCCACGATATTTTATAAACATTACGTTGAAATTCATTATAACATTTTTTAAATGTATTTTCCATCATAAAGATACATTTTAAGGAAATTCGTGTTTCAGGAAAAATGAAACTTGTAAGATCCTAACGAAAGCTCTTGATCCAGTTGATCAGGGAAGGGTAATCAGTCTGCCGGTAAACATCATTTTTCATCTGGTCTGTCACTGGCCCCCTTGACTCCATGATCGCAAGGATTGCTTCCTGCAGACCGGCGATCTTGCCTTCTTCAAATGTTTTCCCGCAAACCGCTTCTGTTTTTTCCGTATCATTTTGAACCGGATTTTGAACCGGTATTACAACTGGTTCTTCTTCCGGAAGAGACATCCCGTCCTTACATGGAAGCCAGATTTCTCCGGAGCAGGCGCGCACATTGACGGCGATCGTTCCATTGGACACGGATACCTTTTCTCCGGACAGTGCGCCGACGTAAGTGTCTGTATTGCCGGCAGGAACGGTCATGACAAAATCACTGTCATCGTTGTTGACTGTTACGATGACAGATTCACCGTCCAGATTCCGGGAGAATGCATACTGCCGGTTCATAAGAGTAAGTTCCTTATAGTCACCATAAGAAAGAGCTTTTGTCTGCTGGCGGATAGCACCCAGCCTTGCGACCAGAGCGGTGAACGGGTTCTCCTTGACCGCATCTTTGTAATCCGGCAAAGAAAGTGCAGGTCTTAAAGAGGCATCCGAGTGGCTTTCTTTTTTTCCTTCAATAGCGAATTCGGAACCGTAATAAATGGATGGGATGCCGGGAAGTGTATATAAAAGAATGTGTACCGGCGTAAAATGTGCTTTGTTCGTAAGTTTGGTGTAAATACGTTCCACGTCGTGGTTGTCCACAAAATTATAGAGCTTAAGGCCGTCCGGACGGTTGCCGCCCATCTCGTAGAGGCGTTTTACTGTGTGGGCAATCTCAAAAAAATTATGGTCATTGTGGCCGGAGTAGAGAGCCTTGTGAAGGTGATAGTTCGTTACGGAATGCAGAGTGCCTTCATTGACCCACCGGGTGTAGTCTCCATGGATCACTTCTCCCATAAGCCAGAATTCCGGTTTTACTTCATTTGCTACGTGTCGAAGTGCTTTCATATATTCAAAGTCCAGAACATCTGCGGCATCGAGACGGATTCCATCGATATCAAACTCGCTGACCCAGAAACGGATCACATCGCAGATATAATCCCTTACAGCAGGATTGTGCTGGTTTAGTTTGGCTAAAAGATTGTAACCACCCCAGTTTTCATAAGAAAATCCATCGTTGTATTCATTGTTTCCGCCAAAATATACATTGCAGTACCAGTCTTTATACTGGGAATTTTCTCTGTTTTTCTGAATGTCTTTGAAAGCGAAAAAATCCCTTCCGGTGTGGTTGAATACACCATCCAGAATGACACGGATGCCATTTTTGTGGCATTCCGACACAAAATCGGTGAGATCCTTATTGTCACCGAGACGGGTGTCCAGTTTTTTGTAGTCCGTTGTTTCATAACCGTGTCCCACTGATTCAAACAGTGGTCCGATATATATGGCATTGCAGCCGATCTCCCGAATGTGATCGATCCATGGGAGAAGACTGTTTAACCGGTGGACAGGTTCTCCATATGGATTTTCAGTTGGCGCTCCGCAGAGCCCCAGGGGATAAATGTGATAAAAAACCGCTTCATCATACCAAGCCATAAATTTTCCTCCTTACTGTGCAGTTTTACTGCTCACAAAATTATAACACATTCAGAAAGAATTTAGAAGGAAAAAGTAAATCTTCCCACGGAAATCAATTTGGGGCGGTCGCAATTTATAGGAATCGTGACGTTTGTACAGTAGCGGAGATGCTTCCTGATTCGGACCCGCTCCCGCTTAAAATAAACATGTAGCGGTACTAAGGCTGCAAGGCGCGAAACTGCGCCTTATACGCAGCCAAAGGACCGACACGTTTATACGGTCCTTATCAGGAAGTATCTCCACTGCTGTACGAAGCTTTGTTCCTTTTCCATAAATTGCGACCGCCTAAAATTGATTTCCGTGAGTTTTCATGGGTGGGGGTTCCGTGAGTTGGGAAACAAATGGGTTGACAAAAGGGTCTATGAATGATAGACTGAAAAGAAAACATTAGTAAAGGGACAATGGCGGGTAAGGCTCGCTTTTATAGAAATGGAGGACGGGATGAAGAATAATATGTTATCGGAGAGTGAGATGGCATTTGCCAGGATCATTTGGGAAAATGAGCCGCTCCGGTCGGGAGAACTTGTCAGGCTCTGTCAGGAAAAATTCGGGTGGAAGAAATCGACGACCTATACGGTACTGAAAAATCTGTGTGCTGCCCGGATCTTTAAGAATGAAAATGCGGTGGTCACATCGCTGGTCAGTGAAGAGAAGTACCTGGAGAATGAGAGTACCCAGATCGTCAATGAGAGGTTTGACGGCTCGATCTCCAAGTTTGTGACAGCGTTTACCGGACGTAAAAAATTAAATAAAAAACAGATTGACGAGTTGAAACAGATCATAGAGGATAATTCCTGACCAGATTTTTACTATGCAAAGTCGGGTATGGTATTTTACGGAAATTTATTGTATTTACCAGAATATATGCTATAATTAAAATATCTGTGGTGTTATGAATGGAGGGACGGATTTGAAGAGAAGAAAATGGATTCCGGTGATATTGGGAATGGGAGTCTGCGTCTTCCTCACATCCTGTGGGCTTTTGCCGACAGAAGAAGAATTTGATGCGGCACCGGTCGTAAAAGAATATGAGGGGGCAGAGTTTAATAAAGTTTCTGTGACCCGTGGAAATCTGGTGAAGACAGAAGAGATAAGCGGAAAATATAAGGGGACGGTCAGAGAGGAGATTCAGACAGACGGCGTCAGCGTCATTAAGAAGATCCATGTCAAAAAAGGCCAGCGGGTCAAAAAAGGTGACAGGCTTCTGAGTTATGTGGTTCAGGGAAGCGAGAATGCGTTGCGTGAGGCGGAAAATAAGATTGAAAAGGCAGAGTTGCAGATCAAACAAAGCAGACGCCTTATGGAGATCGAGATTGAAAAAGTAAATAAGACGGGAGGAAGTAAAAAAGAAGCGGCCAATGTTCGTAACCAGTATGAACAGCAGATCAAATCTTATGAATCCAGTCTGAAACTTTTGAGGATCGATGCCAAAATAGCAAAGGAAGAAATTGAGGACGAAGAAGTCAGGGCGACGGTTTCAGGAGTTGTAACGTTCGTGGACGAAGATGCCGTCCAGACATATGGGGACGACAAAGAGCCGACGATCATCATCGAAGGGGCAGTGCGGAACCGCTTTGAGGCAAACAGCAAATACGCATCCCACTGTAAAGAGGGGGATGTGGTCACCATTGATGTAAAGGGACAGGAATACAAGGCCACGGTAAAAAAAGATAAGGAATCGACCGATACGATCTATTTTTACCCGAATACGAAGGGAAGTTTAGAGGATGGTACGATCTGTTCTTATCCGGTTATATTGAAGGAGAAAAAAGATGTTTTGTATCTGCCCTCGGCTATCGTGTATACAATGGGAGATAAGCATGTTGTCTATTATGAAGATGAAAATGGATTAAGATCCACCAAGGAAGTTACGATCGGTGAGACGATCGGGAATTCGGTGGAGATCACGGGTGGACTTGAAGAAAATGAGCAGGTCATTGCAAACTGATTTTGAATGAAGGTGATTTTGGATGAAAAAAGTACTGGTTGTAGGTATGGCTGTTATGTTGCTCCTTTGTGGATGTGGTCAGTCGGAGACATCGGAGGTGCCGGAGTTGATCAATGCTGTGGGGGTGGATATGGATACGGCAGAGGTTGTAAAGATGGATCTGAGCGGGGTCACTTCTTTTTCGGCACAGATTCAGCCTAAGATTGAGGCGCTCTCTTTTTTGTCATCGGGAAGCATCGACACCCTTAAAGTGTCGATTGGTGATAAAGTAAAAAAAGGACAGCTTCTTGCTACGCTTGCCGGGGGCTCAGGGAAAGCAAAAAGCCTGAAAAGTGAGATCAGGAATATGGAGTCCCAAAATGAAGATACGAATAAACAAAGCCGTTATGATATCAATATGCTCGAAGAAAATGTGAAAGATCTGAAAAAGAGGTATGAAAAAGAGAAGAATGGTGATCAGAAGAAAAAAATAAAAAAGCAGATTACAGAGGCAGAGTATGATGTGAAGATCGCAGAGGAAAAATTGAAGCAGCAAAAGGAGCTGCAGCGTCTTGAGATCGATCAGAAAAGACGGGAACTTGCAGAGGCAGAAAAAAGTTCGGGAAATAATAAGTTATTTTCTACGATTGACGGGGAAGTGATCTCGACCACAGGAGGAAGCGGCTACATGGTACAGGGAGGTACTACGGCGATACAAATAGCCAATATGAAGGCGCCGAGGCTGAAAACAACCTATATTTCAACTTCGACTCTTGCCAAGGCGGTGAAATGCATGGCGCTTATCAATGGGAAAAGATATGAGATCGTAGCGGAAGAACAGGAGGTTTCCCGTTATGATGCTGAGACCGGGAAACATCCGGAGAATACCTGGTTCGATTTTGTGGATGAAAATGTAGATGCTGAGGTAGGAAAGTCAGCGGCGGTAGAGCTGTATACGGATTCTGTCGAGGATGCGCTTGTGGTTCCCGTAAATGCGGTGCTTGGAACAGGAGAGGAAAAATACGTTTATATCGTGGAGGGAGATGCCAAGATAAAGACCAGTGTGACTACAGGGACAAAAACAGACGCTTATGTGCAGATCGTCACAGGGGTGAAGGAAGGGGATGTGGTATATGTGGAAGGCTAAACTCGTTTCTCTTGTATTGGCAGTCAGCATTATCCTTACAGCATGCGGCGGCTCCGGTGATAAAAAGAGTGATGAAGTATTTTTATATGAGGGTGAAGTTTCCGGCAGTGCGATCAATGCTGCGACAGAACAGTATGAGACGACGACCGTGCGTAAAGAGGACTATCAGGAGATCTTTTCAGATACCGGAGAACTTGAATATACCGATGTGGATGCGATCCACATTGATGATCAGGACGCTGTGCTTGATTCGATCAAGGTGAAAAAAGGACAGCGGATTAAAAAGGGAGATGTACTGGCGGTATATCATTTGGAGACGTCCGGAACAAAGCTGCAAAAGCAGAAGCTTCTGAATGACCAGGCAAGGGCGGATTATGAATCCGGCCTCAGCAATCTGAACAAGTCGTTGACGGATGCGAGGAAGGAATTAAAACAGCTTGCGACAGATGCTGATAAAAAGATGAAAAATCTTGAGATAAAAAAGATCCAAAAAGAAATTGAGGCCTATAAAAAGGGTGAGAAGGAAATCCGTGATCAGGAGAAAGAATATGCAAGGCTTGTAAGGCTTCAGTCGAAGACAAATCTTGTTGCTAAAAAGGGAGGCGTGGTAACGAGTGTAAAACGTGAGTTTGTGGGGGAGGAGTTAGATGCTTCGAAGGAGATCATCAAGTTCAGGAATAATGATAAATGGCTGATCAAGGTAAAGGATTCCTCATCCATGCTCCGGTATAATATGGATGTAAAGGTACGTCTTGGCAAATCAGTCAATAACTACCAATATGAGATAGATGGAAAAGTTATCACTGCGACGGATATCACCGGTGTAGAAGAAAATGATGAGTCAGGAGATGCTGTTGTCTATGTCGATATCAGTGAGGCGGATAAGAAAAAATATGATTTTGAAAAAAATACGATTTACATCCATGCGGTGTCCTTTGAAGTAAAAGATGCACTTATGGTCGATGTAAATGCAGTGTATACAGAATCTGTTGGGGTAAACAATGTACCATATGTTTATGTGTTAGAGGATGGGAAGCTGCACAAACGTTTTGTGGTGAGTAATTATAAAAACGAAAAAGATTATCTGATCGAGCAGGGAGTCAGCGAGAACCAGACCCTTGCTATTGTCGATACATATTAGGAAAGGAGGGACCGTTTTGATTCGTTTCATAAAACAGAAACTGATACATAAAAAATGGATGGTCGTATGCCTCCTGATCGGAAATATTCTTCTTGCTGCGATTTCCAGCAGCAATCCGATGTACCGGGATGCGGCACTTGAAAAGACGTTGAAATCCAAGTATTCGGATTATATTGAGCGGACCAATGCGTATCCGGGTGTGATAACATTTGATGCTTCGATGGATGCCGGAAAGGGACATGAAGAAGACTATAAAAAGATGAAGGATATCGCAAACAGTGCAGAGGATACGTTAGGGGTTGAAAAGCAGTATCTGATCGAATTCACGGCGACAATGAAGGTCAGAGGGACCTATCTTCAGTCGAGGGGGAACAAATCCTCGTCAAAGTCTATGAGGATTGCCTCAATGTCAGAACTTTCCGAGCATGTAAATATTGTGGCGGGGGAGCAGTATGGCAGCAGCCTGTTGGAAGATGGAGCGATTCCGGTAATCTTAAGCCAGCGCGCCATGACAAAGTTAGATGTGATCCTCGGGGATGAAATTGAATTTGCGAAGTTAAAAAATGCAGACGGATCTTTTATGAAAGTAAAGATCGTCGGTGTATTTGATGCAAAAGACTATGAGGATAATTACTGGGTAAAGGATCCGAGCGAATATTATATTGAAGTCTTTATGGATCCCGGACTTTTCCAGAAGACGTTTATCAATATGAGTAACCAGCAGTTTGGTATTGACACGAACTGGAATCTTGTCTTTGATTATGAGAAGGTGAGGCCGTCTAAGACAGATGCACTTGTGAGCCGCACAGAGTCACTTTGTAAAAGTGTGACAGGGGAGCGGCACATCGGGATTAAGACGCCGGATTATATGGGAGTGCTCAGAGAGTATCAGACAGCGGCAAAGAAGGTTTATACAACGCTTTTGATCCTGCAGATTCCGGTGCTGGCGCTGTTGCTTGCATTTATCTTTATGATCTCCAGACAGATGCTCGATATGGAGCAAAACGAGATTGCCCTGCTCAAAAGCCGTGGGAGCAGTAAGAAACAGATTTTGATGATCTATTTTCTGCAGTCAACCATATTGTCTGCTGCCAGCAGTATCGTCGGTGTGCCACTGGGGTATTTTCTTACAAAAGCGCTTGGTTCAACAAACGGATTTCTTGAGTTTATACAGAGAAAGGCATTGCATGTGAGACTGAGCCCGGAAGTTCTTTTGTATACGGTTGGAGCAATGCTGGTTTCTATTGCATTTATGGTTCTTCCGGTTATTAAAGAAGCCAATGTGACGATCGTAAATGTAAAACACAAAAAGAATGACAGGAGCAGAAATATATTCAGCAGGGTATATCTCGATGTGATCCTGCTCATTATATCGCTGTATGGTCTGTATTCTTTTACACAGAGAGAAAATGAGTTGATGACGAGCATGCTTGAGGGAGATTCCATTGATCCGTTTTTGTTCATTTGTTCCTCCCTTTTTATCATCAGTGCGAGCCTGGTTGGGCTCAGACTTCAGCCACTTTTGATCAAGCTGGTATATTATATTGGGAGAAAAGCTTGGAAACCGGCATTTTTTGCCTCTTTCCTCCAGATCATCCGGACGAGGAAAAAACAAGGGTTCATGATGGTATTTCTTATGTTTACTGTCTCTCTTGGTATTTTCAATGCCACAGTGGCGAGGACGATCCTCTCCAATTCAGAAAAAGGGATCAATTACAGTACAGGGGCAGATCTGGTACTCCAGCAGCCATGGGAGGATAACTCGCTTGCACTGCAGTATTATCCGGATCTTGAGTTGACTTACACTGAGCCGGATTTCGGGGTGTATGAGAGTATGGAAGGAGTGAAGGCAGCGACCCGGGTATATAAAAATGATGAGATCGTAACGTCGTATAATAAAAAAGAGGACTCGGGAGAAGTCAGGACGACATTGATGGCGATCGATACGAAGAGCTTTGGAGAGACTGTTTCCAAATTTCAGGATGATCTGCTTCCGGTACATTTGAACCGTTATCTGAATGCAATGGCCAAGAAGACAGATGCTGTTCTGGTGAGCAGTAATTATCGTGAAAAGCAGGAATTGGAGATCGGCGATGAGATCACGTTCCGGAATGAAGAGAATGTTGAGGCGACGGGTATCATTTACGGCTTTGTGGATTATTTTCCGGGATACGTGGAAGAGAGCCATTCCCTGAATGAAAAAGAGACGCTTGTCACGACAGAGAACTATCTGATCGTGGCCAATCTTGCACAGGTGCAGCAGGTATACGGTCTTCGCCCATATCAGGTGTGGATACAGACGGATGGTTCTTCCCGGTTTATTTATGATTACGCAGAGAAAAATAATATTTCCTATACGACTTTTGAAGATGTATCGGCGAAGATGGTAGATGTGAAAAATGACGCTCTGTTCCAGGGAACAAACGGAATCCTTACGATGAGTTTCATCGTTATACTGATTCTGTGCTGTACCGGTTTTCTTATCTACTGGATCTTGTCGATCCGGCAGAGAGAGCTGTTGTTCGGGGTGTTCCGGGCCATGGGTATGACGAAAAAGGAAATTGTACAAATGTTAGTGAATGAACAGATATTTAGTTCAGGAGTTTCCATTATCATCGGTACGGTGATCGGACTTTTGGCATCAAAGATGTTCGTGCCGCTTGTGCAGATCTTTTATGCGTCTACGGATCAGGCGATTCCTCTGGAGGTAGTAAATAAGCCTTTGGATATGATCCGGCTCTTTAGTATCATCGGCATCGTGATCATTGTGTGTATGGTCGTACTTGGAAAACTGATTTCTAAGATAAATATTTCCCAGGCACTTAAACTTGGTGAAGATTAGTAGAAATGAGGTAAGGACATGGAGAATATTTTAGTTACGGAGGGGATCAGACAGAGCTTTCCGCTTGCCTCCGGAGGTGAATTCGTGGCATTACATGATATCGGGATCAGCGTTCCCAGAGGACAGCTTACGATTTTGCGTGGGCGGTCTGGTTCGGGGAAGACCACGCTGATGAATATTTTGAGTGCGCTCGATTATCCGAAAGCGGGAAGCGTGATATTTGAGGATCAGTATCTGGAAAAAATGAGTGAGGGGGAACGTGAGGAATTCCGAAAAATGAATGTGGGATTTGTCTTTCAGTCGGTTGCGCTCATTCCTATGATGACGGCATATGAAAATGTGGAATTTCTTTTGCGCCTTGCGAAATATCCGGGAAACAAGGCAAAGCGTGCGGAGGAGTGTCTTAAGCTTGTGGGGCTCGGACAGCGTATGCATCACATGCCGCAGGAGCTTTCCGGAGGAGAGCAGCAGCGTGTTGCGATTGCGCGTGCCATCGCTCATAAACCGAAGATTGTTTTTGCCGATGAGCCAACGGCGGAATTAGACACAGCTACCGGGCTTCAGGTCATGAAGATCTTTAAGGAGCTGATCAGCAAGGAAGGGGTCACGATCGTTATGACGACCCATGATATGGGCTTGTTGGAAATTGCAGACTGCATATATCACTTAGAGGATGGTGAGATTGTAGATGAAGAATAACTTACTGAATCGATTCAATGAATTCCGGCATATTAATAAACAGACATCAGGGGGCGTAAGTTCAGTGGAGGAACTGGATATCCCGGAAGATGTCATGATCGAGTGTGACGGACTTGTAAAAATATATAAGACAAAGGATATTGAGGTGCTGGCTCTCCAGGGTCTGGATCTCACTGTTCACCGCGGGGAACTTATGGCGATCATAGGGAACAGCGGAAGTGGAAAATCTACTTTTCTTAATATGATTGGAGGCCTGGACCGCCCATCGGCAGGAAAATTGTATGTAGATGGAAAGAATCTGTTTCAGATGACAGAGGAAGAGCTTGTGGAGTACAAGAGGAGTACAGTAGGGTTTGTCTGGCAGAATAATGCAAGAAACCTTCTTCCTTATTTGACAGCATGGGAAAATGTAATGACGCCGATGTTGTTTCAGAGTGGTACGATGTCTGAACAGGAAAAGAAGAAGAGGGCAGAAGAACTGTTGGAGCTGGTGGGGCTTTTTGAGCGAAAAGATAATAAACTCAGTCAGTTGTCCGGAGGGGAACAGCAGAGGGTTGCGATTGCGATCGCTCTGGCAAATAACCCCAAACTTCTTCTGGCAGATGAGCCGACCGGAGCTGTAGACCGTAGAACCGCGGATGATATTCTGGATATGTTCCGTAAGTTGAATGAAGAGTTGGGAATCACGATCGTTATCGTTACCCATGATAAGGAGCTTGCTTCCAAGGTAAATCGTGTTATCTCGATCCGGGACGGAAAAACGAGCAGTGAGCGGATCATGAGAAGCGAGTATAAGAAACGTCTGGAAGACATTACCATAGATTGGAATGAAGAGCAGGTTCAGGAGGAGTTTGCGGTACTTGACCGCGCAGGAAGGATCCAGATACCATCAGAGCTTCTTCAGGAAATGGGAATGGATGGAAATAAAGTTAAATTAGAGCTAATAGATGGAAAAATTGTCATTGAAAAACCTGAGAATTAGTGTTACACTTGGACTGTTGGTAATTATAATTATTATTTTCCGGGAGAAACCGCTCATCGGAAGATCGTGAGGATGTTATGAGCAGATATGAGTATATACGAAGGAAAATCCGAAAAGGCACGAATGGACTCAGGAGAAATAGAAAACAGAAGCTGAATGTGGTCATGACCTTATCTGTCATGGCAGCAGTTGTACTTGTAGTAGTTCTTTCTGTCGTGAAGATATACTCAGTAGTGAAAAGCGGAAAACAACCGCAGGAAACGGATAACAATCATGCGCAG
Organism: Lachnospiraceae bacterium; assembly: GCA_021770615.1. The sequence goes on along the minus strand of JAETQR010000003.1, from coordinate 81,048 downwards.
GCAGCAGTGGAGACTGCATTACCAGAGACGGATGCCATAGAAACTGTAGCAGTGCCGGCCGCAGCTACTCCGAGACCGAAAGCAGTAGCTCTTACATTTGATGACGGTCCTTCCCGTGCGAATACGGGAAAGATATTAAATACACTTCAGCAGTATGGGGCGCATGCCACTTTTTTTGTACTTGGTGACCGTGCGAGGGTAGATGGGGATATTCTTCAGATGGAACTCGCCTCGGGGTGTGAGATCGCGAGTCATTCTTGGAATCACCCGGATCTCAGCAAATCTAAATGGAAAAAAGTAAAGAGCCAGCTTGACCGGACGAACCGGATCGTAAAGAAACTTGCGAACGGTTATAAGATTAATTACCTGAGACCGCCATACGGTGCGATCAGCGAGAAGATGCGCAAGAAAGTAAAAATGCCGATGGTTTTATGGAGTCTGGATACACTTGACTGGAAGACCCGGAATCCCAAAAAGATTTTCAGGCAGGTCAAAAAAGACGTAGAGGATGGGGATATCATCCTGATGCATGATATTTATGAGACGACGGCAGAAGCGTGTGAAAAGGTTGTACCATGGCTTCAGGAGCAGGGGTATGATGTCCTCACGGTAAGTGAACTTATGGCGAGAAAAGGAAAGACGCTGGAGAGAGGGAAAGCGTATTTGGACGGCAGATAAAAGCCTGCCGGGGAATGATATAAACAAAAAACAACAAGAGCGTCCGTTCAAAGCAAACACAAGCGAGAGGGATGCTCTTGTTGTGTTTTGATTAGCTTTTTAATCACAAGTACTAAAAATTGATTTCCGTGTATTACTGATTTTATGAGAAAAAATAGTTATTTACATTTCCTGATAAATATGATATTCTATTTTTGCAGACGGAAAATAAATAATAAGTTTTTTATCTGATGTTCTTGAATTCTAAATATATTCGTGGTAGTATATATACATAAACCAAAGAATACATCATGTGATTCCGCTGCAGATCACAGAAAGTTTTAAAATATAGTGTAGCGGAGTGCAGATATCTGGCATTTTTTAGTGTTATTTTTTCTATGCATTTCCTGCATGAGAAGGGGGAGATGCGTTGGAAAAAACAATAGGAATACGAAATTACCGGAAGCGTGCGGGGGAATTGAAAAAACTGAACCTGACCAGTGACCTGCTTGCTTCGGTCGTTTTCGAGGATATCCTGGCGATTCAGGATGTACTCCGGATTTTAACAGGAGTTCGTGATCTGAAGGTGTTGCGGGTAGAACCGCAGCGGAGTTATCGGAATTTATACGGACGAAGTTCAGTGCTGGATGTATGGGCAGAGGACTCACAGAATACCCAGTACAATATGGAAATCCAGATCGCTGAGAATGAAGATCATTTGAAGCGTTCCCGTTTTATTCAGAGCCGGATTGACAGCCGGAGCCTGGGGACGGGTATGAAGTATGATGAGTTGCCGGATCTGTATCTGATTTTTATTACAAAGAAAGATTTTTTGAATGTAAAGACAGGCATTGCGAAGATTGTGCGTATAATAAAGGGGACAGACTATCGGGCAGAAAACGGTATCCATGAAATCTATGCAAATCTTGAGTATGCGGCAGAAGATGAGGAAATCACAAGACTTCTGAGATTTATAGGGGATACAAATAATCAGGAGATTCCAAGAGATGGTTTTCAGCATTTGTCAAAGCGGGTAGAATATTTGAAAAATGAACCAGGAGGTGAAAAAAGTATGTGTGAATTACTGGAGAGAGAATGGCGTGAGGGAGAGAGGGAAGGCCTGTTGAAGGGCCGCCGTGAAGGAGAGAGGGAAGGCTTGTTGAAAGGCCGAAAAGAAGGAGAGTTATTTTGTTTGATCAATCAGACGGTCAAAAAGCGTGATCGAGGGATGGCAGTAGAGGAGATCGCTGATGCGCTTGAGGAAGACAGGGGAATGATCGAGCAGATTTTGCTGGCAGCCGGCGAGGCTGGCTCAGATGAAGCGGAAGTGATCTATGCCTGTTTGTAATAACGCTGATTATCCGGGGCTTTATTATATGCGGACAGAGGGCGAAAAGAAACACATTGCCCTCTTTTTTTATTGCTATCTCTCCCGCTCCTATGCTATAATACAAGCAGATTGTTTTTTTAGGAGGAAAATAAGAAAATGAAGACATTTATGGATAAAGACTTTATCCTTACGAACGATACTGCAAAAAAATTATTTCATGATTTTGCAGAAAAAACACCGGTACTGGATTATCACTGTCATCTGGATCCGAAGGAGATCGCAGAGGACAGGCAGTTTAAAAACATCACGGAGCTTTGGCTGGGAGGCGACCATTATAAGTGGCGTATCATGCGGTCAAATGGCGTAGAGGAAAAATATATCACAGGGGATGCATCCGATGAGGAGAAGTTTCGTGCTTTTGCCAGAGCACTTCCGAGGGCGATCGGGAATCCGATGTACCACTGGTGCCATCTGGAACTCCAGCGGTATTTTGATATTTACGAGACATTAAGTGAAAAGAATTGGAAGAAGATTTACGATGCATGCAATGAAAAATTAAAACGACCGGAGATGTCGGCGAGGAATCTCATCAAAATGTCCAATGTAACACTTGTGTGCACGACAGACGATCCGGTGGATGATCTCCGGTATCACAAGCAGATCAAAGAAGATCAGAGTTTTGATGTACAGGTGCTTCCGGCATGGAGACCGGATCTTGCGATGTGCCCGGAAAAGGATGAATTTGTTTCCTATATGAAAAAACTGTCCGACGTCAGCGGTGTCACCGTGACAGGTTTTGCTACATTAAAAGAAGCGCTTGTACGCCGTCTTGATTATTTTGTGGAGAATGGATGCCTGATCACAGACCATGGACTTGATTACGCAGAGTACAGGCCGATCGCAGAAGAGAAGATGGAAGAACTCGTAAAACGGAGCCTTTCGGGCGAAACACTCACACACGAAGAACTTTTGCAGTTTAAGACAATGATGATGCTATTTCTTGGCAGGGAGTACGCAAAGAGGAATCTTGCCATGCAGCTCCACTACGGTGCCAAGCGGGAAAATAATGAGCTGGTATACCAGAGTGCCGGGGCCAATGCCGGTATTGACTGTATCAATGAAAAGGGATTTACCGCAGAGGTGGCGGATTTTCTCAATGCGCTCTGTCGCACGGGAGAGCTGCCTAAGACAATTCTTTATTCTCTGAATCCGACAGATAATGCTGTCATCGGTACGCTTCTCGGTTGCTTTCAGGGAGATGGCATACGAGGCAAGATACAGCAGGGGTCTGCCTGGTGGTTTAATGACCACAAGCCGGGTATGACAGAACAGATCACTTCCCTGGCAAGCCTTGGACTTCTGGGGAATTTTGTGGGGATGCTTACGGATTCGAGAAGTTTTGTCTCTTATCCAAGACATGAGTATTTCCGCCGTATTTTGTGTGATTATATCGGAAAACTTGTGGAAAACGGAGAGTATCCGGAAGATTATGAGTTGTTAGGGGAACTGGTGAGGGATATTTCGTATTACAATGCAGTAACATATTTTGGGTTTGATCTGTAAACAACAGAAAGAAAGACAGGGTAGAACAGAGCTCTGCAGAAATGAGGTTAATGATGAGATTTGAGTTAGTAAGGGAAACGGCAGCCGGCCTATACATCGACCGGGATGCGCGGGACTATAAAGGTCTGGCACATGTGGCGAAGGCGATCGCAGGAGACATTGAACTTGTCTCAGGTATAAGGCCATCGATTGATGAGAAAGTGACGGATCAGCCACAGATTATCGCAGGGACACTCGGGAAAAGCCCGGTTGTCGACCGGTTGGTGAAAGAGGGGGTTCTGGATGTTTCAGCGCTTGCAGCAAAGAGGGAAAGCTATCTGATCCGGATCGTCGCGTACCAGAATACAGAAAAACTTATCATTGCCGGGACAGAGACAGTATCTACCCTGCATGGTATGTACCATATTTCAAAGAAGATCGGGGTGGCTCCATGGGTTTACTGGGCGGATGTTATGCCGGAAAAGAAAAATGAGATCGTGTTTGATGAGGGGATCCGTTTTGTCTCCAACGAGCCATCGGTCAAGTATCGCGGATTTTTTATGAATGACGAGTGGCCTTCTCTTGGAAATTTTGTCACAAATACATTCGGCGATTTTAATGAATTTTTCTATGAGAAAGTATTTGATCTTCTTCTTCGACTGAAAGGAAATTATTTTTGGCCGGCGATGTGGTCTGCATCGCTTCCGCTTGACGGTTCGGAAGATCCGCTTGCGATCATTAAGCTTGCGACTGAGCTTGGGATCACGATCGGGCAGTCCCACCATGAGCCACTTATGCGTGCGAGCGAGGAATGGGATAAAGTAAAAAGCGATGAAAACAATGTAGGTTATGGCCGGGACTGGAATTATTATACAAATGGAGAAGGTCTTTACCGCTATTGGGAAGATGGTGTCGAGAGAGACAAAGACTTTAAGCATATGATCACGATCGGAATGCGCGGTGAGCGTGACACGATGATGCTCGGGGAGGATTCTACGATTCAGGAAAATGTGGAATTGTTGCGTCGTATCATCACGGATCAGAAAAAGATCATAAAAGAAAAGGGCTGCGACCACATGCCGAAAATGCTTGCGCTGTACAAAGAAGTAGAGGATTTTTATTATGGTGGAAACGGCGTCAATGGTCTCCGGTCATGGGATGGGTTAGATGATGTCATTCTACTGCTGTCAGATGATAATTTTGGAAATGTGAGGACGCTTCCGACAGAAGATATCCGGGACAGAGAGGCAGGATGGGGAATTTATTATCACTTTGATTATCATGGAGCGCCGATTTCCTATGAATGGGTGAATTCCACACCGCTTCCCAAAGTATGGGAGCAGATGTCGATGGCATATGATTATGGGATTCGCGACCTGTGGATCGTAAACGTGGGTGACATTCGTCCAAATGAGCTTCCGCTCTCTTATTTCATGGATCTTGCCTATGATTTTGAGAGTATGGGAACCGGGCATCGCAATGAGACAGATCAGTTCCTTGCGTCCTGGGTTGAGGAGCAGTTTGGCGCTTACATAAAAGACAGAGGCATCAAGAAAGAGATTGAGGATATCCTGAGAGAGTATGCGAGGATTCATGGGCTTAGAAAGCCCGAGGCCATGAATCCGGATGTTTATCATGTGTCCCATTTTGGAGAGACAGAAAAGATGATCGGACGCTGTGAGGCGTTGATCCGGAAAACGGATCAGCTCCGGGATCGGGTTCCGGCGGAATCCGCGGATGCATTTTTTAGTCTCGTTTATTATCCGGCAGTGGCAGGTATGAACCTGCAGTTGATGAGCCTTTATGCGGCTTGGAACAACTGGTATGAAAAGCAGGGTATTTCAGCGGCGGATCTTTACCATGAAAAGGTACAAGAGGCGATCCGGTTGGATGAAAAACTTACGAAATATTATAACGAGACGATGGCGGATGGAAAATGGAATGGTATGATGCTCTCACCGCATGCGTGCTTTGTTACGTGGAATGATGAGGGGTGGCATTTTCCGGAGACGAAGAAGGTTGATGTGCCGGGGACAGCCAGGATGCTCATACATGCAGAAGGCGCCGATGAATTTGTCAGTGAAGGTGTGACAGCACTGCCGGAGTTTACGGAAGCCGGGGCGGAGCAGTACCGTATCAGGATTGCTAATGGTGGAAAAGAAGCATTTTCCTTTGAGGTGTCTGCACCAGAGGGTGTTATCGTCGGCCAGATGGAAGGTACGGTAGAAGTAACGCCTGTTGCACTGGATGTCCGGATCGATGATCATGCGTCCGGGGAAAGTTTTGAAAAAGAAATAACGATAACAGCGGGAGATCAGACAGTGGTCGTTTCCGTTAGATATACGAGGACAGCAGAGGGCATTCCGGAGGGGACATTCCTTGAGCGGGATGGGATCGTAGCGATCGAAGCAGAGCATTTTGCGGAAAATGTACCTTATGGAAAACATCGTTTTGAAAAGCTTGAGGATTATGGAAAGACGTTGTCTTCCATGAAAATATATCCGACGGCCGGCAACTTTGATGAGATCGGAAAAGCACCGTGTCTTGTTTATTCTGTTTATGTAAAAGAGGCGGGAGAGTATTCCCTGAAAGCGATTACTGCACCGGGAAATAATCTGGAGAACGGAAGGACGATGCGGTATGCGGTCTCAGTGGATGATGAGATTCGGATCGGTGATACCGTGCCGACGGAAAATTATGCCATCGGAGGCGGTGCATGGGGGAATCCGAAAAACTGGTCGACAGGAGTATTGAATAACTGTCATTATGGGATCACAACACATCAGTTGAAAGCCGGTGTGAATGAGATCCGTTATTATGGCGTCGAGGCAGGGCTTTCTCTGCAAAAGCTTATTTTGTACCGGGGAGAACTTCCGGAATCTTATCTCGGACCGGATGAGAGCCCACGCAACTGACTGGATTTAGGTGCATGTTTTGCCGAAAGGAGGACGAGTGGATGAAAAGGGTATTGTCAAAATGGATGGTCATTGTCATCATGATATCACTGGCTGTATCTCCGGCTGACTCCTCGGAGGCTGCTGCCGGAAAGAAACCACGACTCGTAAAGACGAGCATAAAGGTGAGGGTAGGACAGACAAAGAAGGTAAAAGCCAGATCTGTGTCGGCGAAGACAAGAGTGACAGTACGCCAGTCGGCTTCCGGTAAAAAGAAAGTCCGGGTAAGGTGGGAGAAAAAGAGCAGGAAGCTTAAGGTGACCGGGAGAAGAACCGGAACGGCAGTTGTCACAGTTCGTTTTAGAAAGGGAAAGAAGACAGAGACTTCCAAACTCAAAGTAATCGTCCGGCAGGCTGGTGATCCGGCACCGAAACCGCCAGCTACGGCAGTTCCACAGGATATGTCCGGGACACAAGCCCCTGCGGTGACTTTGGCGCCGGTTGGAACCGAAACAGAAAGTCCCTCTGTGACAGAGACACCGGAGGCATCTGCAGTGCCATCGGAACTTCCTTCGCAACCGCCGGTTACTACCCGGCCACTAGTTTCGATGGAACCATACCCGTTTCCGGAACCGGACTATACGGATGATGTCATGCCGGTGAAAGATATTTATGCGGATTACTTTATGGTTGGAGCTGCGATCAATGGAAGTGCGTTGGAAACGATGGCACTGAACCATGCGGGGATGTCGGGAATCCTCAGGAAACATTTCAACAGTACAGTTCTCTCGAATCTCATGAAACCAGAGCATACACTTGATAAAGAGGCCTCCCGGAAAAGTGCGGATGGAATGCCGGTCTGCAAATTTGACACCTGTGACCCGGCGCTTCAGTTTTGTATGAACAATGGGATCAAGATGCGGGGACACACGCTTGTATGGCATAATCAGGCGCCGGAATGGTTTTTCCATGTGGACTATGATACCACAAAAGAAATCGTGGATGCAGAGACGATGGACCGCAGAATGGAAAGCTATATCCGTCAGGTGATCACGCATTGTCAGGAGTACTTTCCGGGCGTGGTCTACTGCTGGGATGTAGTCAACGAGTGCGTCTGTACCGATAAAGACAGTTACATCGTTACGAGCGGCGGGTGGAAGCTGCGGGCCAGTACGAAACAGGACAATGATTTCACGCATGAGGATTATGTAAAAAATTACTGGTATGCGACGATGGGTGAAACTTATGTGGAAAAGGCATTTACCTATGCCAGAAAATATGCAGATAAAGATGTAAAACTATTTTATAATGATTATAATGTGTTCCAGACAGAGAAAATGAATAACATTTATAAGATGGTACAGGAATTGAAGGGAAAAGGACTGATCGATGGGATCGGGCTCCAGCCAACCGTTCTTCTCACATGGCCGGAGCTTAATTCAAACCGTTCCGGGAGCTTTAAGGTCTGTCTGGAAAAATATGCGGAGCTTGGGCTGGAACTTCAGGTTACAGAACTGTCGTTTAAGATCGATAAGGGGCAGGTCAGCGAGGAGACGCTCTTAAAGCAGAGCGAGCGGTATCAGGAGTTTATGGAACTTCTTGTGACGGAGGACACAGCGTCCGGTGGCCCGTGTAATATCACAAGTGTGACGGTATTTGGAATCTGTGACGATTACCCGCTCTATGATGATTTTGAGCAGAACCTGTATCTGTGGGATAAGGACTGTAATCCGAAAGACTGTTTTTATTCCTTTATTGAGCCGGGACTGACACGGTTGCAGAATAAATAGAACAGGAGGATGTGGCATATGAGGAAAAAACAGATAAAAAGACAGATCAGATATTTTAGAAAAACCGGCATGGCGCTCATTCTGGCAGTAGCGATGTTACTTTCTATGACCTCTTGCGGAAGTGCGGGTGATGGAACAGACATGGTAACGAAGACGGAAAAGCCGGATATGGAGGGGGCGGTATCTTCGGATGCTGTCGATGGGACAGAAGACACTACAAAAGTAGAATATAACAATGAGCCGGTGAAGGATATTTATAAGGACTATTTCCTCGTGGGAGCTGCGATCAACGGAAAAGATCTGGATACAATGGCTCTCAACCATGAGGGAATGACAAAGATCCTTAAAAAACATTTTAATACGACCACATTGTCTAATCTTATGAAGCCGGACTATCTTCTGGATCAGAAAGCGTCGCAGAAGAGCAAGGACGGAATGCCGGTCTGTAAATTTGATACCTGTGACCCGGCCCTGAAATTTTGCATGAACAATAACATCCATATGAGAGGACATACCCTGATCTGGCACAATCAGACACCAAGGTGGCTGTTTTTTAAAGATTATGATGAAAAGACGAAAAAGCTTGTCGATGCGAAAACGATGGAACAGAGGATGGAGAGTTATATCCGTCAGGTCATCACGCATTGCCAGAAAAAATATCCCGGGGTCGTATACGCATGGGATGTTGTGAATGAGTGTGTGTCGGTGGATGCCGGAAGTTATGTGGAGACAAAGGGCGGCTGGAAACTGCGGGGCAGCACGAAAAAAGATAACGATTTCAGCCATGAAGATGCCCAGGCAAACCTCTGGTATACGACGATGGGCGAGACATATGTGGAAAAGGCATTTACGTTTGCCAGAAAATATGCGGATGAGGGAGTCAGTCTTTTTTATAATGATTATAATGTATTTATGACAGAAAAGATGGAAAATATTTATAAGATGGTGAGTGAACTGAAGGAAAAAGGCATCATCGACGGGATCGGACTGCAGCCGACGGTTCTTTTAAACTGGCCGGATCTTGATGCGGACGGCGATGGGACTTTTAAGACATGTCTGGAAAAATATGCAGAACTCGGGCTGGAACTACAGATCACGGAGCTGTCATTTAAGATCGATGACGGAAATGTCGACGATGATACGTTAAAACAGCAGGCTGACTGTTACCGGGAATTTATGGAACTTCTTTTAAAAGAGGACATAGAGGGTGGCGGGCCGTGTAATATCACAAGTGTGACAGTATTTGGTATCTGTGATGATTATCCGTTGTATGATGATTTTACGCAGAATCTGTATCTGTGGGATAAAGACTGCAATCCAAAACCATGTTTTTATGCATTTGTGGAGCCGGGGTTGAAAAGGAAAAAATGAAAAATAAAGTGACTAAAATATCAGGGGCTGCCATAGTAGCAATCAGTGTGTTTATGGTTTCCGGATGGTCCTTTTTTAAGATGATGGTTTGCTGCAGGAAACAAAAAAAGCAGATGAAAAAGAAATGGTTTCAATTATCCCATACGAAGATCAATCATCCCAGACATGAGTTTGAAAAGGAGTATGAGGAGGGCAAAGCGTGGTGCGTGCAGCAGAATATGCGGGACTGTTATATGAAAAGCCGGGATGGGCTGGTGCTCCATGCGTATTATATGCCCTCGGAGAATGCTGAGAGATTTGTGTTGTTGAGCCATGGGTACAGAGGAAGCGGCTTTGGCGACTTTGCCGGTATATCCAGGTTTCTTCATGAGAATCACTGCAATTTGCTTTTTATCGACCAGAGATGCTGTGGAGCGAGCCAGGGGGAATATATCACATTTGGAGCCAGAGAGCAATATGATGTACAGGGCTGGGCGTATTATATTGCCAGACGGAATAAAAAGAGGCTTCCCATATATCTTTACGGAGAATCTATGGGGGCGGCGTCGGTGCTGATGGCGTCCGGACACAGGCTGCCGGGAGAGGTGAGGGGACTTATTGCGGATTGTGGCTTTTCTTCCATGAAGAGGCAGATCGTGGATATGGCAGCGAACTGGTTTCATCTGCACCGGATCGGGCTGCTGCTATTCCGGTTAGATCTGTTCTGCGCAATATTTGCCGGTTTTCGCATGAGGGATGCAGATACAGAGAAAGCTATGGAGCGTAATAAAAGACCGGTTTTGTTTTTTCACGGGCAGGAGGATACCTATGTGGACCCGAAGAATTCCCGGGATAATTATTCCATATGCCGGGCGTCCGGGGAGCTTGTGGTGATACCGGGGGCAAGGCATCTTTGCAGTGCGTATGCCGAGCCGGAATTGTACAGGAGAAAGCTGCTGCATTTTTTTGAAAAATATGATAAGGGACTGTAAATACAGTGAATGGTTGGCGCCGGTTTTTATAACCGGCGTTTTTGTAATATCCCGGACAATTTTGGGTAAAATGTTTGTTAAGTCCCCCGGGGGGTAGAAATATAAAATAAAATATGTTAATGTCTCAATGTAAGGAATAAGAGCGGGAGGAGGATTTACCCATGCAGGAATATTATCCTTTAACAGCAGCACAGAAAATGCATCATAACTGGATTCTGAAATATAAAACACAGCAGGTATCGGGAGTCAGTGTTGTGGCATCTCTCAAATCACCTCTGGATTTTGGACTTTTAAAGAAGTGTATCCAATTAGAATTCGGGCGTTATGGATGTATGAGGGGGCGTGTTACAAAGCCCGGCAAAAACGGGGAGGTAAAACAGTATATTGTAAAAAAAGATACCAGAGATATTCCGCTTAAGGATCTGTCCGGTATGAGCATGACTGATGCGGACGATCTGATGCAGCAGTGGGCATACGAGACCTTTGAAGGGGACGACATTTCATTGTGTGATGTATCAATGGTAAAACTTCCCGAAGGGTATAACGGTTTTTTTATCCATATGGATCACAGGTTTATTGATTCATGTGGTCTGGTAGTAATGATCAATGATCTGATGCAGCTCTATACCCATTATAGATTTAAGTCCGAATACCCTGCAGATCTGGCAGATTTCGAGGAAGTTCTGGACAAGGATCTCAAAAGGGCAAATAATGAGAAACGTTTTGCCAGGGATAAGAAGTTTTGGGATGACCAGTTAGATGCTCTGGGGGAACCATTGTATTCGGATATTCAGGGGCCTTCTGTTCTTGAGGAGTCAAGAAAACGGCATGATAATAAAAAGCTGAGGGCTGCGGATATTGAGTTAAAAGATTTATTTGTGGCGGTGAAGGATTATTATCTGGAGCCGGAGCCGACAAAGAATCTGATCGCCTTTTGTATGAATCATCAGTTATCCATGACAAATCTTCTGTTATTGGGGATCCGGACGTATCTGTCAAAAGTAAATAATGGTCAGGAGGATATCACGATCCAGAATTTTATTTCCAGGCGCTCTACCAATGACGAGTGGAGATCAGGCGGCAGCAGGACGATCATGTTTCCATGCAGGACAGTGATCTCCCCGGAGACGGATTTTATGTCAGCCGCTTATGAGATTCAAAGTGTGCAGAATAAAATATATATGCACAGTAATTATGATCCTGCGCTGATCGAAGAAGAAATGAGGAGACGTTATAACACGCCGGAAAATACGACATATGAGAGCTGTTATCTCACATACCAGCCGATGCCGGTTAAGATGGAAAATCCATATCTTGTAAATATCCCGCAGCATTCCAAATGGTTTGCAAACGGGGCAGCTACTAAAAAAATGTATTTGACGGTATCCCATACTGAGAGCGGAGGAATGAATTTTTCCTATCATTATCAGACAGCCCGTTTAGCGGAGCATGACATGGAACTTTTGTATTACTACATGATGCGTATCCTGTTTAAGGGGATTGCACATCCGGATATGACAATAGGGGAAATTATGGAACAGGTATAAAAAGTATTTATTTAGCAGAAATGGAGAGAAGATATGACACAGGAAATTCAGTTTAAGAAAATTGTAGCCCAGTATTGTGATGTAGAGCAGGAAGAAATAAGTAATGATATGAGATTCAGGGAAGACCTGGGATTTAGTTCCCTTGACTTTATGTCCTTTCTGGGAGAACTTGAGGATACTTTTGACATAGAGCTGGACGAGGACGACGTATTGCAGATCCATACGGTTGAAGAAGCTCTTGGATTACTGGAGAGATTACAGCAGGAGGTATAAAGATATGGGAACACTGATCCGTGATATCATAGAAGACAGCGCAAAAAAATTTGCAGATATTAAGGCCGTAAAGTGGCTGAAGAAAAAAGAGATCCTTGAAAGAAGCTACCGTGAACTGATGGAGAATGTGGCAGCGGTAAGAAAGGGATTGTTGTCGGAAGGATTTCAGGGGAAACATATTTCTCTTCTTGGAACCAGTTCCGTAGAATGGATCGAAAGCTATCTTGGTATTATTACCGGAAATACAGTTGCTGTTCCGCTCGATGCCGGTCTTCCGTGCGAAGATCTGATCGACCTGATCAATCGTTCGGATTCCGAAGCACTTTTTATAAATCCCAAACATACGCCGCTTTTGGATGGGATTTTAGCCGGGTGTCCGAAACTCAGGAAAGTATGGCTGCTGCAGGAGGAAGTAGCGGAGGTATCTGATGAAAAGATCGCATCGCTGGCAGAACTTAAGGCATCTTCCGGGAAGAGCGGTGCTGATTCCGGAAGGCCGGGTTCCGATGATGTGGCGACGATCATTTTTACTTCCGGGACGACAGGAAAGAGCAAGGGAGTTATGCTGACACAGGATAATCTGGCATCTAATGTTCTTGCGGTTGATTATACGATGGAGCCCGGGGGTACAGTGCTTAGTGTGCTTCCGATTCATCATGCGTATTGTCTGGTGATGGATTGGCTCAAGGGATTTTCTCTGGGTGCGACAATATGTATCAATGATTCTCTTCTGCACATGGTTAAGAACATGGGTGTATTTAAGCCGGATGTGATGCTCATGGTTCCGATGATGATCGAGACCATTTATAAGAGACTTGCCAGTGTAGATCCATCCATCCCGAAAAAGGCTGTAGCGGACAATGTGTTTGGTGGCAATCTTAAGATCATATTCACAGGAGGCGCTCATCTGGATCCATATTACATTGACCGGTTTGATGAATATGGGGTGGAGGTTCTTGAGGGGTATGGTATGTCAGAGTGTTCGCCGGTAATCAGTTCAAATACGCCCGGTGTCCACAAGGCAGGTTCGATCGGGAAACCTCTTTTGAATGCGGAGATCAAATTTGAAAACGGGGAGATCCTGGTAAAGGGCAGCAGTGTTATGAAAGGGTATTACAGGATGCCGGAAGAAACGGCGGAGACATTGAAAGACGGGTGGCTCCATACAGGTGACAAAGGGTATCTGGATGAGGATGGTTTTCTGTTTATCAATGGGCGTGTAAAGAATCTGATCATCCTTTCAAACGGAGAGAATATTTCCCCTGAAGAAATTGAAAATAAATTAGCCCTTGATGCGCTGGTGGGCGAAGTGATCGTAACAGGTGAAGACAATGGGCTGACTGCAAGAATTTATCCGGATCAGGAAGTTGTTGCCGCTAAAGGGCTGGATGATGGGGCGGTTCAGACCGCATTGCAGGCGTTTTTAGATCAGTACAATAAAAACCAGCCGACGTACCGTCAGATCACTGGTCTTGTTGTTAGAAAAAATCCGTTTATCCGAAGTTCGACAAAGAAGATCAAGCGCCAGGAAGCCCTGATCGATGAGCCGCTTCTTTGATCTTATCAGGCTTCGGGTGTCAAAAGCCCTTTATTCTTGCCAATCCCTGTCATGAAAGAGGGCTTTTGACACCCGAAGTCTGATAGAAAACTTCTCCATATGCGGAGCAAGTTTTCCAGGCGCACCTTTTTTACTTTGATAGGAAAGTTCTCCATATGCGGAGCAAGAATCACCGTAGGTGATTCTTGGAAGCGTCGGATTCTCACGACGCTTTTTTACAGTATGCAAGGGAGCATGCCGGATATAAAAGCCTGTGTCAAAATATCTGCAATGGTTTCGGGAGGGATCTGAAAATCATCCTTGACCCATTTGTGGAGTACGCCGATCGTACTGCCGATGGTACATGCGATCATGTAGGATCGCTCCTCCTTATTGTGATGGGAGGATGAGGTGCTCTGTGTAACTTCTTTTACATAGCGGTGGAACATGGTCACGGCTTTTTCAAAAAAAGCATCTTCCCCCGGGCTGCATAAAAGATTTGCTAATAGTGGGTTTGTCATGGTATATTTACAGATCGTCAGATAATAGGACCTGCATAGATCCCGGTCATTCTCGGGATGAAACGTGTTCATAAGTGAGAAGATATCATTTATGGTCTTGTCTTCGATCGCATCTAAAAGAGCCGGAATATTGTCGTAGTGGTTGTAAAACGTACTTCTCACAATGCCGGCTCTTTTTATTATATCTGATACGGTTATCTTATCTAATCTTTTTTCTTTTAATATCAAAAAAAATGCGTCCTGGATGGCTTCATCGGCTATGTGATATCTCTCGTCCTGTATTTCATTTGTCATAATATCCTCCCTGTGCACTGTAAATTTTTTTCAGAATACATTTATTATAATATATATGTTCCAGTAAGGCAATGAACTTCATTTATAAGCCGCAGAAATTGATTTGGGGCGGACGTAATTTATGGGAACAGTGACATCTGTACAGCAGCGGGGATATTTCCTGATGAGGACCGTATAAACGTGTCGGTCCTTAGGCTGCGTATAAGGTGCTATGCACCTTGCAGCCTTTGTACCGCTACATGTTTATTTTAAGCGGGAGCGGGTCCGGATCAGGAAATATCCCCGCTGCTGTATGAAGTTTTGTCAGTTTCCCATAAATTACGTCTACCCCAAATCGATTTCCGTGCAATGGCTTCATTTATATTCCAAAAAGTTGTAGCATATTCAGTTACTTTATGATAAGATAGTCACAAATGCTGTAAAAAAGCGCAGGATGGCCTGTTATCTGCAGGACTTTAGAATAAATTAATAAATTGAATAGACAGTAGGAGGATTTGTTATGGCTGAAAAATGTATTGAGCTAAAAGGCATCACCAAATCATTTGACGGACAAATCGTTCTTGACAATATGGATCTTGATATTCATGAGAATGAATTTGTTACCTTGCTGGGACCGAGTGGATGCGGCAAGACAACGACGTTGCGTATTATGGGAGGTTTTGAGACAGCGGATGAGGGAGAGGTTTTGTTAAATGGAACGGATATTGCGAGGGTTCCGGCAAATAAGAGACCGATCAATACGGTGTTTCAAAAATACGCCTTGTTTTCACACATGAATATCGAGGAAAATATAGCGTTTGGGTTAAAGATAAAAAAGAAATCCAGGGAATATATCCGGGATAAGATAAAATATGCCCTGAAGCTTGTAAATCTTGAGGGGTATGAAAAACGTATGCCGGATTCCCTGAGCGGCGGGCAGCAGCAGAGGATTGCGATCGCAAGAGCGATCGTCAATGAACCGAAGATCCTTCTTTTGGATGAACCGTTAGGCGCACTTGATCTGAAATTACGTCAGGATATGCAGTATGAGCTGATCCGCCTTAAGGAGGAACTGGGTATTACGTTTGTGTACGTGACGCACGATCAGGAGGAAGCGCTTACGATGTCAGATACGATCGTGGTCATGAATCAGGGATATATCCAGCAGATCGGTTCCCCGGAGGACATTTACAATGAGCCGCAGAATGCGTTTGTGGCGGACTTTATCGGTGAGAGTAATATTATCCGGGCCACGATGGTCAGGGACAAGTTAGTAAATATACAGGGAAAAGATTTTGAATGCGTGGATGTAGGATTTGGAGAAAACCAGCCTGTGGATGTGGTGATACGTCCGGAGGATCTTATTTTGGTGCCGCCGGAAAAGGGCTTGATCCGGGGATATGTGAAGTCCCTTGTGTTTAAGGGGGTTCATTATGAAATGGAAATCGAGGCGATGGATTATACATGGCTGGTACAGAGTACCCGTCTTGCAGAGGTGGGAAAGGAAGCAGGGCTCTGGGTCGATCCCTTTAATATCCAGATCATGAAAAAGCCGGAAAATGAAGCAGAGGAGGCGTTTGCAGGTGACAGGATCTAAACACATAAAGCGCCTCTCCTATCCTTACATCGTGTGGATGGCGATTTTTGTGATCGTACCGCTTTTTATCGTAGGTTATTATGGTTTTACGGACCGGGACGGGGGCTTTACGCTGGAGCATATTAAAAGCATATCTTCTCCCGTACATCTGAAAGCATTGTTTCTTTCGGTGAAGCTTTCTGTCATCAGTACGGTGATCTGCTTTCTGCTCGCCTTGCCGTTAGCGATGGTTATACGGAATCTGAAAGTAAACAGCAATGGCTTTATTATTTTTATCTTCATCCTGCCGATGTGGATGAATTTTCTGTTGCGCACGATCGCGTGGCAGTCGTTGTTAGAAAAGACCGGGATCATAAATATGATATTAGGCGCGGTGGGACTGCCGGGACAAAATCTCATCAATACGGAGGGGGCGATCGTTCTTGGTATGGTATATAATTATCTTCCGTTTATGGTGCTTCCGATCTATAATTCCCTTGTGAAGATCGATCAGGATACGTTTGATGCGGCAAAGGATCTCGGGGCAAACTGGTTTCAGGTGTTGTGGCATATTACGCTGCCTCAGATCTTTCCGGGTATCGTGAGCGGGATCACGATGGTGTTTGTGCCGGCGATGACGACGTTTGTTATTTCAAATCTTCTCGGTGGGGCAAAGATCAATCTGATCGGGAATATCATCGAACAGGAATTTACGACTGCAAATAACTGGTATCAGGGAGCCGGCCTGTCTCTTGTTCTTATGGTACTTGTGCTTGGGAGCATGGCGATCATGTCCCGCTATGACAAGGACGGAGAGGGGGCTGCGATATGGTAAAACATGGCAGAAAGAAAAAAATAGCCCGCGCTGGCGGAAAAATCTATCTGTTTTTTATCTTTGTATTTTTATATGGGCCGATCGTGACTCTTATGGTACTATCGTTTAATGAATCGAAGTTTCGGGGGAAGTGGGGCGGATTCAGCCTGAAATGGTATGAGAGCCTGTTTTCTTCCCGTGAGATCATGGAGGCGCTCTGGACGACACTCTTACTGGCATTTGTTTCGGCACTGGCGGCGACGATACTTGGCACAGTTGCAGCATTTGCAATGAACCGGATGAAGCGTCTGCCGCGTATGATACTGATGACAGTTACAAATATCCCGATGCTCAACGCCGATATCGTGACAGGGATTTCTTTGATGCTTCTATTTATTGCCCTGAATTATAAAATGGGATTCAGCAGCGTGTTATTTGCACATATTACGTTTAATCTTCCGTATGTGGTGCTGAGTGTCCTGCCGAAACTAAAACAGATGAATAAGAGCGTGTACGAGGCGGCTCTGGATCTGGGGGCGTCGAAGCAGTATGCCTTTTTAAAAGTGATCTTCCCGGATATCCTGCCGGGGATCCTGACTGGCTTTTTGCTTTCTTTTACGATGTCGCTGGATGATTTTGTCATCACACATTTTACGAAAGGCGTCGGGATCGATACGCTTTCAACAAAGATATATGCGGAAGTCAGGAAGGGGATCAAGCCGGAGATCTATGCGCTGTCTACGATCATGTTTGTGGTTGTATTTGTCATGCTCATCCTTGTGAACCGCAGGACAGACCGGCGTCAGTCTGCAGTGAAAGAAAAAGTGGGAAAATAAGGATTTGTGTTTTGTATAAAAACGGATATGAATGGAGGAAAAAATGAAACGGATAATTGCGATTGTTTGTATGATGAGTCTTGTGGTGGGCTGCCTGACCGCATGTGGGAGTTCCGGGGGCGATGCATCTGCCGGGGAACTTTATATTTATAACTGGGGTGAGTATTTTGACCCGGAGGCTGTCCAGATGTTTGAGGAGGAGACCGGGATCAAAGTGATCTATGATGAATATGAGACAAATGAAGTCATGTATCCGATCATTGCAAATGGTGCGGCTGACTACGACCTCGTCTGTCCGTCGGATTATATGGTGCAGCGGATGATCGGGGAGGGGCTTTTGGAGGAGATCAATTTTGACAATGTGCCGGGTATCAAAAATATCAGTCCGGAGTACATGGAGGCAAGTAAGGCATTTGATCCTGAAAATAAATATAGTATCCCATATCTTTGGGGCACGGTGGGAATCCTTTATAATAAAACGGTCGTAAAGGAACCGGTCGACAGCTGGGGGATTTTGTGGGATGAGAAATATAAGGATAATATCCTCATGCAGAAGAGTGTGAGGGATGCGTTTGGTATTACGTTAAAATATCTTGGCTATTCTCTGAACAGCACGGATGAAAATGAGCTGGAGCAGGCCAAACAAAAGCTGATTGAGCAGAAAAAATCCGGTGTGGTGCAGGCGTATGTCGTCGATGAGGTCAGGGATAAGATGATCGGGAACGAGGCGGCGATCGGTGTTATTTATTCCGGAGAGGCGCTTACGTGCCAGAAGGAAAATCCGGATCTGGAATACGTAGTACCGAAAGAGGGGAGCAATCTGTGGTTTGATTCATGGGTCATTCCGAAAGGGGCGAAGAATAAAGAAAATGCAGAGAAGTTCCTTGATTTCCAGTGCCGTCCTGAAATTGCGAAAATGAACTTTGATTTTATCACATATTCGATCCCGAATGAAGAGGGAAGGAAGCTGATCGAAGAAGAGGAGTACCGGAATAGTGCGATCGCATTTCCTCCGCTTGATTCTCTGACAAACTGTGAGTCGTTCCAGTATCTGGGAGCAGAGGTGGATGAAATTTATAATACGAAGTGGAAGGAAGTTATGGCGAATTAGTACAACAATGTTGAATAAAAGAGAAAAACCCTCAATATGAGGGTGTAATATACTTGACATACCCTCATATTGAGGGTATAATAAAAGCAGATCACGGAAATACTACAAATATCTTTTGCAGAAATGGGGGATTCTATACGATGAAATATGTAGTTTCAGATGTTGTGACGGCAAAAGAAATCAAAGAAATCCGTAAGAAGCTTCAATTAACCCAGGCAGAGTTTGCAGAGCTGGCAAATGTCTCGGTGAAGACGATCGAGCGTTGGGAAAAGGGAGACCGGGAAATCAATGGCCCGATCGTGACACTTGTAAAAATGTTAAATGAACATCCGCAGATAGAAGAGGAACTCATTGTTCCCGAAAAGACATATCCGTTACGGCTTTGGTATATGTCAGGAAATAAAGTATGTACGATCATTGATGTGGATGAGAGGCAGAAAAGAATAAAAATATATAATTATACTCGTGATTATATCCAGAGAGCCTTTGGAAAGAAAGAGCATCCATCATTTGAAGAATATGAGGAGTTTCTGGAGTCCAGATGTTTTCCGAGGAGCAGGGATAAGATGAAACTGATCCTAAAGGAACTGGATCTGCCATTTTATGATCCGTTTATGATCATTGAAAAAACACAAGGGAAAATGGCAGAGGATGATTGCTGGATCCGTATCGAGAGGTGATGGTCATGGTAGAGCTGTTTGAACAAAATATGAGGGAAGATAACAGACAGTCCTCGAAAGGGAATCAGTTGAAATGGGAAAATGAAGGAAACTGGTATAAAGCAGATTCGATGGGGTATGAGGGACTGTCAGAATATCTTATATCTGTTTTACTTTCTTACAGCAGTCTGGAACCGGAGGAGTATGTGTCCTACCAGACGGAGATGATACGGTATAAACGAAATCAGTATCCTGGCTGTAAAAGCCGCAATTTTCTTCCGGAGGGATGGAAACTGATCACGTTAGAGAGATTGTTTCAGAGCTTATATGGGGAAAGCCTGAATAAGGCGATATATTCCATAAATGACCATACGGAAAGGGTTTATTTTCTGGCGGAACAGACAGCCAGAATAACGGGACTCAGGGAATTTGGTACTTATCTGGGCAAACTGCTGACAGTGGACACATTTTTTCTCAATGAAGACAGGCATACGCATAATATAGCTGTATTGCAGGATGAATTGGGGGAATATCACTATTGCCCGGTCTTTGATAATGGAGCGGCCCTGTTATCGGACTTCAGAGTAGATTACCCGATGACGGGGGCAGTAGAAGAGATGATGCAGGAGGCAGAGGCAAAGACGATCTGCCGGGATTTTGATGAGCAGCTGGATATCGTAGAAGATCTGTATGGCAGGCAGCTTCAGTTTTGTTTTGACAATAAAGTGGTAGAGCAGTTGTTAGCAGATGAACCGTATTATCCGGAGGAGATCAAACAGAGAGTACAGACGATCATCCGGAGACAGAGAAGGAAATATCAATATTTATTTAACGAATCTACGGAAAATTGATTTCCGTGTAACGGGACCTTTGTGAATTGACTTAAATGCGAGATGCGGTTATAATATTCACAGAGGTTTCGTTTTTTATTTAAAAGGAAAGAGGTGTATGCATGTATAAAGTTGCGCTGCAGGATTGTATCGATAAAATGAATCTGATGTGTCTTACGCCGGATGTGGAACTTGACCAGATCGAGATCACGCAGTCGGATGTGAACCGGCCGGCTCTTCAGCTTGCGGGGTTTTTTGATTATTTTGACCATCACAGGGTTCAGATCATCGGGCATGTAGAAAATACGTATATGGAAAAACAGGGGATGGATTATAGTCTGGAGATGATGGGACGGATCATGTCTTATAAAGTCCCGTGCATTGTATTCTGCCGGGACATCGAAGTGCCGGATGCGTTCCTGAAACTTGCTTCTGAGTATGGGGTTCCGATCCTGAAGACAAAGCAGACAACCTCTTCTTTCTCTTCCGAGTTAAACCGGTGGTTGAAGGTCGAGCTGGCGCCGCGCATCAGCATACATGGGGTACTTGTAGATATTTATGGAGAGGGAGTTTTGATTACCGGAGAGAGTGGTATCGGTAAGAGTGAGGTGGCATTGGAACTGATTCACAGGGGACACCGTCTTGTGTCCGATGATGTGGTGGAGATCAAAAAGGTCAGCGATGAGACACTGATCGGTACGGCACCGGATATTACAAGACATTTTATTGAATTAAGGGGAATCGGTATCATCGATGCCAAAGCGCTGTTTGGTGTAGAAAGTGTAAAAAATACCCAGTCGATCGATCTGGTCATCAAGCTTGAGGAGTGGAACCGGGATCAGGAATATGACCGGATGGGACTGGAAGAGGATTTTATCGAGTATCTCGGAAATAAAGTTGTATGTCATTCGATACCGATCCGGCCGGGAAGAAATGTGGCGATCATATGCGAATCAGCAGCTGTTAATTTCCGTCAGAAAAAGATGGGATACAATGCGGCGATGGAGCTTTATAACAGAGTGACGAAAGGATTGGAACAATAATGGATAAATATTACATCGGAGCGGATATTGGAGGGACGACGGTAAAACTCGGTATGTTTTCCCGTACAGGGGAGCTTGTGGAAAAATGGGAGATAAAGACAAGAATTGAAAATGAGGGACAGAATATCCTCCCGGATGTGGCCGAGAGTATCGAGAAAAAAAGAGCGGAACGGGACGGAAATATCATGGGAATCGGAATCGGTATCCCCGGGCCTGTCACAGATGACGGAATCGTTTTGAAATGCCCCAATATCCCATGGCCTGTATTTAATGTGAAGGATAAAGTGATCGATCTGACTGGTGTGGGTAATGTGAAAATTGGCAATGATGCGAATGTGGCCGCACTCGGAGAGATGTGGAGAGGCGGTGGGAGAGGATATGACAATATTGTCATGGTCACACTGGGAACCGGAGTCGGTGGCGGCGTCATACTGGGAGGGAAAATTCTCACCGGTTCGATGGGAGCAGGCGGGGAGATTGGCCATATAAAAGTAAATCTGGGAGAGACCGAGGTGTGTGGCTGTGGTGGAAGAGGATGCCTGGAGCAATATTCATCGGCGACCGGTATTGTGCGGATGGCGAAAAAGGAGTTAAGGCAGGATTCCTGTCTGGCAGTACTTGATGAGATTACCGCAAAGGATGTATTTGACGGTGCAAAAGCAGACGACAGTTACTGCTTATATATCGTGGATCAATTCGCAAAATATCTCGGTGTTGCGCTTGCAAATGTCTCATGTGTTGTAGATCCGGAAGCGTTTGTGATCGGTGGCGGAGTTTCAAAAGCAGGAGATGTTATCATAAAAAATATTGAGAAGTATTATAATGATAATGTGTTGTATGCGCTGAGGGATAAAAAATTCCATCTTGCTGAGTTGGGAAATGATGCGGGGATTTACGGCGCTGTACGCATGGTTTTGTAAAATATCAGTAAAATATGAATGGAGAAAATAGGATGCGTATACTGGAAAATGAGCCGATGAGAACCCACACAACATTCCGCATCGGAGGAGCGGCACGTTTTTATATCATTCCCCAAAGTACAGAAGAGATCAGGGAGAGTATCCGGTTTGCCGGGGAGAGGAAACTTCCGTATATCATGATCGGCAAGGGGAGCAATGTACTGTTTCCGGACCAGGGATATAACGGTGTCGTGATCGAGATCGGAAGCGGCATGGAAGGGATGGACTTTCCGGATGAGTGCAGGATCCGGGCACAGGCGGGAATTTCTTTAAGTGCTCTGGCTGGAGCGGCGGCGAGACATTCGCTCACAGGTCTTGAATTTGCAAGTGGGATACCGGGGACTCTGGGAGGGGCAGTCACGATGAATGCCGGAGCATATGGCGGCGAGATCCGGGACTGTATTGTGAGCGCCACGGTACTGGATGGGAACGGAAAAGAGCAGGAGCTTGATAAAGAACAGCTTCAACTTGGATACCGGAGCAGCGTTATACAGAAAAAGGGATATATCGTGCTGGATGCCGTATTTGAACTGAAAAAGGGAGATAAAGAAGAAATACTGGCAAAGATGAAAGAACTGAATACGAGGCGCCGGGAAAAACAGCCCCTTGAATTTGCCAGTGCGGGCAGTACGTTTAAGCGACCTGAAGGGCAGTTTGCCGGAAAGCTGATCGAGGAGTCCGGTATGAAGGGATACCGGCTGGGAGATGCACAGGTGTCGGAGAAGCATTGTGGATTTGTTATAAACCGTGGGAACGCTACTTCTCTGGATGTACAAAACGTGATCCGTGATGTACAGAAACGGGTTTATGAGACATCGGGCATTTTGCTTGAGCCGGAAATAAAGATCATCTGACAGAAAGATGGCATCGGGCTGAAGTGGGATTTACAATGAGATTATTTCCCTGTTGGGGAAAGAGATATATGTGGACTGCATAGGAAAGGATGGTATCATGCGTTTTGTGATCGTGACAGGTATGAGTGGTGCGGGAAGGTCTTCGGCGATGAGGATTCTGGAGGACGACGGATTTTTTTGTGTGGACAATCTTCCGGTATCCCTTCTTCCTACTTTTATGCAGCTGACAGAGGATTCCAGTGAGCAGATCGAGAGGGTGGCGCTTGGACTTGATATCCGGGTAGGGGAGGATGCGCTCCGTGAGACAGCCAGTGTATTGAAGGAACTAAAAGAGAGCGGATACCAGTTTGAAATCCTTTTCTTTGAGGCCGGAACACCGGTGCTCGTAAAGAGATATAAAGAAACAAGACGGGTCCATCCTCTTGCGAAACGGGGACGGGTCGATTCAGGGATCGAGGCAGAGCGAAAACTTCTGACGGAATTAAAGAGCAGTGCAGATTATATTATTGATACGACCACTCTTTTGATCCGGGATCTAAAGCAGGAACTGGAGCGCATCTTTTTAAAAGAAGAGGAATATCAGAATTTTTATCTGACGTTTGTTTCGTTTGGTTTTAAATATGGGATCCCGACGGATGCGGATCTTGTCTTTGATGTCAGATTTCTTCCGAACCCGTTCTATGTAGAAGAGTTAAAGCCTCTTACCGGAAATGATCAGGAGGTTTATGATTATGTGATGAAATTTCCCAATGCAGGGGAATTTCTGAATAAGTTAAAAGAGATGCTTGATTTTCTCATTCCGAATTATATCATTGAGGGAAAGAACCAGTTGGTGATCGCGATCGGGTGTACGGGTGGAAAACACCGTTCTGTGACGCTTACGAATGCTCTCTATAAGGAATATGAAAATTCTGAATACGGATGTAAGAAAGAGCATAGAGATATAGAGAAGGACAGGTTGAGGAATATATGTCGTTTTCAGGAAAAGTAAAAGAAGAACTTGGGGGCCATGTCAGTAAGGCGAGACATTGCCAGATCGCAGAACTTGCAGCCTTGTTTCACTGTTGCGGACATGTTGTTCCCGGTGAGAAAAATGGAGAAAAAACAAAGTTTTCTGTGAAATTTGTCACAGAAAACTTGACAGTTGCCCAAAAATATTCTATCTTAGTTAAGAAAGCCTTTCATTTTAATCTGAAAATGTCGGTCAGGGGGCATCAGTATTTTATCTGTATTTTAAATGCAGATGATGCGATGACTTTTTGCAAAGCCTTGAAATTACTGGATGGAAAGATTCTGGTTCATGATCTTGTAATCCAGAGGAATTGCTGCAAGAGAGCGTTTTTGCGTGGATTGTTTCTCGCCTGTGGGTCTGTTACGGATCCGGGCAGGGGATATCATCTTGAAATGGCTTTGGGTACGATGGGGGAAGCAAATGAGGTGATCCGTCTTCTTGAGAGTTTTGAGATAGAGGCGAAGATCGTAGAGAGAAAGAAAAGCTATATTGTTTATTTAAAAGATGGGGCGCGTATTGTGGAGCTTTTAAATGTCATAGAAGCACATGTGGCGCTTATGGAATTTGAAAATGTGCGGATCCTGAAGGAGATGCGAAATTCCATAAACAGGCAGGTAAACTGTGAGACTGCTAACATAAAAAAGACAGTTTCTGCTGCCACGAGACAGATAGAAGACATTCAGTACATTAAAGATACTTCCGGGTTTGGAACACTTCCTAAGGGTCTGGCAGAAATAGCAAACCTTCGGCTTGAACATGCTGAAGTATCATTAAAAGAACTTGGCGAGATGTTGGATCCTCCGATTGGAAAATCGGGTGTGAATCATCGTCTGAGAAAGTTAAGTGAGATTGCGGAAAATTTGAGAAACCGCGACCTAAGATGAGTAGTATATACAGATTCTGTTTGGGTTGATACGATTCATCTGGAAAAATAAGCCATCCGGAAGGAATGGCAGCTTGGAGGATAAAAATGATTGAGAAGAATGTTGAAGTAAATATATCGGATGACGGTGCAAGACCGATCGCAAAACTGGTGCAGATCGCCAGTCAGTACCAAAGCAAGGTGAGTATCCATCAAAACAGCAAGGTGGTAAATGCGAAGAGCATTATGGGGATGATGACGCTTGGTCTGGTCCCGGGGCAGAGTCTTGGAGTAGAGGTCGAGGGAGAAGATGAAAAAGATGCGATGGACAGCATTGAGCAGTACTTGCTTGGTAAATAATGTAAAAATAAGTTTTTTATAATAACCACATACACCTTTCCGCTGGCAGTACGGAAAGGTGTATTTACTATAAGACAGATGTCACGGAATGAAAATTCCTTATGAATGGGGGATCAGTATGGATTTTACACATCTTCATGTCCACAGTGAGTATAGTCTGCTGGATGGGGCAAGTAAAATAAAAGAGCTTGTAACAAGAGCGAAAGAACTGGGGATGGACAGTATTGCGATCACGGACCATGGAGTTATGTATGGTGTGATCGATTTTTACAGGGCGGCTAAAGAGGCAGGGATCCGGCCGGTCATTGGATGTGAAGTTTATGTAGCTCCGGGGTCACGGTTTGACAGGGAAAACAGCCAGGGGGATGAGCGTTATAATCATCTGGTACTTCTTGCAGAAAATGATCTGGGGTACCAGAATTTAATGAAAATCGTTTCAAAAGGTTTCACGGAGGGCTTTTATTATAAACCTAGGGTTGATCGTGAAGTGCTTCGTACCTATCATGAGGGGATCATTGCCCTCAGTGCATGCCTTGCCGGAGCAGTGGCATCGAAACTGGTAAAAGGACTATATGAGGAGGCCAAAGAAGAAGCGCTTGCGCTGCAGGATATTTTCGGTAAGGGGAACTTTTTTCTGGAACTGCAGGATCATGGACTTCAGCCGCAGCAGGTTGTAAACCAGGGGCTTCTCAGAATGCATGAGGATACAGGGATCGATCTTGTAGCGACGAACGATGTCCATTACATATATGATACGGATGCGGAGGCGCATGATATCCTGCTCTGTATCCAGACCGGCAAAAAGGTCAGCGATGAAAACCGGATGCGGTACGATGGCGGACAATATTTTTTGAAATCTCCGGAACAGATGGAGGAGCTTTTTCCTTATGCGCCGGAGGCGATTGCAAATACACATAAGATCGCCGAGAGATGTAACGTAGAGATCGAGTTTGGAAATTATAAGCTCCCCAAGTTTGATGTGCCGGAGGGATATGGTGCGGAAGAGTATTTGAGGAAACTGTGTGCGGACGGTCTGGAAAAACGGTATGCATCTTCCGGATATGATATGGACGAATTGAGGAGACGGCTGGAATATGAGATCGATACGATCGTGAGTATGGGGTTTGTGGATTATTTCCTGATCGTATGGGATTTTATTAAATACGCCAAAGATCATGATATTCCGGTCGGACCGGGAAGGGGATCCGCAGCGGGAAGTATCGTTGCTTATGTGTTGGAAATTACCGATATCATCGACCCGATCAAATACAATCTGCTTTTTGAGCGTTTCTTAAATCCCGAGCGTGTCACGATGCCGGATATTGATATTGACTTTTGTGTCGAGAGGCGGCAGGAGGTTATCGATTATGTGACAGAGAAATATGGCAAAGACCGGGTCGTGCAGATCGTGACATTTGGAACGATGGCAGCCCGTATGGTCATTCGTGATGTCGGGCGTGTTCTCGATATGCCGTATGCGTTCGTAGACAGCGTGGCAAAAGCAGTGCCGATGGAACTTGGTATTACGATCAGCAGGGCGCTTACTATGAACCCGGAACTGAAAAAAATGTATGAGGGTGATGACGAAGTACATAAGCTCATTGATATGTCATTGCGTCTGGAAGGACTTCCGAGGCACACGTCGATCCATGCGGCCGGGGTAGTCATCAGCCCCCGCGAGGTAGACGATTTTGTACCGGTGTCCAGAGCAGCAGACGGGACGATCACTACGCAGTATACGATGGTCACATTGGAAGAACTGGGACTTTTAAAAATGGATTTCCTGGGACTCAGGAACCTTACGGTCATTAAAAATGCAACGGAGGGAGTCTTGTCCCTTGATGAGATCGATTACGATGATAAGAATGTATTTGAGATGATTTCTGCGGGAAAGACTGAGGGAGTATTCCAGTTGGAGAGCGCCGGCATGAAGAGCTTTATGAAGGAATTGAAACCGGAGTCGCTGGAAGATATCATAGCCGGAATTTCCTTATACCGCCCGGGCCCGATGGATTTTATCCCGAAATATATCGCCGGAAAGAATGACCGGAACAATATCGTCTATGACTGCCCGGAGCTCGAACCCATTCTGTCGCCGACCTACGGATGTATCGTCTATCAGGAGCAGGTCATGCAGATCGTGCGGGAACTGGCCGGATACAGTTATGGGAGAAGCGACCTTGTCCGGAGAGCGATGTCAAAGAAAAAGGCATCGGTCATGGAGAAGGAGAAAAATAATTTTATCTATGGAAATGAAGAGGAAGGGGTAGACGGGTGTATCCACCGGGGCATTCCGGAAGCTGTGGCGAGAAAGATCTATGATGACATGACAGATTTTGCGAAATATGCATTTAATAAATCCCATGCCGCCGCCTATGCGGTCGTCTCTTACCAGACAGCATATCTGAAATATTATTATCCAAAGGAATTTATGGCCGCTCTTTTGACGTCAGTCATGGAAAATACCGGGAAGATCACGGAGTATACGCTGTCGTGCCGTCAGATGGGGATTGAAATCCTTCCCCCTGACATCAATGAAGGAGGGGCCGGATTCACACCTTCCGAAGATGGGATCATGTATGGCCTGGCGGCGATCAAAAGTGTGGGAAGGCCGGTCATCGAGGAGATCGTGGAAGAGAGAACGGCGGGAGGGAAATTTACTTCTTTGAAAGATCTGTGCATGAGGCTCTCCGGAAAAGCTGTCAATAAAAGAGCGCTTGAGAGCTTTATCAAGGCGGGGGCACTGGATAGTCTGGAGGGAACGAGGAAGCAGAAGATGAGTGCCTATGCGGGGATCCTCGATGGGATCAGCCAGGAGAAAAAGGTTACGCTTACCGGTCAGATGTCCCTGATTGATTTTGCAGATGATGCAGAGAGAGAGGAACTGGAGACAAAACTTCCCGATGTGGGCGAGTATGATAAAGAGATGATCCTTGGATTTGAGAAAGAAGTGCTCGGCGTGTATATCAGCGGACATCCGCTGGAGGATTATGTGGATATCATGGAAAAAAATATTACGAGAAATACAGCGGAATTTAATGTGGCAGACGGAGAAGAGGTTCCCCGGGTGAGAGATAATGAAAATGCCGTCATCGGCGGGATGATCGTGGACAAGGTTGTGAAAACGACCCGCACAAACAGCGTCATGGCATTTGTCACGCTGGAGGATCTGAGGGGAACAGTGGAGGTCATTGTGTTTCCGAAAGATTACGAGCGTTACCGGAGTATTCTCGAAGAGGACCGGAAGGTATTTATAAAAGGGCGTGTAACGGTAGAAGAAGATAAGCCGGCGAAAATGATCTGCCAGAAAATCGTACCTTTTGATGATGTTCCGAAACAGCTTTGGATCCAGTGCAGAACAAGGCAGGAGTACCGTGAAAAGGAAGGGCAGTTATTTGAGATACTCAGCCAATTTGATGGACAGGATACGGTGATCATTTACCTATCCGAAGACCGGGCGAAAAAGCAGCTTCCCAACAGCAGGATGACATATGCCTGTACTGAACTTTTACAGAAATTGTATGACTGTTTTGGGCACGACAATGTAAAAGTGGTGCAAATGAGTATTGAAAAAAGTCTGTAAATGTCGTACAATAAATATGTATGCTACATAATATGCGAAAACGATTTCGGACGCAGGAAAAAACGTTTGTCTTTTGTATAAAAAGTGTGTGCGAATGTAGGAAGAGTGAAAAATAAATTTTTCATTCGATAAGTTTGTGTCTGCGCGTTGCCTGCCACAAACATTATAAGAACTTTGGTTCTTTTTATTCGTAGAAAGCAACGCAGAAATGAGGATAATTATGTCAGAGACGTCAGTGAAAACAATAGGAGTATTGACAAGTGGCGGGGATGCGCCGGGAATGAACGCAGCGATACGTGCGGTAGTGCGTTCCGGAATTTCAAGCGGGGTAGAGGTAAAGGGGATCTGTCGTGGGTATGCAGGGCTTCTTGAAGAGGATATTATAGATATGGCGACGATGAGTGTTTCGGACATCGTGCAGAAGGGTGGTACGATCCTCTATACATCACGTTGTAAGGAAATGACGACGCCGGAAGGACAGAAAAAGGCAGCAGACATCTGCCGCAAACACGGAATCGATGGGATTGTGGTGATCGGTGGTGACGGTTCATTCCGTGGCGCCCAGAAGCTTTCCGAAAACGGCATCAATACGATTGGTGTTCCGGGGACGATTGATCTTGATATTTCCTGTACGGAATATACGATTGGATTTGATACGGCCTGTAATACAGCGATGGAAGCAATCGATAAGGTCCGGGATACGTCTGCTTCTCATGAAAGATGCAGTATCATAGAAGTAATGGGACGTACGGCAGGACACATCGCACTGTGGTGCGGCATCAGCAATGGTTCGGAATATGTTCTGATTCCGGAGCGGTATGATAATGATGAGAAGAAGATCATCGAGAAGATCCGGGCAAAGAGAAGGATCGGAAAGAAACATCATATCATTGTAAATGCAGAGGGAATTGGAGATTCTTATGGTATGGCAGAGAGGATTGAGGCGGCGACGGGAATTGAAACCCGTGCGACGGTCATCGGTCATATCCAGCGTGGGGGGAACCCAACCTGTCGTGACCGCGTGTATGCATCTGCTATGGGAGCCAAGGCGGTAGACCTTCTTTTAGAGGGGAAGACGAACCGGGTAGTGGCATACCGCGATGGTCATTTTTGTGATTTTGATATTGATGAAGCGCTTCACATGACAAAAGATATTGATGCACATTTATTCAGTTTGACGATGAGGCTTTCCAGATAGTTTAGCAGAAAAGAAAATAGAAGTAAAATGGAGGAGCCGGTTTGTAAATCGGTCCTCCATTTGTATGAATATCGAAAGTTTTCAGCCGCACCTTTTATTCTGATCGGAAAAATCCCACATATGCGGAGCTAAGTTTGCCGTAGGCAAACTTAAGAGGAACTTCAGTTCCTTGGTGCGCGATTTTCAATCGCACCTTTTATTCTTCCGTATCAAAGGCAGACAGATCGTCTTCCTGGATTTCGTCGGATTCATCGGAATCTTTATCCGGAACTGTTATCGTCACATAATCTCTATCGTCTTCGGACTCTTCTTCGTCATAAAGGTCATTGTCAAAATCATCGTCGTCGTAGTCGTCCAGATAATCTTTCATCAGAACATTTTTTAGAAAATACAGGATACCTCCCAGTGCGGCGACCACAGCTCCTGCCCCCAGAAGAAATTTAATAAACTTTTTCATAATCATCTTCCTTTCTGTCCGTATGCTTATTGTGGCATCTCGGATAATTTATATACATATTTTAATGTAAAGTTTAGAAAAAGTAAAGGGTTTTATACAAATCTGATAATTTAATATATTAATTATATATAAAATTTGTTGAAAATTATAATTGTAAAATTTTTATAAAGGGTGTAATATATTTATGAAGTAAAGTTAATATAATAGATGGAGGATAATTATTATGGCAGTGGGTAAAACAAACGCAACAAAAAAAACAGATCAGACAGTTACAGCTAAAAATAATACACCAAAGTCAGACATAAAAAAAGCTGAGACAACGACGGCTCCTATTTCTGCAAAAACTGAAGTAAAAAAAGAGGAAGTAAAGCCTGTACCGGCAAAGCAGGAAACAGAGACGAAAAAGCCGGAGGTAAAAAAAGAGGAGACGCCAAAGAAAGCATCTGCAAAGACGAC
Organism: Lachnospiraceae bacterium; assembly: GCA_021770615.1. The sequence goes on along the minus strand of JAETQR010000003.1, from coordinate 49,732 downwards.
AGCGGCGAAGAAAACGACAAGAAAACCAGCGGCTAAGAGGGGGGCAAAGAGAGGACCGAAGCCTGCTTCTGAAAGAACAGTAGAGCTTTATGTTCAGTATGGTGGAAAAGAAGTGGCTTATACGGATCTTGTTAACCGTATTAAAGATATGTGGAAGGAGCAGGGAAAAAGAGAGACATCTCTCAAGACGCTTAATATTTATGTTAAGCCGGAAGATTCGAAAGCATATTATGTGATTAATGAGGAAAAAGATTGTATTACAGGTGAAATTGATTTTTGATTTCGCATGTTCTGTCTGATTCGTATAAATATAGATAGATTTTACAGAGATAAATGATCAGGGCTGCCAGTAAAATGGCAGCCTTTTTTGGGAGGAAATAGGTAAGCAGAAAGACAAAATAGCATTAAGAAACGATTCCATAAAAACAGCCCTCTGTGAATTTTCACAGGGGGCTGACTTTGTGGTGTTTTCTTTCTTTTATCATTTCTCTTCCAGCAATTTATCAATGCTTACCAGTTTGACACAGAGTACAAATAATTCGGTTGCCTCTGCCATTTCCTCCGGTGTTGGGAAGGATGGTGCGATACGGATATTGCTGTCTTTCGGGTCCTTTCCGTAAGGGAAGGTGGCTCCGGCGCTTGTCAGGGTTACACCGGCCTCTTTACATTTTGCCACGATCTTTTTGGCGCACCCCTCCATGGCATCAAAGGAAATGAAGTAGCCGCCGAGAGGCTTTTTCCAGGTACCGATTTCGGCTCCGGCCAGTTCTTTTTCAAAAATATCGAGAACTGCTTCAAATTTAGGACGCATTGCATTTGCATGTTTTCTCATGTGAGCTTTTAATCCATTTAAATCTTTAAAGAACCTTGCATGACGAAGCTGGTTGATCTTGTCATAGCCAATGGTCTGTACCGTAAGTTGTTTTTTGATATCGTCAATATTCGCCTGAGAGGCAGCGAGTGCAGCGACACCGCTGCCGGAAAAGCTGACTTTAGAGGTGGAAGCAAATTCATATACCATATCTGGCTTGCCTGCTTTTTCGCATTCGCTGATAATATCCAGAATTTCTATTTGTTTATCTTCATAGAGGTGATGGATCGCATAAGCGTTGTCCCAGTAAATACGGAAATCCTCTGCCGCAGGTTTCAGACTGGCAAACCGTCTTACTGTTTCGTCGCTATAGCAGATTCCCTGTGGATTTGAATACTTTGGAACGCACCAGATCCCTTTAATGGCGGAATCATTTTCTACGAGGTTCTCGACCAGATCCATATCCGGGCCGTCATCTGTCATAGGGATGTTGATCATTTCAATGCCAAACCGTTCTGTGATTGCAAAATGCCTGTCGTATCCCGGCACGGGGCATAAAAATTTGACAGTGTCCAGTTTGCACCAGGGAGTACTTCCGAGAACACCGTGGGTATAGGATCTTGAAATCGAATCGTACATGATCGTGAGACTGGCATTTCCATATATAACGATATGATCAGGGGTAGTTCCCATCATTTCGGCCATCAATTCTTTGGCTTCAGGGATGCCATCGAGTCCTCCGTAGTTCCGGCAATCCGTGCCGTCACTGGCTGTGAGCTCTGAATTTGAAGAAAGTGTATCTAAAATCCCCTGTGAAACACTGAGCTGTGCGGTACTTGGTTTTCCTCTCGACATATCGAGTTGGAGATTTAATGATTTTTTTTCTTCATAGCTGGCTTCTAATTCTGTTTTTAGTTTTAATAATTCTTCCCTGCTTCGTTGTCTGTAACTATCCATGACTGACCTCCTCTGTGTAAGCAACCGTTTATTTCTCTCAACTTTACTATTATAAACACATCGTTGCATATTTTCAAGTTTTTTTTGCATTTTAATTAATAAAAAATTACCGGAAAATACATGTTGTTGAAAAGAATTTCGCATGTTAAAATAGAAGAAATGCAGAGTTCATTTTACGAATACAAAGAGGGAAGAGGGATGTATGATGGAAAGAAGAAGATGGGGCTTACTGCTTGTTTTTATTTTGGGAATGGTGTTCAGTCTGTGTAAGAACGAATCTGTTTTAAGGGCGGCAGAAGTTTCTTCTGATGCGGAGTGGAAGCAGAATCTGACGGGAAGTGCCGGCGTTCTTGAGGGAAAGTCTGTTCTGATCAGTATTTATATTGAAGATCCCGTGACCCGGTGGAGTGAAAAAGATAAAAACGAAGCATCAAAAAAAGTAATGTGTGCTTCCCGCTATATAAAGAAACAGGCTAAAAAATATGGGAAGGATGTAACGATCATCGCAGACCGGAAAAAATATAAAGATATCTGTTATGATCACCAGACGAAATTCAAGATCAAAGACAGTAATAAAGGCCAGATGAAGTTATATAGGGAAATGAAAAAATTTATCGAAAATCAAGTGGATGTGACTGCGATCCGGGAAAAATATGGTACGGATAGTATTGGTTTTCTTTTTCATGTAAATAAATCCGGACTCAGTTCTACGATGGTACATTATATACAGGATGGTACAAAATATTTTTATGAATGTTCGACGTTGTTTTCCCGGTATGAAAAAAAACCGGAGGGTGCATCAACCTATGCCCATGAGATCCTTCATCTTTTTGGTGCAAGAGACCTGTATGAAAGATCATTGCCGGATGGAATCCTTTCATCTTTTGTGAGATATGTTGAGAGGAAATTTCCCAATGATATCATGTACTCGACTTATACGATGAGTGGAAAGCAGTTAAAATACAGGATAAAAAATGAAATCAGCAGGATTACTGCATATTTCCTCGGATGGCGGGAGAGTATACCGGAAAGGAAGAAGTATGCGTTGCCGGATATGGGAGAAAATAAAGGTTGTTTTAGTGACGGAACAGACTTGTATTAAGAGTAAAAAAATGGTATCCTTAATATATGACAGAATTTATTACAGAAGGGAATGATTTTAGTGTTTACAATAAGAAAGAGGATTGCAACGATCGCAACGATCTGTTCGCTGATCACGGGTCTGAGTCTGGGAATATTGAGTTATTATTATTCCGGGGATATGGCTGACGATGATTCTAAGATGCTGATGCTTGCGACATCACAAGAGAAGAAAACGGAATTAAACGGGATATTATCTAAGATCGAACAGTCAGTAGATACCCTGACAGAGATTTCAGTCAGTGAACTGACTGATTTTGAAAAGTTTAAAACAGATCCCTCTTATGTGGAGCAGTATACGAAAAAGATCGAGGGAACAGTTCTTAAGTTTGCGGAGAAAACAGAAGGGGCGCTTACAGCATATGTACGTTATAACCCGGAATTTACATCACCGACCTCCGGTATTTTTTACACGAGGAATTCCACTGACGATGGTTTTGAAAGCATTGAACCGACGGATTTCAGCATTTATGAGAAAGATGATCTGGAGCATGTAGGCTGGTATTATATTCCAGTCGAGAATAAAAAGCCGACGTGGATGAACCCTTATCTGAACCAGAATATCAATGTGACAATGATTTCTTATGTTATTCCGGTTTATATCGATGATGTATCAGTGGGGATCATCGGAATGGACATCAGTCTTTCCACGATCGAGAGTATGATCTCTGAGGCGACGATCTATGATAATGGTTACTCCTGTCTCATCGATACGAACCATAATATCGTGTTCCATAAGGATTATGAATTGGGAGACAGTTTATCTGAAAAGGCGTCAGAGGCTGAGGCGATCGTGGCAGATAATGGAAAAGAAGATCAGGTAGTTGCTTATGAATATATGGGTACAAAGAAGCAGATGGCATACCAGACGCTTAGGAATGGAATGAAGTACATACTCACGGCTACAGACGGAGATATCAGTGGGAAGTCATCGGGACTTTTAAAGCTTATGATCCTGTTTCTCCTTTGTGGATTATTGATATCGTGTGTTGTAGGGTGGATCATCAGTGGAAGGATATCTGGTCCTATCAAAAACATAACAGAAATCATAGGGAAGATTTCTAAGCTGGATCTTCAGAAAGATATGCGGACGGAAAAACTGGCCAAACGTCAGGATGAGATTGGGGAAATGTCTAAGGAAGTTGAAGTCATGAGTACGGAACTTGGAAATATGACCAGGCAGATCCATAATTCCTGCAATATCGTAAATGACAGTGTGCGTTCGCTGGAAGAGGTGATGAAAAGTACAGGAGAACTTTGTCAGAGTAATTCTGCTACGATGGAAGAGATGTCAGCCGGGATGGAGGAGTCGGCGTCTACGATGGAAGTGATCCATCAAAATGTCGGGAGTGTGAATGACAATGTAAAACGTATCAATGAGATATCGGATAAGGGGTATCATGTTTCGGGTGAGGTAAAGACCCGCGCTGCCGAATTGCAGCAGTATACGGAGTCTGCGGATAAGCGGACGAGGGAAATGTATGCACAGTTGAGAGAAAATTCAGATGCGGCTCTTCATCAGGCAGAAGCCGTTTCTAAGATCCATGAACTGATCCAGGCGATCAGTGATATTTCCTCCCAGACAAATCTGCTGGCACTCAATGCCTCGATCGAAGCAGCGAGAGCTGGGGAGGCAGGAAAAGGATTTGCTGTCGTGGCTTCGGAAATTGGTGCGCTGGCCGGGCAGACCCAGGTCTCTGCCGATGATATTAAGAAGATGGTATACGAAGTAGAAGTGGCTGTAAAGAATATGCAGTCCTGTATTGCAACCTCGACCGAGTTTTTGGAGGATACCGTATTGAAAGACTATCGGGAATTCAGCGAGGTGGGGAGCGCTTACAATGAGGATGCCAGCGCTTTTGAAGAATTTATGCAGACGATCCACAATTCGGTGAACAGCCTTTCAGCAGCAATGGATGAGATTACCAACTCTCTGAATGTGATTGGGCAGGCAGTCACGGATTCTGCATCCGGTGTATCCGATATCGCAGATAAGACAAATGAACTTGTAAATTCTACACTCCATGCGGGCGAGATGGTAAGCCAGAGTGTGGAGAACATAGCGGCTATGGAGAAGCTGATGAAGAAATTTACGTTCTGATCCGCGGTGCAATCCAGAATCCCTCTTGACAGATGGAGAAAAATTATCTATGATAATTAAGAACGATGAAAATGCTTTGACGAAGAGGAGTACACTTTGTAACCCCGAAAGAGAGGATGTTCACCGGCTGAGAGACATCCGGGCAGTGCACGGTGGAAGGTAGCTTCTGAGCAGGATTTCTGAACCGTGTGATCCGGGTGGTTCTAACCCCGTGATGATGGGATGAGTCAGGATGCATGAAGTAGGAGATGACGGTTTGCCCCGTTACCGGCAAAATGAGGAATAGAGAAGAAAATCTTTATTTGAAATAAGGTGGTACCGCGACGTAAGTTCGCCCTTATAGACAGGGTATGGTACCGGACAGATGACGATTGCTGAGCTTCGGACTGGTATCAGACCGAAGCTCATTTGTTTTATTTTATGGAAATGGAGGAAGAGATGAAAAAAGAACTGGAAAAGAATTATAACCCGAAGGAGATTGAGGATCGTCTTTACACAAAATGGGTCAGCAAAAAATATTTTCATGCTGAGGTAAATCCCGATAAGAAACCGTATACGATCGTGATCCCGCCGCCCAATATCACGGGACAGCTCCATATGGGGCATGCGCTGGACAATACATTACAGGATATCATCATCCGTTTTAAAAGGATGCAGGGATTTGAAACGCTCTGGCTTCCCGGGACCGATCATGCCTCGATTGCGACAGAGGCAAAGATCGTGGAGGCGATGCGGGAAGAAGGCGTCACCAAAGAGGAGATCGGACGTGAAAAATTTCTGGAGCGGGCATGGGACTGGAAAAAGCAGTATGGCGGCCGCATCGTATCCCAGTTGAAGAAAATGGGGTCTTCCTGCGATTGGGACAGAGAGCGGTTCACGATGGATGAGGGATGTAATAAGGCAGTCAAAGAGGTGTTTGTAAAGCTCTATGAGAAAGGCCTGATCTATCGTGGAGAACGAATCATCAACTGGTGTCCGCACTGTTTGACGTCGATTTCTGATGCTGAGGTAGAATACGAGGATCAGAAGGGACATTTTTGGCATTTGCGCTATCCGTTTGCCGATGGAAGCGGTTATATCAATCTTGCGACGACACGTCCGGAGACGCTTCTTGGTGATACGGCTGTCGCAGTAAATCCAAATGATGAGAGATATAAGGAACTGGTAGGAAAGAAGCTTGTGCTTCCGATCGTACACAGGGAAATTCCGCTGATTGCCGACGATTATGTCGATATGGAATTTGGTACCGGCGTCGTAAAGATCACACCGGCGCATGACCCGAATGACTTTGAGGTCGGACTGCGGCACGACCTTCCGGTCATCAATGTGATGACGGATGATGCAAAGATCGTGGAGGATTATGAAAAATATGCCGGCATGGACCGCTATGAGGCCAGAGAAGCTATTGTTAAGGATCTGGAGGCGGAGGGTGCGCTTGTCAAGGTAGAAGACCACGATCATAATGTAGGTACGTGTTACCGCTGTGGGACGACCGTAGAGCCAAAGGTGAGCAAACAGTGGTTTGTAAAAATGAAACCGCTTGCCGGCCCGGCGATTGAAGCTGTGAAAAACGGTGAGACAAAATTTGTGCCGGAACATTTTAATAAAACATATTTCCACTGGTTAGAGAATATCCGTGACTGGTGTATTTCCAGACAGCTCTGGTGGGGACACCAGATACCGGCATTTTATTGTGATGACTGTGGGGAACTGGTAGTAACAAAAGAAAAAGAAGCGGTCTGCCCCAAATGTGGAAAAAAGATGCGGCAGGATCCGGATACACTGGATACGTGGTTTAGTTCGGCGCTCTGGCCCTTTTCTACTCTTGGATGGCCGGATGAGACAGAAGAACTGAAATATTTCTATCCGACGAGTACGCTTGTGACGGGCTATGATATCATTCCATTCTGGGTAATGCGTATGATGTTCAGCGGGATCGAGCAGACCGGGCAGGTTCCGTTTGATACGGTACTGATCCACGGACTTGTAAGAGATTCACAGGGGAGGAAAATGAGTAAGTCCCTTGGGAACGGGATCGATCCGCTGGAGGTCATCGACAAATACGGTGCAGACGCACTCAGGCTTACGCTGGTTACGGGAAATGCCCCGGGAAACGATATGCGTTTTTACTGGGAACGTGTTGAGGCGAGCCGGAATTTTGCCAATAAGGTCTGGAATGCATCCCGTTTTATCATGATGAATTTTGCCCAGAACGAAGATCTTTCAAAACGGGAGATTTCTCAGGAAGAACTTTTACAGGCAGATAAGTGGATCCTTGCCAAATGCCATAAACTGACACGGGATGTCACGGCGCTCATGGAGACGTTTGACCTGGGGATCGCTGTACAAAAGATTTATGATTTTATCTGGGAGGAATTTTGCGACTGGTATATCGAGATGGTAAAACCACGTCTTTATAATGAGAAGGACGATACGAAGGCAGCTGCGCTGTATACGCTGAAAACGGTGCTGATCGATGCCCTCAAACTCCTCCATCCGTTTATGCCATTTATTACAGAAGAAATTTACTGCACCCTGATGGAAGATGAGGAAGTGTCGATCATGGTTTCGGAGTGGCCGCAGTATCCACAGGAGGATGCAGCAGGATCCGGGGAGCTGGATGAATCCGAGGAGTCGGATTTTACTGCCGATATGGAGGCTGTGGAACGTATCAAAGAGGCGGTAAAAGGAATCCGGAATGTCCGGGGAGAGATGAATGTACCGCCGAGCAAAAAGGCAAAAGTGATCGTTGTGACAGAGGATCCAGGCGTTACGGAAATTTTTGAGACGAACCGGGTATTTTTTGCAACGCTTGGTTTTGCCAGTGAAGTAGTGATCCAAAGTGACAAGTCAGGCATTGAGCAGGATGCGGTATCCGTAGTCATCGACAGGGGAACGATATATATGCCGTTTGCCGAGCTGGTGGATGTTTCAAAAGAGATCGAGCGTCTTCAGAAAGAAGAGAAAAAGCTTATGGGAGAGCTAAAGCGCTCCGAAGGGATGCTTGGTAATCCAAACTTTGTGAACAAAGCGCCGGCAAAAAAGATAGAAGAGGAACGGGCAAAACTGGAGAAGTACCAGAGTATGATGGCTCAGGTGAAGGAGAGATTGGATCAGCTCCGGTAATATCAGAAATGACAGGGATGCCAGAATTCCCGAATGGATTCTGGCATCTTTTTTTGAGGACTGGAATATGATAAAGGATTTTTCCAAATGCCATCCGAGTCAGAAATATTACGGTGGCAGCGGACGGAAGAAAGGAATTCAGATCGACGGAGAGAACTATATCATTAAGTTTCGGAAGAATACGAGAGACGGGAAAGCGTATAATCATGTGTCAGAATATCTTGGAAGCCATATTTTTGAACTGCTTGGTTGTGTTGCGCAGGATACGTGGCTTGGTGTGTATCAGGGAGAAGAGATTGTGCTCATGAAAGACTTTGTTGAGGAAGAGACGGTGTTTGTTCCCTTTTGTGATATCAGAGAACAGGCATTGGACGGAGGCGGGGATTTCATAGATCCTGCCTGTGGAGAAAACGGGAAATTGTCTGGGAAATTGGGAGGACCGGAACGTATGGGAGAGATCCGGGAAACGTTTTGGGATATGTTTGTCATCGATGCCCTGATCGGAAATTCGGACAGGAAAGAGAGCAGTTGGGGATTTATAGAAAGGAAGGGAAAATATGAACCGGCGCCGGTATTTAATAACGACGCCGCTTTGCTTTCCGGGATCAGTTCGGATGAGCAGTGCAGGGAGGTATTATCCTCGGATATAAAAATGGAACAGCTGATCTTTGAGTCCTGCCCTCCCCGGATCCCGATCGAAAGGGAGGATTGTTCTTTTTTTGAGATCATATCCAGCCACCGGTTCCGGGAATGCGACAGAGCGCTTTGGAGGGTCATAAAGAAGATTGATTTTGTTATGATCGATCTTTTGGTGCAGACAGTGGATATGCTCAGTGATATAAAAAAACAATTTGTACTTACGATGATCGAGGAGCGGTATAAAAAGCTCCTGTTGGAACCTTTTGAGAGGACGATGTAAATGAACAAGCCGATTTCCGGCGTGCCGGAATATACGAGTGCCGGGGTGATCAAAGCATCCGGCAGATATGGGGAAAAATACAGTGTTGCAAAGATTGAATACCAGTTGTTTGGAGATGCGCAGTATCAGTATATCTTTACACCGTACTGGGATATCATCGATGGAATTCCGGCAGATGTATTTCATGGGATTCCCGGCATTGAGATGGGAATGCGCCTGAAAGCATATTACCGGATCAATATCCAGCCGGTTTTTATTACGGAGAGGAGTCCGTCAGAGGACAGGGAAGATCTATGGGAGTTAATGGAGTCGGCAGGGCTGGATCGTTATGACCGGTTTGAATGGCTGATACGCACCAGGCTTTCGTGTGGAAATGATAATCTTGTGATCGAGAGATACCGGGATAGAGTGTCCAGTTACAGATATGAAGAACAAAAAATACTGCCGGAGATGATCCAGTATGGCGACAGGGTGATCGTAAAAAGCCATCGTGCGATTTCAGAAAACCCTACTGTGTATACCGAGAAGATTTTCAGGCTGCTTGGTGCCGGGGCTGAGATCGTATTTGAAAAAGAAGGGATCCGGATTGATGGAAAAAACCGCAGCAGTGTGATGTCGGTCCTTGGATATCAGTGTTACCAGACCAGGCTTTTACAGATGAAGAAACATGAAAAGGGAGTATTGGAGGCGAAGAAACGGGGGGTGTACAGGGGAAGGAAACCGATCGTGCTTGATGAGTTGACACTGCGTAAGGTCTCAGAGCAGTTTCACACAAAGAAGATAACGGAATCACAGGCGATGAGACGACTTGGTCTCACATCCCGTTCTACTTTTTACCGGAAACTGAAAAGCGTGAGAAGCATAAAGTTTTAGATTTGTCAAAAATTGCGATGACTTTTGTGAAAAAAGCCCTTTTTCCCCTTGCTTTTTTCTATAAAAGTAGTTATTATGTTTGATAGAGTAATACGATGGATATATGAATGGGGATATAATACATGATTTTTTGTAAGGAGGCAGGATATGATCAATTTTGATGAAGAACTTGAAAAATATGAGCCAAGTCCGGATGTGGAACAGATTGAGGATGTGGTAAATAATCATAATGTAACAGATGTGACAGATATTATCAGAGAATTGATCACAGAGGTGAGATCGGGAGTATGACCGGTACGTGACTGAAAAGGGATACAAGGGACCAGACGGGTTTAAATATAGTTGGAGGGACTTAGATGAGATGTCCAAGATGTGATGCAATCATAAGCGATGAGATGGGCGTGTGCAGATTTTGCGGGCAGGATCTGGAGATCATACATTATGTGAAACGGATTTCGAATGCATATTACAATATGGGGCTTGAGAAGGCCAGGGTACGCGATCTTTCAGGAGCGATCCTCGTCCTGAAAAAAAGCCTGCAGTTTGATAAGTATAATATGGACGCCAGGAATCTTCTGGGGCTTATTTATAACGAGATGGGTGAAACCGTAGCGGCTCTGGGTGAATGGGTTTTCAGCCGTCATCTGAATCCGGAACAGAACCGGGCAGAGGCTTATATCCGTGTGATACAAAAGAACCAGACTGCTCTGGATGCGGTAAACCAGACGATAAAGAAATACAATGCTGCGTTGAATGCAGCGAAGGGGGGAAATGAGGATCTTGCTGTCATACAGTTGAAAAAGGTGATCAGCCTGAATCCCAAATTCGTCCGGGCTCACCAGTTGCTGGCACTTTTATATATAAAAATGAAAGATTATCCGAAGGCCGTGAAGTGCCTGAAACGGGCGAGACGGATCGATTTTAATAATACGACGACTCTGCGGTATATGCAGGAGATTGGGGACAAGTTCAGTGAAGACGGTGGGCGCAGCCGGGAAAATTCTGTGAAGGCGTACCGGCAGCAGACCAAAAAGGATCCTTTGGCAAATGTTCAGCCGGTTGGTTCTTATAAAGAGGAAAAGCGTCACTGGATGCCGGTCATCAATGTATTCATTGGTATTATGATCGGCCTGATCGTTAGTTTTGTTCTGATCCGTCCGACGCTGCAGGGAAATCATATTGAAAATAATTCAGCCAGCATTACGGAAAACAATCAGGAACTTTCAGTGAAAGAAGCACAGGTTTCTTCACTGCAGAAAGAAAAAGATTCCCTTACCCGGAAAGTGGATGAGCTGCAGAAGGAGCTTGATGAGAGTAAAACAAAGGATGCCAGTGAATCAGAGAGAAATCAGGCTCTTTTGATGGCAGTAAAATACTACAACGATGGGGACAGGCTTCTTGCTGCAAGTACGGTAAGTTCTTATAAAGAAAGTGATTTTGATTCAGAGGAGACAAAGGAACTGTTTAAGATGGTTTCCAAGGAGATCACTCCGCAGGATGTGCAGCGTCTTTTTGAAGACGGAAGAGCTAAATTTAATTCCGGTCAGTATGACGAGGCAGAAAATCTTTTGAACCAGGTTCTCTCGATCGAACCGGAAAATCAGGATGCACTTTATTTTATGGGAAGAGTCTATCATCAGAGAAGTAAAAAGAAGAAGGCACAGGAATATTATGAAAAAGTAATTGAAGTGGATGATTCTACTTCAAGGGCCTCAGAGGCGAGAAACCGTTTGAGGCAGCTGGGAATCCAGACACAGTAATATACAGGATAGAAAAAATTAAAGGACTACTGAAGAATGACAAATGAGATATTTGTATCTTTGGTAGTTCTTTTTTGTATGCGTGTGCAAAGAAAGTGAGGGGATTAATATGGAGAATTTTTCGTTGGAGAGAAATGGTGCAAATCTTATCCTGCATATCAGTGAGGAGCTGGATCATCACACAGCGGGGCAGATCAGTAAAACAATAGATGTTCTTATCGAAAAGGGAACGGTCAGAAATATTATCTTTGACTTTTCAGGAATGACTTTTATGGATAGCTCAGGAATTGGAATGGTTATGGGGAGACACCGGAAAATACATTATTTTGGAGGAACGGTGTATGTGACCGGGATCGCCCCCGGGATTGACAGGATATTTTCCATGTCAGGTTTGTATAAGGTGATCCAAAAGGTGTGAATAAAGGCATGTTAAAAGGCATGGCCATAAAAGATTGGAGGAAAAGATGAGTACATATAATGAAATGAAACTGGAGTTTAACAGCAGTTCCGAAAATGAGAGTTTTGCCCGTACTGTAGTGAGTGCTTTTATGGCAAGACTTGATCCGACGCTCGAGGAACTCGCTGATGTGAAGACAGCGGTATCGGAGGCGGTTACAAATGCTATTATACACGGATATGAAAAACAGAGCGGGATGGTGAAGGTGTATGCGAGGATAGAGGAAAATACACTGTATCTTGAAATATCAGATGAGGGAGAGGGGATCAGCGATATCGCAAAGGCCATGGAGCCGCTTTATACCTCAAAACCGGAACTGGACAGATCCGGAATGGGTTTTGCATTTATGGAAGCTTTTATGGATGAACTCCATGTAGAATCGGAACCAGGAGAGGGAACCGTGATCCGAATGAAAAAAAATATATATAGTGCGATGAATCTTTCATAGAAGGGACCGGGTCAATGGAAACCATAGAACTGATAAAAATGGCACAATCAGGGGATAAATTGGCAAGGGACGAAGTGATACAAAATAATATGGGCCTTGTATACAGCATTGTAAGCCGTTATGCAGGGCGTGGATATGACAGTGAGGAACTGAGCCAGATCGGTGCGATCGGTCTGATCAAGGCGGTCGATAAATTTGATATGGATTTTGAGGTGAAATTTTCTACGTATGCGGTTCCTCTGATCAGTGGAGAGATCAAGCGTTTTCTCAGGGATGACGGGATGGTCAAAGTGAGCAGGAGCATAAAGGAAAACGGATGGAAGATAAAACGTGCGACGGACAGGCTTTCACAGGAACTGGACAGAGAGCCGTCGATCGAGGAACTTGCAGCTGCTACGGAGATCGCGGTGGAGGATATCGTACTTGCGCTGGAGGCAAATTCGGAGGTAGAATCAATCAATAAGCCGATTTGTTTTTCGGATGGAAGGGAAGTGTTCCTGGAGGAAAAGATACAGGAAAAATCGGACTGGAATGAAGATCTTCTAAACCGGATGATGGTAGAACAGTTGATGAAGCTGCTGGATGAGAAAGAAAAGAAACTGATAAAGATGCGTTATTATGAGGACAAAACACAGAGGGAAGTGGCGGAATGTCTTGGAATCAGCCAGGTACAGGTGAGCCGCATGGAGAAAAAGATACTTCTCGGTCTCCGCAGCCATGTAAACAAAAATGCGAAAACCTATTGACAAATATTTTTGTTTATGATAGCATATATTTTGCGTATTAAGCGCCAACATATTTGTGGGTTTAGCTCAGCTGGATAGAGCGTTTGGCTACGGACCAAAAGGTCGGGGGTTCGAATCCTCTAACCCACGTACAAGCTATGTATCTGCCAGGATGCATGGCTTTTTTCATACAATAGAAGAGTTGATCTGTGTTTTTGGCAGGTCTTTTGGAAGGAGGATGGAAACATAATGGGTATAGCAGTAAATGAAAGATATCGTGTTTTTAAACTGGATACAAAGACATCGAGTTATGTTGCCGGAGTTACTGAGGATGGATACGTAGGACATATGTATTATGGGGACCGGATCGATTTTAGCGATGATGGCATGCCGGATGATGAGACAGAGGCGTTTATCCAGCTTCTTCGCGTGGATCAGGAAGCATACATACCATCCCGGAACAAGCGGGATAAGCTTACATTTGAGGACACATTTTGCTGGGAATACGGAATGCCGGGATATGGGGATTTCAGGGAACATTGTCTGGAGGCAGAGATCGGACATGGTCATGAAGCGTTGGAATTCTTTTATACGGGATATGACATTATGAGCGGGAAACCGGAACTGGAGGGAATGCCATCTTCTTATGCGGACGGGGAGGATTGTCAGACACTGGTACTGCATATGGCAGAGCCAGAGCTGGAACTGGAGATAGGGCTGTATTATTCCGTGTTTGAAAAGGAAGATGTCATTACGAGGAATGTGGTTTTGACGAACCGTTCCGGAGAGGAATGCCATCTTGGAAGGGCGTTTTCACTTTGCCTGGATTTTACCGGCGGAGAGTTTGACCTGATCACGCTGCACGGGGCGTGGGGACGGGAGAGGAATATTTACCGGAGAGAGATTGGGGAAGGACGCCAGAGTATCGCATCGGTCAGGGGTGAGAGTTCCCATCAGGAAAATCCATTTATGGCAATCACGGAAAAGACGGCGACAGAGGATGCCGGACGGGTTTACGGGATCAATTTTGTCTATTCGGGCAATTTCTTTGCGCAGGTGGAACGAAGTCAGTTTGGAGGTATAAGAACGGTAATGGGAATCCATCCGCATTGTTTTTCGTGGAAATTGCAGAGCGGACAGAAGTTTACTACACCGGAGGCTGTCATGGTGTATTCCCCGGAGGGGATCGGCGGTATGACGAGACGTTTTCATGACTTTTACAGAAGGCATCTGATCCGGGGGAGCTGGCGGGATAAAAAACGCCCGGTACTGATCAATAACTGGGAAGCAACGTATTTTGACTTCAATACGGAAAAACTGTGGGAGATTGCCGATACGGCAGCAGAACTTGGAATCGAAATGCTTGTGATGGACGATGGATGGTTTGGCCGCAGGGATGATGATAACACTTCGTTAGGGGACTGGTTTGTCAATGAAGAAAAACTTCCGGGAGGATTAGTGAGACTGGCGGACGGGATCAGGGAACGGGGTCTTAAGTTCGGGATATGGATGGAGCCGGAGATGGTGAGTCCGGATTCAGAACTTTACAGAGCCCATCCGGACTGGATCCTCCAGCACAGAAACCGTGAGGTGAGCCGTGGAAGGAACCAGTATGTTCTTGATATTGGAAGAAAAGAGGTGCGGGATGAGATATACCGCAGGATCTATAATGTGGTGAAAGCATCCGATGCCGATTATGTGAAATGGGATATGAACCGCTGCCTGACTAATGTGGCGGGACATCTCACACGAGATGATGAGCAGGGGATGGTTTATCACAGATATGTACTTGGGGTTTATGAGATGCAGGACAGGCTGACGAAGGATTTTCCGGAGCTGCTTCTTGAAAATTGTTCTTCCGGGGGCGGAAGATTTGACCCCGGAATGCTGTATTACAGTCCGCAGATCTGGTGCAGTGATGATACGGATGCGATCGAGAGACTGGAGATCCAGAGGGGGACGGCGATGGTGTACCCGCTGTCGACGATCGGCGCCCATGTAAGTGACTGTCCGAACCATGCGACGGGGAGGATAACGCCGTTTGACACCAGAGGGCAGGTGGCTCTTTTTGGTACATTTGGTTATGAACTGGATATAACAAAGATTTCGGAAGAAGAAAAGGAAAAGATAAAAGGGCAGGTTGCTTTATATCACAAATACAACGATCTGATCCGTGAGGGGGATTATTTCCGGATCGCCTCCCCGGCAGACGGCAGGGGTTATGATTGTTATATGGTGGTTTCAAAGGATAAGAGGCAGGCACTCCTTTCTTTTGTGAGAGTGGAGAATCATTTGAGCAGGCGGGGAGAGAAAGTTCTGCTGAAAGGGCTTGCCGGCGAAATGAAATACGGGCTGAGTGACAGGGACGGTGTTTTTGCCGGAAATGTACTTATGAACGCAGGAGTCTGGATCAATGGAGCGGAGCATGAGTATGAAGGGAAGATGATCTTTTTGACAGCTGTAGAATGAATTAAAAAAACAAAGGAGGAGAGGGTATGGTAGTACAGTATAAGTGTCCGGGCTGTGGAGCAAATATGATGTTTGATTCCCTGTCAGGAATGCTTACCTGCACATCCTGCGGACACAGCATAGACATTCAGGAGTATGCGGAGAAAAATGGAGGGAAATACGAGCAGGAGGCGGCAAACGATAATGTAGATGAGGTGACCGGGGAGTACCGGGAGGTACATGAGGAAGCTTCGGACAATGTATTTGATGAGACGGTGGTCAGCTATCAATGCGAGAACTGCGGGGCAGAGCTTGTCGTATCAGAGGATACGACGGCGACCAAATGCAGTTTTTGCGGCTCGCCGATGATCTTAGCTGACCGGATGCAGGGGAAAAAAGCGCCTACCAGGGTGATCCCGTTTCGTGTGAGTAAGGAGGATGCGATCCGGGGATTTAAGAAATGGTGTAAAAAAGGTCTGATCACACCGAATGACTTTATGACGGCAGACCGCATTCAGGATATCGTCGGGATTTACGTGCCCTTCTGGCTTTTTGATGTGACCGGGCAGGGGGAAGTGCATGCGGACTGCACCCGGGTCTCACATTATTCCAGTGGGAATTACAATGTTACAGCGACGAAACATTATAAGGTATGGCGGAAGCTGGATCTGGATTATGACCGCATTCCGGTCGATGCCTCTGAGCGGATGGATGACGACCTGATGGATAAGCTGGAGCCGTTTTATTATGAGGATATCAAGGAATTTTCGTCGATGTATCTTCCCGGTTTTGTGGCAGAGAGTTACAATTATACGGATGACGATCTGCTTCCCCGGGTGAGGGAGCGCGTCCGGAAATGGATGGATGACTATGCGCGTCAGACAATGAAAAATTATGCCACGGTAAATATAACGGGCAGGGAGTATGATATCAGGAAGAAAAAGACGGATTATTCGCTTCTTCCGGTGTGGATGATCAATTATAATTACCGGAACGGAGAGTATGTCTTTGCTATGAATGGTGATACCGGAAAGATCGTTGGCAAACCGCCGATCAGTAAAGTGAAGGCAGCGGCCTGGTTTTTGGGTACCGGAGGAGGACTTTTCCTGATTCTCCGGCTTATCACAGTATTTTTGCTGGGAGGTGGCGTCGGATGAGAAAGATGGGAAAAAAATGGCTGTCTGCGATAGGGATATGTTTCATGCTGGTGTGTGCGGTGATTGCATCCGGTGTTTCTGTGTCGGCACAGAGCGGATATGAGGAGTACTTTGTGCCGGATATGCCGAAAGTGGAGAGCGCGGTCAATGATTTTGCCGGGATCTACACAGAGGATGAAATCCGTTCCTTTGAGGAAAAAATGAAGACGATGAGTCAGGATTATGACTGCAACGTAGTAGCTGTCATACTGGATAACGACATATATGATAGCAGTGAATTAAGCGCACCGGAGAATTTCAGTGAGAAATTTCTGAATCTGGACGGGCCTAAGAGTACGGTTGTACTCTGGCTGAACATATGCCGGACAAACCGTTCTTTGTATGTGCTTGGGTATGGTTCCGCAGAGCATAAGATCAGAAGCAGTGAGGCGGATGAAATCGCAAAAGACCTGCAGGGCTATGTGAAACGCCAGCAGAGCGGAGAACAGCTTGATAACGTACTTTATGTCAGTATGATGAATGCGTTTATCGAGGCAGCTGACACGGAGATGCGGCGTCCGTACTTTTTCCTCACATGGTGGTTCCATCTCATTTTGGGATTACTGCTCGGACTGATCGTGGTTTGTGTTCTCATAAAGAATTCTGGCGGGAAGATGACAGCAAACGGAGCAACTTATATGGACAAATCTTTTTCCAAGGTCATAGGCAGACGCGATATTTACACACATACGACATATGTGAGAACGAAAAAATCCAGCAGCAGCGGAGGAGGTGGCGGAGGAGGCCACAGCCATTCGAGTGGCGGCGGACGTTTTTAGAAGCATAGGTTAGGGTGTCATTTGACCCCCCCAACTAAATATAATAATTAAAGCAGGATTTAATAGAAAGGAGAAGGCATGGGAATTTTAAAAAATCAATTTGCAAACGTTGTAGAGTGGGAAGAATGGAAAGAGGACATGGTTTTCTGGAAATGGACGAACCGGGAAATTAAAAAAGGAAGCCGGCTGATCATACGGCCGGGGCAGGATGCTATTTTTCTCTTTAATGGAAAGATAGAAGGCGTTTTTAAAGAGGATGGGGAGTATGATATCGAATCTCAGATCATTCCGTTTTTGTCGACATTAAAAGGATTTAAATTTGGATTTAACAGTGGGATGAGAGCAGAAGTTCTTTTTGTCAACACAAAAGAATTCCTGCTCAAATGGGGAACGCAGAATCCGATCAATATCCCTACGCCACAGCTTCCGGGCGGAATTCCGATCCGGGCAAACGGAACTTATACATTCCGGGTAGACGATTATGTCTCCCTGATCGAAAATATCGCCGGGGTGAAAGACAGCTATGAGGTGGGCGACCTGAGAAACCGTATCAATCCATTTATCGAACAGTTGCTGATGAAATGGATTTCGACAGAGGGAAAGGATTTGTTCAATCTGCAGGCGAATGCCGCACAGATCGGGGCCGGGATATTGGGCGACCTTACTTCCCAGACGCAGGGGAGCGGAATGAAGATAACCGGTTTCCAGGTTATGAGTTTCAATTATCCGAAAGAAGTTCAGGATATGGTAAACAAGACCGCATCTCAGAGTATGGTAGGCGATCTTGGAAGATACCAGCAGGTGTCTATGACCGATGGGATGTCCTCCGGAGCAATGAACGGCGGCGGAGTGGCTTCTGATATGGTTGGAATGATGATGGGAATGAATGTGGCAGGACAGATGATGAAAAATATGGACGGCATGATGCCGGGACAGACCGGACAGACCGGGGCGCAGACAAACCCTGCAGAGACTCCGGGTGTTTCCGCAGGAGCGGGAACAGCATCAGCGACCGGAAAGCCAAATTTCTGCCCGAATTGCGGAACAAAGACCGGAGAGGGGAATTTCTGCCCGAATTGCGGACAGAAACTGGTATAAAGGAACTTTTTCAGAAAGGAATCGTACTATGTGGTTAGCTGACGGATGGAAAGATTATGAAGTGATCGATACATCGAGGGGAGAGAAGCTCGAGCGATGGGGGGATTATATCCTCGTGCGTCCGGATCCGCAGGTGATATGGGATACACCCCATAAAGCGCCCCAGTGGAAACAAAAGAATGCGCATTACCACAGAAGCAGTAAAGGCGGTGGGGAGTGGGAATTTTTTGATCTGCCCGGGCAGTGGAGCATTTCTTATAAGGATCTGACTTTTCATCTGAAACCTTTTAATTTTAAACATACAGGGTTGTTTCCTGAGCAGGCGGTTAACTGGGACTGGGCTTCGGAGTTGATCCGGAAAGCCGGACGCCCGCTGAAGGTGCTGAATCTGTTTGCGTATACAGGCGGGGCTACGGTAGCGTGTGCAAAGGCAGGAGCGGCTGTTACCCATGTGGATGCCTCAAAGGGGATGGTGACATGGGCGAAAGAAAATGCAGCAGCTTCCGGTCTTGCGGATGCGCCGATCCGTTATCTGGTCGATGACTGTGTAAAGTTTGTCGAGAGGGAAATAAGGCGTGGAAACCGTTATGACGGGATCATCATGGATCCACCTTCTTATGGGAGAGGGCCCAAAGGTGAGATATGGAAGATCGAGGAGAAAGTTTTTCCATTTATTCAGCTCTGCACAAAAGTACTTGCGAAGGAGCCGCTGTTTTTCCTTGTTAATTCGTATACGACAGGTTTACAGCCTGCGGTTCTGTCTTATATGATGGAACTTGCGATCATAAAACAATTTGGAGGGCGGGTTCAGGCAGATGAAATTGGACTTCCGGTTCGTTCAAACGGATTGATACTGCCTTGTGGAGCGAGCGGGCGGTATGAAGGCAGGGCGGCAAATGTGTGACAACTTGTTTTAGAACAAAGGTACGCAGACAAATGTAGTCTCAAAGAAAAGCGAAGTTATCCACAAAAAAAGGGACGGATTTGCGATATTAAGTAGTTATACACAAAGTTATCCACATTATCCACAAAAAAAGTAGACTTTTGTAGGTAAAAACAAACTGTTTTTCAATTATTGAAGTTGCCATACAATTCAAGGGTTTTGCCGGCTTAGGTTTTGCGTTCTGTGAAACTTGCACAAAATAGAGGTTGCCCTAACTTTCATTTTGGTATATAATGTATATACGGGACAGGCATATGCTTCTTCCGAATATTTAAGGGAAAAGGAGCTGATCATTATGAATTTAGTAATTAGCGGAAAAAATTTAGATATAACGGAGGGTTTACGCTCGGCAGTTGAAGAGAAAATCGGAAAACTGGAACGCTATTTTACAGACACAACCGAAGTTCATGTGACGCTGAGTACAGAGAAGAACAGACAGAAGATTGAAATTACGATTCCGATGAAAGGAAGCATCATACGTGCGGAGGAAGTAAGTTCTGACATGTATGTGTCGATCGATCTTGTAGAAGAAGTGATCGAGAGACAACTTAGAAAATATAAAAATAAACTGATCGATAAGGCACAGAACGCTGCTCATTTGAATCAGGAGTTTATTGATGAAGAGATATATGATGAAGAAGAGATCCAGATCATCCGCTCCAAAAAATTTGCCATGAAACCAATGGATCCGGAGGAAGCATGTGTGCAGATGGAACTCCTCGGGCACAATTTCTTTGTATTTAGAAATTCCGAGACTGAGGAAGTAAATGTAGTTTACAAACGAAAAGGAAGTACATACGGTTTGATCGAGCCGGAGTTTTAAAATAAGGAACAGGCTGTTTAACGAAGACAAGAGTCATAAAAGTAGTCAGAGCCAATGCAAAACAGGCGCAAGCAAGCTTGCTAAAAGTTTTGTATTGGCTCTGACCATTTTACTTATAGGGGTCATATTCTGATCCAGGCGGCTGAATTGCGATTTGCAGATCAATCTGCCGCCTGGACCGGACCATGACCCCGAAAATATGAACGGTTTGTAAAAAAAAATCGCAAATCAAAATAATGATTGAAAGACAGGACATGTAGTGATAAAATAATCTGGGATAAAACTTTGAAATATTTTGGAGAGTGAATATATGGGAATTTTAAGTAAAGTGGTAGGAACACACAGTGAGAGAGAAGTGAAGCGGGTGCTCCCGATCGTCGATAAGATCGAGAAGCTGGAGCCTGAATTTGAAAAATTGTCCGATGAGCAGTTGAAGGATAAAACGCGTGAATTCAGAAGCCGCCTCTCAAATGGGGAGACACTTGACGATATTCTTCCGGAGGCTTATGCCGTCGTGCGCGAGGCATCAAAGAGAACGATCGGGATGAGACATTATCATGTCCAGCTGGTCGGCGGAGTGATCCTTCATCAGGGCCGTATCACGGAGATGCGTACCGGTGAGGGAAAGACATTGGTTTCTACACTTCCTGCCTACCTGAACGCACTGGAGGGAAAAGGCGTCCATATCGTTACGGTCAATGATTATCTGGCCAAGCGTGATGCCGAGTGGATGGGACAGATCCATGAATTTCTCGGACTGACTGTCGGATGCATCCTGAACAGCATGGACAATGATGAGAGAAGAGAGGCATATAACTGTGATATCACGTATGCGACGAACAATGAACTCGGTTTCGACTATCTCCGTGATAACATGGTCATTTATAAAGAGCAGCTTGTACAGAGGGAACTTCATTATGCGATCGTCGATGAGGTCGATTCCGTATTGATCGATGAAGCGAGGACACCGCTTATCATATCGGGAAGCAGCGGAAAGTCCACGAAGATCTACGAAGCGTGTGATAATCTGGCAAGACAGCTTAAAAGAGGTACGGCAAAAGAACTTTCCAAGATGGATATCATCATGAAAGAGGATGATAATGAAACCGGTGATTTTGTCGTGGATGAAAAGGAAAAGACGGTAAACCTGACGGCGCAGGGCGTGTCGAAGGTGGAGAGATTTTTCCATATCGAGAACCTCGCGGATCCGGAACATCTGGAAATACAGCATTGTATCATACTGGCGTTACGGGCGCATAATCTTATGTTCCTTGATAAAGATTATGTGGTAAAAGACGACCAGGTACTCATCGTTGATGAGTTTACAGGGCGTATCATGCCGGGACGCCGTTATTCCGACGGCCTTCATCAGGCGATCGAGGCGAAGGAGCATGTCAAGGTAAAGAGGGAAAGTAAGACGCTGGCGACGATCACGTTCCAGAACTTCTTTAATAAATATCATAAAAAGTGCGGTATGACAGGTACTGCGCTTACTGAGGAAAAAGAATTCCGTGAAATATACGGGATGGATGTTGTGGAGGTGCCGACCAATAAGCCGGTTGCACGTATTGACCACAACGATTCCGTATATAAGACAAAACGGGAAAAGCTGAATGCGATCGTAGAAGATATCGCAGAATGCTATGAGCGCAGACAACCGGTTCTCGTCGGTACGATCACGATCGAGGCATCTGAGGAGTTAAGCGGAATGCTCCGTAAGAGAGGGATCAAACACAAGGTACTGAATGCGAAGTATCATGAGATGGAGGCAGAGATCATCGCAGACGCAGGTCTTGCGGGGGCTGTTACGATCGCAACGAACATGGCGGGACGTGGTACGGATATCAAACTCGGAGAGGGCGTGCAGGAGCTTGGAGGCCTGCGTATCATCGGTACCGAGAGGCATGAATCCAGACGTATCGATAACCAGCTCCGTGGACGTTCGGGACGTCAGGGGGATCCCGGTGAATCCAAGTTCTATATTTCACTCGAAGATGATCTGATGAGATTATTTGGTTCCCAGAATCTGATGAGCATCTTTAATTCACTCGGAATGCCGGAGGGCGAACAGATCCAGCACCGCATGTTAAATAAAGCGATCGAGCGTGCCCAGATGAAGATCGAGGGAAATAACTACGGAATCCGTAAGAATCTTCTCGAATACGATATCATCAATAACCAGCAGCGTGAGATCATTTATGCTGAGAGGCGCAAGGTTCTCGATGGTGAGAGCATGAGGGATACGATATACGGGATGATCGATGAGGTGATCGAGAAGTATGTTAACCGGACGATCGGGGACGACCAGATACCGGAAGAATGGGATCTGAATGAACTGAACATGAACCTTCTTCCGATCATACCGTTTGAGCCGATCACATTTGATCCGGAAAGGGATAAAAATATAAATAAAAATGGCCTGATCCAGAAACTCAAAGAAGAGGCACTCAGGCTCTATGAGTTGAAAGAGGCAGAATTTCCGGAGGCAGAGCAGATCCGTGAAATTGAGCGTGTCATCCTTCTGAAAGTTACAGACCAGCACTGGATGAATCACATTGATGATATGGATCAGCTCCGGCAGGGGATTGGCCTTCAGGCATATGGACAGAGAGATCCGGTGACGGAATACCGTTTCCAGAGCTATGATATGTTCGCTGAGATGACCGAATCGATCCGCGAGGAGACCGTGAAGGCGCTGATGCATGTACGGATCGAGCAGAAGGTAGAGCGTGAGCAGGTAGCAAAAGAGACAGGAACGAATAAAGACGATTCGGCAAACGCACCGGTTGTAAGGAAATCAGATAAGATCAGCAGAAATGCACCTTGTCCGTGTGGTTCCGGAAAGAAATATAAACATTGTTGTGGAAGATAGATTGAAAAATAGAGATTGGTGGTTTTAGGTGGTTGAATTAGATAATTATAAAGTAGAACTTTCTTCTTACGAAAAACCTCTGGAGGAAGTCAGGGATTCCCTGAATCTGGAAGAGAAAAAATTTCGCATCGAAGAACTGGAAAAGAATATGGAGGCTCCTGATTTTTGGGATGATGCAGAGAAGGCAAGCCAATTCATGAAAGAGGTCAAAGAGCTGAAGGATATCGTAAGCCGTGCGGATGGACTCAGTGGGACATACGAGGACATCATGACATTGATCGAGATGGCTTATGAGGAAGAAGACGAAGAGCTTGCCGGAGAGATCAAGGAAGAGCTGGAGCAGTTTGTCCGTGAGTTTGAGGATCTCAGGATCACCACGATGCTAAAAGGTGAGTACGATGAGAGTAATGCGATCCTTACGCTGCATGCCGGAGCAGGCGGGACAGAGAGCTGCGACTGGGCGAGCATGTTGTGCCGCATGTACCAGAGATGGGCGGAGAAAAAAGGATATTCTGTGGAGATGCTGGATTTTCTTGACGGCGATGAGGCAGGGCTAAAGTCGGTAACATTACAGATCAACGGGCTCAATGCATATGGTTATTTAAAGAGTGAGCACGGTGTACACCGGCTTGTACGGATCTCGCCGTTTAACGCAGCGGGCAAGAGACAGACTTCATTCGTATCCTGTGATGTGATGCCGGATATTGAAAAGGATCTTGACATTGAGATCGCTGATGACGATATACGGATTGATACGTACCGTTCCAGTGGTGCGGGTGGACAGCATATCAATAAAACTTCATCGGCGATCCGGATCACACATTTCCCGACAGGCATCGTCGTGCAGTGCCAGAATGAACGATCCCAGCATATGAACAAAGATAAGGCGATGCAGATGTTGAAGGCAAAGCTGTATATGCTCAAACAACAGGAAAATTTAGAAAAGGAATCTGATATCCGCGGTGAGCAAAAAGAGATTGGCTGGGGGAATCAGATTCGTTCCTATGTTATGCAGCCATACACGATGGTCAAGGATCACAGGACCAATGCGGAGTCGGGAAATGTAGGCGCTGTGCTGGACGGAGATCTTGATGTGTTTATAAATGGATATTTGAAATGGATCAACAGTTGACCCTTTAGTAAGACAAGGTGGCGGGAGCCAGCCTTGCAGAAATGAGGAAGGCTATGAAAGAGGTAATTGTATTTTTTATTGGTGAAAGCGAGTATGGTGTCGATATCGCGGGTATGCAGAGTCTTGAAAATTTTACGGAGATCAAAGCATTTCCTGATGTGCCGGAGTGCATACTGGGAACGGTAAAGATCCGTAATGAGGTATATCCGGTATATGACCTCAAAGCGAAATTAGCAGTTCCTGCTACAGAGGTGACGGAGGATACAAAAGTTTTGCTTCTTCGCACGAAGGCAGGAAGCCTGGCCTGTGTTGTGGACAGTGTCAGCAAAGTATTTCGGGCAGAAGGAGAAAATATTCAGCAGTTTGGGGGCGTGGCGAGGACAGAGGCCACAAGTTATATAGATTTTATCGTTCGGAGAAATAATGAACTTATCGTGGTTATTGATCCGGAGGAATTATTGACAGAGGAAGAGGCAGAGGAGATCCGCAAAATTGATTTTTCCAAGACGGAGAAACCAGAGGAAGAAGAGGAAGAGACAAAAAAAGAAGAAAGTGGAAAGGAAGAGATGAAAGAATGAAGATCGCAGTATTAGGTTATGGTACGATCGGTTCCGGTGTTGTAGAGGTTTTGAGGACAAATGCCGGAAGTATCAGCAAACGTGCAGGAGAAGAGGTTCAAGTTAAGTATGTATTGGATTTAAGGGAATTTCCGGGAGATCCGGTTCAGGACATCCTTGTGCATGATTATTCTGTCATAGCAGAAGATGAGGAAGTCGGTGTGATCGTGGAGACGATGGGAGGGACAAAGCCCGCCTATGATTTTGTAAAGACTGCGCTTTTAAACGGAAAGAGTGTATGTACGTCCAATAAAGAACTGGTAGCAGCCCATGGAGCGGAGCTGATCCGGATCGCGAAAGAGAAAAATTTGAATTTCTTTTTTGAAGCCAGTGTGGGGGGGGGTATTCCGATCATCCGGCCATTGAACCAGTGCATTACTGCGGATGAGATCGAGCAGATCAACGGGATCCTGAATGGAACGACAAACTTTATCCTGACAAAGATGGCAGAGGATGGAGCTGATTTTGCAGACGTGTTAAAAGAAGCTCAGGAACTCGGTTATGCGGAGAAGGATCCGACAGCAGATGTGGAAGGATACGATGCCTGCCGGAAAATAGCGATCCTTACGTCGCTTGCCTATGGAAAACAGGTGGATTATTCCGATATTTATACAGAAGGTATTACAAAGATTACCGCAGAAGATTTTAAGTATGCGAAAAAGGCCGGGTATGCGATCAAGATATTTGGCACAAGCAGAAAAGACGGGGATAAAGTATATGCGATGGTAGCTCCCCAGATGGTAGACAGCGGACATCCGTTATACAGTGTCAATGATGTGTTTAACGGAATCTCCGTCACGGGAAATATGCTCGGGGATGTGATGTTCTACGGAGCAGGAGCCGGAAAACTTCCGACTGCGAGTGCGGTCGTGGCAGATGTGGTAGCTGCGGTGAAACATCAGGGTGAAAATGTCCCGGTCACATGGAGCGCTGAAAAATTAGAGATCGCCCCGATGGACGAGATGGAAAATAAGTTCTTTGTCCGTATCGCTGAATCAGAAAAGAGCAAAATATCCGGTGTATTCGGCGATGTGCAGATGATCGAAGCGGGGCTTTCGGGTGAGTGCGGATTTATTACATCGCCATTGAAAGAAAAGGATTTTGCGAAAAAAGCAGAGGAGTTTGTTACTATGATCACAAGGATCCGGGTACAAGGCTGATATAGGAAAAATACATAAATTGATATCCTATAGAAAGGAATGAGACAGATGAAATATATCATTGTGCTGGGAGATGGAATGGCAGACGAGCCACTGGAGGAACTCGGAAAGAAAACTCCTCTTGAATATGCTCATACGCCAAATATGGATAAATTATCAAAGAAATCAAAAATTGGTCTTGCAAAGACGATCCCTGACGGGATGAAACCGGGAAGCGACACGGCAAACCTGGCGGTTCTTGGCTATGATCCCAAACAGTATTATACCGGACGGTCTCCTTTGGAGGCTCTCAGTATCGGGGTAGATATGGAGAAAAGTGACATTGCGATCCGGTGTAATATCGTGACGGTGTCGGACGATGAGCTGCCCTACGGGGAAAAGACGATCATCGACCACAGCAGCGGTGAGATTTCCACAGAGGATGCAAGAGTGCTTTTGAACGCAGTGCAGAAGGAATTGGGAAATGATATCTACCAGTTTTATGTGGGAACGAGCTACCGCCATTGTACGATATGGAAAAACGGAAAAGTCGTCAATATGACGCCTCCCCATGACATTCTCGGGAAAAAGATCGGAGCCTATCTGCCGGAGGATGAGAAATTGCGGGAGATGATGAAAAGGAGTTATGATATATTGAACAGCCATCCGCTTAATGTGGAGAGAGCGAAAAATGGAAAGAATAAAGCAAATTCGCTCTGGTTCTGGGGTGCGGGGACGAAACCGGTGTTAGACTCCTTTGAGAAGAAATACGGAAAAAGAGGAGCGATGATCTCTGCGGTTGATCTGTTAAAAGGAATTGCCGTAGGGGCAGCGATGAATAATATAGAAGTAGAGGGCGCTGACGGTACTCTTGAGACGAATTATGAGGGAAAAGCAGCGGCAGCAGTTAAGTCTGTCACAGAGGATGGAAACGATTTTGTTTATATCCATGTAGAAGCGCCGGACGAAATGGGGCATCAGGGAAGTGTGGAGAGAAAGATCAAGGCGATCGAGTATCTGGATGCAAGACTCATTGGTCCTGTTTATGAGAAAATGCAGGCGCTTTCGGAGGATTTCAGGCTGCTCATCATGCCGGATCACCCGACGCCGATCTGTACCCGTACACATTCCAGCAACCCTGTTCCTTATATGCTCTATGACAGCACAAAAGAAGAGGATCATGCATGGAATTATAATGAGAGAGAGGCAGAGCAGAGCGGAAATTATCTTGACAAAGGTTATATGCTGATGACGGAATTATTAAAGTAGAGGAGAAAGAAAAATGTTGATCGTTAAAAAATTTGGTGGTACATCGGTGGCCGATAAAGAGAGGATCTTTCATGTAGCAAACCGTTGTATCGAGGATTATAAAAAGGGAAATGACGTGGTTGTTGTACTTTCTGCCATGGGCAAACAGACCGACGTGCTCCTTGATATGGCAAACGACATCAATCCCAATGCACCAAAGAGGGAGTTAGATATGCTCCTCACAACAGGCGAGCAGACATCAGTTGCACTGATGGCCATGGCGATGCATTCGCTTGGCATACCGGCTGTATCACTGAATGCTTTCCAGGTGGCGATGCACACGACGTCAGTCGCAGGAAAT
The DNA here is from genome assembly GCA_021770615.1 of Lachnospiraceae bacterium. The sequence continues at coordinate 21,759 of JAETQR010000003.1, read as the reverse complement.
GCAAGGCTGAAAAAGATCGATAAAGAGAGGATCAAATTTGAACTGGAGCAGAGGAAGATCGTGATCGTTACCGGATTTCAGGGGATCAGTAAATACGATGATTACACGACACTCGGACGTGGAGGTTCGGATACGACCGCAGTTGCACTGGCCGCAGCGCTCCACGCGGATGCCTGTGAGATCTACACAGATGTGGATGGGGTATTTACCGCAGATCCAAGGATTGTAAAAGATGCGAAAAAAATCGATGAGATCACCTATGATGAGATGCTTGAACTTGCAAGTCTCGGTGCGGGAGTTCTTCACAACCGTTCTGTCGAGATGGCAAAGAAATATGGTGTACAGTTAGTAGTCCGTTCCAGTCTGAATACATCAGAAGGTACGATTGTTAAGGAGGAAGTTAAAATGGAAAAGATGCTTGTAAGCGGAGTGGCAAGTGATAAAAATGTAGCGAGGATCGCAGTAATAGGACTGGAGGATCAGCCGGGGGTAGCATTTAAACTGTTCCGCCATCTTGCGAACCATAACGTAAATGTAGATATGATTCTTCAGTCCATCGGACGGGGGAATACAAAGGATATCAGTTTTACTGTGACAGAAGATATGGCGGATGTGGCAGTGGAGACCGTGGAGAGACACCGCAGCGGCAGCTTGAAATGCCAGGATGTAAAGGTGAATAAAAATGTATCAAAAGTATCGATCGTAGGAGCCGGTATGCAGACAAATGCAGGCGTGGCAGCCCAGATGTTTGAGGCGCTTTACGATGCGAATGTAAATATCCAGCAGATATCTACCTCTGAGATCCGTGTGACGGTACTGATCGACCGTGCGGACACCGATAAAGCGATGAAGGCTGTGCATAAAGAGTTTGATTTCTAACTCGACGGGAGATGCTATGAAACAAATGAGTCTGTTTGACGACCGGGAAAAGATCAGGAAGTGGAAGGAGAAACCGGATGATGTATGAACTGAAAGAAGAGGATAAGAAACAGATGTTGGAGGAGATTGCCTATTTTTTTAATGAGGAATATGAACTTGATCTGGGGATCATCGGCAGGGAAAACATTTTTGATTTCTTTCAGGATACACTTGGGAAATTTATCTATAATAAGGCTTTGGATGACGCAAAAAAATTTTATGAGAGAACGGCGTCCAATATGGAGGCAGATTATTACGCACTCTATAAGGATTGAGGAGTGCGTATATGGATAGAATAGAAATTGCAATATGTGAGGATGACAGGGCCGAGATCGAATATATGGAATCGTTGCTCGCCGGTTGGGCAGAAGAAAAACAGGTGGATTGTCATGTGGATGCGTACATCAGTGCAGAGCAGTTTCTTTTTTCCTTTGACAAGGACTTTCCGTACCATGTGTATATTCTTGATATCCAGATGGGCGGCATGAATGGAATGGAACTGGCAAAAAAAATAAGAGAAAGAGATTCTCATGCGGTGCTTGTGTTTTTGACCGGACTCAGTGATTATGCGCTGGAGGGGTATGAGGTGGAGGCATTCCGTTATCTGATCAAACCTGTGAAAGAGAAAGAATTTTATGGAGTCATGACTCAGATTGCTAAAAATCTGAGGAAGAACGAGCATGCATATTTTATTCTGGACAGGGGTGGCGAGCTGATAAAAATTCCTTATACCGACATCTGGTATATTGAAGCCCAGGGGCATTATGTAGAGTTGTCCTACCCCGGCGGGAAAATACGATGGAAAGCGGGTATCGGAAGCCTGCAGGGGGAATTTGAGGAAAATGGTTTCGTCATGACCAGACGGGGTGTGCTTGTAAATATAAACTGCATCAACCGGGTCACAAAGACAGCATGTATTCTCGATAACGGAGAAAGTATTTCAATAAGCAGGAACTGTTACAGGCATGTGAATGAGGCGTTTATCGGATATTACAAAAACCGGAAAGGGTGAGTCGGATGCCGCTGATGGGGACGATCATGACGGTGTTTCTGGCAATTCTTCTGACTGCGGTGGTCACGACAATGGTCGTGAAAAGACGGGAGGAGGAGCGGAACAGAGAATACCAGGAGAAGATATTGCGGAACCAGAGGGAAGAGGTAGGGAGTATTTATCAGACCATGCGCGGGTGGCGGCATGACTATCATAACCATATGCAGAAGATCAAGGCGCACCTTGCCCTGAACCAGACCGGGGAGGTACTGGCCTATCTGGATCAACTGGAAAAGGATCTGGATGAAATCGATATAGCGATCCGGACAGGAAACATCAGTGTGGATGCTATCTTAAGCAGCAAGCTCTCTGTGGCAGCCAAAAGGAAAATCGAGGTGAATTGTAAAGCGAAAGTGCCGAAGGAGCTTTCGGTCAGTGATGTAGATCTATGTGTCATTCTCGGGAATCTCATTGATAATGGGATGGAGTCGTGTGAGAAGATGAAGGACGGAGAAAAGAAATTTATCCGGGTCTATGTCGGAATCTTTAAAGGTCAGCTCTATCTTTCCGTGACCAATTCTACAGATGAGAAGAGGCGGAAAAGAGAAAGGGAACTGGTTAGTGCAAAGTGGGGAAATCATGGGCATGGACTGAAACGGATCGACCGGATCGTGGAAAAGTATGAAGGTTTTATCAACCGGAAAAATGAACCGGGAGCATTTGCGACGGAGATCATGCTGCCATTATAAACAGAAACAGTTAGTGTACGGATTTTTACCATTCGTGCACTTTTTTGTTTTAAGCCGGGAGGATGTGATAGAGTAGGATTATGAGAAAAGAGAAAGGAATGTTTGGCGATGAAAAATTTGTTAAATAATATTGTCATGGTCTATCAGGGGATGTTCTCATATTCCACAGCTGCCAGATGGCAAATGATATTTTATGCAGTGATGCGAATTGCTTCGCCACTGATCGAGAATGCCGTGCCTGCAATAGCTATCGCATTATTGACGGGAGGGGATTTTCTAAAGTATGCGGCCGGCATTACAGGGCTTCTTTTTCTTGATATACTGGTCAAAAGCGTGATGGATGTTATGAATGATCACCTGGACACCGCCCACATCGGGATGAGACTGACAAAGTTCACCGGCAGGCTTTTAAAGAAATATCTGACGATGGATTACTGCAATGTAGAACCAATGGAAAAGCAGAAAACCTTAAGTAAAGGGATGCAGAGCATCAATAATAATTCAAACGGGGTAGAGGGACTTTCCAGAGAGACTCTTCAGCTTATTTGTGGAATATTTGGACTGGTTACATATGGAACCATCATGGTCACGATCCATTGGAGTGTTTTACTTATTATATGTCTGACTTCAGGAATTAATTTTATATTGAACCGGCATGCGGTAAAGTTTGCAGATGAACTTTCGGATAAGAGGAACCAGGCAGGACGTATCAACCACACATTAGAACAGCAGGCGATATCTCTGGCAAACGGGAAGGACATCCGTATGTATCATGTGGAAAACTGGTTCCGGAATATTTTTGATGAGCAGATCCGGACGTTAAAAGCCTGTTTTTCCAGACAGGAGCTGAGATGGTACTTTCCTACGCTGGCGGAGCAGGCAGGTACGTTTGTCCGGGATCTTGTCCTGTATACGATCCTGATCAGAATGGTGTTTGCCGGTCAGATTACAGTGGCTTTATTTACGTTTTATGCTGGTACTGTGGCAGGGTTTTCCTCATGGATGAACAATTTTATCTTTCGCATATCAGGAGTTATGAAGGTAAACGTAGAGACAGGATATTACCGGGAAGCAGCTGAAATACCAGATGTGTTTTTTCATGGAACTGGGAAAAAGCCGGATCTTAAAATTCCGGCATCAATTGAGTTTAAAGATGTGTCATTCCGTTACGAGGAGGGTCAGGAGAACATCTTATCGCATCTTAGTTTTAAGATCGAGCCGGGGCAGAAGATCGCTCTGGTGGGAAATAATGGGGCAGGCAAGAGTACGATCGTAAAACTTTTGTGTGGATTTTATATGCCGGCAGAAGGGGATGTGTTCGTAAATGGAATCAGTACAAGAGAATATGATATGGACGAATATGGACAGATCGTTTGCCCGGTGTTTCAGGATGGTTTTATCTCTGCTTTTACAGTAGCCATGAATGTGGCTGGGGGAAATCCGGAAGAGATCGACCGGAAACGGGTAAGGATGTGTCTCAGGAAAGCCGGGATATGGGAAAAGATCGATAAACTGGCCGATAAAGAGGACACCTATGTTTCACAGATGCTTGAAAAAGAAGGAGTGGAATTTTCGGGTGGAGAGATCCAGAAGTTATTGATCGCAAGGGCACTTTATAAAAGCGGAAGTCTGCTCATACTGGATGAGCCGACCAGTGCGCTTGATCCGATCGCAGAGAGCCAGATCTATGAAAAGTATCATGAGATGACGAGGGATAAGACTTCGATTTTTATTTCCCACAGGCTGGCAAGTACCCGGTTTTGTGATGAAATCCTTTATCTGGAACACGGTACGGTTACGGAGCGGGGGACACACGAGGAATTATTGAGCCAAAAGGGAAGTTATAGTGAAATGTTTGAGATACAGAGCCATTATTACCGGGAGGAGGCGGTGCACTCATGAAAGACAAAAAGGCGGTCGGCATGGTGTTAAAGATGATACATCGTCTTTGTCCCGAATATTTGCCGATGTTAGTTGTACAAAAGCTGATCCTCACATCCGTTCCATATGTTAATATTATATTCAGCAGTGTTATCATCAATGCTATGTTGGAAGGAAAGGTGTTTGACGATGTTTTTCAATATGTATTGTGGATGATTTCTTTGAACTGTATTCTGAATATGGTGGGATGGGGACTGGATAAACTTATAAACATCCGCAAGTATGTACTGGCGGATCAGGTACAAAAAATGATCTCGGAAAAGGCGCTTACGCTTGACTATGAGCTTTTGGAAAACAAGGAGACACTGGAGTATATCAATAAAGCAAAGCTTGGGATGCAGAGTGATGGGGATATCGGGTCATTCTGCTACCAAATCGCCAATATGATCGGTGTGGTCAGTGACCTTATCTATACCGTGATTCTGTTTATACCGGTATTTTTTCCCGTGGATACGGCAGGACAGAGTGGGATGTTATACCATATACTCAATTCCCCATGGAGCAGTATCCTGCCCGGGAGCGTTCTTTTGGCACAGACAAGTATCTGGGCTTGGAGCAGTAAAAACCGGGCAAGGCTTCGAAAGGAATCTTTTGAATTAAATGTAGAAGGAAACCGCCGTTTTGGATATTATCTCTCTTTTATGCATGAATATGCAAAGGGAAAGGACATTCGTATGTATGAGATTGGTAAGACGATCATGGACGGATATCAGGAGGGGATTTGCGGTTTGGTAGAAATTTTTGGAAAATGTGCTTTGCGTCTGCGTAAGTATTCGCTGATCATGAAGTCGTCCGGCAGTGTATTTGGTGTGGTGAGTTATGTTTATGTGGGGGCGAAAGCGGTCATGGGCATGGTAAAGGTCGGAGACGTGATCCGTTATGTCAGTGCCTTTACGAAGTTTAGTTCGGCACTCGGGCAGATTGCGGATACTTATACCGGAATTTCTCTCTGCGCCGCATATCTGTCATACTTTGCGGAGTTTATGGAGATCAAAAATGAAAAGTATGACGGGACGCTGCCTGTGGAAAAACGGGATGATAATGAATACGAATTTGAGTTCCGTAACGTATCCTTTTCCTATCCGAACAGCGAAGAACCGGTTTTGGAACATGTGTCCATGAAATTAAAGATCGGAGGAAAGATGGCGATCGTTGGGCCAAACGGAGCCGGAAAGACTACATTTATCAAACTGCTTTGCCGGTTATATGATCCGACGGAAGGGGAGATCCTGCTCAATGGCATTGATATACGCTACTATGATTATAATGAATATATCAGCCTGTTTTCTGTGGTGTTTCAGGATTTTAAGCTGTTTCCTTTTTCGATCGCAGAGAATGTGGCAGTGTCAAAAGAGTTTGATGAAGCCCGTGTAAAGGACTGCCTTGAAAAGGCTGGTTTTTCAGAACGTCTTGGTACGTTGGATAAAGATATCCACACAAATCTTTATAAGCTTGAGGAGGATGGTCTGGAGGTGTCCGGCGGTGAGGCACAGAAGATTGCAATCGCCCGTGCCCTCTATAAAGATTCTCCACTCGTGATCCTGGACGAGCCGACCTCTGCGCTTGATCCGGTATCGGAATATGAAATCTATCAGAGTTTTGATGAACTGGTGGAGGAAAAGACGGCTCTCTATATCTCCCACCGGATGTCGAGCTGCCGTTTCTGTGACCAGATCATTGTATTTGCTCAGGGAAATATCATACAGCAGGGAAGCCATGAAAAGCTTCTGGCAGAAGAAGAGGGGTTGTACTATGAGATGTGGAATGCGCAGGCGCAGTATTACCAGTAGAGGAAATAACTGTTTTAGTTGATTGATCTGCCAATCGTAACACTGGATTAGAGAGGGATTGCTCCTGGCTTCCTATACAGAAAGATAGAAATCAGGGACGACCAACTAAAAGAGTTCAAAACTTTTAGCAAGCTTGCTTGCGTCTGTTTTGAACTCTTTTAGTTGGTCGTCCCTAATATTTCTTACTTTCTGTACTTAAGCTACTGTCTTTATGATAGCTAAGATCTGCTCCGGTTCAAATGGTTTCTGAATAAATTCGGCGGCTCCTAATTTGATCGCCTCTACCATCTTTGATTTTTGTCCGGCTGCTGTTACCATAATAACTTTTGCTTCGCTGTTGAGTTGCATAATCTTTTCAAGAGTGCCGAGTCCGTCGAGAACCGGCATCGTTATATCAAGGGTAACAAGATCTGGTTTTAGTTCGATGTATTTCTCATATCCGCTCTGACCATCGGAAGCTTCACCAACGATCTCATATCCATTTTCTGTGAGGATATTTCTCAAGATCCTGCGGGATGTTCTTGAGTCATCCACGATCAATACTGTTGCCATTCAAACAACCTCCCTTTCAAATATTTACTTTTTAATGATCATATCTATTTTTTTCCCATTTATATGTAGTGGAAGAAGATAAAAGCCATCCGGATCCGTAATGTTCCCATCAAACATAAATTCAGGAGGAAGCATGTCGATCGAGATATCTTTATAACTCAGATCCGAGGCGTGAAGGCCATTGATGCAGTTTGCAAATTCACAGACGGAGTCTAATGCATCCTCATCCGGAGAGGCAAAATATTCCCCGGCATATCCGTCAGCTATCGTAAGGATGGCATCGTCATCACTGGCAAATCCCAAAAATCCCTCATAATCCCCTGTTGTCCTCTGATAAGCAATGTATTTGGCAGAATATTCCGTGATCCGCCGGGATTTTTCAATCCGAACGTAAGAGCTTACAAAACGTACGATGTTTCGCAGCGCAAGCGCCATAAAGGCGAGACAGGAAACACTGGTATCCTGTACAAATGCAGGGAGAAGGCGGTCAAAATCACCATATTTGATCGCTTCGAGTGCGATATCCGTAAGCTCTTCTTCTTTTTGGAATTCGGAAACAAGAGACAGGATTTCCTCCCGTTTCAGTATCTGGTTTTCCTCCAAAGCCTGCACAAAGATCAGGTAAGGGTTTCCCTGTAGTTTAAGCAGATGAGAAATATCGGCATCGGTAAGATATCCCTTTTCAACAGCCAGATCGCCAAACCGTTTATCACTTTTCATTTGAAGCTGGTTTAACTCATCTGCCTGTGTGCGTGAGAGAAGCCCTTCTGATTCTGCGATGAGGCCAAGCTTAACCCGATTAGCACGCATGTATTCCATACAGGAAATAAATTGGTCTTTGGTAATCTTTTTTTTATCTAAAAGATAATTGCCAAAAAACTGACTAAACATAAAGTAAGTTCTCCTTTCTTATTATAAACCGGTATCTTCCGGTTTTACAATTCATATCCCTATTTGTGATTCCGATCCGGATGGCTTTTTGATATCCGGATCAATTTTGCGTTGTAAAAATCCTAAATTTATTATACTATAGAATAAGAAAAAAAGAAACAAAATTTTCAACGAATCGAGTAAAATTTGATTTTAACGGAGGTAGATCTAGATGGCTGGTTCGATTTATGGTGATATATTTACGGTGTCTACGTGGGGGGAATCTCATGGAAAAGGGCTTGGCGTGGTTGTAGACGGATGTCCTGCCGGGTTATCTCTCTGTGAGGAGGATGTACAATATTTTCTTGACCGGAGAAAACCGGGAGAGACGAAATATTCTACACCGAGAAAAGAAGGGGACAAAGTAAAGATCCTTTCCGGTGTTTTTGAGGGAAAGACAACAGGGACGCCGATTGCTATGATGGTGAAAAATACATCCCAGAAGTCAGCGGATTATTCAGAAATTGCTTCATATTACCGGCCGGGGCATGCGGATTATACGTTTGATAAAAAATACGGGTTCCGGGACTACCGGGGCGGAGGGAGATCATCGGGAAGGGAGACGATCGGAAGAGTAGCTGCCGGAGCGGTTGCAGTGAAGATACTGAACGAGCTTGGCATCGGATTTTGTACTTATGTAAAGTCGATCGGCCGGATCGAGATCGATCCGGGGAAAGCATCCAAAGAAAATATAGAGAAGAGCCCCTTGCGGATGCCGGATCTGGATGCATCAGGGAGAGCAGAAGATTTTCTTGACAGGCAGATGAAGGATCATGATTCGGCGGGCGGCGTGATCGAGTGTGTGGTCACGGGGATGCCGGCCGGGATCGGGGAGCCTGTGTTCGGAAAACTGGATGCGGCTCTGTGTGAGGCGGTCATGTCGATCGGGGCTGTCAAGGCAGTGGAGATCGGAGATGGTGTCGCTGTGGCACAAATGAGCGGTTCGGGGAACAACGATCCTTTTTGTATAGGGAAATCCGGGGAGGCTGGAAAACGTACAAACCATGCAGGCGGCATACTCGGAGGTATCAGCGATGGAAGTCCGGTTGTTTTGCGCGCCGTTTTTAAGCCGACGCCTTCTATCTTTAAGGAGCAGGATACGGTGAATCAGTCCGGAGAGGAAATCCATGTACAGATCAAAGGACGTCATGACCCGGTTATCGTGCCGAGGGCAGTCGTAGTCGTTGAGTCGATGGCGGCGTTGGCTATCGTAGATAAAATGTTTGTGAATATGACCTCACGACTTGACCGGATCGTTCAATTTTATAGCTGACCATTTTGGATTTCTTCTGCTGAAATTGCTATCACCGGGCTAACCGAATTTCCCCATGATCATAAAATGGTTGTAAAGAGAAATGGAATCGGTACAACGAATAACACAGGCTGAGTAATATTTATTGTACCAGGACGGAGAAATGCCATGAAAGAAAAGGAAAGAACAAAGGTTGTGGTGGATGAAACGACGGTATATGAAATTGACCTCGATTGTTGTGAGTGCATGGAAGACGTAAGGGAGGAGCAAGAAGAGGAAATGAGCGTTATCTTAGCCAAATCATCAAACCAGCGTCGTTGAGAGAGCGAGGCGTTGCTAATTCGAAACATGGTTCAGGATTGGCAACGCCCGGCTAAGAAAAAGAGGTGCCGGGAATATCCAGGCACCTCTTTTGGGGATAGAAAAATTAGCAGAAGTTATTGCCACATCCGCCCCATCCGCCGTTTCCGCCGCAGAAGCACATAAGCAGTAAGATCCAGATGATGCAGCTGCAGTCACCGCCGAAGCCGCCCCATCCGCCGTTTCCGCCGCATCCGCCGCCGCAGCAGCACAGAAGCAGGATAATGATGATCCAGGAGCAGCCGCCGTTTCCTTCATTGCAGGAGCATCCGCTGCCACCACAGTTTGTTGCTGATAAATCACTCATATTAGGTTCCTCCTAAAATAATTTACATTGATATCATATGTGCGACGGCTTGGCCTGTTTACAAATATCATAAAAAAAAGTGAATGTTTCCTTTATTTTTGTGAAATATTTATTTGTATAATGAACTATTATTTGATATAATACATTCGAATGATGCTGGGGCCGAAAAGGTATTTTGCACCAATCTGAACCAAGGAGAAGATATATGAAAAGGATTACATGCATTTTTCTGGTTGTGTGTCTCTGTTTGAATTTGACAGGCTGCCGTGGTGGAGAGAGTCAGGACGGTGGTCAGGGTGCGGAGGCAGACGGTGGAACAGATGCGATGAGTCAGAATGAGGCATTTAAGGAAGCGGAACGGATATTGAAGAAGATGTCTCTGGATGAAAAAATAGGGCAGATGTTTGTGGTGAGTATTGATAAGCTGACAGATGGTGATGAACCAGTTACGAAGGTCACGGATGAGATCAAGACGGCCATTGAGACATATCAGCTTGGTGGTGTTGTTATCGAAAGCCGGAACATTACGGGAGTAACACAGGTTCGGGAAATGACAGATGCTCTTTCCAGATGCCTGAAAATACCGATGTATATCGGGACCATGGAGGAAGGTGGCGGAGAACATTCCATCGCAGCACATAATGATGAGATCACATCTACCGGTTACACAAGTCCTGCAGAGATGGGAAAAAATATGTCGGAGGGGCAGTTAGAGGATACTGGCGAGGTTATTGCAAAAGAACTTTCGGAACTTGGGTTTAATTTGAATTTTGCGCCCACTGCGGATGTGGCAGAGAATGCCAAAGCGGTTGATGCGGAAGTGGTGAGCGGGAGTGTGATATCGGTTATAGGCGAGCCGCCCCGGTATGAAGAACCGGCGAAGAAACTGTCGAAGAAAAAAAGGAAAAAGCATCTTAATGCGTATCATAAAGAGTTACAGGAATATGATAATGCCCGTTCTGATCTTTTGGCAGCCTGTCAGGAGACGGGATATGCGGACAGTTGTTTTAGTGCTGATGAGGACAAGGTCAGCGAAGCAGTCGGAGCGATGGTAAAAGGGATGCATACAGGAGGAATCGCCACGGTTTTGAAAACTTTTCCGGGGATTGCTTCTGTGGCGGAGTATCATAAATTGACGGAGACGGATATTGATACCGGTCTTTCCAGGTTGCGAAGAGTGAACTTTGAACCATTTGCTGCCGGAATTGATGAGGGGACAGAGTTCATCATGGTTGGACATGTCTATCTGGCCAAGATCGATAAGGAAACGCCGGCTTCACTTTCCAAACCGATATTGTCTGATCTTCTCAGGAAGGAAATGGGATTTGAGGGGATGATAATGACCGAGCAGATGGATGTTCCGGTCATCACAAACCAGTATACGGTCCGGCAGGCGGTCATAAAGGCGGTCATGTCGGGGGTGAATGTTATCTATGATCCGGAAGATATTGATGAGGCTTTTTTTGCACTGAGGCAGGCAGTCATGTTTAATGAAATTGATGAAAAACAGATCAACCAGGCGGTGCTACGCATCCTGCAGAGTAAGATCATGCGGGGAATTTATGCGATAGACGATAAATAATTATATTTTCGCGAGAGCGACATAAGGAGGATAAAGAAGTGGAAAAGAGAGAGATGCTCTATGAAGGAAAGGCAAAAAAGGTGTACACGACGGATGTCGAAGATGTGTATATTGTCGATTATAAGGATGATGCGACCGCTTTCAATGGAGAAAAAAAGGGGACGATCATCGGTAAGGGCGTGATCAATAACCGGATGACTAACTTTTTGTGCCAGAAGCTTGAAAAGGCGGGGGTTCCGACTCATTTTGTAGAAGAGCTGAGTGACCGTGAGACGGCGGTAAAGAAAGTATCCATCATCCCGCTTGAAGTGATCATTCGTAATACGGCGGCAGGAAGCTTTTCAAAACGTCTCGGGATCGAAGAGGGAAGAAAGCTTCTTTGTCCTACTCTGGAGTTTAGTTATAAGGATGACGATCTGGGAGATCCACTGATCAATGATTATTTTGCAAAGGCGATCGGAATCGCTACCCAGGAGGATATTGATACGATCACAAAATATGCTTTTATGGTAAATGATTTCCTGACCGGTTTTTTCAAGGAGTGTGGGATCGAGTTGATCGACTTTAAGATCGAGTTTGGTAAAACGTCGGACGGAACGATCATTCTTGCGGATGAGATTTCACCGGATACGTGCCGCTTCTGGGATATCAATACGAGAGAGAAACTGGATAAAGACCGTTTTCGCCGGGATCTTGGCGGTGTTGAGGATGCTTACAACGAGGTTGCAAAGCGCATTGGGATAATGAACTAATTTCAGAAAGGAAAATACGGAATGAAATCCGAAGTGATTGAACATTTTAATGAAGGGCTCCATGAGGAATGCGGAGTTTTTGGAATGTATGATTTGGATGGAGGAGATGTGGCATCCTCGATTTATTACGGATTGTTTGCGTTGCAGCACCGGGGTCAGGAGAGTTGCGGGATTGCAGTCAGTGATACGGAGGGACCGAAGGGAAAAGTATGTGCGCAGAAGGGAATGGGACTTGTCAATGAAGTTTTTGATGCAGAGGGACTTGAAAAACTGAAGGGAAATATCGGCGTGGGGCATGTCCGTTATTCGACAGCAGGAGCCAGCAACAATCAGAATATACAGCCTCTGGTACTGAATTATGTAAAGGGAACGCTGATGCTTGCCCACAATGGAAACCTTGTGAATGCACCGAAACTTCGTGAGGAAATGGAATATACGGGGGCGATCTTCCAGACGACGATCGACACAGAGGTCATCGCCTACCTGATCGCCAGAGAGCGTTTGAAAACACCGACTGCAGAGGAAGCAGTAAAGAAGGCCATGATGAAACTGAAAGGGGCTTATTCGATCATTATCTCCAGTCCCAGAAAGCTGATCGGCGCAAGGGATCCATATGGGTTCCGGCCGCTGGTGATCGGGAAGAGGGATAACAGCTTTATCCTTGCTTCGGAGACCTGCGCACTGGATGCAGTAGGAGCGGAATTTGTCCGTGATGTGAAGCCTGGAGAGATCGTGATGTTAGATGCAGACGGTATCCAGTCAGATGAGACATTATGTAATGGGACATCGGCAAAATGTATTTTTGAATATATTTATTTTGCCAGACCGGACAGCTATTTTGACGGCGTCAGCGTCTATAACAGCCGCATCATGGCGGGAAAGATCCTTGCCCAGATGCATCCGGCCGATGCGGATATCGTCGTCGGAGTACCGGAGTCTGGTAATGTGGCGGCGATGGGATTTGCTCTTGAGTCCGGAATTGCATACGGAACAGCATTTATGAAAAACAGTTATGTGGGACGTACTTTTATCAAGCCAAAGCAATCTGCCCGTGAGAGCAGTGTGAAGATAAAACTCAATGTCCTGAAAGAGGTTGTCCGTGGCAAACGGGTCGTCATGGTGGACGATTCGATCGTGCGCGGTACGACGAGCGAACGGATCGTGCGGATGTTAAAAACAGCAGGAGCGACAGAAGTGCATGTGCGGATCAGTTCACCACCATTTTTATATCCCTGCTATTTCGGTACCGATGTGCCAAGCTGCGATCAGTTGATCGCCCACAATAACACAGTGGAGGAGATCTGCAAAAAGATTGGTGCGGACTCACTTGGATACCTGGATGGAGAGAGACTCCATGAACTGATCGGCGGGGACATGGGTTACTGTGACGCATGTTTTTCCGGAAATTATCCGGTGGCACCTCCGGCGGAGGATATCCGGGGAGAGTATGACAGGTAGGATTACGCAAACATAAAACAATTCCCTTTTGGAACAAACACAAGCAGAGCTTGCGAAAAGTTTCAAATGGGAATTGTTTTGTTTCTACTAAATTATGTTAGGAGATTGGAAAACAGGACTACGTTGTCGAACCTATGATATACGTTGGAAGTCTCATGAATATCGGGAGTTGTTTTTGTCTATAATAGCAGTCAGGGTTATGACAAAAAGAAAGGACGAAAATGATGGGAAGAGTGATTACAGAGGAATTGTTAGAACAGTATGAGGCTTATATGTATGAGGAGGAAAAGAGGCCGTCGACAATTAAAAAATATCTTTCGGATGTAAGAAAGCTACAGGGATTTGCTGCTGGTCAGGAGAGGAAAAGGAGTGCATAATAAGATGGGCTAAAAAAAATAGGAGATATTATGTGCGTGTAAGGGTGTATGGGAAAGTAGATGGCAAGACCTATTATGGAAAATGGAGTGCCAGAAAAGATGCGATAGAGGGATTGACTGTATTTAACATGGATAAATCATATGCATATACTATGGGAACGCTTAAGCGAACAAGCTCTATAAAAAGCTTAAAAGTGTAAGGGGGGTAGATTATTATGTTGACTATTGCCGGTTTAAGTTTGATAAAAAAGTAAAGTTTTATCAACCCAAATTTATTCGTTATACACCAGATGAGGGTGATGTCTTTGATTTTAGATTAAAAAAGATAAAAGAATTTTTAAAGAAAAAGGCAGGAAAAAAGATAGATAATGGTCGTTGTAATCATACAATTTTCAAAACAAACAAAAGTCTTTTTAGTCCGTTCCAAATGGGAAGTTCTGGAACGGACTAGTTGCTTTTTAATGTTAGCAGTGCTAAAATGATTTCAAAGAAAGAAGTAAAATAGATGGAGAGTACAAAAGTGGGCAGTGGAGCAGGCGATGGACGAATTGAGAATATCAGAAGAAGATAATGAAGACAGGTATCTTGCAATAAAACTGAATCAGGAGAGTAAAAACAAAAGCGAAAAATGAATCATTGATATTTAGGAGATATATAAGTAAAAAATAAGTAGCAAAAGTAGTAAGGAGGGAACTATAAATGATTACTTATTTAAGACTATCTGAGGGTGTGATTGAAAAAGTGAAAAAGGAATCAGTTCCCCTTGTATGTAAAACGATGGGGAATGATGTAAAAAAAATAATTTTGTATGGTTCATGCGCCAGAGGTGATTTTTTGGAGGATTCGGATATAGATATTGCTCTATTGACTTCTTGTGATCGTATGGAAGTAAAAAAATATAATGATTCACTGGCTCAAATATCTACAGAATTTGCTAAAAAGTATTTAGCAGTTGTAAATTTTGTTTGTCTTCCGGAAAGGGAATTTGAAGAAAAAAAAGGCTGGTATCCTTATTTTAAAAACATAGAGAGAGACGGAGAGGTGCTGTATGGAAGATAAGTATTATGACGAATTAGTGAAATTAAGATTAGAGCGTGCAGAAGAACTTATTGAGGAAGCAAAGAAATTACTGGCAGATAGGTCATACAAGTCTGCAAATAATAGAGCGTATTATGCTATGGAGAAAGCTCTTAATGCTTTATTAATAGACAAGCATATTGAAACAAAGACACATACTGGTGCAATGAAAATGTTCAATGTGGAATATGTAAGAGTAGAGAATGCATTTTTTTCAAACGAGGACTACAGACTGGTTTCTAAGGCAGAACAAATCAGAAATAGTTCGGATTATGATGATTTCTATGTGACGAATAAGGAAGAAGCCAAACAACAGGTTGAAGATGCCATCTATATCGTAGGAAAGGTGAAAGAATATTTTGATAATAAATAATAGATGATTTGTTTTCAAATACATTCCTGCCAGCCTTGTCCTCCCCACGAACCAAACGGCGTAATAACTTGTTAAAAGCGGTAAATATATCTTACTATAATGTATTGATAAAGCATTGGGATGTTATAATAGGGGAATAACAATAATAATTCATCCGGATTGGCTTGAAAAGGATGTAATATCGATTAAAAGAGGGAGAAGCTTGAAAAGGATTATGTCAGACCGAAGTGGTGATTTGTTTTCATAATCCAGAGGAGGAAAATGGCTATCTCAGTAACTGGTATATGTCAGAGTTTATTATAGATGGCATTACATTTTCATTAATGGAAAAGTATATGATGTATCAGAAAGCACAGATATTTCATGATTCAAAGATCATGCAGAAGATATTAGAAGAAGATGATGTCGCACAGATCAAGGCTTATGGAAGACAGGTGGCGGATTATGAAGAAAAGGTTTGGAATGGGCTAAGGCAGATTACTGTGTACCGCAGCCTGGTCGAGAAATTTTCCCAGAATGTCTGTTTGAGGAGAAGGTTAAAACAGACAGGAAATGCAGTTTTGGCAGAATGTGCAGTGCATGATAAGATTTGGGGGATCGGGTTATCCATGCAAGATCCCGCGCGGTTTGAGATCAGCAAATGGAATGGACAAAATCTTCTGGGATTTGCTTTGATGAAGGTAAGAGAAAGTCTGTGATTTTATAAAATATGGTTTTATGCCGGCTCAACGTAGGTTAAAACCGACATAATTGTTGTCAAATTTTACAAAAACCGATTTAACGATAAGTTTTTGTTACAATGGATCTAATATAAAGATTTGTTGTACCAGAAACTTATTTTTGTTTTATGGAAAAATACGATCAATCAAACAAACATTTAGGAAAGGAAGGTCGATCATTATGAAAAACAAAAGGCTTATGAAAAAAATCCATGCAGTATTACTTGCCGCATCCCTGCTCATTGGGATCATGGCGGACGTAGACGGGCTGGCAGCGCCTGCCCATGTAAAACTTGTGGAAAAGGCAGCTACGCTGTACATCCGCGAGGAGGAGGAACAGACTGTTTATGAGGCAAAGACGATTAAGGTAAAAGCATCAAGCGGGGTAAAAGTAAAAAAGATAACTTATGCATCCAAAAACAAAAAAATCGCAGTTGTCTCTGCAAAAGGAAAAGTACAGGCGAAAGGAAAGGGAAATACCCGGATCGTTGTTACGGTAAAATATAAAAAATCGGGGAAGACACAGACAAAGAAATTATCGTTTTCTGCCAAAGTGGATGAAAAGAATGAAACCGGCGAAGCAGAAGAACCGGATCTGGCAGAAGACCCGGTGGAAGCACCGGACGAACCAGAAGAAGAGAAAGAAGATAGGGACACGGTAATGCCGGTGGTCACATCATTATCTGTAACAGCGCCGGTCAGTCCGACAATGCCTCCGATCCGGACGGTATCTCCTGTGACAGCACTTCCTGCAAAGGCTCCTGTGAATACAGTGAGACCCGGGGCAACCCCAAAGCCCATAGAAAAACCAACTCCAAAACCGACGATAAAACCGACAGCAAAGCCAACAACGAAGCCGGCATATGTAACTGTGCCAGACGGAATTTATAAAATAGGAAGTAAAGTAAAAGGCGGTATGATGCTGGATGTCTCGGGAAATGCCGCAAAAGATGGAACAAACGTCCAGATTTATGCCAGTAACGAGACCGCTGCACAGCGGTTCAATATTACGCATATTGGTTCCGGATGGCATAAGATCTGCTGCCAGTCTTCCGGAAAGGCGCTGGATGTAACAGGAAGAGTAAAAAAATCAGGAGTAAATGTCCGGATTTATGATTATAATGGGACAGATGCCCAGCTTTGGCGTTTTTACAGTACAGACCAGGGGTATTATTATATCCAGAATAAACTGGGATATTATCTGGATGTGGATGGTGGAAAAACAGCAAACAATACGAATGTGCAAGTGTATTCAAAGAATGATACCAATGCGCAGAAGTGGAAATTAGACAAGGTCGTATTTCCACAAAAGATAAATTTGAATGCGTCATCATTTACACTGACAAGTATCGGCGCCACAAAGAAAATGACAGTCTCATTTGCTCCGTCTGATACGACACAGAAAGGCATTACCTGGACTTCCTCAAACAATAAAGTCGCAACGGTATCCGGAGGAACAGTAAAAGCGGCCGGGAGCGGGACAGCTACGATCACAGCAAAGACTTCAAATGGAAAGACCGCCAGTGCAAAAGTAACAGTAAATGATGGATGTATCAATGTAAAAAACGGGCTTTACTGTATCAATACGAAGGTAGGAAGCGGTTTTACACTTGATGTGGCGGGAAACGGAACATCAGATGGTACAAATGTACAGATTTATAAAAATAATGGGAGCATGGCACAGAAGTTTCATGTAGAAAGTGTCGGCAATGGATGGTATGTAATGTCCAATACATATCCTAAAAAGTGTCTTGACATACAGGGGGCATCGGGAAAAAGCGGAACCAATGTCCAGCTGTACCGGTATAATGGAACAGATGCACAAAAATGGCGTTTTTATTCTGTCGGAAATGGTTACTACCGCATCATGAATAAAAACGGAAATTATCTTGATGTGGCAGGAGGGACAGCAAAGAACGGAACGAATGTACAGGCATATCAAAAGAACGATACAGATGCACAGAAGTGGAAACTTGTGGGAACACAATCATCATATACGAATATCGCAGATAGTCTGTATTCTCTGACTGCTAAAGTGGGAAATAATTTTATGCTGGATGTAAACGGCGCAGGAACGACCGACGGCACAAATGTCCAGATTTATGCGGGCAACGACAGTATCGCACAGAAATTCAGGATCCAGTCGACAGCAGATGGATGGTTTAAGATTTCCAATCCTTTGTCCGGAAAATGTCTTGATGTAAAGGACGGGGCAGCTAAGAGCGGGGCAAATGTACAAATCTATACATATAACGGAACGGATGCCCAGAAGTGGAAATTAAAGGAGACAAGTGCAATTATCGTAAATCCCGCTTCGTTCACTCTGGATGGAATAGGCAAAACAAAAAATCTGTCTGTCTCCTATGAACCGGCAGATGTGTTTGCAGCGAACCGGACAATTACATGGAGTTCTTCCAATACAAAGGTAGCGACTGTTTCAAATGGTACGGTAAAAGCAGTGGGGGCCGGGACGGCTACAATTACGGCGAAGGCGTTTAATGGGAAGAAGTATGCAGTTACAGTTACGGTGAAGACGGGGACATGGAATGTCATAAATAATATTTTAACAGTAAAAGGTGTGTCTATGAATGAATATAAGGTGGGAAGCCGGTATACGGAAAGCCGTTATGCAAATGTAAATGGAAAATCCGTCGATATGCTGGGATGGCAATGTTGTGGATATGCCCGGTATATCCAACAGAAACTTTACGGATGTCATGAGTATAATGCCCGTGCCAGGTTTAAAGATGTTTCGGGAGTTGTAAATAGTGCGAATCTGACTTCATCTAAAATCCAGTCGGTTGTAAATGCGGCGGGTGTAGGGGCACATATCAGGACAAATAAATTTAACGGAACGAACCAGCATTCAATGGTTATTATAGGGATTACTTCAAGTGGATTTACAATTGCTGATGCAAATTCTGACGGAAAATATACAGTACGGGTAAAGACATTTACCTGGTCAGGGTATGTAAGTACATATGGGAAAAGAGGGTTGGAATATGTAAATAAATATGTGGGATAGTTTTCACGATTTGCGGAGTCAGCCATAACAGACTGGCTCCGCTGTTGCTTTATCATAATAATATTTTTAATAGTATTAACCTGAAATGTGTGGTATACTAAAAAGGTATGTTTAAAGGTTTTTTGTGGAGGTGAAATTATGCCAGAATTGGTTCATGATATTGTCCATAGATTTGCTGGAGAGATTAGGGGGATTTATGGTGATGTACTAAAGGAAGTGATTGTATATGGTTCATATGCGCGCGGAGATTATCGGAAAAATTCGGATATTGATATTATGATATTAGTGGATGCCAGTGATACTGAGATAAAGAGAAGATTTAATTTGGTATGCGATCTGGCTTATGATTTTGAATTGGAATACGGAATAGTTATTTCACCGTTGGTTAAGAATGAAGAACATTTTATGAAGTGGTCAGACACACTACCGTTTTATCGAAATGTGAAACAGGAAGGAGTAATAGTAAATGAAGTTTGATGAAAGCGCAATTGAATTAAGTAAACATCGTCTGGAAATGGCGGAGAGTACATATCATATAGCAGAATTATGTCTTGAAAATGAAGGATTACGTGATGCCGTAAACCGTTCCTATTATGCTGTGTTTTATGCATTACGGGCAGTGCTTGCGTTGGAAAGAGTGGATTTTAAACGTCATAAAGATGTGGTAGCATATTTTAATCAATATTATGTAGCTACAAATAAATTTGAACATGAGATTGGAAAGCGGATTGGGCGTTTAAAAACGATGCGGGAAGATTGTGATTATGATGATTTTTTTGTACTTGAAAAAGACGAGGTTTTGGCACAATTAGAAACTGTTGAAGTAGTTATAAGTGCAATAAAGAAATATTTGAAGGCGCAATGGATAGCATAAATGGAGAGATAAGGAGATTGTTGATAAGAATAAAATAATCCTGCTCCGGAACAGACACAAGCAGAACTTGCGAAAAGTTTCGGAGCAGGATTATTTTATATTATTTTACAACTTATTCCTCATAAACATATTTTGTAAGAACAGGATCGGAGAAATGGAAGATCTTATTTTCATCATCGACTTCCTCCTCTTCATAGGTGGATCCTTTTATATAGATCGAAGCGGTTTTTCCATCTTCAATGCAGCTCATCGTGATGATAGAGAAATTTTTCTCCGGAGGCTGGTAATACTTCGAGGGAATGAGTTTTTCTACCGTATTTTCTGCATTTGCTACCAGTGACACATCCAAACGGTAAATTCCGAGGTTGGTATACCAGTAGGCATAGTTCCCGCCCGGGTAAGTGCAGACACTTTGATTGGCTGATTTTTTTTGCAGTTCATCCGTTGTATATGTGCTCTGGATATCACCGCCTTTTAGCAGGTAAACGTGGATCGAGTTTCCGTAAATACTGAATACATGATCCCCTTTGATAAAAAGATCTTGTGCCAAACCAATATAATTCCGTTTTGAGACAAGTTTCTTTGTGTAAGGATTGTATACGATCAGATGGGCGGGTTCCTGATGATTAGTTCCATCGGATTCAATATCCTGTTTTTCCCCCAGGGGTATCGTATAGGTGCTTAAGGCAATTTCATCCTTTTCTGTCAGCAACATCCCATTTGCCATCTCATGGCAGTCCTTTTTCCATTCTAAGATTCCATCCGGCAGGTGGTGTTCGGTTACTGTGCCGTCCAGTAGAATATGATAGAAGACCGGAAGGTCATCCTCGGGTTGGATCATGGCGAGATAACTGCCATCCGAACATATTTCCAACGAATCCAGGGGAGCTTTTGCCTTTTTCAGGAGGGTCTGCTCCCATTCCGGGGTGCTGATTTCCCATGTGTTATCCGGTTGCAGGCTTGCAAGCTCAAACCGGAGTTTATTTCCATCCTGATATTCATACAGATACCGGATTTCATTTTCCCATGTTACATTTATCCAGCGGACAAGCTTTTCACCGTCTTTTTGACCTGTCTCCTGTCTTTGGGAAGAATAGTAGTTTCGGTCGGCATCCGAGAGAGGGATGTTTGTGACGTTCGGAGGTACTTCTTCATTGATCTGTAAAGTTTCACTGGCTGTTTGATTCTGCCCGCAACCGGTCAGTAAGAGAAGGAGAAAAATTCCCAGTATGTATATTTTTTTCATCAATATGTCCTCCTATTATTTTGTTGTATATCCGCTGGCAGTGCTTGGCTGAAAGATAGAGCATTCCGGACTGTAGATATAATAACTATAACGTCCACTGCAGGTCTTGTGGGTATAATCGTATATTGTATTGTTTACATACGTAAAAAAATGTGCCTCAAACTTTTTTGTTGAGGTAGAACTAAAGTGTCCCCTGAGATATATATAATCTGAGTTGTTTTTAACCGGCACGACATCGTACCCGGAATACTGATGTGGAGCAAGGGCAGCTTTGGCATATCTGCCCGGTAAAAAGATCCGGCATGCCATAACTGCTAAAAGAAATATTGCTGCAATCTGTTTTTTTCTTATTTTTTTGTTCATGTTGAACCTCTCTATACTTTCTTATATATTTTGCACAAAAAAACCTATATTTTAGCTATTTGTACAATGGTTGATAAAGTTACGACAACTCCAAAGCATTCTTTAATGGGCGAAAACTGTGTC
>JAETQR010000118.1 GCA_021770615.1 Lachnospiraceae bacterium | reverse complement strand
TATTATCAGTCATTCTATAATAAACTTATTTTTCACTTTTCAAGCAAAATAAAAGAGGTCTTGGCATAACAGAATCTGACGTATTTTCCATCAGATTGTTTTATCCCGAGACCTTTTGTGTTATCATATGTTTTTGTAACCACGAAACAAAAAAGCAGAAATCTCTCCGACCAAAGTTTGATTTCTGCTTTTACCAAACATAGCTTACGCTATATCCATGCATACTTATGATAACAGTTAAAACAGAAAACTACAACCATATTTCTCAGGATTTTTACAATAAAACAATCTCTTCTCTTGATTTGAACCTTATTCCTTGTACCTGCGGACACTCCGGCTGCCTCATACGTTATGGCTCTTACAGACGCAGCATTCAGCTTGCTGATGACGTTCTCTCGCTTTCCGTTGTGCGTGTGTACTGCAAAAACTGTGGACATACCCATGCACTCCTTCTCTCATCCATGGTTCCCTATTCACAAATTCCATTGATTCTACACGTCCATCTGATCCATGCTTATGAGCACACTGCCGGATCCCAAAGCATACTGGCAGAACAATGTTGTGTCGATGAAAACAACCTGAAATCCATGATCCGGAACTATCGGTTGCATTGGAAACAGCGGCTACTCTCCATGAGGCTCCCACTTCCTGATATCCCCAGCCTGGTTTCAGAATGCTTTTCATGTTTTTCCAGACAGTTCATGCAGATTAAACCAACCGCTAATAAACTTTTTATCCTGTCAACATAACCTTACACGACAGGTCTGATCTTATCCGTTATCCTTTAGAAAAAGGAGGCAGATTATTTATGAAGCAAGAAAAACAACAGGAAATTGCACTGATGCGCTATGGGGCGATCGCGCCCATTATTACAGGGCTTGATGAACGTTATCCAAACAAGACCGCTTTTTACACAGAAATTTCTACAAAAGGACTGATAGGGCCGGACGGAAAACTCCATCATTATGCTCCCGCCACCATTGAAAAATGGTATCTCAACTACCAGAACCACGGTTTTGACGGCCTCGTCCCGAAAGGCCGCTCGGATGCCGGTATGAGCCGCAAGCTCGATGAAGAACTTCAGGAACGGATCCGGTATTTCAAGACCAACTATCCACGCATGTCTGCAGCTGCTATTTACAGACAGCTTAAATCAGATGGCTCTGTCATAAACGGACAGATATCAGAATCCACCGTTTGCCGTTTTGTGAACCGGATCCAGAATGAACTGCGGCAGACCCCAAACAAAGATATGCGCCGTTATGAGCGTCCCCATATCAACGAAGTCTGGTGCGGTGACAGCAGTGTTGGTCCACGTCTTACAGATTCTGATGGGAAAAAACACCGTATTTATATCATTGCCCTGATCGATGATGCCAGCCGTTTCATTACCGGAATTGATGTATTCTACAATGATAACTTCATCAACCTGATGTCTGTTATGAAATCAGCTGTATCCAAGTATGGACGCCCCAAAGTATTCAACTTTGATAATGGTAAATCTTATAAGAACAAACAGATGGAGCTCCTTGCTGCAAGAATCGGCACTACACTCAGTTACTGCCAGCCATATACACCGACTGGGAAGGCCAAGATTGAACGCTGGTTCCGCACAATGAAGGACCAGTGGATGGCAGCCCTTGATATGCGGGACTTTCATTCTTTAGACGAATTGCGCGGCAGTCTGTATGCTTTTGTCCAGCAGTACAACCAGTCCCCACATTCTTCCCTTCGGGGAATGTCCCCACAGGACCGTTTCTTTTCGGAACCGGAACAGATCCGCAGACTTTCCGTGGAAGACATCGACAAAGATTTTCTTTTGGAGATTGAACGCCGGGTCTCTGCTGACAGTGTAATTGTCATCGACCAGATTGAATATGAAGTCGATTACCGTTTTGCGCGACAACGTATCCGCCTGCGGTATTCCCCGGATATGAAGGAAATCTTTATCGTAGAAACCGATGGGACACTGACCCCGATCCGGCTCCTCAACAAAACCGAAAACGCATTGATAAAAAGAGAAAAAGTACGCTTATGCAAAGGAGACGAATAACTATGGATTACACCGCCAGATACGGGTTGGAATTCAACCCTTTCCTCAAGAACTCAAAAGAAGTCCTCGTAGAAACACAGGAATACAAAGAAGTCCTGTTCCGCCTGAATTACCTGCTTACCACCAAAGGATTCGGACTTCTGACCGGCAGTGCCGGAAGAGGCAAGACCACTGCTATCAGAAATTGGGTCTCGGGACTGAACACTTCTCTATATAAAGTAGTCTATTCTAGTCTCTCTACTCTGACTGTGAACGATTTTTACCGGAATCTTGCCACCGAGCTTGGTGCTCAGCCTGCATTTCGCAAAACGGATAACTTCAAGATCATTCAGGATGAGATCAACCGCCTCGTACTTGAAAAACGGCAGACTCCTGTCATCATCATAGATGAAGCGAATTATATCGGTAACGCTGTCCTTAATGACCTGAAAATGTTGTTCAACTTTGAAATGGATTCCAGAGACCGGGCTGTTGTTCTTCTTTCCGGTCTGCCACAGCTAAACAGCACACTCAGACTCAGCATACACGAACCGTTCCGTCAGAGGATTGTAATGAATTATAACCTGGAAGGCATGACAAAGGCAGAAGGGCATTCCTATGTCACTGCCAAGCTGAAAGGAGCCGGATGCACACAGACTGTATTTGAAGATAGTGCTCTTGAAGCAATCCTCAATGCTGCCAATGGTACTCCCCGTATGATCAACAAACTATGCAATGCAAGTTTACTAGTTGGAAACAGTTCCAATCTAAACATCATAACTACCGATGCAGTCATGCAGGCAATCAATGACTGTGAACTCGGATAATCCCAGAAACCATCATGTAAAATAATCTGCATGATGGTTCTTTCGCATAAAATAATGTGCCAAAAGCGTCCAAAACTATATGCCTCATACCATTGTTAAGTGCTCTGTAAGGCCTGTTTTAATCTGACGAAGAAGGCAGCGTCTAATTTGCCGGATAACA
>JAETQR010000117.1 GCA_021770615.1 Lachnospiraceae bacterium | reverse complement strand
ATGGCTGCGAAGCGGTGCGTAGCACTATTGGCAAAACCTGACAGCTCCGATAGACCCCAGGCAACAATCCAATAAATTTTTAGCCACAAATGTTACAAAAAAGCTTGACCACTACAGTCAGGTAAACACAATTCGAAGAAACTAAAGTTCATTTTCTGTTGCCCTATATCAAAAAATTCGTTATAATAATCTTGTTTTGCATAGTTACATTATAACATGTAACGGAGTAGAGATGGTTGTCGTTAGCCGTCTTTTTCTCTTTTTATGGAAAAGTTTCAGGGGGCTGTCTATTTCCCGATAGCCCCTTAAATGGAACATATTACTTGGGGTCAGCTTCCTCGTTGAGGGGCTTATAGTTGCTGTCCATGTAGTTCTTTTTCCCGAAGGGAACATAATTTTCATCTAATAAAATCAAGTTTCCGTTTCCCAAATCAGGGAACTGCTGCGCAACCTCCTTGAGCACCTCCCATTCGTCTCTGGCATTTTCTTTGTTGTCCTCCTCCACCTGTCTTAGCGCCTCTTGAATAGACTGCTGATCTGCCGTTCCCCAATAGAGAGGATGGGGCTGGAAGGAAGAATGGTAATCGCCGCCCTCATAGCAGAAAAAACAGGAGCAGGGGATTTTTTCAAATAGAATTTTTTGCGCCCCGTCAAGCTCCTTCACCTCCAGACAGTAGCACCCATTTACGGTTGCCGCACCATCCCGCGCGGTCATGTTTGCGATTGCCATGATAGTAAGGGGTTCTGTTTTCACGATCATGCCGGGAACCAAAAGCCCCTCCTGGTACATTTCCCGTAAATATTCGTCAGAAAATTTTCCGACAGTCCGCCATAGGAAAAACAATGCAAGAAGAAGACAGATAACGGCGGGAATCCAGCTTTTAAACAAAGAAATTCCTGCCATGCACAGGAGGCACACGCAGGTTATCGCGGAGCTTCTCCGCTTTTTAACGACGGCTTTTATTATTTCATCCTTCTGCCGTATCCGGCTCACATCTGCATGGATGCCGGATTTTACACTTGCCTCAAATTGTGAATAATCGACCATTTTTTCCTCCGTTTCTTACATTTCTGTAGATTGCTAATATTTTTTATAGATATATTCAGTAAAAATCCGATAAAAACAATATACAATCCAGATCACCCAGGTTATTTCCCACTTGTGTGATATTACAGAAATCATCAAATAAAGAACAGCAACAGTAATAGCAATCATCCAATTCGTTATTTTTTTCTTCCTGGTTATTTCATTCGCTGATACTTTTACAACATCTGACAACAGACTTTCATATTCGTTATCAACGTTGTTTTCTGTTCTTTCGCCCTTGAATAATTCTGCTATGGTAATCCCCAGGGATGCAGCTAATGGTTCAATAAGAGATACATCTGGAAATCCGATACCTCGTTCCCATTTTGAAACAGCTGCACTTGATACTCCCAATTCATTCGCTAAATCCTGCTGCGTGCGATTTTGTTCTTTCCTAATAGCAGCAATCAGACTGCCTGTTTTTTGAGCGTTCAATATTTTCACCTTCTTTCCGATTTCATAATATCACAAGAAACACCATATTCAAGAAACGCTCCGTTGAAATGTTAAACGCTGCATTGGATTTATGCAAAAATAACTACCCCTTCTATAATCCCCCTTGCACAGGCATGTATGTTATTTATTCTTCCTTTTTACCCATTATTATCTATTGGCTAAATAATTTTATTTCTCCCAGTACAACTTCCCGTTTGTTGTTGTGTTCAGTTTAGCATATTTATAGTATATCTACAAGATTCCGTGTATGAAAAAGCAAAAACCTAAAATGAAATTTTAAATTTCGCCGCCTGCTTATGCGGTGGAATTTACTCTTACACAGTTGATATTTACTCTTTCATACGAAAATGTTATGTCCTACTTGTTCTTGCCTCGGACGGCTCAGGGCTCAATATATCTGCTGCAAAGGAAACCCCGGAAGAATCCGGGACATACGGCAGGAAAGGGACAGGGGATGCCCGTCTACCTCAGCTTTTATCCGGATGATGGAGAAAGGCGTCTTATTCCTTGCGCGTCTCAAATCCAGTGATTATAATCTTGCAGCGTGAGATTGGAAAAACAAGTATTATATATGCAAAATCTATGGGCATTGGTAGAAGAGGAAGGATACAGACGGTAAGTTAAAAGAGAAACTATAAATGAAGAATATTAATGCGATAAAATAATGACTGGAAAATTAAGTTTTAGAATCGTTAAGATTTTTTTTAGGAATTGGTTAGATTTTGATGGAATAATAGAAACATCAAAGAGAGTGGCTTTGAAATATGCGATGAAGGAGGTTAAAACAAAAAAGTATTTTAATAATAAAGATACATGAAATATATATGGAAGGAGAACACAGAATGAGCGATAGGAAAAAAATGAAAAAAGAATTTGTGGAAAAAGGACTGGTATTATGTTTGGCAGGAGCGTTGGCAGTTGGGATGACGGCTTGCGGGAGCGCGATAAGAAAAAGGATTTCGCACAGACAAGAGTAAAAATCGAATAGAGAGAAGTAAAAAAGGAGCAGGGCAGTATAAGTAAAATAGATGCCGTACAGTTCAAAATCAATACAGGGACACAAGATAAGAAAGCAGATGCAGCACAGCCCTGAATCAAAGGAGGAGCGCAAAAGGAGAAAAATACTAACAAAAAATATATAAAAAACACTCAAACGAATAAAAGAAAGGAGGGCAGTTCGTCTAAAAAGAAAGGAAAGAATTAATATGGCTGGACTGTACAGTGTGTGCAGTCCACTAAATTGTAAAAAGATTTTAGTTTATAGAGGCAGCACTGACGCTTAAAAATTTTTCGTAAAAAAACCTCCCATTTTATGGGGAGATGCGAGATAATAGAATTAACAACCAAACTATTTTTTCGCACATCCATAAAAGAGAGGAGGTTTTACTATGAAGCAAGAATAAAAATCACAAGGAAAGAGGCCAGGGAACACCTGGAACAGTTTAAGCTTGCCTGTGAATTAGCCAGGCTGGTCCGGCAC
>JAETQR010000040.1 GCA_021770615.1 Lachnospiraceae bacterium | reverse complement strand
AGGATTTGTTGGTCATGGTAAAATTCCTATAAATCCAATGTTTTTTGTGTCTCTTACTCATTTTTACCAATGATTTACCAATATTTCCGGAGAGTCAGATTTGCAATTATTAAACCAGAATGTTTCTCCGATAAATTTTACTGCATAAAATTGCGAGTACTCGTAAAAATTTTCATTAGACGTTGTAAAATTAAGCCGGAGAGGGTATAATTCTAATGAAGGATTTTGCGAGTACTCGCAAAAATTTTCAGCAGAAAGAAGGAACATGATGTGGAAATCAAGAGAGACATCTATTTGTATAAACTTATCAATAAGAAACACAACGGACTTATCAAGGTAATAACCGGCATCCGTCGCTGCGGAAAATCTTACCTGTTGTTTAATCTGTTTAAAGCTCATTTGCTGGCAGAAGGAGTAGACGAACAACATATTATAGAAATTGCGTTTGATTCTTTTGAGAACAAGCGTTTTCGTGATCCGGAAGTTCTGTATCCCTATCTCAAGGAGAAGATTAAAGATGATGGAATGTACTATGTGCTATTGGATGAAGTGCAGCTTTTGGGAGAGTTCGAATCTGTATTAAACAGCCTGATTCGTATGAAAAATGTGGATGTTTATGTAACAGGAAGCAATGCCCGTTTTTTGTCCAAGGATGTGATTACTGAATTTCGAGGCCGCGGAGATGAAGTGCATATGTATCCTCTCAGCTTTGCGGAATTTATGTCAGTCTACGCAGGGGCGAAGCAGGACGGGTGGAACGAATATATGCTTTACGGCGGGCTGCCTCCCATCATGAATATTTTAGACCCGGAAGAAAAGATTAATTTCCTGAAGTCGTTGTTTGAGGAAACCTATATATCAGATATTGTAGGAAGGCATAATGTGCGCAATAGGGCAGAATTGGAGGAACTTCTGAACATTCTCTCGTCTGCCATCGGCTCACTTACAAATCCAGCAAAGTTGTCGGCCACTTTCAAAAGCGTCAAGCAGAAAACTATCAGCAACACGACCATCAAAAGGTATATCGACTATTTTTGTGATTCCTTTCTGATTGACAGTGCTGTTCGATATGATGTTAAGGGTAAGAAGTATATTGATACACCAATCAAATATTACTTTACCGATTTGGGATTGCGTAATGCCCGCCTTAATTTCCGCCAATTGGAAGAAACTCATACTATGGAGAACATTATCTTCAATGAGCTGAAGATACGTGGTTTCAATGTGGATGTGGGCGTTATTATCCTAAATATGACCAATGAGAAAGGTCATGGAATCCGTAAACAGTTGGAGATTGATTTTGTCTGCAATAAAGGCTCCAAGCGTTATTATATCCAGTCAGCCTATGCGATTCCGGATAGGGCAAAGATGGAACAGGAGCAGCGCTCCCTGATGTTGACTGGTGATTTCTTCAAAAAGATCATCATTATGAAAGATGCACCTGCACCGTATTACAATGAAGAGGGAGTGCTGGTCATGAGTGTCTATGATTTCTTACTGAGCGAGGACAGTTTGGATAATTGATGAATGGAAAAGAGAAAAATTATAGTCGGCAAACTGGAGTAGAATACGGTTTTCCGGGAGAGTTTGCATTTATGATAAAGAGAGGATATGCATGGAGGATTTAAATTTAAAACCTGTTCAGAAAGCGGCATTATCTTTGATTCAAAATGACCTAAGATTTCTATATACGGTTATAAAAAGAATTAATCCTGATGAATCAAATTATATTCCGTCACTTTTGCCATATATGGGTGTTATAATTGATGGAGTTGAAGAATGGGTAAAGGCGATTAATAACTCCGGTAAAGTGAAATTAGAGATACCGCTTAAACCAATCGCTAAAAAATTGAAACTGTATGATATTTTTGGCGTTGATAGGGCAAATGGGGTAATTTGTGGAAATACGATTTTGTGTTATTATTATACTCCGCTGTTTTCATATGATGGGAATAATGGAGAATATATCAAGGCAATGTCAGTTATTGGAGGTGAGTATATAAAACTTTTGGATGCAACAAAAGAATATCCAGTTGATATTTCAGTAAAGTATGATGTTCATGATTACGGAGGATTTGTGAAATCGCCAGTAGGAAATGCATTTAGTGACAAATTTGTATTATTTTCTGTTTTGTGTCAGATTAATTTTATCATTTGTTGCGTGGATTCTTGGGTACGAGAAGAAATATCGACAAAGATGCGTTTTGCATATTTGCTTTATTATTCTTTGTTACATATTATTCCTCAAATAAACTTGAAATTAAATACGAATTTCATTATTAATTCAAAGTGGGAGTCTTGGCAATTTAGAAACGCAATGGCACATTATAAATTGGGTGTTGCATTAAAAAAGGATGAGTTGATTTCTGAGGATAAATTTTTTGGTTTGACACAAAAATATTTCAGATCAGATTATTTAACAGTTAAAAATGGAATTATGCAAGAGTTGGAGAGTTTCGCGTGTCAAATAGGAGATTATCTTCAACTTAACGATGCGATGACAAGGGCCAACCGATAAAAGCTGAGTAGTAAGAAACTGCAATTTCTACTACGTTTTTACTACGATTGACGGCCTCAACTTGTCCTGATTTGCCGCATTTTGCTCATCCTGTGACAAATTTAACAATTAGCGTGGACATGATAAGATCCGCAAATCGAGAACCGAGGAACTGAAAGCCCGGAACCAGCTTGAGTGGGTAGGGCGGATCAACAATGTCCGTAACCGGGCGGAGGATATCATAAATAGTGAGTATTATCAATGTGAATCATCAGTTACAGCGGACAGGGAACATGAAGTACATCATTCCGGATACGAAAACCGACTGCGGGACAAGGCTTGTGCCAATGACGGATGAAGTGAAGGAGTGTTTTGAAAAGACTCTAAAGAACCGTCCGAAACCTAAGATAGAACCGATGGTTGACGGGAAGACAGGTTTCCTGTATCTTGATAAAAACGGTATGCCGATGGTAGCCCTTCATTGGGAGAAGTATTTCCAGCATATCAGGGAAAAGTATAATGGTATTTATAAGGTACAGTTCCCTGTTATCACCCCGCATGTAGCGCGGCATACTTTTTGTTCCAACATGGCAAAATCGGGAATGAATCCAAAGACTTTACAGAAGATCATGGGGAATAGCGATATCGGAGTTACTTTGAATGTATATACCCATGTGGACTTTGAGGATGTGCAAAAAGAGATGAAAGCGGTCTGTAATAGCGATTGTAAAACAACAGGAAATGGGATGACCTGAAAATCCCGTAAAACCAAGGAAAAACCAGTATTTATAAGGAGTTGTGAGACTATGATAAAAGTGCTTTTTTTGTGCCACGGCAATATACTAACACCGTCTTGGCAAAGCCGATGAAGTGCTTGGTTTTCCTGGGTTTTTCGAGGGTTCGAGAGAGAGTAGTGGTTGGATTTAGACCACATTTAGACCATTTGAAATGAGTAAAAAATATGACAAAAACTACGCAAATGGGAGCCTTGTGTGCTATGAAAATTATGTAAAAAATATACACATTGGAGATTGTTCATGAGTAGATTCATGAGGATAAAAATCGTCCGGTGATGTGTGGAAATGTATCCATACGTCACCGGATTTTTTCGTTTCTACAAGCGGAATGCGAATGCACCGCTATTTGGAGCGGTCTCGCTCCATGGCTTCATCGATGGCTCGATTGATAAAGGCAGTTGCACTTTCCCCCATGCTTTCGGCGTGTTCCTTAATGATGGAACGCTTCTCTGGGGTAACACGAACTTTTATTTCAACGAATCGATCATTGTATTTTTTATTTGCTCTTTTACGAGCTTCGGTAAGGCCTTTGTAGGAACCGGCTTTTTCTTCACTCATGGCAGTCCTCCGATTGTGTATTGGCATAGAACACCTGTGTAGATTATAGCACAGATTGGTACATAAGACTATGTAAAAATTCAAATATCGAGAAGGAGACAAGCTTATGAAGAATCAGAAAAACAGAAGCATGAAGGTACATTCCCAGAGCGGCCGTAATTATAAAGCAACGCCAACCATCATTTTGAAGGGACAGTGGCTTCAGGAGATGGGATTTGAGATTGGAGACTATATTTCCGTCAGCTGTGAAAACGGAAAGCTGATTATCACACCGGATGTGGAAAAGGCTGCAATGGAGCAGGCTGAGGCTGAATTTATGGAAAAGGAAATGAAGAAGCTTCAAAAGAAATTCCGAAAGGAAAAGGAAATGCTCCATGCACAGTTTGTGGCAGAGAAATCTGCGGAGTATGCAGCAGAAAGAGAGGTACAGTAATTATGGGTAAGGTTATTGTTATTGGATCACAGAAGGGTGGCGTGGGTAAAACCACGACCACTCTGAACCTGGCATATTCTCTTCAAGGTATGGGGAAGAAGGTTCTTGCAATTGATTTTGACAGTCAGGCAAATCTCACCACTTGCTATGGAGTAGAGAATACCAATGAATTGGAGCATACGATTGGTCACCTAATGATGGCTCAGATTGAGGAACTGGGTACGGAGTCGTTGGATGCATTTGTCCAGAGTAAGGATGGCGTAGAGTTCATTCCTTCATCCATTTATCTGTCAGTGGTGGATGCGAAGCTTAGAACGGAAATGGGAGCGGAGAGGATGCTCGCGGAGGTTTTGGAGCCCATTAAGGACAGATACGATTATGTGCTTATAGA
The DNA here is from genome assembly GCA_021770615.1 of Lachnospiraceae bacterium. Next base: position 33,712 of record JAETQR010000040.1, on the reverse strand, counting down.
TACTTGTCCTTCCCTGGGAATGCTTACAATCAATGCACTGGCAGCGGCTGATGAAGTCATTATCACGGTGAATCCTCAGCTTCTGGCAATGATGGGATTGCAGGATTTCTTGAGAACAGTCAGAAAGATTAAGAGGCGTATCAATCCAACACTTACGGTTGCAGGCATTCTGCTTACCATGTGCGAAAGCAGAACTACGCTTTGTAAGGTGCTGACAGAGGAAGTGACGGGAAGCTTTCAAGGACAGATAAGGATCTTTGAAAACAGGATACCGGCTACGGTAAAGGTGGGCGAGAGTATTTATTATTCCATGCCGATTGCGCTGTACAGTAAAAATGCATCTGCAGGAATCGCGTATAGAAAATTTGCAAAGGAGCTGATTGCTTATGAAGGCTAATGATAAAAGAAAAGTATTTGGTGACGCAGTGGATTTATTGATGGATGAAATTGAGGAAAGACAAGTTCCGAGAGGGGTTCAGCTGATTCAGATAAAGAACATTCAGCCATTCCATGACCATCCGTTTCATTTATACGAGGGAGAACGGCTGGAGGATATGATTGCAAGTGTAAAGGAACATGGAATTCTAAATCCGGTAATCGTGCAGAAGATTGATGGCGGATATGAAATGCTTTCCGGACACAACAGAATGAATGCAGCAAAGCTTGCCGGACTAAAGGAAGTGCCAGCTATTGTGAAAACAGATTTGTCTGAGGAAGAGGCTTATGTTTATGTGATTGAGACAAATCTGATGCAGAGGTCCTTTTCGGATTTGTTGATATCGGAAAAGGCAGCAGTGCTGAAGGCGAGATATGAGAAGGGAGCCTGCCAGGGCAAGAGGAATGATATTGTTCGGGAGATTGCAAGATTGGAAGGAAAGTCGGATGATGTAACTTCTGGTCACGGTGACCAGAAGTTGACTACCAGAGATTCTATTGGCAAGGAATATGAACTGTCCGGAAGTTCTGTGGGGAGATTACTGAAGCTGAATGATCTCATCAAGCCATTTAAGGATATGGTGGATAGAGGTGCCCTTTATACAAAGGTTGCTTTGCAGTTGGCCTTCCTTCCGGAGGAAGAGCAGAATATGGTATATAACGTGATTAAGGAAAAGAAGTCCAAGATTACGATTGAAATGGTGATGAAGCTTCGCAGTCATTCAGGAGCTTTGACGGATGCAATGGTGAGGCGGTATCTCAGTACGGAGCCGGTAAAGAAGAAGTGCTATAAGGTGCCTGCAAGAATTGTGGAAAAATACTTTATTGGAATGGATCCTAATAAGGTGGACAATATTGTAGAGCAGGCATTAGAAGCTTGGTTCCATAAAGGGAAGGATGGTGCCGATGTTTGATGAAAGTAGCCTTAAGAAAATCGATTCGGAGTACTTTAATATCATTCTGATGGATGATAGAGATATCACGATTCAGAGTAGGAACACCGGTCATTACTGGTATCTGCACTGTACCGAGTGTCCTACAGAGCAGTCGCTCATCATATTTCACAAGCACTTCTTCAAGTGCCCTTATCATCAGCATGGCAGAGCGAATACTCTGAACCAGGCAGTGAGAAGTATAAAGGGGCATGATAAGTATCAATTGGAAGTAAGAAAATGCGTATAACCTAAAAATGGCAGCGGTATCTTCGGGGTGAGGATACCGCTGCTTTCGGGTTAAGTCAGAGACTTATTCGCCGAAATAAAGTTTCTTAGCAAGCTCCTGTGCCGCCTTGATATCAGCGTAGCCCTGCGATTTGCCAAGGTGCAATTCTTCGAGAATCTGCCCTTTGGTGTAATTTTCACAAATGAGATCCAAGATGCGACCGTACTTCGGGTTGATGATATGTACCTGCTTTAACAGGTCATTGATAATCATGCGAAGTAAAACGGTTTCTTCCAGATTCTCAGATGAAGCAGGTTCAAAACCTTTGCCATCTTCTGACGATGCTTCTTCCAAGAACTGATCTAAGGAAAGAGTATCGTCAGTATGGAAGGATGCGAAGTATTCGCGTACATCACGATAGAAGGCTTTGATGGATGCCTCTTTTGCCTTAATTGCTACCGGTGCAAAGGCAACGAGGACTTTATTAGGTCCGATGTGCCAGGTCTCAAGGTTATCTCTGCACATATTGAAGTGCTTGACCATTTCCCAATCTACACGAATTGGTACCAGGCATTCGCCCGGGTGCAGTGGAAGATTGTTGAAACTACGACGGTTATCGTAGTTATGGTTGTCATTGGTTGACTGATGATTTTCAGTACTTGTCTGTACATTTTCATTGAATTTCATATCTTGCGGCCTCCGCCCGCTGTGTGCGGAACGAAGGGTTCGATATGAACTTCAGATTTGCATCGATTGTCTTATTCATGGATCCGTCTCCGTTCCGTAAAATAAGCAATCAGGCTTCTTAGCCCCTGATGCGGTTAATAGGTTCATCACATTGCAGTTCTAAGAAGATGCCGCGTCCGGCAGCTGAATGTGATGGAGTAGTTTATAGTCATGCTCGGGACAAAAAAGAAAATAAATAATCATGATTAGAGAAATAAAAAACGGCCAGAGAACAAGCGGATGGGCTTTGTTCATCTGACCGTCTAGCAGTTCTATGAAGATATTAGATTGTAAAGTTTTAGTCTTCGCTTTTTTTCTTGTAGTTCATCTGTTGAGGATGATGATCTATTATTGTGAAGGGATGTTTAAGATCATGTAAAAGCTTTATTCTATAAAACATCCCTCGTTTTACTATATCAATAGTGCTTTCTTCTGGGTTCCAGGTAAAAAGAAGTTTTCCAGAATCACCATTTGTCCTTACATCCATAATGGTCCTCCTTTCTTGTTAATCGTAAGCCTAACAGTTAACACATGAGGTAATAATTAACAGCGGAAGATCCGCTGTCGCATATTATTATGAAAATGGTGTGAAGGGTGTGGATTTGTCTATGTATCCAAGCGCCTTCAATCTATAGAATGCTGACTCTTGCGAGGTATTGAATATTTTGCTTAAATGCATAGATGCATGATAGCCCCAATCCTTTTGACCTTTGTTTGGAACTCTGGCTAAAGCCATTTTAACAGTGCATCGAGGCATTAGTATAGCGGAGGCAAAGTAATTAGCTTGCTGTTCTAAACGTTGTTTGTCGGATAGATGATAGTTACTTTGCAAGGCTTCATTTTTTGAAGCTTTAAAATCTGCTCTACAGCGCACATAAGCATTTGAACGCTCTTCATCAACCATTCCAATGGAATTAAGGTAGTAGGAAGGATGTAGAATAGAATGCCCCCCTTCATGTCCCATTGTAAAACGGTATCTATGCTCCTGGTTATCAACCATTAGTGAACTATCAATGATAACTGTGCCAGCTTCTACATGTGCATATTCGGCTGAAATGGTCTCAGGGTTGAAGACAGGTAGGCGGTGTGTTTCCTGAAATATTGTAGTTCCAAGATAGACACCACAATGGGAGAGATAATAAAAGTCTTGCTTTAACTTCAGATACTTTGTTATGAAGCGATCGATATCAATCGCTTTCGGTGTAAAAATATCAAGTGGAGAAAAATCGGCAACAAGTCGTTCACCTAAAGTATCAATCTCGACATTTGAAATAATTGGAATGCCTTTAGCATCTAAAGTAAACATTGGCTGATACATGGCTTACCTCTTCTTCTTTTTTAATTCTTCGACAAAATGCAACCATTCTTCTTCACCGGCATCGAGATCCTTAGCTGTGCGCAAGGCATTACTAACATAATCATGCATGATATATTCTGGTAGGTCAGGAGCAATGGTACCTCTTTGTTTTCCAATGAGTATGTTCATTTCATCACGTTCTTCCTTTGATAGATGAAGTGCTTCGGCTACTTTTTCGAGGCGCTCTGCTGTAAGAGGAGGTTTTCGATCCTTCTCAACATCACTAAGGAAAGGTGCTGAAACACCAATTTGACGAGCGAGTTCTCGCAAGGTTACATCCTTCTTTTCACGTAGCTGCGATAAATATTTTCCAAATGTTATTTCTTCCATAAGTATGTCCACCTCTCTTTGTTAACCGTACGGCTTACAGTTAACAATAAATTAGCATACTATGTAAGAATTGTCAATAGAAATTAATTGAAAATAATTGAGAAATGGAGCAAGTTGGGTTATAATAAATTCTGAGAAAACAGATTTTTAATTTGCTATAGCAATCACCAAATTTGTCAAAAGATGTTCCAATAGATAGGAGGATATATGTCTGGCGTAAGTTATAAGAAACTATGGAAAATGCTTATAGATAAGGATATGAAAAAAAAGGATCTTAGGGCAGCAACTGGCATTAGCTCATCCTCTATGGCCAAGCTGGGTAAGAATGAGAATGTTACTACAGATGTGCTTGTACGAATATGTAATGCACTAGATTGTGAACTCTCTGACATTATGGAATTAGAGCCCGTAGAACAGCATGATGTTCATGAGGGTTAAAATAGATTAGGAAGAGGTGTTATCTTGGGCAGACGAAAAAGCACACTAAAAGATTTTGAAAATAGATTTATTATTGGAGACTGTGAAGAAGTAATGAAGACCATGCCAGAAAAAAGTATTGACCTGGTGTTAACTTCTCCACCTTATGCTGATCAGCGTGATTATGGAAGGACAGAATCATCTATTGATCCAAATGATTATGTTAAGTGGTTTATTCCAAAAGCGAAGCAGATATATAAATTATTGAAGGATGATGGGAGTTTTGTTTTAAATATTAATGACAAGGTTGTTGATGGATTTCAGCATTTATATGTATTTGAACTCGTTGTAGCTCTTTGTAATCAAGTTGGCTTTCATCTTGTTCGAGATTATATTTGGTATAATCCAGCGACCCCGCCAAATGTATACTCCCGAGGTGGCTATGGGAGAACAAAAAAATCACATGAATATTGTTTTTGGTTTGCAAAATCTGACAAATGGACATTTGATATGGATCCTATCCGTAAGCCCTATAGTAAAGATATGCAAAAGTACCTAGAAGGCAAGGGAAAAGGAGATCGTAATCAAAACACTAGACCAAGTACACACAACTTTAACTGCGAAAAGGTGTGGACAAATAATGGGGGAGCAGATCCTGGTTCCGTAATTGAAATTGCCAACACAAGCAGCAATGATATGTTTATAAAACTATGCAAAGAAAAGCATATTGCTCATCCGGCACGTTTCCCAGAAAAGTTGGCTGAATTCTTTATATTATCTGGAAGCATGGAGGGCGAAATAGTATTAGATCCCTTCTCCGGGTCTGGAACTACAGCAGCAGTAGCAAGTAAGAATAATCGTAGGTGGATAGGAATTGATGCTAATTCTGAGTATTGTGAATTAGCATCAGCAAGACTGGAACAAGAGGAAGAAGAACGACAGGCGACTGACAAAGAAGGAGAAATTGCAAATGATCAATCAGATAAATAGAGATGGCTTTGCTGTCGCATGTCAGGATGGTGCAAGTGGAATGCTTGCATTACCAGATAGATCTATAAAGCTGGTGTACGGTTCTCCGCCATACCCAAATGCAGATCGTGATTATGGAAATTGGAAATCGGCAGAGTATATTGATAAAATAAGTCCATTTATTGATGCAGCTATTCCAAAGCTTACAGATGATGGCTTCCTGGTTATTAATGTTAAGGCTAACAGAGAAAAATCAACATCAATAACTTCATCAAAAAGGTCGCTTGTAGTTGAAAAGCTTGCGATAAAGCTTGAGGAGGATTGGGGATTACATTGCGTAGATATTGAAATATGGGTCAAGGAAAATCCTGCACCAACAGGCTTACGCGTTGCATGTCAGGACGCTTATGAGCAGAATTTATGGTTTTCAGTTGCGCCAAAGTGGAGTATTAATTTGGATGCTATAAGGCGCCCCTATGAATCGCATAGTGTAAAAACCTATGAGGGATATGAATATAAGCCAAGGTCAAATGGAAATACATATGTCAGAAAGAATAAAAAGATTCAGCCGAATCCATTGGGTGCATTGCCCAAAAATATAATAACTGGTCCGGTATCAGCGAGGATTGGAAATCATCAGGCTACACAGCCGTTTTATTTGCCAGAAAAATATATAAAAGCTACTACTAACGAGGGGGATTTGGTGGTTGATCCTTGGCTCGGTAGTGGGACTACCGGCTATATGGCAGTAAAGCTTGGGAGAAGATTTGCTGGGTTTGATCTTGTTAGTGATTATGTGGAGGATGCAAAACAGTGGCTAAAGGAGACTCGCCAGGAGGTGAATGCGAATGCCTGATAATCCGAAAAAATTAAGGAAACAGGAGCTTAATAAAATCTTTTTGGAGGGACTTAGAGGTTACATTAAGTGGTCAAGTGATGATGATAGTGCCCCTTTGCTGATTGATCTACAGGCACCTACAGGAGCGGAATACAGATTAAGGGCATATCTTTTTAATTTGACTAATCCACCTGGTGGACGTGCTGCTGATGAGTATAAGGCTCAGCTAATTTTACCAGGGCAAAAGAAAAAAGAAAAAGCGAGATTAGACTATTCTGATGGGCGCATGCCTATTCTTGCTGCTTATGCACAAGAAGGTGATGGTGGAGTGTTTGTGTTATGGGATGCTGACAAGCATGACGTAATATCTTTTAGCAGTAATATACAGGTGAAGTCCGATGCTATTATTATGGCAACCTATAAGAAATTTGTATGTAGCAGAAGAACAAATAATGAAATTATCGTTTCTGCACGTCCACAATATTTGTATGAAGCGATAAAGGAAAGAATCAATATAATGAAAAAAAGCATTTTGGAGGATATCAATGGCTCTAGATGACTTAAATTATGCAACTTCCTATAATAAGGCGGAAAATGATATTGCAAATGACTTCTATTTACCGTGTATGAGAAATGCCAATAGATATGATAGAATATCAGGATATTTTGGAAGTACTATCTATATTATAGCTTGGGATGCATTGAAGGATTTTATAGAAAACAAAGGGAAGATGCGGGTGATTTGCTCACCGTATATTTCAGAAGCTGATGAATTGGCGTTATCTGATGGCTATTCCGCAAGAAACGATGAAATTCTTGCAAATGCAATAATAAAAGAAGTTGAAGGCATGCTTGGTAGCCCGGATTTGTCAGCACCTTCAAAGCTTTTAGCATATTTAGTTGTCGAAGGAATAATTGACGTGAGGATTGCGGTTCCAACGGGAAATGAATCCCCATCTGCGAAGCGTTTATTCCACGATAAGGTTGGCGTTTTTTATGATTCTGAAGGCAATATGGTAGGCTTTAGAGGATCGATGAACGAAACCTTCAAAGGATTAGCAGAAGATGGAAATATAGAATCTATAGACGTTTTTCCTAATTGGCTTGATCATAGAGATCGTGAACGTGTAGAAGAGGCAGCAGTTTTTTTTGACAAGCTGTGGAAACACATGATTCCTGGAATTCAACTATATAGTTTTCCGTCAGCAGCAAAGGAAATATTAAAGGCCAAAACAGACGGAATCAAATGGCAAGAATTACTTGAAGAGATTAAAGTATCGGAGAATAAGGCGCTAAAATGGAAACCGGGATTTGGGCCGCAGGCGAGAACTCCGCGTAAGCACCAGACAAATGCTCTTGAAGCGTGGGAAAAAAATGGTAGACGAGGCATTTTTGAGCATGCAACAGGCAGCGGTAAAACATTCACAGCAATGTGTGCAATTAATAATGCGCTTAAGAGGAATGAGACAGTTCTTGTACTAGTTCCTTCTAGGGATTTGTTGAAGCAATGGAATAAGGAACTTAGGAAAACTTTAACAGAGATAGAGGTTTTATATTTACTGTGTGGGGACAATAATTCCGAGTGGAAAAAGGGAGAAAAATTAGCTTCTTGGAGCCGGAAAAGTAAGGATACACATCGAATAATCATAGCGACTATGGATACGGCTAGTTCTAATGATTTTATCAAAAGGCTAAGTCAAGGGGAGCATCTGATGATGGTTGCAGATGAAATGCATAGAATGGGAAGCCCGAAAAGAAGGAAAATCCTTTCAATAGATTCTGGAGCTAGATTGGGATTGTCTGCTACACCAAGAAGGTACGGTGATCCTGAAGGAACACGGGCCTTGTTTGGTTATTTTGGTGGTTTGATTCCTCCACCGTTTACATTGGAGGACGCCATTAAAAGTGGTGTTCTAACAAGGTATTTTTATTATCCGCAGCGAATCAGCCTTTCATCAAGGGAGCAGGAAGAGTGGGATACAATAACAAATGAAATTCGTACAGTGCTGGCACGTATGGGGAATAAGGCCAATGGAAACATTAATATTAATTCTAATCCTAGATTAAAACAACTGCTGATTAACAGATCCAGAATTGTAAAGAATGCGTCTGGAAAGGTTCCTTTGGCAATCAAGCTCTTGAAAGAAAAGTTCAAGCCTGGACAGAAATGGATTATTTATTGTGATAATATTTCGCAGTTAAATGAAGTATGTTCGCAAGCAAGAACTGCAGGGTTTGATGCGTATGAATATTACGCAGAAATGGAAGGCGACAGAGATACAACACTTGAATATTTTTCTCAAAATGGTGGGGTACTGGTGTCAATTAAATGTTTGGATGAAGGTGTAGATATACCATCTACAACAGATGCGCTGGTGTTAGCCTCATCCCAAAACCCAAGAGAATTTATTCAAAGAAGAGGTAGAATACTTCGGAACTCCGCTGGTAAGCTATTTGCTCATTTATATGATGCAATAACGGTCCCAGTAGTGGCGGAGGATGAGAATGAAAAAGGTATGTCTATCATAGCAGCGGAATTATCAAGAGCTATTCAATTTGGAGAAAGTGCGGAAAATCCGGCATGTGTTACGGATTTAAAAAATATAGCAATTGATTATAAGATAAATTACGACACCATTAAAGATGGAGGTATTGAAGACGATGATGAAGAGTAATGTAGAGGTTGAGGAGTTAATAGGTGTCCTGGAAATAATCCGCAAAGAGAAATATCCGGAAATCCCAGAGGAATTAATTCGCGAGATAGTTGCTAACGAATTTGAACAACAGGATGATCGGGCACAGGCGAAAAAAGGAACAAAGAAACTAATTGATGAGTTCCTGAAAAATGTCCAGGCAGAGGAGGTGGAATGATGCTACAGTTCACTGGTTTAGTGATAGAAAATTTTGGCCCATTTAAAGGCACTCAGACAGTAGATTTTGTTGATGCAGATGGTGTTACTATTATTTGGGGAAATAATGGAAGAGGAAAAACTACTTTATTAAACATTATTCGCTATGCATTGTTTGGAAAGTATCAGAACAGACGTGGAGTTGATGTTGATCTTCCAAGTCTAGCAAACTTAGAAGGTAAAAAGGATGGGAAATATGACTTTAAGGTCGTATTAAAGATGCTGAATGATGGAATCCATTATGAGCTTACACGGCAGTATGTTGTCAGAAAGGGTATAATTAATCCTCAAAGAAATGACGATTATGAAGAGCATGTTTTTCTAAAAAAAGAAGGAGCTATTCTTTCGCCAGATCAACGCGAACATGAGCTTAATCTCATAATGCCAAGTGAGGTTTCAAGATTTTTCTTGTTCGATGGAGAGCTTCTTCAGGAATATGAGGAACTTCTTATGGAGGGGACACAGACAGGAGCAACAATTAAGGAGTCTATCGAGCAGATACTTGGTGTTCCGGTACTTACTAATGGAGCTATAGATACCAATTCTGCTTTAGAAGAGTACAGAAAAGAGAAAAATAAGATTGCGCAGAGTAATGCGCAAACCCAAAAGATTGCATCTCAAATGTCTGTGCTTGAGGCAGAAAAGCAGGAGCAAGCTGTTGAGCTTGAAAGACTGAAGGGAGAACTCACGATTGAACTTGATACAAAGGCAAAGCTGGAGGACGAAGCTCAGCAGAGTGAGCATGTATCTTCGCTGCTTAAGAGTTTGGACGATTTAGATGCAACAATTGAAGAAAAGAAGGCAAGTAGAGAGGCAATTCTTACTAGCATTGTAGTTGCAACTGGTGAAGCTTGGAAAGGTCTTGTAAGTAGCCGTGTTGAACTAATGTTAACTGCAATTGAATCTCAACTGAAGGATCTTGAGGATAGAGAGAGTGCACATAAAGTTGCTAGTCACTTCATGAAAGAAATGAAAGCGGCAGCTGAGAAGCACCATTGCCATTTATGTGATCAGGATATTCCAGATGAAAAGCTTGAGGAACTTATTAAAAGAATTACAGATGCATCCAGCGAATATGGTGGTTTGTCTGATGATGAAATTAAGGTTCTGCAGGAATTGAGAGTAAGAAAAAGCACTCTTCAGAGTATGAAAGCAGATAGTAAGAAAGAAATATTGGAATTGCTGGAAGCACAGCTTTCTACATTAGAGGTTGAAATTGATGACGCAGAACGCCAGAGAAAAACTGTTCGTGAGGAATTAGAAAGACATGGTGATGTTGAAGAACTTTCCAAAGGCGCAAAAGAAAATGTAAAGCAGCTTGCTAACTGTTTAAAGAAAATAGACAATCTTAGAGATGGCATCCAGTTGGAAAAGGATAAAATCAAGGAGGTGGAGAGTGCTCTTGCCACTTTAGAAGATAAGCTTAACAAGGTTTCAACAGATTCAGAAACTCAAATTGCAAAGCGAAAGGTTGAGCTTTGCGAGGCAATTAATAGAATATTTGAGGAAGGAATAGCTTCCTATCGTGACAAATTAAAGGATGATGTTGAGAGAGACGCAACAGAGCTTTTTGTGCAAATTAGTAATGATCCGGATTATACAAGCTTGAAGATTAATGATAACTACGGCTTATATATGGTTCACTCATCAGGTGAAATTGTACCATTAAGATCTGCTGGCTTTGAGCATGTTGTGGCATTATCGTTAATCGGAGCTTTGCATAAAAATGCACCACTTCGAGGGCCGATTATCATGGATTCACCTTTTGGTCGTTTGGATCCTACTCATAAGAGTAACATTACGAAGGTTTTGCCTAAAATGTCAGAGCAGATTGTATTGCTGGCATATACTCATGAAATTGATGAGCAAACAGCTCGTGATACCCTGGGACCTGAATTAAAACGAGAGTATCGTTTGCAAAGATATACTTCTTTTAATACGCAAATTGAGATGCAGTAGGAGGAAAATAAATGACTGATCTTGTAAATATACGACTGTCAAAGGAGTCAAATGATATAGCAGAGGCTTTGGTGGCGACTGGAAAATTTGAAAATGTTATTACTGCGGCAAAGTTCGCATTGGCATATGCCTTAAAAAATCATTTTGAAGAATTTGATCCTTCAAAGTATGCTGTGGCAGATAGTGGCGGTAACAATTACAACATAGGTACAGTAGACAAAGATGGACAGCTTTCACAACTCTTAAGGGCAATTTATCCTGAGACTGATACACCATACATATATGCAAGAGCCTTGATGGTGTTTGGCTTACTTAAAATCGGTGAGGTTATCGAGACCGATGGTATGCCGACGATATGCTCTCTTTGTGAGTAATGAGGAATGCCATGAGGATAGAAGAATACATTACTCATGGCATTTTTCGCTGTGAGATAAAGAATAGATTTAGGTGCATCGTAGAGGTGGATGGGCAGGAAGAATTGTGTTATGTGGCATCTTCATGTAGATTGTCGCAATTCATTTATTTGGAGGGTAAAGAAGTTTTGCTTTTGCCTAAAGGTGAAAGTGCTTCAAAAACCAAATATACACTCTATGCAGTGAAAAAGGGAAATGGATATATTTTGTTAAATCTATCTATGGCTAATAATACGCTGCAAGAACAGCTTCATAGACGTATTTTTAGTTTTTTGGGGAAAAGGCAAAATATACTCAGAGAAAAAACAGAAGCAGGATATAAAGCAGATTTATATGTTGAGGATAGCAATATGCTGATTGAGGTAAAAACAATTATCTCAGATAGAAAAGAGGCAGAATTTCCAACTGTTTATTCAGAAAGATCCATTGAACAGTTGAGGAGGATAAAGAAATTGCTAAAAGATGGATATAAATTTTGCTATATGTTTGCCGTTTTAAGTCCTACAGTAAAGCTTGTCACAGTAAAAGAAGACACAGAATTCTATTCGGAATTCAAAGAATGTATTGAAGCCGGTATGATATATAAAGCATTTAGTATTAAAACATCTGAGCATGAATTATGTGTTAGAGGACCGATTGCAATTGATGGATGCATTGGAATACTAGAGCCTGAGAATTAGGTCGTTAATAGCTTAGAGGCAAGGAGGATTTATGGACAATCAATTTGTATGGGTGGATTTCTATAAGGAGTTTGCCGGTAAGCTTCTGGCTTACAAAAACAATAGAGAGGAATTGGTAAAGAAAGTTAAAGCAATCTATGCTGAGACTGGTATCAATATGCCAACTTTAGAATGGAACAATGAGATCAAAGATATAGATCCTTTTACTGTGTTTGGTCTATTCAATAAGAGTTCGATGCGCGAAGCAAATAGAATAAAGATTCTTACAGTCATTAAAGATTTATTTAATGTTTCTTCAGTTGTGCCTACATCATTTGAGAGTATTCCGGTTCTGAATAATCTGAATGCAACATTTTATTATTTTAATGATGCTAGAGGAGAAAATGACATTGACGATCTTTGGAATTTATTTGAATCGGCAATGATTTATTCAAAGAATCCATCCGAAGATAATAAGGATATTGTATGCAAGCATTTTGACTTGGTTATTAATAAAAAGGGAAATGCAAACAGTAAAATTACAATGGGTCTATACTGGATTTCTCCAAATGCATTTCTTAATCTCGATAGTCGTAACGAATGGTATATTTATGAATCTGGTAAGATTCCGGAAGATGTTGTAGCAAGCCTTCCTGAGATAGAGGTAAAAATAGCTGCAAGTAAGTATTTTGCAATAGTGGAAAAGTTACGTGAGTATTTGAAGAGTGGGAAATGTAGTCTCCATGATTTTAAAGAGTTATCTTTTGAAGCATGGAGGTATTCAACTCAAGTAAATGAAGAGAAAAAAGCTGTGCAGTCACAAAAACAACGTGATCAGAAGGGCTCCGGTTTAGCTGATGACGATGTTGAAACAGTTCATTTCTGGATTTATGCGCCGGGAGATGGTGCTTGTAAGTGGGACGAGTTCTACAAGCGTGGAGTAATGGGACTTGGGTGGAGTGAGATAGGAGATTTTTCACAGTATAGCTCCAAGTATGAAATGAAAATTGCAATGAAGGATAAAATAGATCCAACAAAGCCGTATAAAAATGATGCGCATGCTACTTGGCAATTCTTACAGGAAATGAAACCAGGAGATATTGTTTTTGCAAAAAGAGGTATGCATTCAATAATTGGTCGTGGAGTCGTTATATCAGAATATATCTACGACACAACAGATTCAGATTATCCCAATATTCGTAAAGTTAACTGGACGAATTCTGGCGATTGGCCTCACCCTGGACAGGCGGCTATGAAGACTCTGACAGATATCACGGCATATACAGATTATGTGGCGAAGCTGAATGCATTGATTGATGAAAACGAAGATGGGGATGGTGTAGAACAAGAGGAAACTTTATTTCCTGAATACACTCCAGAAAAATTCTTGGAAGACGTATATATGGATGGTGATAGCTATGACACATTGGTTGAGCTTATTCGCATGAAAAGAAATGTAATTCTTCAGGGTGCTCCGGGGGTTGGAAAGACATTTGCAGCAAAACGTTTGGCATACTCTATGATGGGGTGTAAGGATCAGAATCGTGTCATGATGGTTCAATTCCACCAGAGTTATACATACGAGGACTTTATCGAAGGATTCAGACCTTCAAGTACAAGTAGTAGCTTTGAAATCAAAAAGGGAGCATTTGCTAGTTTCTGTAAGAAGGCAGCAGAAGATCCGGATAATGAATATTTCTTTATTATTGATGAAATCAACAGAGGAAATTTGAGCAAGATTTTCGGCGAATTATTTATGTTGATTGAAAATGATAAGAGAGGAAATGCGTTGCAGTTATTGTATTCAGGAGATAAATTCTCTGTACCTCCAAAACTCTATATCATTGGAATGATGAATACTGCTGATAGAAGCTTGGCAATGTTGGACTATGCTTTACGTCGTAGGTTTGCTTTCTTTGAGATGAAGCCAGGATTTGAGAGCGAAGGATTCAGAGAATATAAGATGGCTTTTGCAAATGCAAAGTTTGATAGTCTTGTTGATTGTGTTGAAAAGCTTAATGCGGTCATTGCAGCGGATGATTCGTTAGGAGAAGGATTCTGCATTGGACATAGTTATTTCTGTAATTTGACTGCTATTACAGATAAGGCGCTTTCAAATATTGTTGAGTATGAGATGATACCGTTGCTTAAGGAATATTGGTATGATGACCCAATCAAGGTAAAGGATTGGATTGAAAAATTAAGGAGTTCTATTAAGTGATACCTGTACAGAATGTTTACCATATGCTGGCATACGCATTCCAAGTCCTCAATGAAGACGGATACAAGAATGTAGCTACAGAACAATTTAATAATGTGGCTGAGTTGTGTGCGGCAATTCTGACAAAGGGTGTTTCACTGCAGTTGAAGAGAGGACTTGGCCGGGACTATATCTCTGAGACGGAGACGTTATCTGGGCTTAGGGGAAAGATTGATATTACGGAATCTATCAAAAAACAGACGATGCTGAGAAGGCAGATGGTTTGTACTTATGATGAGTTTTCCGTGAACACATATATGAACCGTATTATCAAGACCACCATGTTGAAACTTCTTCATTCTGATATTGGTAAGTCGAGGAAGAAAGATATTAGAAAGATTCTTGTGTTTTATGATGAGGTACAGGAGTTAGACGTTCATTCTATAAATTGGAACCAGCAGTATTCAAGAAATAACCAAACCTATCGGATGTTGGTGTCTATATGCTACTTGGTGTTAAAGGGATTACTGCAGACTACAACTGATGGAAGAACGAAGCTGATGCAGTTTGTTGATGAACAAAGAATGTGCAGACTCTATGAGAAATTCATTCTGGAGTATTACAGAAAAGAGCATCCTGAGATTACAGCTAATGCATCACAGATTCCTTGGCAGTTGGATGATGATTCCAGTGATATGCTTCCGGTAATGAAGAGTGATATTATGCTGTCGCAAGGGGCGAAGGTTCTCATCATTGATGCGAAGTATTATGAACATACAACACAGACACAGTATGATAAGCACACGTTGCATTCCAATAATCTGTACCAGATTTTCACTTATGTAAAGAACAAGGAATATGAACTGAGAGAAGAACCGCACGAGGTTGGCGGTATGCTCTTGTATGCTAAGACTGAAGAAGAAATACAGCCAGATCAAAAATACAAGATGAGTGGTAACCGGATTAGTGTTAGGACATTGGATCTGAACATGGAGTTTGCTGAGATTAGGAAGCAGTTGGATGGGATTGTAGAAGAATATTTTAATAAGGGAGCATTGTAATGGGGAATAAAGCTAAATATCATCATCTAATTCCTCAAACGTACATGTCAGCTTGGGCAAATGCATCAGGAACGCTAAAGTATAAGAATCTTGTTACGGGGGAATTTGATACAAAGAATAAAGATAATTTGTGCGGGATTAACCATTATCATTCAATAGTTGCTGGTATGCCTATTTGCACGGCGGATGATGCAGACAATATTTTCTCAATTATGAAAGATTATAAGGTTGTGTATGAAGGAAAAGAAGTCACCAGTAATCTTGAACTTAACCAAATATACTATGACTTTGGTAGTTGGGAGATAACTCGGAAGTCTGATGGTACCATCGCATCAAAAAAGCCAATAAAAGCTGCAATTGATCAAGTTAAAATACGTGATATAGAGGAAAACTGGTCAGTTAAATATGAAAACAAATGGACCAATGTCAGAAATACAATAGAGAATAATGTATTGACGGTTTCAGGAGAAATCCCTGAGTTTGATAAAGAGTTCTTAATGAAATTCTTTATTTCTATAGATTGGAGAAGTATAGCTTCAGAGCCTTTATTTACAGACCAGTTTCAATGGTTAGGTGTTGAGGTATTATCTATGGATGAGGTGGAAATACCTGAAGAGGAGAGAGAACTTCCATTTTTTGAAACAATGGCAGATTATTTCAAGCACTGTTTATTACTAAAACTTTACAGACGATTCTTGAATGATGATGGTCCAATATATGAACATGTACAACAGAGCTTACAACATACAAGCTTTCATTTTCTTATTGCTGATGGCGTTACAAAATATGTTACAAGTGATAACCCGTCCTTTGTACATTTGCGTGAAGATGGAAGCAAGGTAGGAATTATGCCAATAACTCCGAGAATTCTATTAGCGCAGGGGAAAAAGTCTGATACAGATCCTGTTTACTGTGTTACACATATTACTGATGAAGCAGTTCAAAAATACAATAAAATTATAGAAGATAACGCTGAACAGTATGTAATTTACGATAATACTGGAAATTAAGACAATGCGGCCTCTGGTTGTTAATGTACCGGAAGCCGCTATATTTTTAATCTTTTTTGTAAAATTTGGTCTCATAGCCATCACCTCTGATCAGAATATCCGGCATCCAGTCAGGGGACTTACCCATGACAGAAGTGATGCTACTGACTTCAGCATTTTTAGGACATTCGATGATGAGTTCATCATGGACATGGCCGCATATCTGCTGATTGGAGAGGTTGCGCATGGCATAGCAGAGAAGGTCTCTGGATATTGCCTGCACGATATTCTCCACGAATTTCGGACCATAGGATTCGATGCGTTCCCATTTCTTAGTGGAGCCGATACCTTCATAGGTGACAGATTCGCCACCAAATCTGTTTTCGCCGATACGAGGTTTTACGTAGCTGAGCATTCGACCGGAAGGAAGCTTGATGAAAAGCATGCCACTCTTGTAGAAGAATTTGATGCCACGAACCTCTGTAGGAATACGTTGTTTGATGGTAGTCTTGACTGCAGTATCAACATCCCACCAGAAGGCTGTTATCATAGGATTTGAATTTCGCCAGGAATCAACCAGCGGTTGGAGCTCTTCTTCGGTTAAGCCCATCTCCAGTGCACCCATGGATTTCAGTGCACCAACTGATCCGCCATATCCCAGGGCAAGCTCGGCGATTTTACCTTTCTGCCTGAGGTGAGAGTTTACACCATGCTTTTCGACAGGGACTCCAAACATTTGACTTGCTGATGCACAATAGATATCTTTACCTTCGGCAAATACCTTGGAACGCCAGGCCTCACCGGCGAGATGTGCAAGAACTCTGGCTTCGATAGCAGAGTAGTCGCTTACGATGAATTTGTATCCCGGTCTTGCAATGAAAGCAGTACGAATAAGCTGAGATAAAGTATCCGGGATATCATCATAAAGCATTTCCATAGTATCATAATCTCCAGTACGAACCAGTTCACGAGCTTCTGCGAGATCGGGCATGTGGTTCTGCGGCAGATTCTGCAACTGTATGAGTCGACCGGCCCATCTGCCTGAGCGATTGGCTCCGTAGAATTGAAACATACCGTGAGCACGCCCATCCTTACAGACGGCATTCTGCATTGCCTGGTATTTCTTAACGGAGGATTTTGCAAGCTGAAGTCTGAGGTTGAGGGCTTCTGCAATATTACCATCGGTCTCTTTTATCAGTCCGGCAACATCCTTTTTACCAAGGGATTCTGTCTCCACGCCATTATCAGCGAGCCATTGTTTCATCTGGACGACACTGTTGGGATTGTCAAGGTTTGTGATATTCTGCATTGTAATCATGAGCTCTGCTTTTGATTTTTCATCAAATGCGATTGCATTCTTCACCACATCCATATCCAGCATAATTCCCCGGTCATTGATTTCCTGATCGATGTGATACTCATTCCATATAGAATCCGGAACTGGGAATTTAGATAATCTCTGTTTGATGGAAAGCTCTACTACAACATCTCTGCGATTGTAGGATTTGAAGCTTTCCCATTTATCCGGTGCATGTTCCGGGAGATTTCTGGTTCTGCCACCATTCGCCTTGGTAGCTTTACAAGGACAGCAGAAGTATTTGATCAAGTCCTTGCCTTCCTTCATTTTCTGATCCTGAAGCTTCAGGACTGCGCCAACACCTTCCAGTGAGAGTGGTAAGCCCATATAGGCTGACCAAATCATAGTGCATTTCCAAGAGGATGGATTCAGATAGTTGTGTACTGGATCATCCTCTGAATTGTAAGATTTGAAATATTCAGGATGATGATTCCGGAGCCAGTTAGACAAACAGACTCTTTCGAAGGAGGCGTTAAAAGCCCATTTTGTTATATTCTCATCAGATAGTGCTTCCAGGATTTCTGTTGGTATTTCATCACCTGCAGTAAGGTCATAAACTATTACAGGTCCATTATCAACAGAAACACCGAAGAGCAGTATTTCAAAACTATCAGACTCAGCGTACTTGTATGCTCCGCATTTGGAGATGTCAACATCGCTATAGGTCTCTAAATCAATTGACAATTCTTTTATCATAATCTTTTTCCTTTACAAAAACGGCAGCGGCACTTCGTAGGTACCGCCGCCTGGTGATTAGTTCTTGTCGGTTTCTTCAGTTTTTTGCTTAAACCACTTTGGACAGAGCCAGTGGAGGAAGCGTTTTACTACGCCGAGGAACCAACGCCATACCGCAACCAATATCATAATCCAAAAACTAAAACAGATACCGAAAAGAGTTCCATCAACAAGTGCATTCATCAATTCATTCAATAATTCTTTTGACATAGGTTGTCACCTTACCTTTCTTTCAATTGGCGGTAGGCTTGTCCTACCGCCTTAGTTGTCATGTAGTTCTTAGGAGAGGAAATCTTCCTCTTCCTCGGATGCGAAGTCATCTTCTGCACGAGACTTGCCACCGAGAGGCTCACCGTCGCGAATCTTCTGGAGATTGTTGAGTCCGCAGGCAATTCCTTTATTTCCATTACTATTGAAGGCATAGAAATTGATGCTTGCTCTGCCATATACGCCGGAATAGACTTCTGATCTCTCAAGGATAGGCTGACGGTCTGCATCTACAATGCCGGGTGCGGAAGCACTGTTGGCGTTGATGAAGTAGGCATTTGCATAAGCCGGGTCGTCAGGTCTTTCCAGATCACCATCGCGAAGAGGTGTCTTGAGAACAGAGAGAGCAGGAACGGTCTTGCCATTGCCTTTGAGCTTGCTCTGTCCTTCCTCATAGGCTGCTTCGATGGCTGCCTTAATCTTGCTTACAGTTACGGTATCGGACTTGGGAATGATGAGGGAAACGCTGTACTTCGGTGCGCCTCCGTTGATGCTTTTGGCATCCCATACATTCGCATAGCTCCAACGTGTGTTTACTCCTGTGATTACCTTTGTAGGGTTTGAAATCTTTGCCATAATATTGGCCCTCCTTTTACTCATTAAAGTCTTCTATTGCTGTATTCATTGCCGGTCTCTTATCAGATTCCGGAACCAATGCGGGTTTACCGGGTGGCTTGTAGATCAGCTCACCTAAAAGCTCTTCGAATTTCTTCTTGCCGAGCAATGTGCTCATGGCGGTTACGCCAAGAAGCTTTTTCTCATACGGATCGAAGCCTGCGTCCTTTACTTTGAAAGCGACAGCTTTTTCGTCTGTATATTTTCGGTTGGATCTTCCTTCTACGACCTTCCAGCCTTCGAAGTGAACTCCTGACTGTGCCTGTTTAAGTGCATATTCCTTAATGTCATTGCCCCAGGAGATCATTTCATCCACTTTTTCAAGGATGGCAGCGATTTCTGTGTTATCCAGGGTAGCAGGCATTTCGAAATCATATTTTGCAAGCTCCAGATTGTATTCCGCACGCTTGCGGCAGGTTGCCTTTGCCTTGCAGAACTGGCAGTGGTCCCCGGCTTTGAATTCGCCTTCACCCACATAAGCAAGCTGTGCAGTCGGTGCCAGGACTTCGTCAGCCCATTTCAGAAGATCGTCTCTACTGATGGTGTAGGTGCTGATGTTTTCGCGTCTTGGTTGGAAGATGGTCATCTTAATATGATTGATTTCGTAGATGTCTCCGAATACTTCCAAAGCACCTAAGGCGTAACACATCATCTGGCTGTTACCACCGTGCTCATCATCACCGGCGCTTACGAGAACTCCAAGACCGTGCTTATAATCGATAATCTGTAATACTTCATCAGCTACGATGACACAGTCACCGGTTCCGAAGCCATTTTCTACCCAGCGGGAGAAGTCGAGTCTTTGCTCAATCATGACCTGTGGATCCTTGCAGAACTCCTTTGCCGCTTCAATCTGTTCCAATACATAATTCCTGTATTCCTCTGCACAGTTCTGCATCTCTGCATCATAGTAGGTAAGGCTTTCTGTTGGATCCGGAACATCTCTGCCAAGTGCTTTCTCTACCAGGTAGGCACAGAGCTCATGACAGTCGGTTCCCTGCTGTGCATATTCGGATGCTTGATCCGGAATGCTGGCACAGAGCTTTGCGCTTGGCGGACAAGCTAACCATCTGTGGCTGGCAGAGGCGGAGAGGTATGCGTGTTTAGGCATTGCCGATCACCTCTGCTTCCTTAATAAGGGCGGCATAATCTTTAGGATCAACCTGCTTTAACTGCTGTGCGCCATATTTCTCCAGAAGCTCTTTGACTTCCTTTTTGAATCCGGCAGCTGACTTTGCAGCAAGGATTCCGCGAACATCTTCCTTTGTATAGGAAGGGGCTGATTCAGGTACTGCCGGAGCTTCTTCTGTAGATGAGAAGATTTCTTTTATTGCCTTTGCGGCTTTGATCATGCCTTCGCCGCAGGCAATCATTTCCTCCAGCACCTGAGATAATTCACTCATTTTGCTCATTTTCAGTTCCTCCATTTTCTGTATTCTGTTGTCTTAGATTGGCTGCCAGGCGTTTGGCTACTACGCTGATTGCGATGAGGGTATCAATGAGCTCTTCCTCAATCAGCGGTGTGGCCTGCCGGCTTTTATTAATCGTTTCTGTCTGCATCTGCAGCACCTCGCTTTCCGAATGGCTTCGTGCCTTTCTATCTTCCTAAGCGCATCTGTGATTTGTTTTTCCGGTTGAAGAGATATTTTTCTGAAAAAAAGTTATGAAAAAGCCAGGGCATTTTTCGCTTTATAAAAGGAAGCGATACTGCTCTGGCTAAATCTCTGTAAAATTTCCGGGTTTTGACCGGAAAAGTGCAGGTCGAAGGCGCTTAGGAAGGTAGAAGGATTATTGTCCTTACTTTGTAGAAACGAGGTTTGAAGTATGCAGGTAACGATTTTTACTGCAAACTGCGTCGGTCAAGCCGGGAACTGCAGCTATCCCAATAAGGTGACGGTGGTCACGCCGGAGCAGTTGCAGGAAGCGGTGAAGAAGGATCATGTTTGCGGAGAGTTCAAAGGGAATTATCGAAGCATTGATAATTTCATCCGATCGGATGTGATTGTCATGGATATTGATAATGACCACTCAGAAGATCCAACGGAATGGATTACGCCTGAGAAGCTGGAAGAGTTGTTTCCGAATGTGGAGTACTTGTTGGCACCGAGCCGTCACCATCTTTTAGATAAGGAAGGTAAGCCAGCGAGACCGAGGTATCACATGTATTTTCCCATTACAGAGATAACGGATGCGGCCAGGTATGGAAATCTGAAGAAGGCGATTCAAAGTGCCTATCCATTTTTTGATGGAAATGCCTTGGATGCAGCCAGATTCATATTCGGTGCGGAGTGTGATGATGTGATTTTTCATGATGGTTGGATAACGGTGGATGAGGAGGTTGAGATCTCTGATATGGAAGAGGAAGACTTTGATTCAGAAATGTCTGGTGGGAAAAGTTCCGGTCCTATTTTAGAAGGAAGCCGCAACAACACGATGAGTCGATTTGCCGGTCGTGTTTTGAAACGGTACGGAGATACGGAAAAAGCACATGAGGCATTTCTCGAGCATGCGAAGAAATGCGATCCGCCGCTTCCGGATTTTGAACTTAAGACTATTTGGAACAGTGCGGTGAAGTTTTTTCGAAAAAGCATTGTGACACAGGAGGGATATGTTCCGCCTGATGAATATAATGCAGATTTTGAGGGGACATCCCTTAAGCCGGAGGATTATTCGGATATCGGACAGGCGAAGGTTCTTGTACGTGAGTATGGAGATGAACTGAAATACACCAGTGCGACAGATTTTCTGAGATTCGATGGTGAATGCTGGCGAGAGGACAAGCAGATGGCGATTGGAGCAGTGGAGGAATTTCTGGATCTGCAGCTGCAGGATGCCATGGATGAGGTTGCCAGAGTGGAAAAGGCGTTAGAGGATGCAGGTGTTCCAAAGGCTTCCATCCAGGCGGGTCCGAAGGAGCTTCTAAAGGAAGTAGATGGAAAGCTACTGCCGCTTGTGTACATGCTGATGGGTGCACAAACCTATCTGAAGTTTGTGCAGAAGAGACGTGATTATAAGTACATTGTATCGGCGGCGAATACTGCAAAGCCGATGCTTGCGATTTCTGTCAGTGAGTTGGATAAGGATGAGAATCTCATCAATACGCCCTATGCAACCTATGATTTGAGAAAAGGCTTGGCAGGAGAACAGCCACATAATCCAGAGGATTTGATTACAAAGATTACAGCGTGTTCTCCCGGAGAAGAGGGAAAGCAGATATGGCTGGATGCTTTGAGTTTGTTTTTCTGTAAGGATCAGAAGCTGATTGATTATGTGCAGGAGACTGTGGGAATGGCTGCAATCGGTAAGGTGTATCAGGAGCATATGATTATTGCTTACGGTGGCGGTGCCAATGGAAAGAGTACCTTCTGGAATACGATTTTTCGGGTGCTGGGGAATTATGCCGGAAAGCTTTCAGCGGAGGCACTCACGATGAATTGTAAGAGAAATGTGAAACCGGAGATGGCCGAGCTGAAGGGGAAAAGACTCATCATTTCTTCGGAAATGGAGGAGGGTATGCGGCTCAATACGGCTGTGGTGAAGCAGCTTTGCTCAACGGATGAGATTCAGGCGGAGAAGAAGTACAAGGATCCATTCTCCTTTGTCCCGTCACATACGCTGGTGCTTTATACGAATCATCTGCCAAAGGTGGGAGCCAATGATGATGGTATCTGGCGCAGGCTGATTGTGATTCCTTTCAATGCGAAAATTACCGGGAAGAGCGATATCAAGAATTATGCGGATTATTTATTTGAGCATGCGGGATCGGCTGTAATGAGCTGGATTATCGAAGGTGCCAAGAGAGCAATTGATAAGAATTTCCATACTAAGATTCCGGATGTGGTGGAAGCAGCAATTCAGGCATACCGCGAGGATAATGATTGGCTTGGTCAGTTCTTAGAAGAATGCTGTGAGATGGATCCATCCTATAAGGAAAAGTCAGGAGAACTATATCAGGCGTATCGAGCCCATTGCATGCAAAACGGTGAATATATCCGCAGTACGACAGATTTCTATTCCTCGATGGACAAGGCTGGCTACAAACGGATTCGCAAGAACACCGGAGTGCAGGTTGTGGGACTAAAGCTGAAAGAAGGACAGGATTTCTTGGAGTGATTGTGAAGGTCATTATAGCTGATTTCAGATTTGTAACTTGAAATATGGCTACACGACATTCATTTTCAAGCCTTTATGTGTAGGTCGTTAACCTCAGTACATAAAAGTTCCTTTAGTGAGAAATTTATGAAAAATCTGCTTAAGGGAGTTTTACGAAACGAGGTACTCGACCTGCACACCTGTTATGAATGATGGAGGCGTGGGATGCGTGAAAAATATATTGAACAGAAATTAGTACGGGAGGTTCGAAAGCGAGGCGGTTTGTGTGAGAAATGGAATTCCGGTTCTTCAGGCTGGCCCGACCGAATTGTTTTATTACATGATGGGAAAATCGGGTTCGTGGAAGTGAAGGCTCCCGGGGAGAAGCCAAGGAAGCTCCAGATTCACAGACATGATCAGCTTCGTGCTCTTGGGTATAAGGTATTCGTCCTGGATGACGCAGGACAGATTGGAGGAATTTTAGATGATATACAAACCGCATGATTATCAGCAGTATGCAATTAGTTATATATTGGAACATCCGATAGCAGCCGTAATACTTGGGATGGGACTTGGCAAGACAAGTATTACGTTGACAGCCATCGAACAGCTTCTATATGACAGCTTTGAGGTAAGTAAAGTTTTGGTGGTAGCGCCACTGAGAGTGGCGAGAAATACCTGGAGCGATGAGATTCATAAATGGGAGCATTTGAAACACCTGAGATATTCGATTGTTCTTGGGACAGCGGCAGATAGAAAGAAGGCACTGGCAGCAGAAGCAGATATCTATGTGATTAACAGAGAAAATCTGCAATGGCTGGTGGAGCAGAGCGGAGTTCCATTCGATTTTGATATGGTGGTGCTGGATGAGCTTTCATCCTTTAAGAACTGGAACAGTAAGCGATTCAAAGCTTTTATGAAGGTAAGACCAAAGATAAAACGGGTAATTGGTTTGACCGGTACACCTTCTTCCAATGGTTTGATGGATCTTTTTGCAGAATTCAAATGTCTGGATATGGGTGAAAGGCTTGGAAGATTTATCAGTCAGTATCGAGTGAATTATTTTGTGCCGGACCAGATGAATGGTCAGATTGTTTATTCCTACAAATTGAGAAAAGGTGCGAAGGAACAGATTTACGATAAGATATCGGATATTACGATTTCCATGAAGGCTTTGGATCATTTGAAGATGCCGGAGCTTATCAGTAATGAATATCCGGTTTACATGAGTGAGGCTGAGGAAGAACTGTATTCGGATATGGCAGAGGATTTATTCTTGCCGTTGAAGGGTGGAGAAGTGACAGCGGCAAATGCAGCAGCACTCTCCGGTAAGCTGATGCAGATGGCAAACGGAGCAGTGTATTCCGATGATGGAGATGAGATACAGATTCATGACCAGAAGCTGGATGCTTTGGAGGATTTGATTGAGGCTGCGAATGGGAAGCCGGTAATGGTGGCTTATTGGTTCAAACATGATTTGACCAGAATTATGAGAAGGCTTTCTGAGAGGAGAATTTCTTTTGAGAAGCTTGATTCAGAAGAAAGTATTCGAAAATGGAACAGAGGAGGGCTGCCTGTAGCATTGATTCATCCCGCTTCTGCCGGACATGGTTTGAATCTGCAATCCGGTGGAAATATGCTGATATGGTTTGGACTTACCTGGAGCCTAGAATTGTACCAGCAGACAGTTGCCAGGTTGTGGAGACAAGGTCAGTCAGCGGAAACTGTGGTGGTTCAGCATATCATTACTGCAGGTACCATTGATGAGCAGGTTATGAAGGCCTTGGAATCAAAGGATCGTACACAGTCAGCTTTGATCAATGCGGTAAAGGCTGAGATTAGGCGTTCGGCAAGTAAAAGAAAATCAGAGTAAATAAACGGCAATCAGAGTCAATCCGAGAGAAAACATTTTTTCGGAGGTGCTTATGACGGCAAAAGAATATTTGAGTCAGGCGTACAAGATTGATAACGATATCAACAGCAAGCTGGAGCAGGTAACTTCTCTTCGTGACTTGGCAACCAAAGCAACAAGTACCATATCAGATATGCCGGGAAGTCCAAACAGAAATATCCATAAGATGGAGGATGCCATTGTGAAGATTATCGCATTGGAGGATGAAATCAATTTCGATATACATGAACTGATTTCTCTGAAGGCTGATATCACACATATGATTAAACGAGTAGCAAACAGAGCAGAAAGGACAATTCTTGAGAAGAGATATTTGTGTTTTGATACGTGGGAGCAGATTTCTGTGGATATGGGCTATAGTATCCAGCATACCTTTAGGCTTCATGACAAGGCTTTGAAAGAAATTGATGGATTTCTCAAAGTGGAGAGCTGATGTGATAGAATGAGAGTCAGTAAATATGATATTGTTATAATGCGGAAAGCAGAATGAAACTGAGCCTTGGGGGAGAGATCCTTCAGGGCTCTGGCTATGCATGGAGGTGTAACAGTGCCAAGCAAACCAAAGAAACCGTGTGCTTATCCGGGCTGTCCTGCATTAGTGACCGGGCGGTACTGTGAGGAGCATGCAAGAAAAGTAAACAGCGATTATGAAAAGTTTAGCAGAGATAAGAGCACCAAGAAAAGATATGGTCGTGCATGGAAAAGGATACGTGATAAATACGCTGCGGAGCATCCGTTCTGTGAGCTATGTTTTGAACGTGGACTTGCAGTTCCGGTGGAAGAGATCCATCACAAGAAGCCGTTGAGCGAAGGTGGCACACATGATCGGAGCAATCTGATTGCGTTGTGTAAGTCGTGTCATTCACAAATTCATGCGAAGCGTGGAGATCGATGGGGATAAGGTAGGGGGTATCGAAATCTCTACAGACCTGTCTTCTATAGAACGGCGGGTGGGTGCTGCGTGTGCAGTCGCGAAATGGAAGATGGGGGTAGCTCACTGAAAATCCATTGACAAATCGTGAAATGATTATTATAATTTAAATGAAATTCGGCAAAATAATAAAATGCCGAAAAATATTTAAATAATTATCACGAATTTGGATATACTGGAATTGAGGTGAGAAAGATGACAAAGACTGCACAGATTTCCAATGACCAAATGATTTTTTCCGTTCAAGAGCTGAAAGATAAAGGGTTTTCCTATTATAAAATCAATCAGATGGTTGACCAGGGGATCCTGATAAAACTGAATAAAAAGTATTATGAAAATGCAAATTTTGATGGTGAGGGATCGGATTTCTACTATGCCTATGCATTTGTACCAGACGGAGTAGTTTGTCTGCTGAGTGCAGCTGTGTATTATAATCTGTCTACTTATCGCCCGGATGCCATTGATGTAGCAATTCCGAGAAAAGCAAAGGTATCAACTCTACCGGATTGGCCGGAACTGAATGTATGCTATTTTACAGATGACCGATTTGATGTTGGTATCGAGACCGTAGAGGATGGAAATAACAGATTTCGTATATATGATATTGAGAAAACTGTTGTTGATATCGTTTTCTACAGGGAAAAAATCGGAATTGAAGAAACGAAAGAAGTTCTTACAACCTATCTGCATCGGAGTGACCGTAATCTGAATAGGCTAATCAGATATGCCGAGATGCTCAAATGTGGGGATGTAATGAAAATGTATCTAGAGGTGCTGGTATGACAAATAAACTTTGCCCATCGTGGATTCAATTCATAACGATAATTCCTTTGAGCATACATGGAGTAAAGAAACAAAAAGCTGGATGTAATTACATAAAATTAGTAATAGGGATCGTGTAGAGATACATGGTCCTTTTATTTTGCAAAGAATTAGGGAAGGAGGGGATACCGATGGCAGGAAGAAAGCCAAAGCCTACAGCAGTTAAGAAACTGGAAGGCAATCCGGGTAAAAGAAAACTGAATAGCAAAGAACCGATTCCAGAAAAGGGAATACCTGCTTGTCCTGATTGGTTAATGTCGGAAGCAAAGAAGGAATGGGAACGCTTGGCTGAGCTGATGAATCAGATGGGTGTTCTTACAGAGGTGGACATGGCAGCCTTTGCAGCATACTGTCAGTCATATGCAAGATGGAAGGAAGCGCAGGAGCATATCACCTCCGGTGGATCTACTTTTGAGACTGATAAAGGATATCAGCAGCAGACTCCTTGGGTTGGAATTGCAAATACCAATCAGAAGCTGATGCTGCAGGCCGCATCGGAGTTTGGATTGACTCCATCCTCACGAAGTAGAATCATTGCCGGTAACAGCAAAGGGAAGGAAACGGAAGATGAGATGGAGGCATTACTTGGGGGTGATGGTTAATGGCAAAAGAAACAAGACCTAAGGATTATCCCAAGCTCAAAAACTATCGGCCGACAAGATTTATGCTTCCGACATCTCATTATGATAAGGCGAAAGCTGACAGGGCGGTTACTTTCATTGAGAACCTTTGCCACACAAAAGGTAAATGGGCAGGAAAGAGATTCTGGTTATTACCGTGGCAGGAACAGTTGATCAGAGATATTTTTGGAATTGTAAAGCCGGATGGGAACAGACAGTTCCGTACAGCGTTTGTTGAAATATGTAAGAAGGTAGGTAAGAGCGAATTGGCAGCAGCTATCGCTCTTTATTTATTGTATGCAGACAATGAGCCGAGTGCTGAGGTTTATGGTGCAGCAGCTGATAGACAGCAGGCTTCTATTGTTTTTGATGTTGCTCGTCAGATGGTTGAGATGTCACCAGCTCTTATGAAGAGAAGTAAGCTGATGTCTGCGACAAAACGTATCGTCAATTATGGCAATGCAGGATTCTATCAGGTGTTATCTGCAGAGGTTGGAAGTAAGCACGGTTTTTCGATTTCGGGACTTGTGTTCGATGAAATTCATACACAGCCGAATCGTCAGTTATACGACGTGCTTACCAAGTACAGTTCGGATGCCCGTCAGAATCCTTTGCACTTCATTATCACGACTGCCGGTAATGACAGAAATTCCATTGCTTTTGAATTGCATACCAAGGCGATTGATATTTTGGAGGGCAGGCGTGTGGACCCGACATTCTATCCGGTGGTTTATGGACTGAAGGATGATGAGGATTGGGAAGATGAAGCAAACTGGTATAAGGTAAATCCTTCCCTTGGATATACGGTGGATATTGAAAGACTTCGTGATGCATATCGCGAGGCAAAACAAAATCCCGCTGATGAGATAACCTTCAAGTGGCTTCGAATGAATATGTGGGTATCCAGTACAACATCATGGATTCCGGATGCAATCTTTATGAAAGGCAATGAGCCGATTGATATGAGATTGTTGGAGGGAAGAGATTGTTATGCCGGACTGGATTTATCCAGTACTGGAGACATTACAGCTCTGGTACTTATATTTCCACCGAGAAATGCGGAGGAGAAATATATTCTGATGCCGTACTTCTGGGTGCCGGAAGAAACCATTCCTCAGAGGGTGAAGGCAAATTCAGTTCCGTATGATGTGTGGGAGAAGCAGGGACATTTGATGGCTACAGAGGGAAATGTGATTCACTACGATTTCATTGAGAAGTTCATCTGTGATCTGGGTGAGAAATATCACATTCTGGAAATTGCGGTGGACAGATGGAATGCAACTCACATGATTCAAAACTTGGAAGATGCCGGATTTACGATGGTGCCATTCGGACAGGGCTTTGCCAGCATGAGTACGCCGACCAAGGAGTTTTACAGACTTCTGATGGAAGGGCAGATTGTTCATGCAGGACAACCCGTGCTTCGCTGGATGGCAGGTAATGTGGTGATTGAGACGGATGCCGCGGAAAATATTAAGGTTACTAAGGCTAAGTCGAAGGAAAAGATTGATGGAATTGTTGCTTCCATAATGGCTCTGGACAGATGCCTGAGAAATCAGGGTGAGCCGCAGGGAAGTGTTTATGATGAGAGAGGATTGTTGGTGTTTTAGGCTGTTTTTGTGACGAGGGTGCTGAGCTGAGGAATAAATTAGACGCCTCAACCATATAATATTCATAAATAAGATGCTTGCAAACAGATTGCCATTTGCAAGCATTTGTGATAGAATACAGTTGAAGGAGGCGATGATTATGGCAAGAACAGCAAATGTATTTGCACGAGTTGAGCCTGAACTTAAAGAACAGGCTGAAAGTGTATTAGATCAGTTAGGAATTCCAATGTCAAATGCAGTAGGAATGTTTCTACGGCAGATTGTTTTGCAAAAGGGAATTCCATTTGAAATGAAATTACCAAGAACGGCACCGCCCGCATATGGTTCTCTTACGAAAGAACAATTTGATAAAGAAATTGAAAAAGGTATGTCTGATGTAAAAGCTGGCAGAGTTTACTCAGCAGATGCCATTGAAGCTGAAATGAAAAGAGATTTTGGCATATGATTTTTCATGTGGCATATTCCGCCGAAGCAAGACAGGATTTGAGGGACATTTACGAATATATTGCGTATGAATTGTTGGTACCTGAAACAGCTGCCGGACAAACAGAACGCATTATGAAGGCTGTCCGTTCTCTTGAACAAATGCCAATGCGACACAGATTATACGAGGAAGAACCTTGGCATAGTCAGGGGCTTAGAGTTTTGCCGGTGGATAATTATTTGGTGTTTTATCTGCCAGATGAAACCAGTGCTACCGTTAGTATTATACGTATTATGTATGGTGGCAGAGATATTAATAAACAATTGAATGATAACTAGAAGGGTGGAAGCATCTATCAGAAATGGTAGGTGCTTTTATTATGGAGATTTTTATGGGAAAGATGGTTGCTTGTGTTCTTATAGTGATTGTTGGTTTGCTTGCTTTGGCAGTTACGGGTTTCATACAGATAGTAAGGGCATGGAGTGATATTTTCAGATAAGGAGATAGTGAGATATGGGATTATTCAATAGTATAAGCAGCATATTTCGTGGAAGGGATGCTCCCACAGACAGAACTTCGGGTAGTGCGTATTCGTTCTTTATGGGAGGTTCAACTTCTGGAAAAAGAGTGAATGAAAGAACGGCGATGCAGATGACGGCGGTGTACTCCTGCGTGAGGATATTGTCAGAGGCTGTGGCTGGACTTCCATTACAGTTTTACAGATATACCAAGGATGGAGGCAAGGAAAAGGCGGTGGATCATCCGCTTTATTTTTTGCTTCACGATGAGCCAAATCCGGAGATGACAAGCTTTGTATTCCGTGAGACCTTGATGACGCATTTGCTTCTTTGGGGGAATGCATACAGTCAGATTATAAGGAATGCACGGGGCGAGATTATTGCACTTTATCCGCTGATGCCGGACAGAATGACGGTGAATCGTGACGGGGATGGACAGCTCTATTACGAGTACAACATGAGTACGGATGATGCTCACACTTTGAAGGGTTCTACAGTGAGACTACAGACGCATGATGTACTTCACATTCCCGGATTAGGATTTGATGGGCTTGTGGGGTACAGTCCGATAGCGATGGCGAAGAATACCATTGGTATGGCGATTGCATGTGAAGAGTATGGAGCAAAGTTCTTTGCAAATGGGGCAGCTCCTTCGGGTGTACTGGAACATCCGGGAACCATTAAGGATCCTTCCAGGGTTCGTGAGAGCTGGCAGTCAACCTTTGGTGGTTCTGCTAATGCCAATAAGGTTGCAGTTCTGGAAGAGGGAATGAAGTATACGCCGATTTCCATTAGTCCCAATGAAGCGCAGTTTTTGGAAACCAGAAAATTTCAGATTGATGAGATAGCTCGAATTTTCAGAGTGCCGCCTCACATGGTTGGTGACTTGGAGAAGTCGAGCTTTTCTAATATTGAGCAGCAGTCACTGGAGTTTGTGAAGTACACTTTGGATCCCTGGGTGGCAAGGTGGGAGCAGGCAATGGTCAGAGCCCTTCTTACTCAGGAAGAGAAGAAAACATATTTCTTTAAGTTCAATGTGGACGGCTTGCTCAGAGGTGATTATCAGAGCCGAATGAACGGTTATGCGACAGCAAGACAGAATGGCTGGATGTCGGCAAATGATATCCGTGTGCTTGAGAATCTTGACCGCATTCCGGAAGAGGCCGGTGGTGATTTGTATCTCATCAATGGAAATATGACAAAGCTTGCGGATGCAGGAATCTTTGCGGCAGGTGCAACTAAGAAGGATGGAGGTAAGTGATGAAACGGAAATTTTGGAACTGGATAAAGAATCAGGAGGAGGGCGAACTTGAATCGAGAACGCTCTTTTTGAATGGAGAAATCTCAGATGAGACCTGGTATGGGGATGAGGTGACTCCAAAGCTTTTCAAAGATGAGCTGAACATGGGTAAAGGTCCGATTTCAGTCTGGATCAATTCGCCCGGCGGTGATGTATTTGCTGCGGCTCAGATTTACAACATGCTGATGGATTATCCATACGATGTGACAGTTAAGATTGACGGGCTTGCTGCTTCCGCGGCATCTGTGATTGCTATGGCTGGAACTACGGTGGAAATGAGTCCTGTTGCAATGATGATGATTCACAATCCGGCGACCATCGCAATCGGAGATTCTGAGGAAATGAAGAAAGCGGTGAAGATGCTGGATGAAGTGAAGGAATCTATTATGAATGCTTATGAGATTAAGACCGGGCTTGCCAGGGATAAGATTTCGAAGCTGATGGATGCAGAGAGCTGGTTCAATGCGAAAAAGGCAATGGAGCTTGGCTTTGCAGATAAGATCTTGTTCGGTGATGGACAGGGTGACGTAACTAATGATGCTGGCGAGGGGATGGCGGTTAGCGATGAGATGAGTGCTCCTGTGATGTTTTCCAGGCAGGCGGTTATGAATTCCATGCTTTCAAAACTGATTCCACCTAAGAAGCCAGTAGAGAAACGTACTCCAGTGGATCAGCTGGAGAAGAGATTATCGCTGTTATCGCACTGATAATGGCAGGAAACAAATTGACACAGGCGGTTGCAGAGATGCAGCCGTTTTATTTTATCCAAATGGAGGAAAAGACGATGAGTAAGATTTTAGAACTGAGAGAGAAAAGAGCAAAGGCATGGGATGCTGCAAAGCAGTTTCTTGATGCCAAGAGAGGCGCAGACGGTATGCTCTCCGAGGAAGATACTGCGACCTACGACAAGATGGAGCAGGATGTTATGAATCTTGGAAAGGAGATTGAGAGACTGGAGAGACAGGCTGTCATTGATGCAGAGCTTTCCAAGGCTACCAGCACTCCGCTTACCGGAAAGCCCGGTGCCAAGATGGGTAAGGATGAGAAAGAGAAGACCGGTCGTGCTTCTGATGAGTATAAGTGCTCCTTCTGGAATGCCATGAGAGTTAAGGCTCCGATGCCTTCTGTGCTTAATGCACTCCAGGAAAGTACGGATTCTGAGGGTGGCTACCTTGTACCTGATGAGTTTGAGAGAACTCTGGTGGAAGCACTTGAGGAAGAGAACGTATTCCGTACGCTTGCCCATGTGATTCGCACTTCCAGCGGCGACCGAAAGATTCCGGTTGTGGCATCTAAGGGTTCTGCAAGCTGGGTAGATGAAGAGGGTGCTTATCAGGAATCTGATGATGCATTCAGCCAGGTATCTATCGGTGCTTACAAGCTTGGTACCATGATTAAGGTTTCTGAGGAGTTTCTTGCTGACAGTGTCTTTGACCTGGAAGCATATATCTCCAAGGAGTTTGCAAGACGTATCGGTTCCAGAGAGGAAGAGTCCTTCTTCAATGGCGATGGCAAGGGCAAGCCTCTTGGTATTCTTGCAGCAACCGGTGGTGCTGAGGTCGGTGTTACTGCCGCTTCTGCAACTGCCATTACTGCAGATGAGGTGATTGACCTCTTCTACAGTTTGAAGGCTCCTTACCGTAAGAATGCAGTTTGGTTACTGAACGATGCGACTGTAAAACAGATCCGTAAGCTGAAGGATTCTACCGGTCAGTATTTATGGCAGCCTTCTCTGGTTGCAGGGACTCCGGACACGATTCTGGGCAGACCTGTGAAGACTTCCGCATTCATGCCTACTGCGGCAGCCGGTGCAAAGACCATTGCATTTGGTGATTTCAAGTATTACTGGATTGCAGACCGTCAGGGCAGAACCTTTAAGAAGCTTTCCGAGCTTTTTGCTGCTACCGGTCAGGTCGGCTTTATGGGAACCCAGAGAGTGGATGGCAAGCTTATCCTTCCTGAAGCAATCAAGTGTTGTCCTGCAAATTAGATGCACCAGTTCTATGCAGATTAGATGCACCTGATTTTGATGTTGCGCGTTGGGGCTCAGCAGATTGCCTGCACCAGCATCAGCAAGTTATCTGAT
>JAETQR010000116.1 GCA_021770615.1 Lachnospiraceae bacterium | reverse complement strand
AAATCGGATGCAGAGAGATTATTCTATTTGAAGCTGGCCTCTCGGGAAAAGTATAAAGCAAAAGAACTGGAACGGCAGATTGACAGCGGATATTATGAGCGTTTAATGCTATCAGATGGTAAGGCGCCTTCCGCCATATCCCAGGCTGCGCCTGCGAACATAATCAGGGACATGTATATGTTGGAGTTTTTAGATCTGCCCGAGCCTTATAGGGAATATGATTTGAAAAAGGCCATTTTGAAGAACATGAAAAAGTTTTTACTGGAAATTGGCGGGGATTTTATTTTTATGGGAGAAGAATATCATCTTCAAGTAGGAAAGAACGACTATTATACGGATTTAATCTTTTTTCATAGGGAACTACAATGCCTTGTTGCAATTGAGTTGAAAATTGATGATTTCAAACCGGAATACTTGGGAAAAATGCAGTTTTATCTTGAAGCGTTAGACCGGGATGTAAAAAAGCCCCACGAAAATCCCAGCGTTGGCATTATTCTTTGCAAGAGTAAGGACGAGGACGTTGTTGAATATGCTCTGAGCCGGAACATGAGTCCAACCATGATTTCCGAATATCGGACGAAACTAATCAGCAAGGAAATCTTACAAAAGAAACTTGAGGAATTAACGGAAATGGTGAATGAGGATAGAAACTCTCAATGACGTTGAGAGTTTTTCAAAAAATCAATTTATTATGTTAGTACAGAAATAGCAGGGGATTATAATGAGCCTCTGCTATTTTTATAACCTCAAGCTAATATAGTGTATGCTCATTAACTAAAAACACTGATAAACAGTAGATTTTATAAGAGTTTTGTATATGATAAATGCAGATGTAAATTAACGTTCCGGCAAAAAACGTTGCATTTTGGAGGCCCAAAGCTTATATATATTCCTGAAAAACGTAAAAACCGTCAAATTACACTGTTTGACTTCAACCAGTCATGTGGTATGGAGTTCGATCCTAATAATGAGTGGATCAGGTTGGCCCATGCCATTCCATGGAGCAGAATGGAAACAAAATATGCGGCAATGTTCCCCTCCAAAACAGGCCATCCGGCGGCTCCTTTTAGAATGGCCCTTGGTGTTTTGATTATTCAGAAGCGCAAGAAACTGGAAGTAAACGAGTACATCCTTGAAACCAGCGGTGTTACCAAAGAGCATGAACCCAAGAACGAAAGTAAAAATGCAAAGGCTGCCAATACACGCTCAGATGACGTTGAACATCTTGGAACAGAGATTCTTAATGCCGCCTGCCCTCCATCCAACATAAGATATCCACAGGATTTTTCTCTTCTCAATGAAGCGCGTGGGAAACTTGAGGATATGATTGACTATTTTCATAAGAACTGTCATCCATGGGCTAAGCCCCGTACTTACCGGCTTAACTTGACCCACATTTATATAAGATAACTTGGTAGTGTAAATAAGTTTGTGTTTTTGGAAATAAATGGCTCCTTTTTGGTAAGAATTAGGATATGGAAATTCTTATCGAAAAGGAGTGTTTTTATGCCAGTAGCAAAGGAACAAATTCGACAGATTATCTCAGAAAACAACTTAAGCAGCGTCACCGATGTCTATGCCCTCCTTCGGGACAGTTTCAAAGACATCTTGCAGGAACTCATGGAGGCAGAGCTGGACGCCACCCTCGGTTATGAGAAAAACCGTAAGGGGGATTTACAGACAGACAACAAACGCAATGGGCATTCCCCAAAGAACCTCAAGAGCCAGTATGGGGAGTTCCAGATTGACGTGCCTAGGGACCGGAATGGGGAGTTTGAGCCAAAGCTGATACCAAAATACCAGCGCGACATCTCCGGGATTGAAGAAAAGGTGATCTCCCTGTATGCGCGGGGGATGAGCACCAGGGACATCCACGACCAGCTGAATGACCTGTATGGAATCGAACTGTCTGCAGAAATGGTCAGCAAGATCACAGACAAAATCCTCCCGCAGGTCAAAGAATGGCAGTCACGCCCCCTGAACCCGGTATACCCGTTTGTATTCATGGACTGCATCCATTACAAAGTCCGGGAGGATGGGCGGATATTAAGCCGTGCAGCCTATGTTGTGCTGGGTGTGACGGCAGAGGGTTACAAGGAGATACTGAGCATTACTGTCGGGGCAAACGAAACGAGCAAGTTCTGGCTGGGAATGCTGAACGACCTGCATAACCGCGGAGTGAAAGATGTGCTGTTTTTCTGCGTGGACGGGCTGCCAGGGTTTAAAGAGGCAATACAGGCGGTATTCCCCAAAGCGGAGATACAAAGGTGCGTCATCCACATGCTGCGCAACTCATTCAAATATGTCAGTTACAAAGACCTGAAGAAATTTGCCTCTGATTTTAAAGCCGTCTACAATGCCCCGAACGAGTCGGCCGCCCTTTCAGAGCTGGAAAACATAAAAGAGATGTGGGGAAAGAAATACCCTTACGCCATCAGCAACTGGGAAAACAATTGGGAAGATGTCAGCTCTTTCTTCCAGTTCCCGGATGACATCCGCCGGATCATGTACACCACGAACATCATAGAAGGGCTGAACCGCCAGTACCGTAAAGTGACCAAGACAAAAAGCGTATTCCCCAGTGACACGTCCTTGGAGAAAATGCTGTACCTGGCGAGCCAGAATGTAACAAAGAAATGGACCCAGAGATACCGGAACTGGGATCAGGTCTTGAACCAGCTGATTGTCCTATATGGGGAACGTCTCACGGAATATCTGTAAAAAAGACCGGGATGGCAACATTTGAAAACCCTGCCATCCCAGCCTTATTCCATCGGCATTTATATTATTGCCAGAATATCCCATCCTTATTCCGGAGGCCGGGTGTGGGCAGAGCCCACGGAAAGGGCAATAATAAAATGCCTGTTTGCCATATAAAAAAACGAAAAAAATGTATAGGTTTCGTCTGAATGGTTATACTATAAATAGAAGAAATAATTCGACAGTCCCAAAAACATAAAACCGACAAAAACCTCTTACATATCTAATTCTTATCAGGAAAGTCTAAAATCCATAGACACAAGATTTTTTACAGCCTCGATAACTTCGATAAGCAAGCAATGCGCATAGCACCTCTAACCCTTGCCAAATAGAACGTGCTCCGGGCATACCATCGCTCGGAGCGCCTTTCATCCCTCCTAGAATTCCCAAATCA
>JAETQR010000039.1 GCA_021770615.1 Lachnospiraceae bacterium | reverse complement strand
TAAGAGATGGTCCTCGATAGCTCAGCGGTAGAGCATTCGGCTGTTAACCGAAGGGTCGTAGGTTCGAACCCTACTCGGGGAGTTAATGTGTAAGGCATATCAGAATTGAAGTTGTTTTACAGTCAAAGAGAGACGAAGAATCCGTAAGCAGAGAAGAAAAGTATCATGTTTCTTTGTTTATGGATTTTTAAATATTATAAAAATGATACAGACCAGATTCTTTACAAAAAAAACTTGCAACAGGCGGGGAAATATGGTAAAATATCAGATGTTGAGTTGATTTTTTGAAAAGTTTGTGGCCCCTTGGTCAAGCGGTTAAGACATCGCCCTTTCACGGCGGTAACACGGGTTCGATTCCCGTAGGGGTCAATGAACTTGCACAGCAAGTTCATAACAAGTTTGTAACGCAAACTTGAGAAAAACAAGAAGATTCACAAAGAACTTGCACAGCAAGTTCATAACAAGAAGATGGAACAAACTTTTATGAGTTTGGACCTTTAGCTCAGTTGGTTAGAGCATCCGGCTCATAACCGGACGGTCCGGGGTTCGAGTCCCCGAGGGTCCATGAAATCTGGCCCAGTAGCTCAGTTGGTTAGAGCGCTGCCCTGTCACGGCAGAGGTCAAGGGTTCGAGTCCCTCCTGGGTCGCTGTAAATAAGTTATTATTATTTACATGCTGGTGTGGCGGAACTGGCAGACGCCCAGGACTTAAAATCCTGTGGGTGGTGACACCCGTACCGGTTCGATTCCGGTTACCAGCATTAAAAACCAAGACATATCACGAAGTGGTGTGTCTTGGTTTTTTCTTTTATGAGTGCATTTATTTGTGTATATCTGACAGGGTTTTTGAAGATCAGGAAATATGGTATATATTGATTTTGAGAATTGCAGGAAAATACAAAAAAGCAGCAAAATAATCTATTTTATTTCCTTGCCTTTTATATTATAAAAACAGTAAGGATATATTTTAGGAGGCGTTTATGAGAATTGAGAGGAATGATCACAAGCGGAATTACGAGTATATGAGACCTTGTAAGGACATGTCTTCATACTCGGATATTTCCAATCTGCTTTTTTTTCCTGAAAAGTGGGAGAAAGAAATAAGAATCTGTTCGGAAAGCGGTCAGATTTATCACAAGTTTGACGCTGTGCAGGATAAACTGGTCGTGTTGCTTTGGGTAAAGATGGATATTCATAACACCGGAGTCAATCTGTTAAAGCTGTATGGAGGAGAAAATGGCAGTGAGAAGAAGGAGATAATACGTGTTGACACAGAGGGGGCTTTCTTCTATTCTTATGATAAGAATCGTAAAAGTAAGTTGTGTCATTTTGAAAGTGATAAATGGTATAGTATTTATCTCACTGTGAATATCAGGAATCACAGCTATTCTTTGTATGTTGACGGAGAGCGTCAGCTCGAATGTGCAGAGTTTTTCTGTCCGGTACAGACAGTACATACCGTTTCTATGGAAAGTTATGGAGGAGTTTCATATGTAAAACAATTTCGTATTTACCGGCCATCTGTCTCCTCAGTACAGGAAGCAGCTAAAAACGGTGTAATACTTGATGCGGTGGAGATGGGTGTTCCGGCGGATGGGCATACGGTGGTGACGGCTGAATTACAGAATTTGATCGATAGGTGCAGTGAATCGGGAGGAGTGGTGTATCTCAGGGATGGAATTTATCTCACAGGTATGATCGAGTTAAAGAAAAATGTTACTTTATATATTGAGGAGGGTGCTGTTTTAAAGGGAGTGTTGGATGTGGATGCTTATCCGGTGAAAAAAAGCAAAACGCATCCCAACTGGAACATGCTTGTACAGGGGCCACAAAAAGCATTGATCTATGCAGATAACCAGGAAAATATCCGTATCATGGGTGGCGGGACGATTGATGGAAGTGGTGATTTTCCCGGAGAATATGGTTCGGAAAGTCTGCGGGTGAGTGCGATATTGCTTGTGGGGTGTCCCAATGTTCAGTTGTGTGATTTGTATATAAAAGATGCTGGTATGTGGACAGTGCCACTTGTGGAGTGTGATGATCTGTATATCCATGATATCAATATCAACTCGACGTGGTATCCGAACCGGGACGGAATCGATCTCTGTGACTGCTGCAATGTTCTCGTTGAGAACTGTAATATAAAAGCAGACGATGACGCCATGTGTTTTAAGAGTGGAAACGAGAGCGGTTGTGATAATGTCCTTATACGGGATTGCTTTATCATCAGTACGATGGCGAATGGCATTAAATTCGGAACTTATAGTTATGGGGGATTTACAAATTGCACCTGCGAGAGATGCATCGTTAAAGATACGAGAACCTGTGCGATATCGATACAATGTGTAGATGGAGGACGCATCCGGAATCTGCAGTTTCATCAGATCGATATCCAAAATGTGGAGAGTGTATTTTTTATTCTGATAGGTGACAAAGGGAGGACACCAGACTGGGGCCGGCACCGGATCGGAAGCGTGGAGGAAATCATATTTGACCAGATTGAGGCGGAGGGTGTCAGAAGAAGTTATGGAAGTTATCTGGGTGGATTTGAAAAAGAGGGGAAGGTTTACCTGATCCGGGATATTCTTTTTTCTCATGTAAATGTAATTTATAAAGGTGGTATTTTAAAAAAGCCAGAATTTCCGGAAGAATTTGCAGATCAATATCCGGAATCAAATTGCTTTGGTGTGTTACCGGCATCCGGTTACTTTATCCGTCATGCAGAGCGTGTGACATTTCGCGATTGCCGGACTCAGGTTGCTCTTCCGGATGGACGTCCGGTGTTTTATGTAACAGATAGCAGTGATGTTCTGGTGAATGGAGTTCATTATACAGAAATGGAGGGATAAGATGGAGAAAAAAATTATGATCCAAGGGGACAAAAAGATTTCTTTTTACAACAACGTGGATTACTGTATCGGAACCGGACGCATGGGATTGGCGTTGCACAGGGAGTATCTGGAGCAGCTGCAGTTTGTACAGCAAAAGATAGGATTTTCTTATATACGGGGGCACGGTCTTTTTTGCGACGATATGGCTGTTTATCAAGAGTATGCAGACGAAGAAGGGAACGTGATCGCGG
This sequence comes from Lachnospiraceae bacterium, assembly GCA_021770615.1. Next base: position 32,557 of record JAETQR010000039.1, on the reverse strand, counting down.
AATATAATTTTACATATCTTGACCGGGTATTTGACAGTTATCAGAGGCTTTCGATCCGTCCTTTCCTGGAACTGGGATTCATGCCGGAAAAACTGGCTTCGGGAACCCAGACCCAGTTTTACTGGAAAGGAAATGTAACGCCCCCTAAAAGCTATGACAGATGGTGTGAACTTGTTCAGGCGACTCTCCGACATCTTCTTTCCCGGTATGGGGAAGAGGAGGTGCTGTCATGGCCGATTGAAGTATGGAATGAGCCGAATTTAACAGGGTTCTGGGAAAATGCAGATATGCAGGAATATTTTAAGCTGTATACAAGGACTGTGCATGCTGTAAAAGAGGTTCATCCGGAATTTCAGGTGGGAGGTCCTGCGATCTGTGGAGGCAGTGATGAAGTCTGGATGAATGGATTTTTGACGTATTGCAGTGAAAATGATGTGCCTTTGGATTTTATCACGAGACATCACTATACGATCGATGTTCCCGAACGGTGCGGACATTATGACTATGCGGAATTATATACGTCTGAATACGCATTTAGTACGTTGGAGAACTGCCGGAAGATCATAGAGAGCTATGAAAAATACAAGGAGATTCCTTTTTATATTACAGAATTTAATACTGCTTATGTGCCAAATTGTCCGCTGCATGACACAAATGAAAATGCCGCTTATCTTGCAAGAATGCTCTCTGAGATCGGAGATTACTGCACCGGGTATTCTTATTGGACGTTTGGAGATGTTTTTGAGGAGCAGGGAGTTCCGTTTACTCCATTTCACGGTGGTTTTGGACTTGTGGCAAATGGCGGGATACCAAAGCCGACATTCTGGGTGTTTCAGTTTTATAAACAACTTCAGGGAGAATGTTTGTACCGTAACGAGAATATGATAGCGGTACAAAAAGAGGATGGTTCTGTTTGCGGAGTGGCTTGGAATCTTTCGAGGGAGACGGAGAGTGATGAGCTAAAATTGGAACTTCGTTTTTCGGATCTGTCCGGGGAATATTGTCTTCTGAAAAGGATCGTAGATGAGACAGTTTGTAACCCATTGAAAGTCTGGCATGATATGGGAGAGCCGGCTAGTTTAGATGAGAGCCAGCTGGAGCGCCTGAGGGAGGCTTCGGTTCCACTTACGATTACGGAGAGAACGTGTTCCGACAGGGATGGATTACAGATCGAGCTTTTACTGAGGCGGAATTCTGTTATCTTTTTTGAGATTATGGATTGTGAAATAAAGAGTGACCGTGGGTATGATTACGGGAGAGTGATGGGGTAGAGCGGAAGGTATAAAGGAAGGGATAAAGGGTGTTGCAATATGGATAAAAAGAATACGGGTGAGCAGCGGAATGCACGAAACATTCCACTGAGCCTCATATCGTGGGAATCGTGTTCAGCAATGGCTTCCACGCTTCCCTGAGTCTCAGCTTCATCGTGCATAAGGCTGCTCACCCATATTCTTTTTATCCATATTGCCGAGCCCTTTTATAATAAGGGATTATGCTCTAATAAAAAGGGTTTTTAGCATCTTAATTTTTTTTAGAGAAGTGTTCTGTTATTGCCGGAAAATCCGGTTGTTAGCTGGTCAGTCATTTGTCACGTCTCCGTTCCCGCTGATCGGGATTTTTTCGCCTTTGTAGGTTGGGGAAGCATTTGTGACAACGGTGGCAACGTCTTTGCATCTGGCGATGCATTCACGGATATTCCGGTAAAACTGGCCTCCATAGGGGAACTCGTCTGTGGGAACACCAATGCAATCAATATCAAGGTGTCTTCCGATAAATACAGCCCGGTAGATGTGATATTTTTGCGTGACGATGATCGGAGAACGAACCTCAAAAATATCTCTTGCCCGGATCATGCTCTCGTAAGTAGAAAATCCTGCGTGATCCATAAAGATATCACTGGAAGGGACACCGGCGTCGATGGCATATTGTTTCATCACCTGGACTTCATTGTATCCACTCCGGCCGTGGTCACCGCTCATAAGGATTTTCGGAGCAGCGTTGTTTTTGTATAACTCGATTCCTTTTTTTAGCCGATCCTCTAACATCGGAGAGGGCTTATCGCCGTACAGACCTGCACCCAGAACAATGATGCAGTCGCCGGTCTCCTTCAGTTCCGTACTTTTTAGGATGTGGTTACTGGCGGTCTGTGTGACCCAGATATTTAGTCCGACAGTTAAAAGACATCCGGCAAGTATAAGAAACAAAAAGACAAGCAGCACTCTCTTCAGTGGTTTTGGAAAGCGGAGTCGCTTTCGTTCATTGGTATTTTTCGTTTTCATATCAATTTACCTTTGGAAGATTGGCAATGCTCTTTGCAATTTCTTCGTCGGTTGGAATGTAATCCTGCATTTCTCCGTCGTTGAATTTTCCATAAGCTACCATGTCAAAGTACCCGGTACCCGTAAGGCCAAATACGATATTTTTTTCTTCACCGGTCTCTTTGCATTTCATAGCCTCGTCGATCGCTACCCGTATCGCATGACTGCTCTCCGGAGCGGGAAGGATTCCCTCAACTCTCGCGAACTGCTGGGCAGCCTGGAATACTTCGGTTTGTTCTACGCTTCTTGCCTCGATATATCCGTCGTCATAGAGCTGTGAGACGACAGAACTCATACCATGGTAGCGAAGTCCTCCGGCATGGTTAGCAGAAGGGATAAATCCACTGCCAAGAGTATACATTTTAGCCAAAGGACATACTTTTCCGGTGTCACAGAAATCATAAGCATAAGTTCCGCGGGTCATACTCGGACAGGAAGCCGGTTCAACAGCGATGATCTTATAATCTGCTTCTCCGCGGAGCATCTCTCCGGCAAATGGGGAGATCAGGCCACCGAGATTGGAGCCGCCGCCGGCGCAGCCGATGATCATATCCGCTTTGATCCCGTATTTGTCAAGGGCGGATTTTGTCTCCAGACCGATAACGGATTGGTGGAGGAGAACCTGCGAGAGCACGGAACCAAGTACATAGCGGTATCCTTCCTGAGAGGTGGCTGCCTCTACTGCCTCTGAGATCGCACAGCCGAGGCTTCCGGTCGTGCCGGGAAATTCTTCATTGATCTTACGCCCGACATTTGTGTCCATGGATGGGGAAGGAGTAACTTTGGCGCCATAAGTTCTCATGACTTCGCGCCGGAATGGTTTTTGTTCATAGGATACTTTAACCATATAAACCTGGCAGTCCAGATTGAAATAGGAACATGCCATGGACAGGGCAGTACCCCACTGACCGGCTCCGGTCTCCGTTGTAACCCCTTTTAAGCCTTCTTTTTTCGCATAGTAAGCCTGTGCGATCGCAGAATTGAGTTTATGGCTTCCTGATGTATTATTTCCCTCAAATTTATAATAAATATGAGCAGGTGTGTCCAGTGCTTTTTCCAGACAGTATGCCCTTGTAAGAGGAGAGGGACGGTACATTTTGTAAAAGTCCCGGATCTCTTCCGGAATATCAATATACGGTGTCGTATCATCCAGCTCCTGTCTGGCCAGTTCCTCACAGAAGATCGGCGTGAGTTCCTCCAGTGTGATCGGTTTTAACGTTCCCGGATTCAGGATCGGCGCCGGTTTGTTTTTCATGTGGGCACGTACATTGTACCATTGTTTTGGCATCTCCTCCTCTTCGAGATAAATCTTATAAGGGATTTTTTTGTTAGACATAGTTTTCCTCCATTTTTATCAGACGGATGAAGTCCGTCTTTACATTTGCTTTATGCACTCATATCAAAATTCATACCCGACAGCAGATTGCGATTCATGTCGCGCTGCAGTTTGTCATATGGGTTTACCGGCTCGCTCGTCGTCCTCATGGTTGTATGTGTGGTGCCGCCTGACACATAGACGCGTCCGCATTCCGGACACACTGCAGTTTTCAGGGTGACGGTGGCTGAGACGAGTTCTTTGTTTGGTTTACTTCCCTCTGCGATGGCGTTGGCTACATGCTCCTGCTCGTGTGCCATGACTTTTGAGGCAGAACTTCCGGGATCGATGTGGCCGGGAGTTTTAAAGGATACATTTCCTTCATTGGAACCATCTACATATTTACGGTTTTTGCATGTCTGGCACTCACCCTTTTCAACCTTTTTTCCGGATGATGTGCCCATCGTGCCCTCTGAACCGCGGGTCACTTTGTCCGCCGGATCTACCGGTGAGACAGAGGATGCATTGTAAATGGGATAAAAGGTATCGTATCCGCCTACTGCACTGATTGATAAACTCATGCGAAAACCTCCTTTGCTAAAAAATGAATATATAAAAATTATACTCTAATACAGGTAGGAAAGTCAATAAAGCATTTGCATTCTGAAAAAATATATGTATACTAAAAGTATGATTCTTTGGAGGAGACTGCGTATGAAGTTTTATAATGGACAATGGGAAAAGAGGATGGGGGTAAAGATGTTCCATCCGAGAGAAATTTATGAGTATAATACGGGGGAGAAAGAGTTTGAATGCATAGCGCCGGATGTTTATATCGGGCATAGGGGAATGACGCTGGATGGAGTGAATTTTACGTTCCGGATCACAGTTCCCCGTCGGGAAGTGTTCCGGATCCAGATGTTCCACTATATGGGTGTAATGGAGCGGGGGCCTCATTTTGACCTTGATCTCAGAGAGGAAGATCTGGATGTCTGTGATCAGGAGGATCGGATCATTTTGACGAGCGGCAGAGCAAAACTCATGATCCATAAAACAAATTTCTGCCTTACCTTTTTTTATGACGATGAGAAAAGAACGGTTATGAAGTCCGAAGATTTCTGCTACATACGGGAAGATGACAAAGGCCTTTTGTATGAGAACAGCAGCGGTCCGGCATATATGCGTTGTGCCACCGGGCTCGGAGTGGGCGAGTGTATTTATGGACTTGGAGAGCATTTTGGGCCTTTTGTGAAAAACGGGCAGAGTATGGAATTGTATCAGGAGGACGGGGGAACTTCTTCGGAGCTGGGTTATAAAAATGTTCCGTTTTATTTTTCAAACAGGGCGTATGGTGTGTTTATCAATCACAGTGAACCTGTTTCTATGGAGATTGGGACAGAGCAGGTTGAGCGGACAGCATTTTCTGTCGCAGGGGAAAAACTGGATTTTTTCCTTTTTGTGGGAAAAGACATGAAGGATGTACTTGTAAAATATACAGATATCACGGGAAAACCCGGACATGTGCCGGACTGGAGCCTTGGGCTCTGGCTGTCTACTTCGTTTGTTACAGAATACGATGAGAAAAGTGTTACTACAGCTGTAGACAAAATGGCTGAGCTGGATATTCCGCTCAGCGTATTTCACTTTGACTGCTGTTGGATGAAATGTTTTCACTGGTGTGATTTTGAATGGGACAGGGAGGTTTTTCCGGATCCGGAAGGGATGCTTAAAAGGCTTCATGAGAAGGGATTGAGGATCTGTGTCTGGATCAACCCTTATATTGCACAGGCATCTGCTCTTTTTAAAGAAGGGATGGAGCAGGGGTATTTTATAAAAAGAACAAATGGGGATGTGTGGCAGTGCGACAAATGGCAGGCAGGGATGGCTGTGGTGGATCTGACGAATCCGGATGCAAAACGATGGTATCAGGGAAAGCTGGCACGGCTGCTTGATCAGGGAGTTGACTGCTTTAAGACGGATTTCGGAGAGAGGATACCGGTTCGGGATGTACAGTTTTTTGATGGATCGTCTCCGGAAAAGATGCACAATTATTATTCTTACCTCTACAATGAGGCGGTGTATGAACTGATCCGGGAGAAAAAGGGAGAAGAGGATGCGGTTGTATTTGCCAGGAGTGGTACGTCAGGCGGGCAGAAATTCCCGGTCCACTGGGGCGGGGACTGTTTTGCGACTTATGAGGCGATGGCAGAGAGCCTTCGTGGCGGCTTGTCCCTTACGATGTCAGGATATGGTTACTGGAGCCATGATATCGGTGGCTTTGAAGATACGGCAACGCCCGATCTCTATAAACGATGGGTGGCGTTCGGGTTGTTGTCCACACATTCCAGACTTCATGGAAGTAGTTCGTACCGTGTGCCATGGCTGTTTGGGGATGAGGCGGTAGACGTGCTGCGTCATTTTACGAAAGTAAAAGAAGAACTACGTCCTTATCTGGTGGAGCAGGCGGCGAACTGTCATGAGACAGGGATTCCCGTCATGCGTTCTATGATCCTTGAGTTCCCGGATGATCCAAATTGTGCGTATCTGGACCGCCAATACATGTTAGGCGATACCTATCTGGTGGCACCGGTATTTGATCCGGATTCCAAAGCAAAGTATTATCTGCCGGCCGGAAAATGGAAAAATTATTTTACGGGAGAGATCGTGACACTGGAAAACGGACGTTGGTATGAAGAGACCGTGGACTATTTTACGATTCCGCTTTTTGAGAGAATATGAGTGAGTACCGTTAAGCTACGAACAGGAGGAAAAGAAAATGACAAAAAAACAGCGGGCAAAAGAGATTATTGAGCGTTTGAAAAAAGAGTATCCGCTGGCAGACTGTACATTGGATTATGACGAGGCATGGAAACTTCTTGTCAGTGTGCGTCTGGCTGCACAGTGTACTGACGCCAGGGTAAATATCGTAGTGAAGGAATTATATGAGAAGTATCCGTCACCTGCTGCGTTGGCAGCGGCAGAGGTGGGAGAAATCGAGGCGATTGTGAAACCATGCGGGCTGGGGCCAAGTAAGGCGCGGGACATTCATAAGTGCATGAACGTGCTCGTAGAGCAATATGATGGAAAGGTGCCGGATGATTTTGATGCGTTACTGAAACTGCCGGGAGTAGGAAGAAAGAGTGCAAACCTTATTATGGGTGATGTGTTTGGAAAACCGGCGATCGTGACTGATACGCACTGTATCCGTTTGACGAACCGGATGGGACTGGTAGACGGGATTAAGGATCCGAAAAAGGTGGAGATGGAACTGTGGAAGATCATTCCGGGAGAAGAGGGGAGTGACTTTTGTCACCGGCTTGTGCAACATGGGCGCGAGGTATGCACAGCGAGAAAAGCGTATTGTGAAAAATGTTCTCTGGGTGATGTGTGCAAGAAGAAGTTAAACATGAAAAAAGGAGGAAAGTTATGAAGAAAAAAGAATATATAAATCCTTTTATTTTGGAACGGGCAGATCCTTATATTGTAAAGGGAGAGGATGGGTATTATTATTTTACGGCTTCCTATCCGATGAAAAGCGATGAAGATGAGGAGGGATATGACAGGGTCATCCTCCGGCGGGCAAAGAAGATCGCAGAACTTTCACAGGCGGAAGAAAAGACTGTCTGGAAAACCGGGGAGCATAGTAAGAGCTATCGTTTTATCTGGGCGCCGGAGCTGCATTTTATCGGCGGGCGCTGGTATGTTTTTTATGCGGGGAGTAACGATTCTCATAACCGGTGGGATTTTGACTGCCATGTGCTGCAGTGTCAGGGAACGGATCCTTATATGGATGAATGGGAGGAAAAAGGAAAATTTCAGACGACAGAAGGAGATACCTTTTCGTTTACCGGTTTTTCTCTGGATATGACGTATTTTGAAGATGATGGAAAATCTTTTGTGATCTGGGCGCAGCATAACGAAGAAAAGATTTCCTGCCTGTATATCGGGGAAGTGGATTCAGCGGAACCCTGGAAACTGGTTTCCCGGCCGGTGCTTTTATCAAAGCCGGAGTATGACTGGGAGAAAATAAGATATTCGGTAAATGAGGGCCCGGCTGCATTAAAACATGATGAAAAAATATTTGTGGCCTTTTCGGCATCGGGCACCGGTCCGGAATATTGTGTCGGTATATTAGAAGCTGTGTCGGGAAGTGATCTGCTGGATCCGCAGTCATGGAAAAAGCAGGAAGATCCATTTTTGACTTCAGAAGATGTAAAAGGAGAGTATGGACCGGGACATAATTGTTTTGTGAAAGATGAAGAAGGAAACGATCTGATCATTTACCATGCGCGCAGTCAGGAATGTTTTGAGGGCAGATGCGGATATTCGGAAAACGATCCGTTATATGATCCATGCCGCCATGCAAGGATACGTGGTATATGCTGGGGAGAAGACGGGAGGCCCGTGATAAAATAAGTCTTGACAGACTTATTAACGAGTTTTTGCAAAACTCGGGATGCACAGAAACCGTGTGCAGAAATTATGATAAAATAATTATAAGGAACGGTTACAGTAGTGAGGTGCCAATCGCATTGCCAAGCCTCACCTGGGTTTCATAGCCCTCTTCTGTATTCGTCAGAAGGTCTTCCCGGAGTTTTACAGTGTCTTTTTGCAAGAGAAGGATGATCGTAGAGCCGCCAAACTCAAAATAGCCTTTTTCTTCGCCGCGGAGAACCGGACAGGACTGCTTGTGGTTTACGATCTTTCCGACCATCAGTGCGCCGACTTCCATCTGCAGGACTTCGCCAAACCGGTCTGAGTGGATCAGGGTGTATTCTCTGGAATTTTCTTTATATACGGGGAGACAATCATTTGCGACAGGATTTACGGTGTGTAGTGTACCTGCGATGGAATAGTTTTTTGACTGTGTTCCGCTGACGGCGTAACAATATCTGTGATAGTCGCTTACCGTAAGGCGGAAAATAAGAGCGTAACCTCCCTGAAAGCGTTCTGCGAGTTTTTTGCTGTGGAGGAGGGAACGAACGGTGTATTCGGTATCTTTTACATCAAAAGAGAGCCGGTCTGTGACCGGATAAGCTGTGACAAAAGAATCACACGGACTGATGAGAAGTTTCTCATCTGCCGGGATCTCTCTTTTTCCCTGTTTGATCCTGCGGGTAAAAAAATCGTTATAAGAAGTAAAGTTCCTCTCCTCGAAGTCTGTCATGTCAATGCTGTTTGAGCGGATAAATGGCTCGATAAAGCGGCACGAAAAATGCGTATTTAAAAAACGACTGGCCATTTTTGAAAAAAGAGGACTGACCAGGGGTTTCAACAGAAACCTGCCAATCGCCGTAGTATACATAAAGTGCAGGAGTTTGTCCTGTTTGGAATCAATATCTGTTTTCTTTCCATAAATGTCGATCTGTTTCATGATGGCAGAGAGTCCTTTCTTAAAATACTCCAAGTATCCTCAGTACAACAATTCCCATAAAGACCAACAGGAATGCAACCATAGCATTCGATGGTTTTTTGATCTTAAAATCCAGAATATATAAGAATGCGATGGCAAGCATGGCAAAGGGCAGAGCAGTGAGAAAAAGCTGCTCCGAAAATGGCCGGAACATATAAAGGATCGGGAATAAAATGGCGATCGAAGTAATGGGAAGGCCGTGATAGCACTTGCGGTCTTCTTTTTCCGGCTGGGTGTGTTTGATCTCCTCAAGTACATTAAAATAAGCCAGGCGGATGACCCCGCACAATACGAAGACGATTTCCACAGCGATACCAAATGCATTACTTAATCCCATCGAGTATGCGATGATCGCCGGCGTGACGCCAAAACAGATCGCATCGCACAGAGAATCGATCTGCACACCGAATATTTCCTGTTCCCTTGTTCTGTTTTTCATACTCCTTGCTACTTTCCCGTCAAACGTGTCACAGGCGCCGGCAAGTGCGAGACAAAGAATCGCAATGTCATAATTTCCTGTGAGGGACTGGGTGATTCCGAAAATAGAAAGCGCCACCCCGAGATACGTAAGTATCACCGAGTAATTATAAAATCCAATCATGATTTCTCCTCCTCCGGTCCATCTGATTTCTCAGATGTGACTGTCATATGTGTAATACATGTTATGATCCCGCTTATGATAATGAGCATATAATAACTGATCCCCCGGCTCATGAGCATGCCGGACAGCGTAAGTGCCGTGCTGCCAAAGACAGGACCAAATATTTGTAAAAATAACCGTTCGCTGATGCCCATTCCGCCGGGGAGCGGCAGCATGTCGACTGAGACAGAGATCGCTGCCTGCAAAAGCGTCATGGTCACGATAGAGACGGTATCTAATCCAAAACTTCTATAGACAACGTATGTCACGCAAAATAAAAGTATACGTTGTACAAATGTGATGATCGTTGTATGAAAGATGACCAGTTTGTTTTCTTTTAAAAAGATAGATGCATTTTTATAATTATCCATGGAGGTCTGCAGACGTTCCATGCGGTTATTTTTGTTTTTCATGATATGCAGTTTCTGCAGCAGCACAAATCCTTTAACGATCAGGAAACGGGCGGTGTCCGGCAAAAATACGAGAAGGCTCATGAACAGGACACAAAATACGTTTAATCCGAGACCAAGATACAGATAAAACTGTGCTTCCAGAGTGAGTGTCTGAACCAGTCCCTGTCCAAATAGTGCGAGCGCAAGACCGATAAAGACAAGTACAAATTTATACTCGATCGTTACGAGCATGAGAATGATCGTGGCAGTCGGTATTTTTATCTTCTGGCGTTGCATATAAAAAATCTGTGCCGGCTGGCCGCCGGTGGCAGAAGGGGTGATGCAGCTGAAGAAGAACCCGACAAAGGAATAACGGATACAGTTGATCAGAGGTGCTTTTACTTTTACTGCGTGAAGCAGATATTTTATAATGACAGATTCTCCACATACATAAAGTATCACAAGGATAAGGCCGATTATGATATATTGGTACGGTACGTTTTTTAATGTATCAATGATCGGATCAAGATCCTGATCACGGAAAATAAGCCACAGTGTCAGTGCCAAAAGAACAAATAAAAAAGAAATATTCAGCACATTTTTTTTAAACTTACCCAATGATGTTCTCCTTGCTGATAAATCCAAGTTTGAGGTGTATTCGGTTGAAGAAATTTTCTACATACCGATATGCCCGTATACGTTTATTCAAGGCAAAAAGTATCTCTGCAATGAGGAGTCCCGCTACTGCATCCACAAGATAGTGTTGTTTCGTGGTCTGTGTGGATATGACGACCAGCAGGGCAAAAACGCAGGAAAATCCACGATACCAGACAGGAACCCGTTTGTTGCCGCGGATGCCGATGTAGCACATCCAGCTCACGAGGCAGTGAATGGATGGGAACAGGTTTGCCGGCTCGTCGATAGCATACAAAAAGCGGAGCATCATGTGAGCGAACGTATCGCCGGTCACTTCCGGGCGGATATTTGTGGTGGGCAGCAAAAAAAAGAAAATGCCGCACACGACACGTGACATCATGTCCGTGGTTACAAACCGGTAAAATTCAGACGGGTCATCTCTGTGGATCCGGGCAACCATGATATAATTGATTACCCAGAAAAGATAACAGCCGAAATAGATATACATCCAACCGGGAACTAACGGAACCATCCGGTCCAGAGCAGTCGTGAAGTCATAATGCTTCCAGTCGGCACATATACTCATAGCACCGCTGTAAACGATCATGTTTAATGCAAACGCACTTAAAAGTGGTAAGATGCCCCAGAGTGGAATGATTTTTTTGATCCATTGCTTCATTTGTAGTGTCCCCTCCAATTCAAAGTTATTTTACTATAAAGAAGTCTTTTTTGCAATTAAATATTATAATATCTTGTTTTGAAAGGGGAATTATGCTAGAATAATGTTCATGCATCAGGTGGATGAGTAAATGTCAAGCCTGTCAGGAATCGTGGTTTCGGACAGAGGAAAGGGAAGAGAGGATAAAATCATGGGAATATTTGACATATTTGTATCGGTGATACTGGGAATCGTCGAGGGGATCACCGAGTGGCTTCCGGTGAGCAGTACTGGACATATGATCTTAGTGAACCAGTTTTTGAATTTTTCAAATGATAAATTTTCAGAAATGTTTCTGGTGGTCGTACAGCTTGGGGCGATCATGGCTGTTGTACTTTTGTTCTGGAAAAAAATATTTCCGTTTGATCTGCGGCCGGAAAAGGGCGGCTCTTTTGTGAAAATGGATATTATGCAGATGTGGTTTAAGATCATCGTGGCCTGCCTTCCGGCAGCAGTCGTTGGAATATTGTTTGATGATGTGATCGACGAGATGTTTTATAATCAGATTGTTGTGGCAGGAGCGCTCATTATATACGGCGTCCTGTTTATCCTTGTCGAGAATTGGAATAAAGGAAGAAGGCCTGTTATCACGAAGGTTCATGACCTTACATACCAGACGGCGCTTATCATTGGTGTATTCCAGCTGCTGGCAGCAGTAATTCCGGGTACTTCCCGTTCTGGTGCGACGATCGTCGGGGCGCTTATCATCGGTGTGTCAAGAGGGGTAGCTGCCGAGTTTACCTTTTATCTTGCGATACCGGTTATGTTTGGTGCAAGCCTTTTAAAGATCATAAAGAGCGTGATGGATGGATTGAGCTATGGGCCGATGGAGATTACGACGCTCCTCGTGGGGATGATCGTGGCATTTATCGTTTCGTTGTTTGTGATCAAGTTTCTGATGGGCTATATCCGCCGGCATGATTTTAAAGTGTTTGGATATTACAGGATCGTGCTCGGGATCATCGTACTTTTGTATTTTGGCATCAGCGGAGCTACACCTGTCTGAAGCCTGCTATGGTTTTTCCTGCTTACAGCTGGGGGAGTCCAAGGTAGTTCAGGAGTCCGACGTAGATTCCATAGGCAAACTGATACTGCATCGTGGTGAGCAGTACAAAATCTTCATAATTTGAAATATAAGCGAGTTCGACGAGGACGGCAGGCATCTGCGTCCTCCGCAGGACATACAATGACGGCCTTACATAAGTGCCGTTATTTTTTGTGCCCACACGGCGTACGATCTCCCGGACGATGTCTTCTCCCAGATAGTAGGAAGGACTTCCCTCTGCATATACATAGGATTCGGTGCCGTTAACAGCAGGATTTACGTTGGCGTTTACGTGGATGCTGATGAAATAATCTGCCCCCCATGTGTTAGCCATATCTACCCGTTCCCGGAGGCTTGAGTTCGTGTCATAGCCAAGGACCTCGTCAGGGGTCTGCCTTGAAGTCGCCACCTCAAACCGGTAGTCAGATGCGAGGATATCAGCCAGATAAGCACCGACGATATATGTGATATCCTGCTCCCTGGCGCCAAAGCCTTCTGCTCCGGCATTGAAACCGTAGGGATTGTGTCCCTGGTCGACAAAAATTTTGATCGCCATATTTATTTTCCTCCATGATGATTTTATAAGATGCCGGGGGCAAAAGCCCTTTTTTATCAAAGATTCTGGCAATATGCACAAAAAACAATAAGATGAGTAGCATTATGCACGATGAAACTGAGACTCAGGGAATCGTGGAAGCCTTTGCTGAACACGATTCCTATGTTTGAGGCTCTGTGGAATGGTTCGTGCATCCGGCTGCGAGGATATTGTTTTTTGTGCATATTGCCAATACATGAAAAAACAAAGGGCTTTTGACCCCGGCATCTTTATAAAATAATATATTCGTTTGATTTTACTTTGTGATGGTGCATAAAAAACAGATCGGACGGGAACAAATAATAAAAATCAATCAACCGGGTGGAAAGGAATGGATATTTTATGGAAGATATTCTTTATGTGAAAGTGGAACAGAATGTGCCGGTTTCAAAACGGGATCTGACGATAAAGGATGTGGCAGTTCTGTACAGTGTCAATAAGACGATGGTGCAGAATCTGGAAAAACAGCCATTTTATACGATTCCGAAGGACGGACAGAAGCTCACGATGTTCACCGTCACGAAAGTATATGAAGCCATCCACAAAGCGTATCCGAATGTGACAATAGAAAATCTGGGAGAGAAGGATTTTATCGTCGAGTATGAAGGAGAAAAGACTCCCGCGAAAGCGTGGGAGTATACGAAGGTCGTGCTGGTGGCAGCAGTTATATTTTTTGGGTCGGCTTTTACGATGATGACATTTAATGAAGATGTGAATGTTTCCGGGGTCTTTGATAAAATATACCATATGATAACCGGAAATCTGCATACGGATGGCTCGATCCTGGAACTTTCTTACGCTGTCGGGCTTCCGATCGGGATCCTCGTTTTTTATAATCATTTTAAGAAAAGGGATATCAAAAACGATCCGACGCCGATTCAGGTTGAGATGCGGACTTATGAAGAACAGATGAATAAGGCGATGATAAAAACGTCATCCAGGGAGGGGAAGACGATCGATGTTAATTAAAAATATCCTGCTTGGATTTTTTGGACTTAGTTTCGGTATAACAGTGTCGGCGGGGGTATTTGCGTTTATAACGATGCTGGACGTGATACCTAGGCTTGCCCACCGGACAGGGACAGCCAGGCATCTGTATGGATTTGAAAATGCGATCATACTGGGAGGAACCTTTGGAAATGCATTGATTCTTTTTGCAGACCGGTTCCCTGTAACTTATGCAGGGATGTCAGTTTTCGGATTGTGCTCGGGTGTATTTGTCGGATGTCTTTCGATGGCGCTGGCAGAAAGCTTGCGGGTCATTCCTATATTTGTAAAACGACTCAGGATGAGACAGGGGCTTCCGGTGGTGCTGATCGCATTTGCGCTTGGAAAACTTGTAGGAACAATTTTTCAGTACTTTTTTTAAGCAGATGCGGAAAAGTTTGTGCAGTATAGAAATGGAGGAAGATTATGAATAATGACAGGACAGACATTAAAGATGTGATATTTGAGAGTGTTCCGGAAGAGAGAGATGATAAATACAATGATTACGTCGATGAGAATACGCCGAAAGTCAGTTGGATGATCAATCTGTGCAAAGCATTTTTTGTCGGCGGGCTCATCTGTGTACTCGGGCAGGCACTGATCAATCTGTATATGTATCTGGGAATGGACAAAGAGACAGCGGCTCTTTATAATACTCTTTCGCTGATCCTGATCAGCGTGGTGCTGACCGGACTGAATATTTATCCTAAGATTGCAAATTTTGCAGGCGCCGGTACTCTTGTACCGATCACCGGATTTGCCAACAGTGTGGCGGCTCCGGCGATCGAATTCAAGAAAGAGGGCTGGGTGTTCGGTGTCGGCTGTAAAATATTTACGATCGCCGGACCGGTCATCTTATATGGTGTCGTAACAAGCTGGGTTCTGGGACTGATCTATTGGATCGGAACACTGCTTGGATGGTTTTGACAGACGTCAGTCGTCAATGTCCTTTTCGTATTCCAGAATGTTTCCGGATCTGGCATCGATTTTTATATCATACTCGTAGACGCCCTTTCGCAGTTCGATCTCATAAACCGGGATGCCGTCATCGTTGTCAAATTCAGCCTTTATGACAGTGGCGCCCGGTACTTTTTTCAACGCAATGCTCTGAGCTTTTGATGAACCGATATATTTGCTGGAAGAACCGGAATTTGAGGCAGTAAGTTTCCATTCATATTCAAGAAGCTTGCCATTTTTGGCGTTGTACAGTAATTTATACTGACGGTTTCCTTTTTTGAGAACTACTTTATATTCGGAAAGACCGTCATCAATAGAAAGGCGGACAGAGGTAACGCTGGCCCCCTTTACTGCCTTACGTGCTTTTGACTTGATGCTTGCTTTGGAAAGATTTTTCCGGTTCTGGATCGAATAGCTGGTATTTGGAAGTTCCCATTCGTATTCGATGAGTTTCCCGTCGGAAGAACGGTATTTTAAGTTATATTCTTTTGTTTTTTTGATAAGTTCGATTTCATATACAGCCACACCTTGTTCCGTATCGGTCTCAACCTTTTTTATATAGGAAGACGGGACTTTTTTTTGTGCCGCATTTTTTGCCTGATGAAGACTCATAGCTGCCTTTGCATTCGTTTCGTGGCCCCCGGAAGTGAGTACAGCTGATAATGCGATCATAAATACACCTAAAGAACGAAATATGTTTTTTTTCATAGTATACGCATCCTTTCTGTGAACGAAATTTGTTTTCGAGCTCATTATATTAAAAAAAAATCAAAAAGTAAAGTAGAAAAATAATGGAAAATGGTGTATAATAAAACAATATAGCTAGGAAAAACCATGTGGCATTGGAGGAAGGTTATGATTGAAAATAAAAAGGTTCTTGCAATTATACCTGCCCGCGGCGGGAGTAAAGGTATCCCGAAAAAAAATATAAAAGCTGTTTCGGGAAAGCCCATGATAAATTATACGATCGAGGCTGCCAGGGAATGTGACTACATAGATAAAGTGATCGTCTCAACAGATGACGAGGAGATTGCGGAAATTTCCATGAAGGCAGGTGCGGTCGTGCCATTTCTCCGTCCGGATGAGCTGGCGGTGGATGATGCAGAGCTGATCGATGTTGTGATGCATGCGATCGAGTTTTATGAGAGGAAGGCGGAGCGTTATGATATTATCGTTCTCCTTCAGCCCACGAGTCCGCTCCGGACTTCAGAGGATCTGCAGAAGGCGCTTGAATATTATATGCGGAAAGGCGAAAAATCACTGCTTTCGATTTCGGAAGTATCGGAGCACCCAAAGATGATGCGGAAGTTTAATGATGAAAATGAACTGCAAAAAATGTTGGGAGAGGATGGAGACGGAACGGAATCCGGATCAAAGAAATATTATAAGGTCAACGGAGCGATCTTTATAAACAGTATGTCGGAATTAAGTGAGAAAACAAAATTTGAAAATAATGTTATGGGGTATGTACTTTCCAAAGAACACGGAATCGATATTGATGTACCGGAAGATGTTGTGGTGGCGGAGTACTATCTGTCCCAGAAGTGCGGCGGGGAGTTTTTATCGTTTACGGTTTATTAGCAGATGTACAGGGAGTAAACAATCTGCGGTTTTATGCCGATATAAAAAGATAGAGAACGATTCGAATGTTTTTGATGAAAGGCCGGGAATGCTTATGAAACGAGGAATAAAAAGGATTTTATATCTGATGCTTATATTGTTTTTGTCTTTCGCGGGAATGACAGCAGAGACAGAGGATGTGCAGGCGGCGAAAAAGGTGCTTCCTAAAAAAATAAACGTTAAGGGAGGGGCATCGGCTCAGAGTGGGCTTAAGATCCAGACGGGAAAAAAGAAAAAGATCAATTATACGGTCACACCCAAAAAAGCAACGAATAAAAAAGTAACATTTTCTTCCTCCGATAAAAAAGTGGCGAAAGTGACGGCAAAAGGAACGATAGAAGGGGTGGGGAAAGGAACTGCCACGATCACAATAAAGTCAAAGGCGAAGAAAACAGTCCGCTCGAAGATCCGGGTGACGGTAGAGGAGACACCGGTGCTGCGGGCTGCGGGGGTAAATGCTTATCAGGCCCCGGCTGTTAATTTTGCGCCGGTAGGGAGCGAACGGGCAGAGGGTATCCTGGATACTTATCTGGCAGCGGGCAATACGGCGACGGGCATTACTTTGAACCAGACTTATTTAGAACTTGCTCCCGGCGAGAGTTTTCAGATGTCGGCATCGGTGGTGCCGGTCACATCGACGGATAAGGTTGTCTGGTCCATTAATTTTGTCGGTGGAATCAATATCTCTTCGACAGGAAATATTTTTGTGACTGATGATACTCCTGTCGGTACGACGGCGATCGTAACTGCCAAATGCGGCAGAGCTACGGCCCAGTGCCAGGTGGTCACTGTGCAGGGGCCATGTGTGCATGAATGGGGGCCATGGGCTGTGACTACAGAGCCCCAGTGTATGGTTGAGGGGGTAGAGCGTTCTACCTGTTCTAAATGTGGTAAAATAAGGGAGCGGGCGGTGGCGGCTACAGGTCATCAATTTCTTGACCGTACCCCGAATCTGAAAGATCCGACCTGTACGGAGGCCGGAGAGAAAGAAAAGGAATGCCAGAAGTGTGGAGAAGTGAGGACAGAGATCATACCGGCTACCGGACACAGTCTGTCTCCTAATGGGACGATCCTGGAGGAAGCGACCTGTACGAAGCCCGGTAAGATCCAATATACATGTACAATATGTGGAGAAGAGATCGAAGATACATATGCTGCCAAGGGGCACACATGGGATAATGGCGAGATCACAAAGAGCCCGACGTGTACAGGAACAGGACAGCGCACCTATCATTGTACCGTGCCGGAGTGCACCGGAACAAAGACGGAGTCGATTCCCGCTACGAACCATATATGGACATATGGAGAGATAACAGTACAGCCGACTTGTACAACGGGAGGGCGGCGGATCTGTACCTGTCTTGTCTGCTCGGCAAAAACGACAGCGACGGTTGAAAAACTGGGACACACCTGGGACACCGATAATCCGAAGATTGAGCCGGCGACTTGTACGAAGAGGGAAGTAAAGACATTTACCTGTAAGACTTGTCAGGCCACGAAGAATGAGTATGGTCCTGCATTAGGGCATGATCTTCCGATCGAGAGAAATGCAGATGGAACCCCTAAACTGGATGCGGACGGGAATGAAATTCCTGTCTATACGATCGATGAACCGGCGACCTGTTTCCAAAAAGGAAAGAAGTCCAGGCATTGTACACGTTGCAGTTACGTGACAGATATAAAGAGCATACCGAAAGAGCCGCATAAAATGGCTGTGGAGACGAATGCAGATGGAAGTCCCAAGCTGGACGCAGATGGAAATGAAATCCCTTATTACGAAAGGTACGATGCGCCGACGTGTACTCTTCCGGGTATCCGGGTACGTGCCTGTGTTCAGGAGGGATGTACGTACAAGAAACATGAGATGCTTGAGGCTCTGGGACATGACTGGCCTATGGAGAAAGAGGCGGATGGAAGCCCTAAGCTGGATGACAAGGGCAAAGAAATTCTTATTTACGAAACCATTGAGGAGCCGACATGTATTAACTCTGGGAAAAAGGCCGTCGTCTGCAAGAGATGCGGCAAAATGAAAAATATAAAATTCATTGATCCACTGGGACATCAGTGGGATGATGCCAATGCAATCGTCACAGAAGCTACGTGTACGACAGAGGGATCCAGAACAGTTACCTGTATTCGGGAGGTTACAGACCCGGATAATCCGAATGGACCCAAGAAGAAGTGTGGAATACGAAAGACAGATATTATTCCGGCACTGAAACATAAATTTTCAGATACGTGGACAAAGGATAAAGAACCGACCTGTACAGAGGCGGGGCAGGAGTCCAGACACTGTACAAACACATATAAAGATGAGACGGGTAAGACGGTTACATGTGATGTGGTCGATGATATACGGGTGATAGAGCCCAAAGGACATAACTGGACGACATGGGCCCAGAAGGTTGCACCGGCACATGGTGTTCCGGGCAGTGAAGAGAGACGGTGTACTACCTGCGGAATGACGCAGACGCGGGGAAAGACGGAAGAACATTCATATAATGCAAATGGCGTCTGCCTGAAATGCGGGAAGAGTTTTTCCATGGAAAACACCGTGAGCAGTGACTGGGAGTATCAGGTAAATGACACGGAAAAAACGGTTTTACTGAAAAAATACATCGGTACGAAAGCGTGCATACGGATACCGGCGAGTATGAGTGTAACAGTAGATGGAGTGATAGGAACATATGCAGTGAAATTTGCAGGTGGATATGCCCCTGCGACAAAGAGCGGAGTATTTGCTTCCAATAAAAAATGTAAGATCAAAGCAGTTTCCTTTGAGGATGGTGTCAAAATCGAGAGCATGAAGTATATGTTTTATGGCTGTGATGAATTGGAGGCAGTACTAAGTATTCCCTCTTCGGTCAAAGATCTGACGGCAGCGTTTAAGGATTGTACGTCACTTATGTATGTGGCAAAGCTTCCGGCAGCCGTTGAGGAACTCTCCAATACGTTTGAAAACTGTACGAAACTTTCTGTAGCACCGGCGATTCCGGCAAATGTGACGAGTTTGTATGCTACATTTAAAAACTGTGAGTTACTTACCAGTGCGCCTGTTCTTCCACCGAGACTGGAGGATTTTAACTGGACATTCAGTGGCTGTAAGGGGATCAGTGAAGCGCCGAAGATTCCGGCGACTGTTACTGAGATGACAAATACATTTGAATCCTGCACGTCGCTGCTAAATGTTCCAGAGGATATTCCGTCAGGAGTAAAGAAACTTACGATGACATTTTACGGGTGCAATGGACTTGAGATGGTGCCGGAGATGCCATCCACGGTAGAGACGATGGAATATACGTTTAAGAATTGTAAGAATATTGCCTATGCGGCAGAACTTCCGAAAACTGTCATAAGGCAGGTAGATGTATTTGCAGGATGTGATAAATTAAAATAAGTAAAAAGAGGGTATGATCTAAATCATACCCTCTTTGGTTACAACCACATTGTAATTCTTAACTTTTACATAGTATTTATATAAAAATTAGTCTATTAAATTCGATTATAACTTTGTTACGTTTGCAGCCTGCGGTCCTTTTTCTCCGTCAATAACTTCAAACTCCACTTCGTCGCCTTCATCTAAAACCTTGAAACCATCCATCTGAAGTGCGGAAAAGTGAACAAATACGTCATTTCCTGTCTCGTCAGAGATAAACCCGAACCCTTTTTTGGCATTAAACCATTTCACTGTACCTTTCATGTTATTGCCTCCTAAAACAAAAATAATTAATACTTTGTAATCATAACACAAATGGATATAAAAGTCAAAAGAATATTTTATTTGTTTCATTTTTGTTTCCAATCTGTCACGGAAATCAATTTTTGGCGGCCGCAATTTATAAGAATCGTGACATTTGTACAGCAGCGGGAATATTTCCTGACCCGGACCCGCTTGCGCTTAAAATAAACATGTAGCGGTACTAAGGCTGCAAGGTGCTACGCACCTTATACGCAGCCTAAGGACCGACACGTTTATACGGTCCTCATCAGGAAATATTCCCGCTGCTGTACGAAGTTTTGTCGGTTTTCCATAAATTGCGGCCGCCAAAAACTGATTTCCGTGTCAATCTGTTTGGAAAGCTTGAAATCTCATAGAAAATGTAGTATCATAAATACAACTGTGTGGTTCTTTCGCAGTTAGTAAAACAAGACATGTCATGCTTTATGGCAGAATGGAGGAAGAAATGAGCGACAGATTAAAGGTAGGTATCCTTGGCGGTACTGGTATGGTAGGGCAGAGATTTATATCACTTTTGGAAAACCATCCATGGTTTGAGGTGACGGCGATTGCTGCAAGTCCGCGAAGTGCAGGAAAAACATATGAGGATGCCGTGGGCGGTCGTTGGAAGATGCAGACTCCTATGCCGGAAGCAGTGAAGAAAATCATTGTAAAGAATGTGAATGATGTAGAGGAAGTAAGCAACACGGTGGATTTTGTGTTTAGTGCAGTGGATATGACAAAAGATGAAATCCGTGCGATCGAAGAGGCTTATGCAAAAACGGAGACGCCGGTTGTTTCTAATAACAGCGCCCACCGTTGGACACCGGATGTCCCGATGGTAGTGCCGGAGATCAATCCGGAACATCTGGAGATCATTGAGAGCCAGAAGAAACGTCTTGGAACGAAAAACGGTTTTATCGTTGTAAAACCGAATTGTTCGATCCAGAGTTATACACCAGCTCTGGCAGCGTGGAAAGAATTCGGGCCCAAGGTAGTAGTGGCGACGACATACCAGGCGATTTCGGGGGCGGGAAAAACCTTTAAGGACTGGCCTGAAATGGAACATAATATCATCCCGTATATCGGAGGTGAAGAGGAAAAGAGTGAGCAGGAGCCACTCCGTATTTTGGGCAAGGTAGTGGATGGAACGATTGAGAAAGCGCAGTCACCGATGATCACATGCCAGTGTATCCGCGTTCCTGTCCTTGACGGGCATACAGCGGCTGTTTTTGTAAATTTTGAAAAGAAGCCTTCAAAAGAGGAACTTATTCAGGCGTTGAAAGAATTCAGCGGTCTTCCACAGGAATTGAAGCTGCCGAGCGCACCGGCACAGTTTATCCAGTATCGCGAGGAGGATGACCGTCCTCAGGTTTCACTGGATGTAAATTATGAAAATGGCTTTGGTGTGAGTATTGGGCGTCTTCGCGAGGATACTTATTTTGACTGGAAATTTGTCGGGCTTTCACATAATACAGTTCGCGGGGCGGCAGGGGGTGCAGTCCTGATCGCTGAACTTTTGAAAGCGCAGGGGTATATCACTGCGAAATGATTATAAAATAGATATAAAAACAAAGCATCTGAATTTGGAAGGGAGAGTCGGTTATGGGTAAATATCGTATACTGGTTAAGGGAATCGTTCAATGTCGTGGGAAATATCTGGTTGTGGAAAAATGGTATGACGACAGGATTTTTGACCCATACCAGTGGGAGTTTCTGGATGGAGAGATGGAATTTTCAGAGACACCCGAGAGAGCGGTACAGCGAGTGGTATCTGAGAAGACGGGAATACCTGTGCAGGTGGATAAACCTCTTTACACATGGGGATTCACAGCTGGCGAGGTATGCAGTGTAGGAATTGCTTTTGAGTGTTCTGCCCAGACGGAAGAGGTTGTCCTCTCAGAAGAACTAAATGATAGCAAATGGGTGGCCAAAGAGGAACTCGCAAGTGTCATTACCAATGAAGCAGTACGCAAAGATATTGAGAAGGCAGGACTTACAAGCAATTTTAATTTGGATGAGTTTGGAAAGGTGGATTTATTTATTGAACCTATGGATTAAAAACGGACATCTGTTAGATCCTGTGACCGGCTGTGATGAAATCTGTGACTTGTTCGTTATGGAAGGAAAGATACTTGCAAGGGGAGAACTTCCACAGGAAAAAAAAGCTGGTTTCATGGACGGCGGAGTAAAGGAGATCGATGCTGCCGGTTTTTATGTAATGCCGGGATTTGTAGATCTTCATGTTCATCTGAGGGAACCGGGATTTGAGTACAAAGAAACGATAAAAACCGGGACGATGGCAGCGGCCAGAGGTGGATTTACCGCTGTCTGTCCAATGCCAAATACGAAACCGTCTACTGATTGTCCTGAGATGATACAAAAGGTTCTTGAAATCGCGAAAAAGGACAGTCCGATCCATGTGTATCCGGTAGGGGCTGTGACAAAGGGCCAGCAGGGTCTGGAACTTACGGATATCGAGGGTATGGTGAGAGCCGGTGCGAAGGCGATCAGCGAGGACGGAAAAAGTGTGATGAATGCCGCTCTTTACCGGGAAGCGATGAAGGAGGCGGCGAGACTTTCGATACCGGTACTTGCGCACTGTGAAGATAAGAATATGGTTGGAAAGGGTGCGATGAATGCCGGAAAGAAGGCAGAGCAGATGGGAGTCGAAGGCATATCCAATGCGGTGGAGGATGTTATCGTAGCGAGGGATATCCTTCTTGCAAAAGAGACGGGAGCCAGGTTGCATCTGTGCCACTGCTCCACAGCGGACAGCGTGGAGATGATACGGCTTGCCAAAGAAGAAGGGCTCAGGGTCAGCGGCGAGGTGTGCCCGCATCACTTTACCCTGACGGATGAAGAGATTCCGTCGGATGATGCCAATTATAAGATGAATCCTCCTCTCAGAGGGTCTACAGATGTAGAAAAACTAAAGACCGGTCTGGGAGATGGCGTGATGGAGGCTATTTCCACGGATCATGCGCCCCATGGGGAGGAAGAAAAGAAGCTGTCGATCGCAGAGGCGCCGTTTGGGATCGTTGGCTCGGAGACGGTATTTTCCCTTGCAGTGACAGAACTTGTGAAGAAAGGGTTTCTCACGCCGATTGAATTAGTGCGCCGGATGAGTACAAATCCATGCCGGATCCTGGGCGTGGAAGGCGGTTCACTGGAACCGGGGATGCCGGCGGATATTACGATCGCAGATTTTGATGCGGAGTACACGATTGATAAAAATGAGTTTGTGTCGAAAGGCAGGAACACACCGTTTCATGGGAAAAGAGTATCCGGAAAGGTGGAATATACCATTGTGGACGGAGCAGTTGTTTATCCGTTCAGGGCGACATCAGACGAGGCATAAACACAGCTCAACACCATCGGATTGGTGAGAAAGTGCTTTTAGAAAGGAATTTGAAACATGATTAATAGACTGGTCGATAAGATTAAGAAGATGGAGGCTCCGATCGTGGTCGGTCTGGATCCGATGCTTGGTTATGTTCCGGGATATCTTTTAGACAAAGCGATCAAGGATCAGGGCGAGACTCTCGAGGCAGCTGCAGAGGCTGTCTGGGAATATAATAAGGGGATCGTGGATGCGATCTGTGATATCGTTCCTGCTGTAAAACCGCAGATTGCCATGTATGAGCAGTTTGGCATACCGGGACTTCAGGTTTTTAAAAAGACCGTTGATTATTGTAAATCAAAGGGACTTGTCGTGATCGGGGATGTGAAGCGTGGAGACATTGGTTCTACCTCCGCAGCTTATGCGGCCGGGCACATCGGCAGGGTACAGGTCGGAAGTAAGAAACTGTCTGCGTTTGACGAGGATTTTATTACCGTAAATCCTTATCTGGGCACGGATGGCATCAAACCTTTTGTGGATGTGTGCCGGGAGGAGAAGAAGGGATTATTTATCCTCGTAAAGACTTCTAACCCATCCAGCGGGGAATTTCAGGATCAAAAGATCGACGGAAAGCCGTTGTATGAGATCGTCGGTGAGCATGTGGCGAAGTGGGGCGAAGAGTGCATGGGAGACGTTTATAGCTATGTCGGAGCTGTCGTCGGAGCTACATATCCTGAGATGGGAAAGATTCTCAGAAAGATCATGCCGAAGACATATATCCTTGTTCCCGGATATGGTGTACAGGGAGGAAGTGCCAAAGACCTTGTGCCATATTTTAATGAAGATGGTCTCGGGGCGATCGTAAATTCCTCAAGAGGGATCATCGCCGCTTATAAACAGCCTGCTTATGAAAAATACGGCCAAGAGGGTTTTGCCGATGCAGCAAGACAGGCGGCACTGGATATGAAGGCAGACATCAACAGCATTTTTTAATGCGTGATGAAAGTCATAAATTTAAGAAACTGTCAACAACAAAAAGAAAAGAGAGGTTAAAAATGAAAAAAAGAACCAGAGTATTAGGGATACTGATGTGTATGGTACTTGCATTTGGTTGTCTGACCGGATGTGGAGGACAGAAGAGTGATGAAGAGCTTCTGATGGCTTCTGTGACAGGCATCAACAATGCAAAAAGTTTCGATCTGGAAGCAAAGATGTCAGGTAAGATGTCGATGGCGTTTGGAGAAGAGTCTCAGGATATGGATATGAGTATGGACATGAAGGCAACCTGCTTTACCGATCCATATAAGATAAAAGCTTCCGCTACTACGACAGCGATGGGGCAGAGTTCTACGTCAGAGTCTTATATGCAGAAGGATGGGGACGATTATTATGTCTATGTAAAGGCAGACGGTTCATGGAGCAAGATTAAAATGGGCGGTCTGGAAGAGGCTATGCAGGCATCCGGAGTAAATTCTGTGAGCAGCCAGCTCAGTTCCGATGTGAGCAAATACACGAAAAAAGAAGATGTGACAGAGAATGATAAAACATATCTTGTGTATGATTATACGATCAGCGGAGATGACATGAAAGAAATGGCGAAGAGCATGACCTCTTCTCTGGATTCTCTTCTTGGCGAGACGGGCGACGCAGGCGAGACGGATGAGATCATTAATAAGATGCTTGAAAGCATAGATAAGGTTACCATGACGATTCTGGTAGACAGAGAAGAAGAGACGATTTACCGTGTGGATTATCCGATGACGGACATGATGAATAATATGATCAAGTCCATGTTAGATTATATTTCCAGCAAGGCCGGTGAGGCAGAAGAAGATACGATGGGGATCGCAGAGGCTCTTGCTTCCATGAAGATCGAAGTATCAGATATGAATATGACAATGTACTATAAGAATGTGGGTTCAGCGGCTGAATTTGAGATTCCTGCTGAGGCGCTGGAAGCAGAAGAGACATCTTCTTTGGATGGATCATCTGATTCAGAATAATAGTGATAGAGAGGGATTTTTATGTGCAAAACAAAATGCCTCTGCAATGTCCGGGAGTCAGTCAAACTGGCTCCCGATGTGTTTAGTCTCTGGCTGGAGGCTCCGGACATTGTAGAAAATGCGCTCCCGGGACAGTTTGTGTCCCTGTATTGTAATGATGGAGACCGGCTTTTGCCAAGACCGGTCAGTATTTGTGAGATGGAGAAAAAGAAAGGACTTCTGCGTCTTGTTTACCGGGTCGTCGGGGCAGGCACGAGAGAATTTTCAAAGTTTTGCTCCGGAGACCGGGTGGAAGTACTTGGGCCTTTGGGAAATGGCTATGATGTAGAGGGAGAGAGACCGCTTCTCGTCGGCGGGGGAATCGGGATTCCGCCGATGTTAGAACTTGCCAAACAGCTTTCCGGCGATGTGACGGTTGTGCTTGGATATCGCGATTCGCATTTGTTTTTGAAAGATGAATTTGAAAAGTATGCAAGAGTTATCATTGCGACCGACGATGGAAGTGTGGGTACAAAAGGAACCGTGATCGATGCGATCCGGGAACAGGGAGTTATCGGAGAAGGAGATTTGCGTGTGGATGTGATCTGCTCATGTGGGCCGACCCCGATGCTGAAAGGAGTAAAGGATTTCGGGCTGGAGCAGCATATATCGGTCTATCTTTCGCTGGAAGAGAGGATGGCATGCGGAATCGGCGCCTGTCTGGGATGTGTCTGCCGGAGTACGGAGACAGACTCTCATTCAAAAGTAAAGAATAAAAGAGTCTGTAAGGATGGCCCTGTATTTTTATCTACAGATGTAGAATTATAAACATACGGGCAGTCTGGCTCGGAGATTATTAGGAAAATCAGCGGTGTATGCGAACAAAGCGCTGGTGCGATTGGAGGAGCAGATATGAGTTTGGAAGTGAACTTTGCGGGTCTTACTTTTAAGAATCCCGTTACGACAGCGTCCGGTACCTTTGGTTCCGGGATGGAATACAGTGAGTTTGTCGATCTTAGTAAACTTGGCGCTGTGACGACAAAGGGAGTGGCAAGTGTTCCATGGGAGGGAAATCCGACGCCGCGTCTTGCCGAGACGCATAGTGGGATGCTGAATGCCATCGGACTGCAAAATCCCGGCATCGATACATTTGTGAAAAGAGACCTTCCTTTTTTGCATGAAAAAAATGCAAGGATTATTGTAAATGTGTGTGGACGCTCGAAAGAGGATTATGTGGATGTAGTGGAACGTCTATCTGAAGAAAAGGTGGACATGCTGGAGATCAACATTTCCTGTCCGAATGTAAAGGCGGGCGGAATCGCTTTTGGCCAGGATCCAAAGAGTGCCGAAGAGATTACACAGGCGGTAAAAGAAAAGGCAAAACAGCCGATTATTATGAAATTGAGCCCGAACGTAACGGATATCACGGAGATGGCCCGCGCGGTCGAAGCCGGAGGTGCAGATGGCGTTTCCCTGATCAATACACTCACGGGAATGAAGATCGATGTGGAAAAGAGGACGTTTGCTCTGGCCAACAGGACCGGAGGCATGTCAGGGCCTTGTGTAAAACCGGTCGCTGTGCGCATGGTTTATCAGGTCGCGAATGCGGTCAAGATCCCGGTGCTTGGAATGGGGGGCATACAAAATACAGAAGATGCTCTCGAGTTTCTTATGGCAGGGGCGACGATGGTTGCAGTTGGGACAGCGAACTTTTTTAATCCGTATGCGACGACGGAGATCATTGAAGGACTGCAAGAGTATGTAAAGCGGGAAGGTTTGGATGGGATAGAGGATATTATTGGATGTGTGAGATAAGAGGGCGGGAGGTCCAAAGGGGGGGCAATGAAAAACAAGTGCATTGATATGATATGTGTATTCAGACATCTAAATTAAGTAGTCGTCAGTCATGGTATGTGGTTGATGACTGCTTATTTTAGTGCCTAAAAAATAGAGTAAATGGGAAATTGGATTTTATTGGAAGCAGGAGTAAGGAACAATAGAAAGAGGAAGCATCTGCAGAATATAAAATCATGAAGCAGGTAGTCTGTTTTTTGTGACATTTTTTTACAAGAAGGATAAAAATATGCGAAGAACAAGTGATTTGTCGAATTGCGTCGAACGATAGTTGTGGAAATATGAGGGAAGATGGTGTAAAATGAAAGTCGCAGGTAAAAGGATTTCTTTATTCATATTTAACTGAAAGGATAAGATTATAAATGATGGATTTAAATAGTATACAAGGGAAAAATATGATTGATTTAGCTATAAAGGTTATAGGGATATTTTTTCCTTTACTTATTTCATATGTTATACAATATATTAGGTCAGATAAAAATTGGAGAGATAAAAGAAGGAAATCGTCCTTTGATAAATATGCTATTTTGCAATGTAAAGTATTTATTCTCTTTTTTCTATCTATTTGTGCTAGTGCTTTTTTGGTTTTAGTAATAATTTATTTTATGGGATGTAACGAGATTGACGATATTTCTAAAAGGATTCTGGGGATTTCTATAATAATTAATTTTTTAATTTATTTCTTGTATATAAGGAATAAATTACATGGAGTAATTGATATAAAGAAAAAATATAAGAAGAAATATAAGAAGAAAAGCGTAAAAAGAGTTGCTCATATTACATGTTATTCTTCATTCTTAGTGGTTGGTATAGTGCTTTTTTCTAGCCTGTTTTTGGAAGATGATTTAATATTTTTGATGGGGATTTTGCTGATTTCTTTTTGCATTATATTAGAAGCAATAATATTGGATGATGTTTCTAATTTTAAACACAAATATATTTCTTTTATTTGTAAAGGCGGATGGAAATTAGATGGGATATTGAACAAAAATGTATATAAAAAAGGAAGTTGGATGATTGTAAAGTTGAATTCGGGCAAAGAAGTCCGATTTAAATATGATGATATAATTCGAATTGAATATAGTAAAGATACTAAAACAACTTAAAATGATAAATTTAGTGCCTTGCCAGCAGTGAAGAATAAAAACTTTTCGCACTAAATTGATACGATTTGATGAAATACAGCCTCCAATGCGTTAAAATAAAAAGAAAAAACTTTACGCAAAGGAGACCAGTATGGTAAAAAGGGAATTGTGGTTAAGGAAATCACAAAAGCGGGAAATAAAGAAACAGGACCGGGGATTCACAGAATGGATCCGCATACTGTACCATTTCTTTGGGAACTTTACGAAATGGGTCAACCAGATGAGAGACCCGCGTCACAAGAGTTATATCATATATACACAGGCAGATCTTGTGTATATGGCACTGTTAAAAAATATCTGTTCCTTAAAGAGTATGCGGCAGATGGAAGAATGTTTTAACGAGGAACACTGCATCGACACACTGAGGTATCTGTCGGGAGATAAAAAACTGGAGGAAATGCCGCATTATGATACGCTGAATTATTATCTGGAAATGCTGCCGCCGGAAGAACTGTCGGGAGTACGGCGGAACATGATGGCCGGTCTGATACGCAGGAAACAGTTCTACAAAAACCGGCTTCTGGGGCGTTACTGGCGGGTTATCCTGGACGGGACACAGTTGTATTATTTCAGGGAGAAGCATTGTGAAAACTGTCTGAAGACAACAGTAACAGATGAAACAGGGAAAAAGACGGTAAAGTATTATCACCGTGTCATAGAGGCCAAACTGGTGCTGGGAAAGAACCTTGTGGTCAGTCTGGGGACAGAGTTTATCGAAAATGAATCCGAAGATGCGGAGAAACAGGACTGTGAACTGAATGCAGCAAAAAGGCTGCTGGAGCGGATAAAAAAAGAGTATCCCCGGACACCGTTCTGTATCCAGGGGGACGCCCTTTACGCAGCGGAACCGGTCATGGGATTGTGCCGTAAAAAGGACTGGCGGTATGTGTTTACGCAGAAGGACACACGCCAGAAACAGGTATCGGAAGCGTACCACTGGATACTGGAAGGGGAATGTAATGAAGTAAAAAACATAGGGAAGGAAGGGGGGACAGGAAGGTATGCCAATGATGTCGGCAAAAAAGAGAAAATGAATGTATATGAATACCGTTATGAGAAAGCGGATGGAAAAGAGGTCCGGTTCCAGTGGCTGACGGACATCCGCCTTACGGAAAGAAATCTGGAAGAAATGACAGCCTGCGGCAGGGGGAGGTGGAAGATCGAAAACGAAGGATTCAACAGCCAGAAAAACGGGATCTATGACATAGAACACTTAAACAGCCGGAACAGCAATGCGATGAAGAACCATTATCTGCTGACCCAGATCGCAGACATGATCATGCAGCTTTATCTGGCGTGGACGCCTTTGGGAAAAAAGATGGACCAGAGCATAAAAAGTACATCTTCAAGGTTACTGGAAAGTTTCCGAAGCCACCAGATAACCGATGAAGATGTACGGTACATACAGAAACACACAAGTGTGTATCTGGAATGAAACCATTATACCACTGGTGGGAGTAAAATGGAATAGGGAAAATGCAAAGTTATCCACAAAAAAGGGAAACAGGGGAGAATTCCAGCCCACGATTGTGGATAACTCACAAAAAAACGGCAGGTGGAATACGATAGTCCCCAAAATAGAGAAATGACTGGATTTAAGAAATTTATTCTTCACCGCTGGTGCCTTGCAAAAATTGTGGAAATTAGTCCCCTTATATGATATAATAAATGCAAAATACTTTTTGGAGGGGAATTGTATGGGACTAGTAGCAGCAAAATGTACTCAGTGTGGCGCAAATATAGAAATTGATGATACAAAAGAGGCAGGTATATGTAAATTTTGTGGTACTGCTTTTATAACTGAGAAAGCTATAACTAATTATAATACATATGTTACAAATGATTTTGCAGGTGCGACAATAAATGTAACCGGTCCCGATCTGGATAATTTGTATCAACTGGCTCGTAGATTTAGGCATGATGGTAATTCTGTTGAAGCTGCTAAGTATTATGATATGATTATAGAACAGGATCCATCCAGTTGGGAAGCATATTTCTATGTAACTTATTATAAAGCACTTTTGATTAATAAGTCTGAGATTCAGTCATCAGCAATGTCAATAGTAACGTGTCTTGATACGGTTTTTGATTTGATTGATGAGGGAGAAACGACTACAGAAGGAAAGGAAAGTGCGATAACAGAGGTTGCTGATGCGTGCTTATCATTAGCAACTGGACTGCATGATGCTATTCTTGACCCAAGTGGAGTTGATGTTTCGCTTGCTGAAATGTCGAGCCATGTAAAGGATGTAGCTATAATATGTATGCATATTGCTACAATCGGCTATATGGTTGGTGATAAAATAGAACAACGATTTCCTGATTTTTTTCAAAATGACAAAACGGTAATTTTATCTGGTTGGAAACAAGGTGTAGATTTCCATGTGGATTGTATTGGTAGGTTGCCTAATAAGAGTCAAGGATATAGTATTATAAATGAATATGTTGAAAAAATAGGAAAATATGATAACGGTTACGTAGCTCCGGTAAATTCAAATGGTAGGAATACATCTTCTGGGGTGGGCGGTTGTTACATTGCTACTTGCGTATATGGTTCATATGATTGTCCTCAAGTTTGGACACTTAGAAGATTTAGAGATTACACGCTTGATGCAACATGGTATGGTAGATTATTTATCAAATGTTATTATACAATTAGTCCTACTCTTGTTAAATGCTTTGGTGAAACAAAATGGTTTAGAAGTTTTTGGAAGTCCAGATTAGATAAGATGGTTTCTCATTTGAACAATAATGGTGTGCATGATACATATTATCATGATAAATATTAGGTATTAAAACATGAAATTCAGTGTGAAAAAAATAAAGCAGTGTGTAAGAGAGTCGGAACTTTTTGTAAAATAGACAAATAGCAGGTCTTCTATGTGCTGTGTAAAGGATTATTTGCTCTATTTTGGATTTTTTAGTTACAGGTGTAAGATGATTTTGTTAGGGGAGAGATTTTGAATGGAATTTAGGGGCGAATATGAGGTTATGGAATGGATGATTTACATAATATTTATACTTTGATGATTGAATGTTTTTGGTTGGTATGGTATGATGGGGATACTAAAGTTGTTAAAAAGGGAATGTTAATATGTCAAAAGAATAAAAGGTCGTTAAATCTGATTGGTAAAAGAAAGTATGACTTTGATATCACATTAGAAAAACAAATTTATTCTTGTTTGTGTTGTTCATATGGGGCAAAGAAGGCATTCAAAAAATTGGATGCCAAACTGAAATTTAATTCATATCATGAATGGAAGCAATATGTTTATAATAAATATAGAGATTACCATAAGGACAAATTAATTGATTTTAGTAGATATCTTAATCAGAATATGAGGAATATCAGACCATTACAAGAATTTTGGGATTTATTTGTTTCAATTATTTTAACTGTTCTATTTACCATTGGAGCAGATAAGTTTTTGAATTTCCATACGGATTATATCAAGGGGTCTCTTTTGGCTTTTTTGATAATATATCTATTACCATTGATAATTTTTGTGTTTCCAATTTTGATACTCATTCGGCAAATTATTATTCCTATATTTGACAACAATGTAGAAGAAAACTTCTTTAAAAGATTACAAAGAGATAATAGATGATATGATTGATAAATAAATTCATTGTCAGCGACACCGTTTCAAGTTTTGTGTAAACTCAAAAAACTGGTATAAGATAACTCAATAGTTTCTAAAGGGCAGAGCCGAAGATGCGGTATCTGCCCTTATGTGCATTATACAAGGGACTGTCGCAAAGCAATTGGGACTATGAAAAAATCTCTGTAAAAAAAGAATAGCTGTATTCCAAAAAGGTCTTCTATGATAAAATCAAATTATCAAAGGAGGCCTTTTACTATGGCAAACAAAAAGAGAA
>JAETQR010000115.1 GCA_021770615.1 Lachnospiraceae bacterium | reverse complement strand
AAAAAAATTTTATGCCAATTTCTGTAACTCTTCCTCGAATAGTTCCGCTGATGTTCTGTAATCAAAGATTCCCCTTGGGTAATTGTTAATCCATTTTTCTATATACTCTATCTCTGCGTCCTGCTTACCGTCAAAATCTTCCCCTTTCGGTATGTGCCTGCGGATAAGTCTATTATTATTCTCGTTGCTTCCACGTTCCCAACTGCTATAAGGGTGGCAATAGAAAACAAAGGTACGCTTTTCCTCTCCAAATACGGATTTTTCCATACCCTCACAATCTGCAAACTCCACCCCATTATCTACCGTAATGCTACGGAATACCTTGCTAAACATATCCCCCCATTTCTTTTCTAACCGGTCCAACGCTTCCACTACGGACGCTGCCGTTTGGTCTTTCAGCTTTACTATGATTTCGTCACGGGTCTTTCTTTCTGTCAGCACAAGCATACATGATTTCGTAACCCCACGCTGCCCCTTTACGGTATCCATTTCCCAGTGACCGAATATCTCCCTGTCCTTTACCTCTTCGGGTCTGTTTTCTATGCTCTCCCCTGCACTTGCCCTTTTCTGTACCTTTACCTTTTTATTATGCTTTTTCTTTTTACTTTTAATAGGTAAGTCTTTGTTTGTCAGTTTCAAGAAAATCCCATTGTCTATATATCTATAAAGTGTCCGCAAGCTGATAGTGGTTTTAAACTGCTTTTCTCCTTTGGCTATCTCCGCTAATGCTGCTTCCGGGCTATATTTATCGTTTACTATTTTATCTTCTATGCACTCCGCTAATTCCCTGTCATTCCCTATTTTTAACGCCCTGCCTTTGCCCTCTTGGGCATAGTCGTGTGCTTTCTGCCCCAAGTCGCTACTGTACCTTTCCTCTTCCGTATAATCAGAATTGCGGTGTATATATTTACCCTTGTCGTATTCCCTATATATCGTACTTCTGTGGAAATGTAATTGCTTTGCTATTTCCGCTTTGGAATGTCCTGCATTTAACAAGGCTTCCATTTTGATACGGTCGTTATGGCTCATTTGTTTAAATAATTTTCCCATGTACTCTACCTCCTATGATTAAAGGGGCAGCGGGTAAAATATTCCTGCTGCCCCTTTGGATTCCGCCTTACCGCCTTTCCCATAGTGAAATAGAGCATAGCTTAACCCATGCTGCCAATCCCTCCGGCTTTTTTGTGTCCGAATCGGTCTATTGTATCTTGATTTTTTCCTTTTCTCCTGCTATTATTTCCTTAAACACTAGGGGCGGTTAGCAGGAATGTTAAGAAGTCCGCCCCCTGTGTGAATCCCTATTTAATCTTCAATATCCTTTTGGGTATCCTCGATTAAATCATTTATGAGCCTTTCGGCTTCCTCCGTGTTCTTTTCCTTAATCGCCTTTTGCAGGTCTTTAAGGTCCCTCATTAAACGTCTTAGGTAACTTTTGAATACTGCCATTTCTTCGGTGTTCTCCATTTCTTTAACTCCTTTCCTGCTATCTCCTTGCTACAATTACATTATATACTTATATAAGTATATTGTCAAGGGTTTTTGTAAATTTTGTGCTACAAATTCCTGAATATGTTCTACAAAACTTTTTCTTTATTCTTGGCGTATTCCTCAACAATCTTTTGCAACTTGTCCGTGAAATTCTTTCCCGGACTTTCTTCTATGATTCTGAATATCTCCGGCTTGAATCTTACCGTTTTATGGATATTGCAATCATCATTAGTATATACGCCGTCCTTATAAGCGTACACCCTAACCCTCGCCCCTTTCCCTTTTTATTTTTTCCTCAACTGCTGCAACTATCATCTGATTTCGGCTCTTGTACCCTAATTCCTTGGCTATCTCCGTCCACTCTTCCGCCCTGCCTTTCGGTATGGAAGTAAGCAGAAAAGAATCATAGTTATTCTTATTCCATTTATTTTTTGCCCTAGTCGCAGGCGTTCCGCCCGCCTTTTCCTCTGCCATTACGCAATACCTCCTGTCCGCTCCGACCGTTTATAGTTTCCTGCTGAAATTGTATCATAATTTTTATACTTATACAAGTATATAAAATGCACAAGATTTCCTATGTACTTATATAAGTATTTTGTGAACATTTCCGGGATTGCAAATATACTTATATAAGTATATAATAGGATTATCAAAGAAATACAGTAGATGGAGGTAAATCAAAATGGCGGATATGACAGTAGCGAATGAAATTTTAAGGCAGTTGGGCGGTAATAAGTTCTTGGTTATGACAGGTGCAAATCATCTTATCGGGGATACTTATAGCCTGTCAATGAAACTTCCTAGAAATATGAGTAAAGCAAATAGTTTAACAATCGAATTGCAGGCAGACGATACTTATAAAATGAGATTCCGTAAGCATACACCGGACAGACTTAATAAAAAGACTTTTGAATTTAAACCCGGAAAAATCGAGGATATAAAGGTTTTTGATTCTGTATACTGCGACCAACTCCAAGAATTATTTACAAGTGTAACAGGAATGTATACACATTTATAAACAAAAACGCCCCCAAGGCATAGAGCCAAGGGGGCGTTTTTCTTCCTGCGGTATCTTATTTTATAAACCTGTCCTTTAATTCCTTGAACGTATCCCAACCATACATTGAGATATACGCCACTACAAACGCTGCAAATACCGCAAGTGCCACATAATACCATAAAAGCGGTATCCCTGCGTATGCAACGTAGATTAACAATGCTGCCACGGTCACGATTAAGGAAACAAGGATAACAAACGCCTTTGTCGGCACTTTCTTAATCCCCGGCAAATCCTTTAACAGTTCCGTAATGAGGGATACGGCAAACGCCAACGCCCCCAAGATACCGATAATCAAAACTGAATTTTCCGCTAAAATCTTCATATTCTTCTATCCTCCGTCTTTGTGTCCGAATCGGTCTATTTTACGTCCGTCTTGTCAACCCAACCGTAAACGCCCTTTCCGTCCTGCGATATGCAATGATACGGGTGTGTGCCTTTGGCGTTTACCGCCGTTACTCTGCAAACGCTTGTCACTTCCTTGTGTACGGCTGCCTGTGCTACCGTAGAGGACTTGTAGACCGGTCCCCCTGTGAATGTTACCGTATCCCCTTTTGAAACGCTTTTAGGGGCGTTTCCTGTGGTCGTGGATACCTCTTTTACAGATTCCGCATTGACC
>JAETQR010000038.1 GCA_021770615.1 Lachnospiraceae bacterium | reverse complement strand
AGCATACTTATATTTTACACCAACTGCCGGATTCTTTCGAGGTCTGGCAGTTATTTTTTTACATTTTTTTGTACAAAAAGGGAGCTGCACACTAATTTCTTAGTGCGACAGCCCCAATAAAAAATTCCTGATCTGTACCTCTTTTGTCTCCGCCCCTGTATTTACCGGATTCGTTTCTGTCGTCCGAAACTTCTCTCCGCGATCGCTGCCGGAACACCCTGTCAAAAATTTCTTCTTCATATCTTTTCTCACAAAGGTACCAGCTGTTCCGTGTTCACAGCGCATTCATATTAGTCGGAACTGGACACGAACAACACCCGGGGCCTGCCCGGATGCTCCTGCAAAGAACTGATACCTTGAGATTATTATAGCATGTTCCCTTTCATTGACAAGAAAAATCTTTTTCCACGGAAATTCATTTTTGATGATTACAGTTCTTGAAAAACTAATGAAATTTTGTACGGAAATGGGAATATTCCCAGATGAGGGTCTTATAAACGTGTCGGTCCTTAGGCTGCGTATTAGGTGCAATTTTTGCACTTAGTGCAAAAATTGCGCCTTGCAGCCTTTGTACCGCTACATGTTTATGTTAGCGCAAGCGGGCCCGAATCGGGGAATATTCCCATTTCCGTACAAAGTTCATTATTCCCTGTTCTTTAAAACCTCCGCCGGCGTCATCCGGTCCAGACACCGTACCAATAGCTGATTGACGAGCAGATAGAACAAGATCACTGCCCCATAGATCCCCACATAGATCTGCCAGGTGACATGCAGGTTCATGCCGCACGCAATATTTGACACCATCACCGGATACATCGCATCCATGACAGCCTTCGCCAGAGGAATACAGATTGCCGCTCCCACTGCCACAACATAAAAATTACCATTCAGATACAACTTTCTAATCTCTTTTTTACGATAACCAAATATCTTGATCAGTGAGATATGAAACGACGAGCGGTCGATCATTACTTTCATCATCAGATACATAACGACACAGAAAATAAGGGCCGATACGATCGTCAGCATCGAAATCATTGGCATCATCATCGAAACAAACACATCCGAGCTCCGGGAGATTTCCTCCTTCGTTGTAGTCGCATAGAGCTGTCCGGATGGAATGTCCAGTTTCCGGTCTGAAAATATCACATTATAATATTCGTCACCTGCATCAAATAATTCCCGCATGCTGTCAATGTCCATAAAGGCATACAGACTGGTGGAGTACTGCGTGATTCCGGCAATCGTAAATGCGTAATCCCTGTCTTCCTCCTCATCGGTCATAACCAGCTTATCCCCTTCTGACAGCCCGTATTTTTCAGCCATGGCAGAGGAAATCACGACCTGGTTCGCTTTTTCCGGCAATGTCACATTAAAATACGGGTTATCCTCCCGGATCCCCAGCAAATTCACATCCAGATCATTTCCAAGCACCTCTTTTTTCAATCCTTTGGAAAATGCCTCCACACCGCCTTCCGGTACTTCTTTCTGTGGGTATTTATACGTATACATATATTCAAATTTCGTATCCTTCTTATTATCCTCACTGATATGGGTACACATGACATAGCAGTCCACCGTAAGCATCAGGATCAGCAGACATACAAACATCCCAAACAAAACCGTCAGGCTGGTCCTCGCCTCCCTGAGCATCTGCCGGATGCGAAATCTCGCCACAAATCCCATATTCCCTAAATTCAGCCGGGAAACACTTCCCCCTTTCTGCTCATTCCGTATAAGCTGCAATGCCGGTCTTGACAGACGGCGGCGAATAACAATACAGTTTACGATAACGGCGATAAGAGGCGGCATAACGATTCCATACACCAGAAGATAGCCTGAGTAAGCAGTTTCCATCCGGGGAATCGAAAAATAGGCATAACAATCCTGCAGCTGCACATCTACACCGAGAGGACTGTAACCGAGCGCTGTTCCGATACAGCCTGCCAGAAATGTCACCACCACAGGCAAAACAAGATAATGCGCCATCAGCTCCTTCCTTTTCACCCCAAGTGCATACAGAGCGCCGATGATACCACTTTCCCGTTCTATGCCATGTATGACAAATACAGATATCACATAAGTAAACAAGATCATCACGATAATTCCCGCAATCATCCCCGCCACCTTATTGATCACCTGATCTTCTGCCGATGCCCGGATACGGGGATTGTCCTCTGCTTTCAGGAAAAGCGTAAGGTTGCTTATATCCTCATCAAAATACTCTTTCAGAAACTTATCCGTTTCCTTTTTGAGTTCCCCCATGCCATCGGCTAATTCTTTACTTCCCTCCGCTGTCTTGCCGACACCTTTTGTATATGCTTCCACACCATCCCGGTATGCTGCGATCTGACCCAATTTTCCTCTCAATGAACTAATAGAAAGTCTTACGACCGCACTGGAAGTCTTTTTCTCGAGTGACTTAAGAACCGTTTCAAAATTATCGGCCGTCAGTTCCTCCGTCAATCCATATCCCTCAAGTCCCTCCTGCGCCTGTGACAGATATGACTCAAGGATACGCTCCGCCCCCTTCTGCAGTTCTGTATTATGTCCTTCCAGCTTCTCAAGCGCTTCCTGCAATTCTTCGGAGCCATCCTTCAATTCCTGAATGCCATCGGTAAACTCATCCTTCTTTCCGGCAGTCCCGTCCCAATAATCCTGAAAATACTTATCGCTCACCTTTTCCGGCAAAACAGAATATTCCTGTAGATCCTGCTTCAACTTTTCATGGCTTACCGCTCCATTTAACCGATACGCATAGACAAATTCCTCTGCCTTGCTGCTCTTTCCTTCCTCTCTGAGCGTTTCATAAGCTTCTCTGTTCACAAATCCCACACCAAATCCATCACTGGAAACGCTGCTGTCCGACAGATTTTTAAGCGGAGCGTCATAATCCGGTATACTTCCGATTCCGGTCACATGGAACTCCCGCCCACCGACGAAAATCTTATCACCAGTCTGGATCTTCTTTTCTTCTGCATACCGTTTTTCCAGGACGATCCCATCCTCCCCTTCCGGCAAAGTTCCCTCATCCATTGAAATCAGATCAATCTTCTCCCTGTTCTGGAACAGACGAAGTACACTCTTGTCCTCCTGAACATAATCCATATAAAATGTCTTTTCAATCGTTACTCCCTTTCCTTCAAGTTCCGCTTCCTTCTGTTCGCCAAGCGGAACAAACACGCTGAACTGCCCATCCTCCACGCAAGTCTTCCCGCCACTCTGCTCCACACCGATCATGATCGTATCTGCTGCTCCCACCATACCGATGACCATATACATGCCCAGTATAATAAGAGCTCCCAGTGCCAGATAACGAACAGCATGTTTTTTGAGGCTCCTCCACACGCGCCTGCTCAGTATTTTCTGCATCTATAAATCCTCCAGTTCCGCCGCCGGCACTCTCGTCTCATTTTCGTATTCCCTGCTTATCTGTCCATCCTTAATAACAATTACTTTATGTACCATGTCTTTGATGGCATTGTTATGGGTGACAAGCAACATCGTCGTCCCATACTTCCGGTTGACCTCCTCCAGCAGGATCAAAATATCCCGGGATGTCTTAGAGTCCAGCGCCCCCGTCGGCTCATCCAAAAGCAACAATCTGGGATTCTTAATAAGCGCCCTCGCGATGGCGCACCGTTGCTGCTGTCCCCCGGAAAGCTGTGAAGGAAACTTATTCTGATGCTCCGTCAGCCCCAGCGTCTCCAAAAGTTCTTCGATATCAAGCGGCTGCTTTGCCAGATACTCACAGACCTGAATATTCTCCCTGACTGTCAGATTCGGAACCAGATTATAAAACTGAAAGATAAATCCCAGATTTTCCCTGCGATAATCCGAGAGGGCATCGGATCCCATATCTGCGATCTCCTGTCCCGCCACCCGGATAGAACCCGAATCAAGCGTATCCAGACCACCGATGCAATTTAAAAAAGTAGATTTTCCGGAACCGCTCGTTCCCTGGATCACGCACATCTGTCCCTCCGCCAGTTCTGTCGTGATCCCCTTTAACACCTGTACATAACTTCCATCCTGCCCATAACTTTTTTTGATATCCTTTACCTCTAAATACATCCGCTCCTCCATTCCTGTATGTAAGAAAAAAATTTTCTTTTAAATCAGTAAGTTAGTTGTAACTATTCACAATTAGTATATACTATCTTTTGTACTTTGTCAATTACTTCTCCGCTCTCTCTATGGAACACAATCTTTTCAGGAATCCAGTATGTCAGGGAGAGGAGTTCCTCACATGGGTTTTAAGTGCGTTGGTATGAGATGTTGGTATTCTCAACATCCATACCGCTACGTACTTAAATAACGCAAGTGCCCATGTGAGGAACTCCTCTCCCTGACATACGGACCCTGAAATCATTATACACTCCCCTGAAAAGTTCCCACTTGACAACTCCCAAAATTTATGATACCATACTCAAGTCGAACAGCAAAAAGAGCGTAGAATCACGACGATCCTGCGCTCTTCTTTTTTATATTTTCGTTTTGTTCTTCGTAGTTTTCAGGTAGCTTTCCCTCGGATAAAGACTCCCAAAATCAATCTTTTTAGGAGGCAATTAAATTATGGATCAATCAGAAAACAGTCAATTTTTAGGGACTGAAAAAATTTCAAAACTCATGCTGAAATTTTCCATTCCCTGCGTGCTCTCTCTTTTGGTGAGTGCTCTCTACAATATCGTAGACCAGATTTTTATCGGCAATAGTGAACTGAGTGCTCTTGGAAATGCCGCAACCGGCGTCGTATTCCCCATCTTTATCATTGCACAGGCTTTTGCGTGGTGCTTCGGCGACGGCTGCGCCGCCTACCTCAACATCTGTCAGGGGCGGAACGACACCCAGTCGGCCCACAAAGCCATCGGCACCGGCATTGGTATTACACTACTTTCGAGCATTGTCCTGATGGCTGTCTTTTTCCCGCTGAAAACACAGCTATTGACTTTATTCGGTGCATCAGAAAACAGTATTGGAATGGCTGTGGAGTATTTCAATATCATTTTGGCATTCTTTCCGGTGTATATGCTGTCCAATATGATGAATGCGGTCATCCGCGCAGACGGAAGTCCTCAGGTCTCAATGGCTTCCATGCTCTTAGGCGCCATCATTAATATCATTCTGGACCCTGTGTTCATTTTCGGTTTTCACCTTGGCATGACGGGAGCCGCTCTTGCGACAATCATCGGACAATGTGTCTCTTTTATCATTAGTTTTATTTATTTTTTCCGGACAAAGACATTCCGATTGACAAAGAAAAGTTTTATTCCGGATTTCCATGTATTTTCAAGTGCATTAAAATTAGGAACTTCTTCTTTTATTACGCAGATGACGATCGTCGTCATCTCGCTGGTCTGCAACATTATGCTTGCTAAATACGGCGCCATGTCGCAGTACGGCGTCGATATCCCGATCGCGATCATCGGGATCGAGAGTAAAGTTTTTACTGTTGTGATCAACTTAGTTGTCGGGATCGTGCTTGGATGCCAGCCGATCATTGGCTACAACATTGGTGCTAAAAACCACGACAGAGTCAGGCAGCTATACAGATCCATTCTTACCTGTACGGTTATTATCGGTCTCGCATCCACATTGTTGTTTGAACTTGCACCCCGGGCTGTTGTCGGAATCTTTGGAACTCCGACAAACATCCCGAATCCGGAGGACTATTGGATCTTCGCTGAGAAAACATTCCGTATTTTTCTTGCACTTGTCACATTCACCTGCACCATCAAGATGACCTCTATTTTCTTTCAGGCTGTTGGAAAACCTGCACAGGCGGTCATTTCTTCAATGATCCGGGATATCATCTGCTTTATTCCGCTGATCCTCACCCTTCCTGTTTTCTTTGGGATCGAGGGGATTTTATTCGCTGCGCCCATCGCCGATTTTATCGCCATGATCGTAGCCGCCTGCCTTACTGCTGCCTATATGAAAACACTCAAAGGAAATGCTGCTGCGGATGGGAAAGATGTTATCATCCAGTCTACCCGCAAAGGTGTCATCATTACCATTGCAAGGGAACACGGTTCTTCCGGAAAACAGATCGGTAAGATCGTTGCCGGAAAACTTGGTATACCATTTTACTACAAGGAGATGACAGCGCTTGCCGCACAGGAGAGCGGACTGGATAAAGAATTTATTTCTGAACTCAATGCCAATTCTCCCACACGGATGCATGATCTGTATCTGAGCACAAATGTCGTGCAACAGGCAGTGATCGCACAGGAGAAAGTCATACGCAGGATTGCTGACAGCGGAAGCTGCGTTATTGTCGGGAGAGCCGCCGATCATGTTCTTCGTGATTATCCCGATGTTGTCCGAATCTTCGTCTATGCGCCAAAAGAATATAAAATACAGCGTGTTATGGAGATTTATGGAGACAGTCCGGAGGCTGCCGAAAAAAATATCCGCCGCTCTGATGAGGCAAGAGCCGCTTATTACAAAAACATCTCCGGAAACACCTGGGGAAGCCGGAAAAATTATGAGTTACTCATAGACAGTTCTGCCGGCCCGGAAGCATGTGCAGATGTTATATGTGAGTACATTCAAAGCAGATCATTCAAAACTGCTCCGATGTCACCATTGATATAAACAGCCTGATATTCGATCTCCTTCGGACAAACTGCCTCGCCATAATTGATACAGGCGTATGTTGCCTGCCTGTTTTCTGCTGTCATTTGCCAGAACGGGTATTTGATAATGCCCGGGGTGTTATAACCTACCCCAAGTTCTAAAAACAACACTTTTCCATTTCCTCTTGTCCGCAGAAAATTTTCATACCGCTCTGCTGCCAGATGCCACCCCTCATCTTCTACAAACGTATCATCTGCACGCAGATTCATGGTCAGCGGTTTTCCGCAGTGTGGACATATTGGCAAAAGCGCGGTGGGAATCCGCATATCCTTTTGCTGTTCCATCATCTTACGGACTGTTTCCTCATTTTCAAAAGTTTCATTACAGCATGGCTCACTGCACTGGAACAGTCCGTAATCCCCCTGCGTGTAAAACAGCCTTTTCCTGTCAAACCCGGCTTTCTGAAAACAGTGGTCTACATTGGTTGTGATCACAAAATAATCCTTATCCTGAACAAGCGATAAAAGTTTCTGATAAATTGGCTTTGGTGCATCCATATAGCGGTTGACAGTGATATACCGGCTCCAGTATGCCCAATATTCCTCCAATGTATCATATGGATAAAAGCCTCCTGCATACATATCGTGAAAACCGTATTTTTCTTCAAAATCTGAAAAATACTGCTGAAACCGTTCCCCACTGTAAGTAAATCCTGCCGAGGTCGAAAGTCCCGCGCCAGCCCCTATTACAATCGTATCGGATGTTTCCAGTTTATTCTTCAGAGATTCGATCTGCGTCATATTATCCCATCCTTTCTACCGCCTTTACCGGGCATACCTCATGGCAATTACCACAATGAAGACAGTGCTCCTGTTGTATTTTATATGGATTCCCCTTCTCAATACAACGCTGCGGGCAGTTCTTCACACAGTTCCCGCATCCAATACAGGCATCCGTGATCTGGTATCCTTTGAACGAAATATGTCCTTTACCAATGACGTAGCTTTCCCGGAAAATAGGATTGACACCAAGATGAAAATACTCAATTTCCGCATCGGTGATCTGAAAAACAATTCCGGCTAATTTCCGGGTATCCTCCGGATATACATTGATAAGGTAGGGCTGCTCCTCAAATATGGTATCGATCCAATACTCCTGCTTCTCCTCTGCAACAGGTTCTGCCTTTGCTGAAAGGCGTATCATTTCCTTATATTTCGTATAGCCAAGTATCTGTACACGTCCATCTGCGAGCAGTTCCTTACAAAAGTTCTTTCCTCTGGCTGTAAAAAAATACATGGCATCTGGCTCATAATGTATCGCACTAATATTTCGAATCTGCGGATTTCCATACTCATCTACCGTGGCAAAAGCCAGCACACCTACATACTGAAGTTTCTGTAAACAAGTTTTTGCATCCATTGTAATCCCTCCATTTCATCATGTCATACTTACCACAATTTTTCCATCCACTTTCCCACTGTCCAAAGCCACACATGCCTCTTTTATATGAGAAAAATCAAATCGGGCTCCCACACAGGGGCGCAGATGATTTTCAAGGATAAAAGAAAAAATATCATTCATCACTTCCTGCGTCGGAGTATTGCTGTAAAATCCGGTAAGATACACACCATTCGGTATAAATTTTATCGGATCAAATCCATTTACGGCATAGACACCACCCAGAATACCTGTATGACACACCACTCCGCCCTTTTCCATACAGCGCAGCGTGTCATGGAGAGTCTTCGGTCCCACCAGTTCCAGTGCTTTTGTCACGCCGGATAACTGCCCCTGAAGCTTTCCCGTATCGAATACTGCCTCATCCGCTCCGTTCAGCAAAGGCAGCTTGCTTTGTCTATGGGTAGTGGCAATCACCTTACTTCCTATCGACTTTGCTATCTGCATTGCCGCATAGCCCAATGCACAAGTCCCACCACGGATCAACAAAACGTCTTCTTTTGTCAGATTCAGGCATTCAAACAAGGAGCCCCATGCGGTAAAATATGTCTCCGGAACCGCTGCCATCTCTTTCCACGAAAGGCCGGTATGGGCCTTAAAAACATGATTTACAGGGAGCAGGGCATATTCCGCATAACTGCCATAAAACTCACGTCCCATACCTCCCATCAATGCTACCACTTTCTGCCCCTTTTCAAAATGACTATCGGACGGGTGAACAATTTCTCCCACACATTCGATCCCGGGGATAACAGGCTTCTGAATATACGCATTCTCTATCTCCTGCAGACGTAAAATCTTCTCAGAATGATTCATTCCAAATGCTTTTACTTTAACAAGAACCCATCCCGGTCTTACTTCCGGAATCCCGACTTCTGATAACGTAACCTGTTCGGCTGGTGTAACATCCTGAATCATGACTGCTTTCATATCTTCTCCTTTCCGCCATGCCAAGTTCGATTCCGCTTCGCTACATCTCCCTTGACGGCTGTCGCCGTATAAAACGCCATGCCAAGCTCGATTCCGCTTCGCTACATCTCCCTTGACGGCTGTCGCCGTATAAAACGCCATGCCAAGTTCGATTCCGCTTCGCTACATCTCCCTTGACGGCTGTCGCCGTATAACCCATCATCCATAAGCATGCCTGCGAGCAAGCTCGC
The DNA here is from genome assembly GCA_021770615.1 of Lachnospiraceae bacterium. The sequence goes on along the minus strand of JAETQR010000038.1, from coordinate 26,691 downwards.
GCATACTTATGGATGATGGGCTGCATGGCTCGTAGCTTTCCAACATTGCGGGTCGGCATCATAAAAATTTCCACTTTTCCCACTTGCCACAGCAGGACACCCCCTGCACCATGCTTTCAGCTCACACTCGGAGCATTTCTTAAATTTATCATATTCACGGTATTTCTCCATCTCACAGACCCACACATCTGCCAGCCGGTCTTCAAACACGTTTGCCACCCGGCTGTTCCGGACACGACGGCAGGCATACACATCTCCCGTTGGCAGAATCGTCATATGGCAGTTTCCACAGTTACACCCCCCATAAATCATACCCTCCTCTGCATCCTCCGGTATCGTAAATTCTCCTGTCTCATACTCATACAGCGTCCAGAGATGGTCTTTTTTATTGAAATACGTTTCACAGCCGGCCGCCTCATACTCCTTGAATTTCTTATCGCAGATGGCAAACAGCTCCCTGTATTCTAACGGTGTCATACCGGTGTCCTTTTCCCCGCTGGTAGGACAATATCTGGCAAAAGCAAAGACATCGGCTTTATGGGCAACCACTGTATCAATAATATCCGGTATTTCCCTGATATTTGTCCCCGAAACCGTGGTCATAATAACCGCACGGATCCCTGCCTTTTTCAGACACCCGATCTTCTCAAGAGTAACATCAAAAGAGCCGGGCTTGCGGAACCAGTCATGGGTTTTTCTCATACCATCAATGGAAAGCTGGTATTTCTGGCAGCCATAGTATCGCAGACGTTTACATACTTCATCATTTAAGTGGAACGGATTCCCCAAAATCGTAAAAGGAATCTCCCTGCTTTTTAACAATTCCAGTAATTTCCAAAAGTCCGGATGCAGGATCGGGTCGCCCCCTGTTATATAAAAATAGGGAAGACGATCATATACTTTACAGAAATCTTCACAGTTTGCCAAGACCTCCTCCATCTGCTCCCATGACATGAAATCCGGTTTCTTGCAGTTATTTTCTGAAAAAATATAACAATGCTTGCACCTCTGGTCACAGTCATCTGTAATGTGCCACTGAAAAGCGAAGTATTGCTTCGCTGTTTTTTTACATTTCTCCATTATAAAAACCTCCACGCTTGAACATCCCCGGCAATCACTTATATATAAATATTAGAAATTGCCGGGGCACAACCTGGTTCGTTTTACTTATCTCCTGCTCCGCAGGCAGAACCACAGGCTGTCGGTTTCTCTTCCTTGCTTCCTTCGGAATCATTCTTATCTCCTGCTCCACAGGCAGTACCACAGGCTGAAGAAACTACCTCTGCCTTCTCGTTCCATCCGGAAAGATTTGAAAGTGCCATAATGTTTTACCTCCAAAAATGTATTCAGTGAGTTTTTCACTCCCTGTACTTATCATTTTACGGATTATTTCCATCTCCACAAGTACGCACTTTTGGGTAACTCAGGTTACCTTTTCGTAACTTTTGTGTATTTCCGGGATTTCTGAATAACAAAATAAGAAAATTTTTTGCTTTTATTTGATATTGAGATTGAAAATCAAGAAACATTACATTATAATTGAATATAACATTCTATTCTGAAGTAATAGGAAAAAAGGGAGGTTTTCATGATATGACAAAGGAAGAAATGCCTGCTTGTCCTGTAGCAACAACAGTCCAGCTTATCGGCAGTAAATGGAAACTGTTGATTATGAGAAATTTACTTACCCGCCCGTGGCGTTTTAATGAATTAAGGAACAGTCTGGAAGGCATCAGCCAAAAGGTGCTGACTGACAGCCTGCGGGCTATGGAAAAAGATGGTATCATTATCCGGACCGTATACCCGGAAGTACCGCCCCGTGTAGAATACTCTTTAAGTGAGTTGGGGGAATCCATGCGCCCCATTCTCGCTTCGATGGAAGCATGGGGGAAATCATACCAGACAATGATACTTTCTGATGATAATACATAATTATATAAAAACTAATTTAACGGCGCCAATCTGAACTCTGTTTCAAATTGGCGCCGTTAAATTAAATTACTTTACTCTTGTGAAAACTGTTCCTTACCTACAAAACATAATGGGCATTCAAAATCGTCCGGTACATCCTCCCATTTTGTCCCTGGTGCAATACCACCTTCCGGATATCCTTTTTCTTCATCGTATTCCCATCCGCAAACATCACATACATATTTCATATTTTCCTCCATCGCGCACTTACGCTTTCCAAAGACTGTGCAGGTTGCAGTAAGCATATACTGCCTCTACCTCATCGCCCTCGCAAATAGCAAAACATACCTCCGGCTTATCCCCCGGATGCAGTGTCTTCCTCTGGTTTCCCTGTTTTGTCTGCAGAGACACCCACTCAATGTAGTGTTCCGGCAGCATCGGATGCTCCGCAGCCCCTACACAGACTTTTACCTGATTTCCCTCTGCCTTATACACAGGAACGTGCTTTTCTACCGCAGCATCCACCGTACCGGGAATGATCTCTTTCATTTTCTGACCGCAGCACATCACCGGAACCCCGGCATCCTTAACCATCGCAACAATATTCCCGCAATGTTCGCAAATATAAAATTTCTGTTCCATTCTGATTTCCTCCTTTACTTTCATGTATTAACAGCCGCACCCATTTCCGGCACACCCCTGTTTATCTTCCCCACAGTGATGTCCCTCTCCATGATGCCCATGGTCATGGTGATCACAATGGACGTCCGGATCAAACACAAGGTTTCCCGCAAGCAGCTGATCCACTGCTTCATCTGCACTGCCGGACACCCCTCCGTAAAGACGGATTCCTGCTTCCGCCAACGCAGTCTGTGCACCTGCTCCAATCCCTCCGCAGATCAGCGTACCCACTTTCAGTGAGGACAGCATCTCCGCTAGGGCTCCATGGCCGCTTCCTTCTGTAGCCACAACCTGCGAGGCTGCGACTTTACCATCCCGGACCTCATAAACCTTAAACTGTTCCGTATGCCCGAAATGCGGGAATACATTTCCATTTTCATAGGTAACCGCAATCTTCATGATCGTTTCTTCCTTTCTTTTCCTGGCATTTTCTGCCTTGTTACACTTTTTACCACAGCATTTCCATGCAGAGCCGTCACAGAACGCATAATTTCCGCCGGAAATACACAATGTTTTTCCATTCACAATGCAGTCTGCAATCTTCCTTCGAGCCCTTTCATACATTTCTGTGACCGTCGTACGGGAAATCCCCATCTGTCTGGCACACTGCTCATGAGTCTTCTTCTCATGATCGATCAAACGGACTGCCTCAAATTCATCCACTGTCAGCAGAACCTGCTCCGTACTCTGCACGCCACACGGAGCAAAACTGTCATATCTTGGTTCAAAACAGATCCTCCTGCACCGGACTGGCCTTGCCATGCATCCACCTCCATTTCCGACATATGACGATAATATAATACACCAAAATCGTGCAAAATTCAAGTATTTTTATCTTTGTTTTTTAGTAAAAATATGATACTATGTTTATAAATAATATTGTATCATGAAAGGATAACTTAGGACTATGGCAAATACAAAAGCAATAAAAAGCTTAAACAAGTTTCAAAAAACAGCATTGATCGTATTATCTGTACTGGTTTCTTCCAGTTTTCTGTACGTATACTGTCATATCTGCAACGACCGTTACTCTTTTGGCATGTTTCTACGTACTCTTGTGACGGTTGCTATCAGTTTTTTCGTATACATTTTTCTTTCAAAATTTACATGTTTTCTGGAAAAACACTATATAAAGATTGTAGCTGCTTTTTTGGGAATCATGTTGGTACTTCAGATTATTTTCGGATATTTTTTAGAAATCACCCCAAATTGGGATTTCGCAAATATTTATCAGGGTGCGATCAGTTGGCCGAGACAGGAACATTTCCCAATCCCGCTGAATATTTCTATCTGTTTCCAAACAATCTGGGAGGAATGTCACTACTTGCCAGCGTTTTTAAAATTGCCACAGTATTTGGCATCCACAATTATTCTATGGTTGCCATGGTAACAAATGCTGTCCTGAATGTACTTATGATGTTATTATGTTTCTGCATCTGTAAAAAACTGGTTTCCGTAAAAACCGGAATCTTTGTCCTGTATATTTTTATGGTGAGCCTCCCCTCTTACTTTGGTGCCGCCGTTTTTTATACAGATGTTTTAACGATGGTTTTTCCCGTCTTATTTTACTTTTTATACTTAAAACTCAGAGACACGGAAAAAAGGAAATGGCAAATCCTCTACCTTGTTTTTATGGGATTGACTGCATGGATCGGCATGACTATAAAATTCACAGTGGTCATCATAGCCATTGCGATCGTAATAGAACTGATCCTCCGATTTGAATTCAAACAGCTTTTCTTTGGTGCTGCCGTTATTGCTGCTATTTATATCATCTGTAACTTCTGTTTTTACAATATGATCTATTCAAATCATCTGGATCAGGAAACCTGCGAACAAAAAAAGCTCCCCCCAACCCACTGGATCATGATGGGATTACAGGGAGAAGCTGATTACAATGCCGAAGATGTCGCTTTTTCAACCGGATTTTCTTCCACCGAAGAGCGGGATTCTGCGATTGCTGCCCGGATCAAACAAAGAATATCCGATTACGGTGCCAGCGGTCTTATTGACCTGGCGACAAGAAAAGCTGTTAAATGTTTTTCCGATGGGACTTATGAGCTGACAGCATTTTTCTATCATGGCATGACAAAACAAACGGTTCTCAATGACTATGTGACATCAACCGGCGCACATTATGAACAATATCAAAAATTGTGTTCCGGGATCTTTCTTGGTTTTCTTCTGATCATGATATTAGGAGGGTTTTCTCATATATACACATACAAAAAAAGCGATTGCGTCTCCCCGGTACATATCACACCGCTCCTGTCCGTTTTTGGACTTTTGCTTTTTCTGATCATGTGGGAAGCGCACGCCCGCTACATCACAAATTATATCCCCATGATATATATTTGTGCAGCGATCAGCATGGAATTTTTATCCAAAATACGGGTGAAATTCTTTCTTTCACCCACTCATTCCACCACTAACTGATACTGCGTAGCATGTTTTTTCTATTGATCCATTCAACCGAAGTATCCATTGCAGCGCGGCATGCCCTTGTCTGATCCAATGCATTCAGCATGACAAAATCATGTATGATGCCCTGGAACCTCACTGCTGTCACCTCTACTCCCGCCTCCCGTAATTTTCTGGCATACGCCTCGCCCTCATCTCGTAAAACATCAGCCTCTCCATTTATGATCATCGTATCCGGAAGTCCTCTGAGCTGACTGATATGTGCTCTGAGCGGGGACGCAGTGATTTCATTCCGATCACAGGCTGACATGGTATATTGATCCCAAAACCACATCATGCCTTCCCGGTAAAGATAATATCCTTCGGCAAAATAACAATAAGAATTCGTACAAAAACAAGCATCTGTGACAGGATAATATAAGAGCTGCTTTTGAATATATGGTCCGTTCCTCACTTTCGCCATTATGGCCATTGCGATCGCCATATTTCCCCCTACGCTGTCCCCGGCCACTGTAAGCGTGCATGGATCCATTAAAATATCCATCTTTCCCAAGATGGAAGGCAGTTGGCATAACACATCATAACATTGCTCGATCGCCACCGGATATCGTGCTTCCGGCGAACGGCTATATTCCGGAAACACCACAACACACCCCGTCCTTGCCGCTAACTCCCTTACCAATTTTTCATGGGTATGAAAACTTCCGAAAACCCATCCTGCACCATGGATATAAAAAATAACATTTGCAGGTGAAGTAACCTGCTCCGGACAGACTAAAGAGACCGAAATCCGCCCCCACTTCCCCGTATCCACAAAAATACTGTTTATATGAGCCGGGTACATATAAACAGGTGTACTCTGGGCCTCTTCGAGTATTTCCCTTCCTTTCCATGGCGGCATTTGAAAAAGAAACGGCGGTGTCGAATTCGCTTCACAAATCTTCACCGCCTCTGGTTCAAGAGATATCCTCTTCCTCATCTTAGATTCCCTTTTCATATTTTCTTATCTTCATTGTATTCCATTCCACGAACACCGGCACCAAAAAATATACACAGATCAAAACAATACTTGAAATATGATCAAAACTTTTATATAATCACCTTAATAATATAAAAATACTTTTTAATAAGGAGGTCGCTGCAATGAAAATCACTGGAACTAAAAAATATTTTATCATTATATTATTTATTATATGTCTATGTCCTTATGTGCCGGCTTCTATCGTGTCTGCCCATGGAGCCCATCATCAGGAGTATCATCCGGGTGATCATACAGGTGTTTACTGCCCTTATCACAAAAAATACCATAATAAAAGATCAACCTGCCGGAATTACTGTACATTCCATAAAACAATACACAACAACGGAAAACAACATTCCAGCCCCCATCATACAGGTGTCTACTGCCCTTATCACAAAAAATACCATGATCACAGAGCAGACTGCAAAAAGTATTGTACTCTCCATAAAAAAACACATAATAACGGAAAACGGCATCATTAAGCTATTTTTTGACCGTCACTGATCTTACTTCAGACCATGCGGAACAAAATCTTTTTGTTCTTCCGTTGACTTTTACATTTTTATAAGTACGGATCCTGACATAATACTTTTTTGCCCGGCTTTTCCCGGATACAAATCTGGATGTCTTTTTCCTGTTCTTTACCAACACTTTTTTCAGGTTCTTCCCGGTAAATTTCTTACTCACAGAGTACTGGATCTCATATCCGGTACTCTGTATATTTTGTTTTTTCCACTTTACTAAAAATCCCCCGGACCTTGCAGTAACTCCCGCTAACTTTGTTTTCTTTGGAACGATATCAAATGTTTTTACCATCTCACCACTATAATTCCCGGCAAAGCGTATGGTCACAGAAGCCTGCCCCACCTTTTTATTATTGCGGTAAACAACCTCATAATTTTTGCTGTCAATGACGGTTCCCTTTACATCCATAACGGTTACCTGTGGTCTCTGTTCTTTTCCCGTATAAATGAAACGGTCTGCAGAGAGGAGGATCCTTTCCGGCCGGTAGATCGTCTGCCGGCTCTCGATCGCCCCGCAGCTACATATACGCGTCAGCATTCCGTCATTTTCCAATGTCGCCTGGGTTAGGATAGTCTGGTAAGTATGGAAATGAGGCAGCTCCGGCGCACCGCCCACCGCTGGCGGCAGAACCGGTTCCGGGGATGCACTTACAACTGGCGATGAGGACGGTGTTGCACTGACAACCGGTGATGGCGACACACTCACAATCGGTGGCAGAGATGGTTTCTGACTCTCTTCCGGCGGCGCACTCACAGCCGGCGATGAGGACGGTGTTGCACTGACAACCGGTGATGGGGACGCACTCACAGCCGGTGATGGCGACGGCGATTGCTCCGGCTCCTTATCCAGAAACGCCACACGCTGCTCTGCTTTTACTATATTCTTTAATTGTTTTACATCCTGTACCGTGTCTAACGTATCCGTGCAATAATCGGAACAGAACAAAAATGTATAATCTCCGGCCTTTGCACCCTCCTCTGCCTGCAGATAATATCTGCCCGGATGCTCTTGTGAAGTAACGAGGGTAACTGAATTATTCCAGTCTGTTTTTTCCAGTATATCCGGATCATCATTCTCCCAATATTCTGTCTTAATTTTAAAAATGTAATCTGCCTCATACAGAGCGAGTTCCTCCACTTCCTCACTGCTGATCACCTGTCCCTCTTTATCTCTCCATACAATTTCAAAATACACCGTTTCGTCGGGAACTGTTCCTTCTTCATTTGTGCTGATGTTTTGTAAAACGACCTGTGATGGCGCCGAAACGATCTCAATACTCCCAATCTGTATCTCCTCTCCCTGATTTTCCCGTTGTGCAGACCACACTCCGTTTGTATATTTCAATTCATAACCATCGTTAATACTCTTCTCCGATAATACAAAAGGCTCGCCGGATACATTTTCCTGCCTTGCTGAAATATAAGGCCAATCCGCATAAAAAATCCCCGGAAACAATCGGTGATATGTCTGAAATGTCGTTGTACCGGTTACCTTTCCCCCGATCGTCAGGGTACCTTGCTGATTTACCACAAGGATACCCCGCTCTTCCAGATCCCCTGTACCTGTAAAATCCCCCGAAATAAGTACATCATTTAGCTGGTTGAGATCCAGACATCCTCCCCGCTGCAACGTGACATTATAGAGATTCTCTGTCTTTGATTCCAGACAGGCCTTATCCGTTAAAACGATATTACCCACATCTTCCACAACTGCTCCCGTAATAGAACTTCTGCTCAGTGTGAGTGTCGTATTTTCATTTCCGTAGTACTCCTTTGCCTTTGCATGATCATTTTCACCACCGGCAATCTGGATTTCAGCCCGGCTGTTTTTACTTACATCCACTCTTCCCCGGACTGTGACGCCGGTGTCCAGAGAGACAATCGCATTTCCACGGTAAGGCACTTTATTATCACTTTCTGCATCATGTCCCATATAAACTGCCTGAAACATTGTTTCTGCATTAGAATTCCTGACTGTCAAAGACGCATTGTCCCCGATATCCGTGTTTGAATATCCTCCGGCATATACTGTCGGAAGAAGCTCCTTCTCTGTGCCGCCAAGGGAGCCAAATTCTCCGTCTCCTCCTTCCAGCCATGTACTCACATTATCAAATGTCAAGCCGTGTCCCGCCAGAAAAATCTCCCGGTGGGGAACGCTTCCCAAAGCATCTGTGGACTCAAACGTCAGTTCAATATCCTGAAAACAGACATCTCCTTCTAACTGAACAGGGCTCCGGCTGTTTAGTATACCATTCTCTGTACCACGGATCAGCGTATTTGCGGGAATCTTTACCGGAAGCATCCCGCCATCCGTATCAGCCTCTTTTCCGATCGTGATCATTGTATTTACTGTGATCGGGCTTTTATGCTGGTCTAACGCTGCCATAAATTCATCCGTTGTATTTACAGTGACCCCGCCTTCTTCTGCCAAAAGGGTGTTCCCGGATATATCCGCACTCTGCGCTAATACTGGTTTTTGTATCCCTCCGGCTAACAAAGCCGCCACCGTCAGGAGACATATATTTTTTCTGATCATAATCTTCATATTCATCCTCATTTCTGTAAGGGATATCTCCCCTGTTTTATTTCATTTTAATTATACAATAATGTAACCCTTTTGTCATTTTTTTCAGCAAAAATTTTCGCATATGAAGAAGTTTTCATATCCCCTTACGGGAATATGATTTAACCCTATCATAGAAAAATGAGGATGCCTCATGATCTTAAAGGCACCCTCATCCATATTCAACTTATCTCCCCCTGTTTACAGATCCTTCTCTTTCTGATTTCTCTCTCCGTCTGCGCCACAGTAAAAATAATATCAAACCAATAACCAGAAGGAATATCAGCAGCCATACAAAATAGCAGATTCCAAGAAATGTCGGACAGATATGACAAAGATCGCACATATGTGCCGCCACGCTGTCCTGCTTGTATGCGATCGCATAAGTCGAGAACTGGTCCGTGCGGATCGTGATCGTATCCTTCTCCTTATCTACATCCTGCAAAAGGCTATATTTGCCATTATGGGCACGGAGGATATAATGTTCCCTGCCCTCACTCTGCAGGTTCTCCGGAATTCCGACCCGTATCTCGACCGGCTCTCTTGTCGAGGTAACAGCTTCCCAGTCGCCTCCCCCGATCTTTACAGACATGGAAATATCTACATAAGCGCCGAGCGTAAGTCCCGGTATATCCTCCTGCTCAGACCAGAGTCCTTTCTCTATAACCTCTTTATCTGCCTGAGGCACCTGATGTGAAATATCCTTCACCTCAATCTGGATCTCGATTGTTTCGCCATCATTCACAAGCTGCATCTGCTCCGGTGTCAGCACCACTTTTGCTACTGCCTCGGTATCTGTCACACCTGCTGCATATTTATCATCCTTACAGACCACAGTTACAATAACAGAACCATTTCCAAATCGCAGCACTGTTTTTTTCTCTGCCTGATCTTTATCCTTTCCCATCTTTTCCTGCTGGCTGCCGGTGCGGCCCGGATCCTCTGCGTTTACATTATCATCCGCTCTCTCTTTTCCTCCAGGACTACCTGTTCCTGCTTGCACATCTGCCTTATTTCCCTCAGCCGCCTTCCCTTCTTTTGATCCTCCTGACTGCTGCGTCTGTTCTTCCTTCTTATCATCCTGCGCCGGCTGCCTGCCGCTTTCGGATCCTTCCGGCTTCTGACTTTTTTCCGGTTGCTCCGGATGTCCTGTATTTACCGGCTGTCCCGGACGTCCGGTATTTCCCGGAACCTGCGGCTGGCTGGTGTTCTCCGGAACTTCCGGGCTGGCAGTATCCTCCGGCTCTTTTGGTATTTCCGTATAGACCGCCGTAATCACCATATCTTCCCTGATATGCTCAAAAACAGGATCTTTTCCCTGTTCATCACACCATTTCCCGGTAAAGCCTGGTTTATCCGGAACTTCCGGAACATCTGACAGGCTCTGGTCATAAGACAGCACTTTTATAACCAGTCCGTTTCCGTCCACCATGAACGTTACCATAAGCATCCTTCCCGCTCCGACTACGACAGGCGCACTATCAGGGGAAGCATGGCTGGTTTCTGTCTCTTTATAGCGGACATAATACTTTCCCGGCATAAGCCCGGTCAGTATCCCGTCTGCAAGCATCTCCTCAGTAATCGGCGTATATTCCGCCACACCATCCGAACGGTACTCCATCGCCGTAGTAATACCGGTTATGCCACCATCCTGTTTGCCGTTGATCGTTTCATCTATTCCTGTTAACCCTGTTGGCGCATCCTGCTCGGATTTCGGAAGGATAGTGATCGTATAACTCACGGTATTACCGGAACGGTCAGTTGCCACGATCGTCTGTGCTCCCTCTGCAGGAAGAACTGTGTAGTTCCCTTGTCCAGCCAGTTCATCCGTAATATCTGTTCCGTTTAAGGTAACTTCCCTGATCCAGTCCTCAACCACAGTCAGATGCTGCTCATCATAATAAACAGCATTGTCCCTGACTGGCTCTCCTCCGAACATTCCAACCGGAGCAGTGGTATCCACTACCAGACCATTTGAATTGATCATAGCCGTATTTCCGGCACGGTCTGTCACCTTCACATAAATAACATGTTTCCCGGCCAGAACAGGTATCGCACCCTTATATTCCTCCCATTGTGTTATCGCCGTTACATCCGGCACTCTTTCGTCCGCTAAATGATACTGTACATTCTCTGCCGGAACGCTGCCGTCAGAAGCATGGATCGTCGCGGACTGTACCTCGTCAAAAAATAGTCCGAACATAATATCATCCATGGGCGTATCCCATTTATAGATTCCTATTTTGATATCGGCCTCCGGTGGCGTCTGGTCCAGCCTGACAGTAAATATCTCACTTTCTTCTGACTCATTTCCTGCTTCATCCTTTGCTTTAAACTGCCATGTGTGTTCACCTTCCTGTACCGGACAGATATATTCCGTAGTTCCTGCGGCAAACTCTTCGACCTTTTCGTAATCCCCGCCATCAAAACTCATCCACAATTCTGTGACACCCACACCATCAAACAGGGTGACAGGGATCGTCGTCTGCGTATTGCTCCAGCCATCCGGCAGGGTTACGCCCTCTTTCAGGGCAGGTGCATCCGGTGCAGTCTCATCCAGCCAGTACGCATACAGCGTATGATCTTCTGTCTCCGTCATCTCCGTCTCATCTTTGATCCGGCTGCCGGCTCCTCCGGCCTCCGTGTACCATCCCTTAAACGTATAGCCCGTCTTTTCCGGTACCGGAAGGCTGCCATAGGCATCACCATATTTCACATAAATATGTGGGACACTGTTATTTCCTGTCGCCCCCTCATAATCAAATGCTATCTTATACCCATTCTGTTCCCAGTCTGCATACAGGTTTATCGTCCCGGCAACTGCCGTACGAAAATCAAATGCTTCCTCTCCTCCGGCTGCTGTCACCCATTTTTGGAATGTATGTCCAATCTTCTCAGGGATCGGTGGGACATCTGCCTTTTCCCCGCTCTGGACGATCTGGGCACTGAGTTTCTGGCTCCCGTCATAAAATGCCACCGTATAATAATCCAGCCGCAACGTCTCCGAAGCATTATATACCGACACAGTCTTCCCTGTATCACGCTCTCCGTCATAAATCTGGTAATCACCGTTTGGCACAGCGCTGAGATCACTAATGAGATCCTCCCCGCCCACAGGCTTTATTTTATAAACCGGCGGCTCCTGTGTCCACTCCTCACCATCTTTATAAGGGCAGATTGAAACACCATTTGCCCTCCAGTGGGCGTACAATATAATATCACCACCGACGGTAGAAGCTGAAAAGTTCCATGCATCTCCGCCCTTTTCCTGTGTATACCAGCCCTCAAAGGTATAACCTGCCCGGACCGGTTCTTCCGGCTTCGCAAGCTTTCCGTCTTTTACGACTAACTGTGTCTGTGTCTCTCCTCCGTTTTCCGGCCGGAAATCCGCCTGGCATACTGTCACGCTTTTTCCGGCAGTCTTTCCGGCCCTGCTTTCCGCCTGGAACGTATACGTCCCCTTCTCCGTCACCTTGTATACGGTATCCTTATCTGTTCCGGTACTCCCCTCTGTCTCATCCGCAGTGAGTTCCCCAATCTCCGTACCGCCAAGCGTCACTTTCCCGCCGGAAGGGCCATAAGAAGCCCCCATCTCCAGCTCCAATCCGTCTCCGGCTGGAGTACCCGTCATGCCACCGCTCACGGAAAGCACCGGCGTCATCGTATCGATCCTGACCGGCCCGGCAAATCCTTCCGTCATATTCGCAGGTCTTCCTGTCACAGGATCCCCTGTCTGATCCATACATTTATAATATACATACCAGATACCGTTCTGACTCACATTTACCGTCTTCCTGTCGCCGGAAAAAGCGGTAAGCCCTTCATCCGGTATTTCCTCATCCGACGTCACAAGCTTATAATATTCATCTCCGAGTCCACTCTGGCTGTCAGCCATCGAAAGGGTAAGCGTCTGTGCACTGCTCTTCCATTCGTCCACGACACCTGACACTGTGACCTCCGGCGGCGTAATATCCAGTTTGTCCACGGTCACAGAAGCCTCCCTGCTTCTTCCGTAATCTTCATCCTGAACGGTGACAGTATATGTTCCGTTCTTCGTCGCCAGAAATTCTCCGTTTGGCGTCGTCATAGTTTTTCCGTTTGGCTGTGTCACTATATAATTCTTTCCACTATGGTCACTCAGCTTCCATGACAGCGTCGGCATATCATTCGTCCACGTTTTGGGTGCTCCCGTCAGGGTAATGCCCGGCGTTCTGCTGTTTACCGTATTTTCGGAGATCACCATATAGGGCAGGGAATATGTCGTATATGTATTTCCCACATGATCCGTCACCTTCATGTGCAGATATTTTGTGGTTTCCGTATTTTCTGATGCTGTATAGACGATCCGGTCAATGCTTCCACTAAGCGTACTCCACGATGCCGGCGCAACGGTGCTGTTCGTCCATGCATACTGCACGGTCTTTACACCGGAATCCTCATCCGCATATTGGATCGGAATCGTGAGCTTTGTATAGATCCCTTTCTTTGTCGTCTCTATCGTGCCATTTTCAACCAGGCTGCCAAAACCGGCAGTCGGATTTATTCGATCAATCTTTTCTACCTGGACATTTTTTGTCACTGTCTGGTCGCCTGCCGTCACCAGAAATGTATAATATCCGTTTTCTGTCACCGTGACACTGGTCGCCGTCGGACTCAGCGTCTTCCACGATGTCTCTCCCATCGCACGGTATTTCAACGTCTGCCCGCCGGAAACCTGAATGATGATCTGGCGGGATGTCGCCCAGTTCGTATTATCTGCACTTACTTCCAGGGATGGGGCGACACTTCCCGCCGCCGGAGACGATACGGTTCCAAAATCAACAACCGCCGTCTTATATGTAGTAGCTCCATTTGTGTCATAGGTTCCTATGACATGGAGATACCATTTTCCGTTATTGCCGCTGCCCGGTGCTTTGCGGATCGAAAGAGGCAGCCCTGCCGCCGTCTTTGCCGCTGTTAGCTCCGTGGCATTTGCATCCACCCAGCCGGTTACCGGCATCGCAGCAGAATCCGACCATGCATACCTCAGAGCCGATGTCTTTGCCTTATCATCGTTTACCGTGATCTTCGCGCTCCCCGTACCATTGGAAATGCCATTCGATGTAACCGTGAATGCCGGTACGGATGTGTCTACCTGCGCTGTGACGCTCCCGCTTCCTCCGGGACATGCCTTCTCGTTTGCCTCACACATATCCTTAAGATTTACCGTATTATTGATACGGTCCACTTTCAGGGTCGTACCTGCTCCACTTCCTACCGTGCCGCTAAAATACAGTACGTTCGTATCTGCACCGCCCTGATAAGAAGCGGTTCCCCATGAGGTATCAATACTCACCCCATTGATCCCCGTACTATTCGTTTTATCCACAATCTCGTCAAATACGAGTGCCACCGTAAATTTATCTCCCTGCTTATAGAGTCCTCCCGCCATCGGAGCCACCGCTACAAGCTTTGGCTCTTCCCCATCGTAAGGCAGAAGAAAATTCTCAACGGAATCGACACCCCATATATCTTCGTTTTTACCGCTCGCACCATAATAGGCGTATGCCGTTCCGGTAAAAGGAACCTTAACCCACGTATTCCCTCTGTAGTCAATGCAGTTCTCCGCTCTGACAGATGTAGGCTTTCCATCGGTAGCAAAATTATTTACATACTCACTGCCATTGTTGTGATTGCGGTTCGGGAAATAGAAAAAACTGCAGCCATCTCCCAGACCAAAGGAAGCCGAATACAACCCGGTCCCCATCCTCTCCTGCGTTACACCCCCACCAAGAGGGATCGCCGCCGAAGTACAGTCAGCCCCCACATGGTTATTCATATTCGCACACGGGGGGATGTGGTCTCCGATCCAGATATGCTCCCAGGCATCCTCCTGTTCCCATGCCTCCAGCTTCTGGCGGTACAAAAAATGTGATGCCGTCTCATTCAGATAGGCCAGGGACTTATCACTATATTTTGCACTCACGGTAGCTGTACTGATACTCGTCGAAAAATTCCTCTGAAGCGTCTTTTTGTCATATTTTTGCACATTTCCATCAATAATAAGGGGGTTATTGTTTTTGTTCCGGTTATTAACTAAAAAGATATCCCCGTTACTGCAGTTACTCCGGTCCGCCACGTACTTTCTGTCATCCCCCGGTGTATCCTTATTGGATTTTACTGTCGTGTAGACATTCCGGTTCACTGCATAATCGGCTCCTTTTGCCATCGTCCGCGTCGCCACCGTTTGTGATGCATTCCCGAGAGAAGCACCTCCTTTTACACGATACAGCTCTACCTGATATGTGCGGTCCGCATTCGTATACGCAGTCGCAGGTTTTCCACTGTAAACTGCATTTACCCCGTTTTCCGATATCGTAATCGTCTTGCTTGTCTCTCCCGCCTGAAAAGTCAGAGCCTCTGCCTTATGGGTAAAGTGCGTCCCGCCGACCGCAGAGCCATTCACCGTGCGATAATAAACCGTCTGCGTCCCCTCACTTCCACCGCTTCTCGTCACGGTAAAGGTATTGTTTCCATTATTTTTAACTGAAAATGTGCCGTAAGCGGGAAGCCCGATCCCGACCGGAATCTCATCGCTGTAATAGGTCGTGCCTCCGGCTACCGCATACGCCCTTGCATAGTAATTCACGCCCTTTTGAAGGTTTCCCGCTGTAACATTCAGCTTTCCGCCAGAAGATGTGACAACCGGAGAAGTCGCTGCCTTTCCATTATTTAAAGAAGTCGTCGGACTATTCATGATACCCCAGACAAAACCGCTCTCCGTGATCGCATCCGGTCCCGGCTCACGAAGTGTCGCCTGCAGCTGTTTGGAACTGGTATTAAATGTAATATTCTCAAACTGAAGCGGCAGCGGGATGACTTTTACTGTACAGTTTTTTACCGTCGCATTCCCGGCTTTATCAGTCACCGTCACCGTGACCGTCTGATCTCCTGCCGTACCGGCGATATTGCTGCCTCCGATCGTGACCGTACACTCGCTGACCGGTTCATTATCGGTGATTGTTAATGAATTCGTAATTGCTGCCTTGACGTCCGAATCCGCCGTCCGTCCCGGCACCTGTACTATTTTATAATCAAATGCCGGCTTCTGGACATCCTTCCACTGTGCCTGCAGCCAGAGGCATTTTGAAGGAGACGTTATCGTCGCCCCTTTTGCATACACCTGCCCCGTCTTCTTATCCTTCCAGTTCTGAAATGCATATCCTGCCCGCACCGGAGTAGCAGTACGAAGCTGGCAGGATTTCCCTTTCCATATCTCCATGATCGTAGGAACACCGGTCACTCCATTCGCATTTGCTTCATAGCGGACTGCCAGCGGTCCGGCAAAATTAGTCGTGATCTCATTCCCCTCACTGTCCTCCACAATGATCGTGATCTCCTCCGAATCCGGATCAGCGATCTGAATGTGGTAACTACCCGGATCCATTACAAATTCCTGCCCCTGATAAGTAAGCGTTACCGTATAATCTCTGGAACTCACCGAACCCTGCTTATTGATATTATTCAGGGAAGCCGAAATGCTTTCATAACCAAGCGCCACTTTTTCATAGGTATATGCGTACAACGGACCACAGTTCTGTGCTCCGCTGTACGCGCAAAAATACCGGTATTCCGTCGGTGTGCCGGAATTCGGCACCGCATAAAGACCCCCGATTTTACATGAATCAAAATCCTTTCCTTTGGTTATGACATCTACATAAGCAGATACTTTTGCATCCTCGCCATACCAGCCCTGGATATACTTAATGGAACCATTCTTGTCACTGCCTGCTTTCAATACAGCGCCGGAACCGAGTGATGCAACCGCCTCCTCATATCCATATATGCCATCCAGCAGTGCATAGGTCTCTCCCTTTTTAAACTGCTTTGTCTCCACAAAATGGTTGTAGATAAAGCCCGTTCCGCTGCCGGAGAGCTTTTTCAAAGGAATCTGTGACGAAGCTTTCGTCTCCGCTTCTGCCTCTGATGGCAGTGTATCCACTCCGAGGGCGGAATACATCACAGAAGGATCCACACATGAAGTAAACAGCAGGCAAAAGCATAAAAAGTATGCCGCTATCTTCCTCTGTTTCATTTTTTTATCGTTTTTTATCAGTTTTCTCAAAAAATCCCCTCCTGGTACATTTCTACATTTTGTTTCTTACATCAGGAAATAAATCAGGAAATAAAATATGACATTTTAATATTAATTACTTAAAGAAATATAATATTTCATCCTGTTTTTCAATATCTTTGGAATATTTTGCACTTTTTGGGGTATAATTTGCACATTCCCAAAAAAAGGACCAGCATCCTTATTTCATAGATACTGGTCCTTTTGAATCATACAAATACGATAAAACGATAAAAACTTACATTATTTTGACAGATCCGTGCGCCGGATCACATCCCTCACCTTCAGCACCATCGAAGGCGTCACGGAAAGCTCGTCAAATCCCATCCGCAGAAATGTCTCCGTGAGCGTTGTATCTGCCCCGAGTTCACCACAGATACCAACCCAGCAGCCCTCCTTGTGGCCGTTGTCGACGACCATCTGAAGCATACGCAGAACTGCCTCATGATGTGAATCATAAATCGGATCCAGTTTGGGATTCTGACGGTCGATCGCCAGTGTATACTGTGTCAGGTCGTTGGTTCCGATACTGAAAAAGTCTACTTCTTTTGCTAGCTGGTCGCTGATCATAACAGCCGCCGGCGTCTCGATCATGATCCCAAGCTCTACTTCTCCATATGGGATTTCCTGTGCACTCAGCTCCTCTTTGACCTCTTCCGTTATTTCCTTTATCTTCTTTACCTCACTGACAGAAATGATCATCGGGAACATAATGGATATCGTACCATAGTGGCTCGCACGGTAGATCGCACGGAGCTGGGTCTTGAAAATATCCGGCTGATCCAGGCAGATCCGGATTGCACGGTATCCCATCGCCGGATTGTCCTCTTTACCCAGATCAAAATAATCCACCTGCTTATCGGCGCCGATATCGAGTGTACGGATGATGACCTTCTTTCCCGCCATCGTCTCCGCAACAGTACGGTACGCCTTGAACTGCTCCTCCTCCGTCGGATATGTATCCGATTCCAGATAGAGAAACTCACTGCGAAAAAGCCCGATCCCACCGGCGTCATTTTCTAAGACACTGGCAACGTCTGAAACCCCGCCGATATTGGCGTACAGGTTGACCTTCTTCCCATCCGGCGTCACGGTATCTTTTCCCTTCAATTCCAAAAGGAGTTTTTTCTTATTATCTTCTTCGTCCTTCCGGCTCTGGTACTCCCGAAGCGTATCCTCGTCCGGATCCACAAAGATCTTACCGGCAAACCCATCAACCACTGCCATTTTCCCATCCATATCTTCTGAATAAGCGACGCCGATCAGGGCCGGAATGTTCATTGTCCGTGCAAGGATCGCTGTATGCGAATTCGTGGAGCCAAGCCTCGTCACAAAAGACAACACTTTACTTTTGTCCAGCTGAACAGTCTCACTCGGTGCAAGATCCTCTGCTACAAGTATCACCGGCTCGTCATTGTCAGGTCCACTTGTCTCCCTTCCCTGAAGGATCCGGATGACCCGGTTTGATATGTCTTTGATATCTGCCGCCCTCTCCTTCATATAAGCATCATCCATCGATGCAAATACTTCAGAAAGGTTATCTCCTGTCGTCGCTACTGCAAATTCCGCATTTACTTTCTGGGTCTCGATGATATTCGTGATCGGTTCTACATAATCCAGATCGTCTAACATCATCTGGTGAACATCAAAGATCATGGCATTGACCTCACCGACCTCCTGAAGAGCTTTCTCATAAAGTCCCTTCAACTGCTCTTTTGCTTTTTCTTTTGCGTCTGTAAAGCGCTTAAGCTCAGCTGCCGGATCTTCGACCGACTCGCGCTTTACCTGGCGGTCTCCCTTGGCAAAAACCGAGATCTTCCCGATCGCAATACCGCCATATACGCTCTTGCCTTCCAATACATTCATTGCACCGCCTCCATCATTACAGATTCTCTTTCAAAAATGTACTGAGTTTTTCGATCGCTGCCTCCTCATCTGCTCCGTCTGCTTTTAATATGATCTCCTGACCCTTTTTCACGCCGAGACCCATCACAGCAAGAAGTCTCTTAGCGTCAACTTCCTTTCCGTCCTTACTGATCGTAACGCTGCACTCGCAGGCTGCCGCCTCCTTGACAAACATCCCCGCCGGCCTTGCATGGATTCCCTGCTCATCTGTGATCACATAACTAAATTCTTTCATTTCTTTATCCTCGCTTTCTTTTTTATTGTTGCCGGAACAGATGGTGCGGATCTTACCAACCCGTCATCACCCGTCCGGTTATTCTACTGATATCTTTTACTAATATCTTTTACTTTATTATCTGCTCTTATGAGCCAGCTTTTGCATCCCGTTTGATAAATCCAAGCATGACCGTCGTCACCGCCGAGCCGATCAGCCACGCCACGATATATAAGAACGGCTGCCCAACTGTTGCAAATACGAAAATACCACCGTGCGGAGCCATGAGCGTACACCCAAACAGTGCGGATAAAAATCCTGCCACACCGGCGCCGACCATCGTACACGGAATGACATGGAACGGATCCGATGCTGCAAACGGGATCGCACCCTCCGTGATAAAAGAACATCCCATTACGATATTGGATACCGCAGATCCCCGCTCTGCTGCCGTAAATTTTTTCGGGAACAGTTTACAAGCCACTGCGATCCCGACCGGCGGAACCATACCACCGATCATAATGGACGCCATTGCGATATAACATGCCTGAACAGCCGGATCGGAAGCCTGAAGACCTTCATTCATCATCTGGGTCGCTGTCGCTAACATCCCCGTTCCAAATACATACGCTGCCTTATTGATCGGACCACCCATATCGATTGCCATCATCGCACCGAGGATAAGCCCGAGTACCGTGATCATGCCCGCGTCGGAAATACTCGTCAGCATATTACTAAGGCCGGTATTGATCAAACCGATCAGCGGATTAAAGATCATACACATCAGTACACCGACTGCAAAGATTCCCACAAGCGGATAGATCAGCGTCGGCTTGATGCCATCAAGCGCATCGGGCAGATTGCTGCACAGTTTTTTTAGTCCGAGTACAAGGAATCCTGCGAGAAATCCTGCCACGATACCACCCAAAAAACCAGACACCGTATTTCCGCTATTTTCACCGACAAAGGCAAAATCAGAGATAAACTTTGAAAAACCACCCATGGAGGCTGTATCACCGGCAAACGGATAGGCAGCCAGAATGGCATTTCCATTTGCCGCCAGCAGTCCGCCTGCAAATCCGACTGCTAACCCCGGTCTGTCTGCGATGGAATAAGCGATATAACCTGCGAGCACCGGAACCATCATTCCCATTGACAATCCCCCGATATACTTAAACAACGCCGACAATGGCGTACATGAACCAAAATTCCCACCCCCGGTCGAACCATAGCCACAGATCGTATCGATCAAAAATGCGATCGCCGTCATAATACCGCCGCCGATCACGAACGGAAGCATATGGGACACACCACTCATCAGATGCTTATATGCCGCATGTCCGAACGACTCCTTTTCTCCGGATCCGCTCTCCTCCGTATCTCCGGAACCGCCTTCATAAACCGGCGCCGTTCCATCGAGTGCTTTTCGGATCAGCTCCTCTGATTTATTGATCCCATCCGCCACTTTTGTCACGACCACACGCTTTCCGGCAAAACGGTCCATCGGCACTTTCGTATCTGCCGCCACGATGATACCATCTGCTTTTTCGATCTCCTCTGCGGTTAGTACGTTCTTTGCACCGCCGGATCCTCTTGTCTCGACCTTGACCTGATACCCAAGCTCTTTTGCCTTCTTTTCGATCGCCTCTGCAGCCATATAAGTATGGGCGATCCCGGTCGGGCATCCGGTGACAGCCAGAATCCGTTTCTGGCCACTTTCTGCCACTTCCGCTGTCTCTGCACGGTCTTCCTTCTCCTCATCCCTGTCACTCTCAGCCGCATCGATCACTTTCAAAAACTCATCTACACTTCCGGCACTTTTCAACCCTGAGGTAAATGCCTCATCCATCAAAAGGACCGAGAGCTTGCTGAGTACATCAAGATGTACATTATCCTCCGTATTCGGTGCTGCGATCAAAAAGAGTAAGTTTACCGGCTGTCCGTCCAGCGCATCAAATTCCACCCCATCCGGCACTACCATCGCTGCAAGCCCGGGTTTACTTACCGCATCCGACTTGCAGTGCGGGATCGCAATTCCTTCCCCGATCCCCGTTGTACTCTCTTCCTCCCTTGCATAAACGCCCTTTCGGTATGTCTCAACATCATTGATCTTTCCACTGGCCGACATAAGCTCTACCATCTTGTCTAAGGCGTCCTTTTTATCCGTTGCCTGGCCATCCAGACGGATACTTTCCGGAGCCAGCAAATCAATAATCCTCATATCATTTTCTCCTTCCTATTATTAAAACGATTAAAATTCAAATGTATGTGCATTCATGATCGCATCCACTTCCTGTTTTGTCGCCAACTGTTCTGAAAAGGCACTGGCACTTCCCGTACAGAGCCCAAGCTTAAATGCTGTCCGGTAATCCCCTGACTGCATATATCCGGCGAGAAATCCGGCGACCATGGAATCCCCCGCGCCGACCGAATTAACGACCTTTCCTTTCGGTGCGCTGCTCTCATAAACATCGCCCTCTTCTGTCACGAATACAGCGCCGTCGCCCGCCATCGAAACAAGGACATTCCTGGCACCCTTTTCCTGAAGTTTTTTTGCATATACAGCGACTTCTTTTTTGTCCGTCAGTTCTACACCAAAAATCTCACCCAGCTCATGGTTATTCGGTTTCACAAGAAATGGATGATATGGCAGTACATTCACAAGAAGATCCCTCGTCGCATCTACCACGATCCTTAATTTCCTGTCTGACAGATATTTCATAATGTCCATATACATGGATTCCGGCATAACGGATGGAATACTCCCTGCGAGCACAAGCACATCGCCATCCTGCAGGCTGTCAAGTTTCCGGTACAATTTCCGGATATCTGCTTCCTGGATCTCCGGGCCCTGTCCGTTGATCTCACTTTCTTCGTTTGACCGGAGTTTTAAATTAATGCGGGAAATGCCCTCCTCTACCTCGATAAAGTCGGCACATATCCCCTGACACTCCATCAGCCTCCGGATCTCTTTTCCGGTAAATCCGGCGAGAAACCCGAGCGCTGTACTGTCAAAGCCCAAATTCTTTAATACGATAGATACATTGATCCCTTTGCCCCCGGCATAGATGATCTCCTCAGCTGTCCGGTTCACCCTTCCTGTCTGAAAATCATCTACCCGCACAATGTAATCCAGCGATGGATTAAATGTCACGGTATAAATCACAGTTTCTTCACCTCCACGATGTTATCACAGTGGGAGAATCCCTCCCCCGGCACTTCTGTAGTAATAATGACAGCATGTGTAAAATCAGCAAATTTTACGCAGGATATCTGTGAAAACTTGCTGGGGTCACAGAGAACATAACGCTTCGCACTGTTTGCCATCGCTGTTTTCTTGATCATGGCCTCTTTTACATCCGGTGTGCTGAAACCCATGTCCATGCTGACACCATTCGCTCCCCAGAACCCTTTTGTAAAATTATACTTTCTCAGGCTCTCAACTGCCTCGTCTCCGACGACCGCTCCTGTCGTCGCTTTGAACTCGCCGCCGGGAAGATACGTCGTATATCCTGCTTCCGAAAGCTTCTGGGCATGACTGATGGCATTTGTCACAAACACGGCCCGCTTCTCAGTCAGATACTCGATCATCAGTTCCGTCGTCGTCCCGGCATCCAAAAACACAAAATCATCTGGTTCGATGAGAGAAGCTGCATATCTGGCAATTTTTCGCTTTTCTTCCTGATGGATCAGCTTTCTGTGGGAAATATCATCATCCTTTGTATGATAAGAACTGTCCCTCATCATCGCTCCGCCCCTCACCCTGTTCAGTCTCCCCTGCTCGTCAAGCATATTCAGGTCTCTTCTCACTGTCGATTCCGATATGTGCAGTTCTTCCATAAGGTTTTGCATCGAAACGCTTTTGTTCTTTTCCACCAGTTCAAGGATCCTCTGCTGTCTCTCCTCGGTCAGCATATTCTCACCTCCGTTCCCTGTCTTTTTGATATTTTTAGTATAACGCCATTTTCAGTCATAGTCAATCATTTTCTTTCAAAATCTTCCACAAATACTTTGTTCCTTTTTTGTATAATATGCACAATACCACCTCAAATATCCCCGTTTTTAAAGTAATTTTCTCCTATTCTCTCCGTATCGGATGACGGATTTTGACTGATATCGTCATGTCTTACTCAAAATCACCCCAAAAATAAAATCAGGGCCGGATCGATCCTTGTTATCCGGCCCTGATTTTGAAGTATTATTTTTCCTGCTTGCTCTGTCGTATTCCTCACACCTTAAAAGAAGCTACCGTCTCATTCAAAAGTCCGCTCAAACGGAACAGTTCCTCCATTTTCGCAAGGACAGCATTGGAATTTTCATCGGAATTTTTAGCAGACTGCTCCATCTCTTTCATATATTCCGTAATAGCTCCGACCAGTTCCGTAATAGCCCGGATCGACTCATTGATCCCCTCCATACTGGTACTCATCTGCTCGGAAGCAGTTCCGAGGTCGCTCGATATCCCACTGTAAAAAACGGCATCCTTCTTATACATTCCGGCAAGTTCCGTCATTCCTTTATAATCTTTCATTACTTTTTCATTCATAAACTGTAGCAGCTTCTCAGAACTTTCCGACAGGACAGACACATTTTTCACAACGTCTTCCGTCACCTGGCGGATCTTATCGACCGCCACCCTCGAATTATCCGCCAGATCACGGATCTCATTGGCAACGACAGAAAATCCTTTGCCTGCCTCCCCGGCCCTTGCCGCCTCGATCGAAGCATTCAGTGCTAAAAGATTCGTCTGCGAACTAATGGACAGGATTTCTTCCGTCAATGTATCGATATCTTTTACCCGCTGGCTGTCTGAAATCGCTTTTTCCAACTCTCCCTTTGTTTCCTCATAGAGAGAAACGGCCTCTTTGCCGGATTTTTCAGACTCTTCGTGCTGTCTGCCTGCACGCTCCATGATATCACCAGACTGCTCTGCAGCCTCTCCGGCTTTTCTTGCCACATCTTTTACAAGGACACCGAGCTCCTGTCCTGTATCCTTTATATTCTCAGCCAGTTCTTTTGCCTCCGTAGTTTGTTTCATCACCTGCATGACAGAATCCAGTATATCCGAAATCCCCTGCGTCAGCACAGTCATCTCAGAAGAGGTACCCTCTGCGATCGTACCGATATTTTCTGCCTCTTCCTTTGTATTTAAAATAATGCCACGGATCTGCTGCTTTACCTCGGCAGTCGCCGTTCGGATCTGCTCAGTCTCATTTTTATATTCTTTCGGAATCGTTTTCTCACTGACCGTATTTTCCGAAAAATCACCGGACGCAAACTGTTTAAGCATCTGTACCGGCGCCAGCGTCCTGCCGATCAGTCCCGCCATGAAAACGGTCACGAGTGCAATGATCACCAGTGCGATCACAATCGCCACGACGATCATCATCCTGAGTGAACTTATAACATTGGCCGTCGGCACCACAACGCCCAGGCTCCAATCACTTCCGGTGATAACAGACGCCGCAAAATAGCATTCGCTGCCATCATAATCCTTTTGCTTTATGACACTCTTCTCTGTCCCATCCATAAGCCCCGAAAGCCCGGGCATGATATCCGTAACTAATACTGCAGTTTCTTCTGTCGGCTCATATTCTTTATTTTTATGTGCTACATACTGCCCGCTGCTGTCTGCGAGAAATCCATAGACACCCTCTGCAAAATCTATGCTCCCTGTCAGATCCGTCACTGTTCCAAGCGTCACATCCAGACCGATCACTGCCACCAGTTCATCCTCTATGTAAACCGGCGCTGCAATCGTCGTGCACATCTGGTTCGTCAGTACATCCCAGTAGGGATCTGTTACGATCACCGCCTTTTTCTCGGCAGCCTGCTGATACCATCCCCTCTGTACCGGATCATACCCATCCGGAATCTCTGCCTCCCGGTTCGACTGGATAAATTCGCTGTCTTTCGTGCCACAGTACAGATTCAAAAGTTCTTCTCTTCCTTCCGCATATGTATCCAGCACAGATTGTATAAAATCATTTTCGGTCTGCCCGGCAGCTTCGATGCTGTTTGCCGTCCCGGCGGCAAGCATTTTTTCATTCTCGATCCAGGTATTGATCTGCTCTGCATACTTATCTGCGTTTAACTGCAACGCCTCCGTCTGATTCTGGATCAGATGCCTCCCTGCCACTATGACAATTCCAATCGTTGTCAGTATGATACTCACCACAACAATACAGATCACACTGAGTGTCAGTCTTCCTTTGATCGTTCTTCTCATAATCCTGCCTCATTTCTATTCATGTTTTATTTTATAATGTTAATCCAGATTGCGCCAATCATAAGAATCTCCGAAAAACAGACGCATATAGAACAGATTTATTATAGCAGATTTTTCCCAAAAAAAACTCTCTCCGGTACAATTCGCACTTTTTAGGGTATATTTTGCCATCTTTTCATTTCAGAAGGGGGGGCAGGCTCGAATGTAACCCGACCTTCCCGTTTTGTAATCGACTTTCACATTTTGAAAGCAGCATTCAAATTTTGTAACCGAAATTCCACTTTTGTTATGACTTTCCCGTTTTTTTCTCCGAATCTGTGGTATAATGGTCCCACAGCAGGATAAAAATGCGCACCAAAATGGGACGTCAGTTCCGTCTTACAAATTTTGTACCACGAAATTCACGCCTGTTGTCGTCCTTTTCCTAGCCGGCGGTCCGCGTTTTTATTCTCTTACTTTATTATCTTTTTAGAAGCCCTGGCGTGAGATTGATGTCTCTGGCGGCAACCTTGTGGCATCCCAGTTTCTCCGCTAGGTCTTCCCCGTAATAAAAGCTGAATGCTTCATACGGGCTTTTTCCGTTCAGTTTCTTTCTCCGGTACGAATTGATATGGTCCATCATCCGCTCCACGTCTTCCTGCTCCAGTTCATCGAAACTCTTTCCCTTCGGCACGATCCTGCGGATGAACTCATGACCCACTTCGATCTCTGCTTTCTGGTACGGGGCACTCGGATTGCAGTAATAGATCCTCGTCCTCTGGAATCCCCTTTCTTCCGGTCCGTTTTCTATCTTTTTCGGATTTGAGAATTCACTCCCGTTATCCGTCAGTATCACCGGAAACAGCCTTGTAAAGTCAGATGGTCCCAGCTTCCGGTACAGTCCATCGTAAATGTCGATCACGGACTGTGATGTATTAGCATCCCGCAGAAATCCAAGCATCAGCGATACGTTCACAAAGTAAATGGTCAGCAGCACTTTCCCTCCCCTGCTCCCGATCACGGAGTCCATCTGCACCACTGACGTGTCCGGGTGCTTTTCCATATATACCTCATAATCATGGTAGTTCCTTCCCACACGGCATCCCCGGTCTACCTTCATCTCCGGTTTC
>JAETQR010000037.1 GCA_021770615.1 Lachnospiraceae bacterium | reverse complement strand
CACTGAACAGATTTTTGATGTCAAACAATCATGATATAAAAAGAATCGAGTGCCTTTTGTTTGAAAAAATGGCTATTTCTGATTAAATTCAGATATCCGACTTTGCGATTGCCCTGACGAAACAACGAAAAGAAATGATTTTACATTCCATACCCTGTAAAAAGTGCTATAATAATGTATGGTATCAAATTTTCAGACAGAAAGCAGGTAGGAAACTTGGATAAGTTAGACTTAAAACTATTGTCACTGGCAGCACGGGGACACATTGTCCCTGACCGTTCTCTTTTGAAGACACCAAAACAAATTGATGCCATCAAAAAAAGTGCAGCTCTGAATACCGCCGTACTTGACCATGTTGCCGCGCACATTCAAAAAGGTATGAACACTGCACAGATTGATAAACTTGTGTATGATTTCACAACCGGGCACGGAGGGATCCCGGCCCCTCTCAATTATGAGGGGTTCCCAAAAAGCGTATGCACCTCCATCAACAATGTGATCTGCCACGGAATCCCCAGCGAATATGAAATTCTTCAGGAGGGGGATATTATTAATATTGATGTATCCACGATCTTAGACGGATATTATTCCGATGCCTCACGGATGTTCACTATAGGATCTCTGGCGCCGAAGGCAGAAAAGCTCGTCCGCGTCACCCGGGAATGCGTAGAATTGGGACTTAAGGCTGCCAGGCCGTGGGGGCACCTGGGAGATATTGCCCACGCCATCAATACCCATGCCAGAGCCAACGGGTTCCACGTGGTGGAAGATATCGGAGGACACGGAATCGGATTGAGCTTCCATGAAGAGCCCTTTGTCAGCTATGTCACCCCGAAAGGCACCGAGATGGTGCTTGTGCCGGGCATGATCTTCACCATTGAGCCTATGATCAACGAGGGCAGCCCCGACTTTTTCATTGACGAAGAAGACGACTGGACCGTCTACACCATAGACGACGGGTTGTCCGCCCAGGTAGAATACATGGTGCTGGTAACAGAAACCGGGGTGGAAGTACTTACACAATAAAAATAATATCGGTACGGAAGAAGATCAGGGATCTGTGCGCATGCACAGATCCCCTTTAGATCCTGAGATATCTCTGTTCCTCCATTGTCTGGAGGACCAACGCTGAGTGGGCATTCATGTTTACCACAAGTTCGCCGTCTATCACAAGATATTCCTCATGTTCTGTGGTATATCCCCCTTCATAGGTATAGATCAGGCGCTTCAGTTTTGCCTTCATGGGGACTTCTGCCTGCCAGACGGGCACGGTGATCTGAGAAAGGTCATCCCGGTTGTTCAGGACGACAATGATCTGCTCCTGCTGTGTAAACCTTCCGTATGCCAGGACATCCTCCTCCCCCAGAAGGATATGGACTGCTCCGGTACGCAGCGCGCGGTGTTCTTTGTGGATCCTGATCATATCTTTGTGGAAAGAAAGCATCTCCTGATCTTCCCGTCCCCACGGATAAGTCCTCCTGTTGTCCGGATCCGTAAATCCACACACTCCGGCCTCATCCCCGTAATAAACCGTCGGCGCGCCGATCCACGTCATCTGAAATACCACGGCTTCTCTCATGACTGCCGGATGGACAAATTGATCTGCCGCCTCCGGCCCGAGGCTCTCTGTACGACCCACGACGTGACTCGTCCTTGTCAGAAATCTGGAATGGTCGTGGTTTGACAATTCATTCATGGAAACCAGAAGCGACGGCGTAAGCATTGCAGACATAAAATGCAGCATTGTCCCTGTAAAATGATCTGCATTCCCCTTAAGTTCCGGACGCATCTCGTCACTATGCTTTTCCATGCCGGTCAGGAACCAGGTAATGGGTTCCATAAATGCATCATAGTTCATGACAGTATCCCATTCATCACCCTGCAGCCATTCGCCCGGATCCCCGTAATGCTCTGCAAGTATGATCGCATTCGGGTTGGCAAGCTTTACTGCTCTGCGAAATTTCTTCCAGAACTGGTGGTTATATTCATTACTGAACCCAAGATCCGCCGCCACATCCAGCCTCCAGCCGTCCACATTATACGGCGGGGACACCCATTTGCGCCCGATACTCAAAATATAATTTTCCAGCTTCACGGAGCCTTCATAATTAAGTTTCGGAAGGGTATCATGCCCCCACCAGCCATTATAATCGCCGTTATAGGGCCATTGTTCTGCCCCGTCATTATAGAACTGAAAATAACTGTGATAAGGGCTCTCTCTATCAACATAAGCCCCCGGTTCATAATCCTTTTGTCCCTCATAGATCCTCTCACGGTCCATCCATTTGTTAAAAGACCCGCAATGGTTAAACACACCGTCCAGTATGATCTTCATCCCTCTCCGATGCAGTTCTTCCACCAGTTTAATAAAAAGCCGGTTACTTGCCTCCAGATTTTTATGCGACACCGTCCGTTTCTGATACATCGTGGCCCTGGAATTATCCGTCACACCGTCCGGAAGTACTTCTCCGCCGTCCTCTATGATCACGCCATAGTGAGGGTCTATATAGTCATAATCCTGGATATCATATTTATGGTTAGAGGGCGAGACAAACAATGGGTTAAAATACAGCACCTCAATGCCCAACCCCTGCAGATAATCCAGTTTATCTATAACACCCTGCAGATCTCCGCCGTAAAACTCCCGCACCCCCATGGAGGCCGGATATTTGTTCCAGTCTGTCACCTTACGGCTGTAGCCCCCGATATAATAATATTCGTTATCCTCCACATCATTGGAGGGATTCCCATTGCAAAACCGGTCTGTGTAGATCTGGTACATCACCGCACCCTTTGCCCAATCCGGAGTGGCAAAACCGGGAACGATCCTGAAATCATAAAACGAAACAATCTCTTTTGCCAGCCCGCAGCGGTTATAATACCAGACATTATCTCCTTCACAGATCTCAAAGCTGTAGTGGAAAGGATCTTCACCCAGACGCCATACGATCTTATAAAAAGCAAATTCTCCTCTGGTATATTCCCGCTCCATATCATATCTTCCGGCGGCAGTCACCAGCTTCACACGTATATCATCGTCCTTTGCGGCCCGAAACCGCAGCGTTACTTTTTCATCAAATCCCGGTTCAATCGGATCAACATACTGTTCTGTACCATCGCAAAATAAAGCCTGTTCCTTCATGCAATACCCCTCTCTGCCAACCAGTCTTTCTTTTTTGTGCTATATCTCAACAGGTTTCTCCAAAAACAATGCTTCAAATTCTTCGCGGGAGATTTTTTCCTTTTCCAGCAGAAGTTCCGCGCACGCACGCAGCACATGCCCATACTCCTGTATGATCTTTTTCGCCCTGCCATAGCATTCGTCAATAATGCGTTTCACTTCTTTATCGATCACAGTAGCCACGCTCTCGCCGTATCCTCTGGACGTATGTGCAAGGTCGCGCCCGATAAATACTTCGTCATTGTCATTATCATAATTGATGAGTCCCACAGCTTCCGACATACCGAATTTTGTGACCATAGATTTCGCCAGGCTTGTAGCCTGCTTGATATCCTGGGAAGCCCCTGTCGTAATATCGTCAAAGACCTCCTCCTCAGCCACGCGCCCTCCGAGGGCCACCGTGATATCCTGAAGCATCTTTCCCCGGGTGTCAAACATATCGTCCCGCTCCGGGAGAGGCATGGTATATCCTCCCGCCGCGCCGGTAGGAATGATGGATACACTGTAGACCGGCCCTACATCCGGCAGTACATGGAACAAAATGGCATGACCCGCCTCATGGAATGCCGTAATCCTCTTTTCCTTATCGGAAATCACACGGCTCTTCTTTTCCGCGCCGATCCCCACCTTCACAAAGGCTTTACGGATATCTTCCTGCACCAGATATATCCTTTCTTCCTTCGCCGCCAGGATCGCAGCTTCATTCAACAGGTTTTCAAGATCTGCCCCCGTAAATCCCGCCGTCGTCTGCGCCACCTGTTTCAGATCCACCTCTTCACTGAGAGGCTTCCCTTTAGCGTGGACTTTCAGGATCTCTTCGCGTCCCTTCACATCCGGCCTGCCGACCATTACCTTACGGTCAAAACGGCCCGGTCGCAGGATCGCACGATCCAGGATATCCACACGGTTGGTGGCAGCCATAACAATAATACCTTCATTTACGCCAAACCCATCCATCTCTACGAGAAGCTGGTTCAGCGTCTGCTCCCTCTCATCGTGGCCGCCGCCCATGCCGGTTCCCCTGCTTCTTGCAACGGCATCGATCTCGTCGATAAATATAATGCACGGCGCATTTCTTTTGGCTTCCTCAAAAAGGTCGCGCACCCTGGACGCGCCAACTCCCACAAACATCTCCACAAAATCAGACCCGGAAATTGTAAAGAACGGCACACCGGCTTCCCCTGCCACAGCCTTTGCCAGCAAAGTCTTTCCGGTCCCGGGAGGGCCTACGAGCAGCACCCCTTTGGGGATCCGTGCTCCGACCTGTATATATTTTTTAGGAGATTTCAGAAAATCAACGATCTCCTCCAGTTCTTCCTTCTCTTCCCGGAGTCCTGCCACCTGGGCAAATGTGATCTTTTTGTCCCTGTCTGTGCTGAGCCTTGCACGGCTCTTCCCAAAGTTCATGGCCTTTGAGCCTGCCCCTCCACCCTGACGGTTCATCACCATAAAGATCAGAAAGATCCCGGCCACGGTAAGAAGCACCGGAACAATGGTGGTGATAAACCAGTTGTCCTGAGGGATATCCGGCATATCATAATCCACATCATGCTTATCCAGATACTTCTGGATCTCATTCACATCGGATACATACAGATACATCGTCTCGCCTCTCTCGCCATCACTGCCTCTGAGTTCAAGATCAACTCTTCCTGTCGGCACATTCTTATTCTGTACTACCGTAACATTTCTTACATCCTCGCTTACCACCAGTTCTTCAAACCGCTTTCGGGACAGCTCATTATCTTCCCGCTCAAGGTTTCCCGTCACCCAGAACATCACAGCGATAAATATCACAAATGCCAGCAGCGCGAAACCATTTACCCCTTTATTCTTCTTATCGTCCAATATCATATAACCCCTTTCTACTCCACACCTTCAACGACACCGATGTACGGAAGGTTCCTGTATTTTTGTGCATAATCAAGCCCATATCCCACCACAAATTCATCCGGGATCTCAAACCCTACATAGTCCACCTTCACATCCCGTACACGTCTGTCCGGCTTATCCAGAAGCGTACACAGCCTCATGCTGTTGGGATTCCGTTTCCGCAGAACGTCCAGAAGATACGAAAGCGTCCGCCCGGAATCAATAATATCTTCCACCACGATGACATCTTTCCCCTCCAGTGTCTCGTCCAGATCCTTTGCGATCCTGACCACACCGGTTGACGAAGTCCCGTCTCCATAACTGCTGACACTCATGAAATCCATAGAAACCGGCACAGATATTCTTTTTGCCAGTTCACACATAAAAAACACGCCGCCCTTCAAAACACAGATCAGATGCACCTGCTTTCCCCTGTAATCCCCGCTGATCTGCTCGCCGAGTTCCCGTATCCTCTTTGCGGTCTCTTCCTCCGGAATCATTACTCTAATTGTCTCCGCCATCTTTTTCTCCTCCGTAAAATTCCACCTCCAGGATCCTCCTGGTTTTATCTGTAATTTGGTATGCCTGGTTCTGCCTGTACCCTACGATCCACATAATATGGCTTCCGTCTGCGACAAGCCATACAGCATCCCTTTCAGATTGCGGGATCTTCTCATTAATAAAATACTGTTTTAACTTTTGCGTACCGCCGGATTTCTGAATAGTGATGTAATCCCCCGGCTGCCTATGTCTTATTTTTACAGTATTTTTTATTATATCATAGTCAAACCATTTCGTGTAGTTTTTTTCCGGAAATATTATCCCCTTTACAGGTTTTTTAAATATATTCAGACGGAACAGATCTTCTGCCTGTTTCTTTGAACCCTGAACCGGCTCATCCGTCACTGCCTTGCCGTTCCAAAGTTCTATCCCCTCATAGCACCGGCGCGCCCTCACCTCATAAGGGAGATCCAGTGCCTTTCCGGCATGGCGCCCAAACAGCGCCGCCAGCAGCTTCACATGGATCTCTTCAATATCCTTCCGCCGGCCGGATACATCACAGATCGCCTCATAAAGTACATATTCTCTCAGTTCATCCGGAACCTGCATATATGCCTGTTCCCGGATGAGCAGCTTCCCTTCTGCACCATCAGTACACATTATTTTGTACCGCAGCACCTCCCTCTCAATATAGCTTCCCAGGCTGTACATCCGTTCCATCGTCCGGCACATATGACTTACACTTTCCCGGTTAACATATTTCTCCAGACGGGGAATAATATCCTGGCGGATCCGGTTTCTTGTGTAACAAAGATCAAGATTCGTTGCATCCGTACAATAAGATATTCCCCTTTTTTTCAGATATGATTCAATATCTTTGCGTTTCAGACACAAAAATGGACGTATCCATTCCCCGTTCCTTGGGGCGATCCCCTTAAGGCCGCGGAAACCGGTCCCGCGGCAGAGGTTAAAGATGAATGTCTCCACACGATCATTCTGATGATGCGCCAGCGCTATACGGGTCCCCCCACATGCTTCCAGTTCCTTCCTGAAGCACATCCTCCTGACCCGGCGCCCGGCCTCCTCCACAGTCATCCTGTGTTCCCTGGCATAGGCAGGAACATCCTCGGCATAAACAACAAGCTCGACCCCCTGCGCCGCACACAGTCTTCTCACATATCCTTCGTCCTCATCCGCCGCCTCGCCCCGGATCCCATGATTCACATGCACAGCCTTAAGAGAAAATCCTATCTCTTCCTTAAGCTCTGACAGTACGAAAAGAAGGCATACGGAATCAGCTCCTCCCGATACGCCTGCAATCACCATATCATTTTTTTCAAGCATCTGCCATTGCTCAACATATGCCTTTACTTTCTGATACATATATTCTCAATATCCTTATCCATTTGTAATAAGCTAAATATAAACAATTTCACCTTAAAAAGCAAGTTTTCTTATAGTTTCCATATTCCGACCGTCACGATCGTCATGTCATCCACCGGAGTTTCCTGGCTCCATTCCAGCACCTGCTCCAGAAGATGATGCGCCAGTTCCTTAGGATTTACAATATTCGTTTCCTCGATAAAAGTACACATGAGAGTCTCCTGTTCCCCCACCGGAAGAGCATCCATAACGCCATCCGTAACCATGATGACAAAATCCCCGGATTCCAGCTCCTTTTCCGTTACATCAATCTCAATCTCCTGAAGGACACCGATCGGGAGGGTCGCTGAGCTGATCCTCTCCACCTTTCCCTTTCTCTTAATGAACGTGGCGGAGGCTCCCGCCTTTACAAACTCGCACGAACCGCTATAAAGGTCAAACAGGCTGACATCCACCGTACAGAACCTCACGTCCTCCCGCCCGATCACTAACGCCGTATTCATCATCTGGATGGCAGTCTTTACAGGAAAGCCTGCATCCAGAAGTTCTTCCAGCATCTCCACTACCATAGTGCTCTCTTTAAAGGCATCTTCCCCGGAGCCCATGCCATCCGACAATGCAACGCCCTTTTTCCCGCCCGGAAGATCTGTCATCAGGAAGGTGTCTCCGGATATCCTGTCGCAGTCCTTTCCAATCCTCGCCACCCCCTGCAGTGTATGATATTTCGCCCCCTCCACACACGCCACCGTGCTGTACTCTTCTCCCAGAATGGGTCTTTCACCCTGTTGGGGTGTCATAACACGCCCCATACACCGTCCCACTTCTGCAGCCATCTCCTTTGTCACAATACAATGCCCCTTCATGGCTTTCACGGTCAGATGGATCTCATACTTTCCCTGAGGCGTAATATAAAAGACACAGGACAGCATTTTCACCCCATGTTTTCTGAGATGCAGTTTCAATTTTTTCTCCAGGCGGTCATCCTCGAAAATACCTGCATCCAATTCCCGCGTGGTATATTGTATCATCCGGGCAAAACTTTTAATCTGTCCCACATATCCCTCACGGTTCTGTACGATCTTGTTGTTCCATATTAAGATCTGCTTCGCATTTTCAAACACCTCCAATGTCTCCCGCAAAAAACGCGGCGCCATCAGGCATTGCTTCTGCAGTTTCCGCTTCAGCTCCACATTGATCTCTGCGCCATAGTCCTCCACTGTATACAGGATCTCACACAGCATCTGATAAGTCGCGATCTTATTTTCACCCAGACACTCCCCTTTTCTCTCGCAGTTTTCACACACCTTGCCTGTAACCTTCTGGAACATATTTTCCAGTTCTTCTTTGGAAAATGTCCCCTTATAAC
Source organism: Lachnospiraceae bacterium (assembly GCA_021770615.1). The sequence continues at coordinate 27,948 of JAETQR010000037.1, read as the reverse complement.
CTTCCAGTGTCAAAAAAGTTTTGGACAGATGAACCAGAGAGTCTGCAAACTTGTCCATCTGCATAACATACGGATTCAAAAAAGCCCCTTTTTCTTTTACTTCCGCCATTTATTTCTCCCCTTTTACTAATTTCCCTTGAAAATGCAAAAAGCTTTAGAATTTTCATCCTAAAGCTTGTCATCTGTACTTTATTGCTATTTGGCTTTGAATATGATCTCGTTCTGATAGACCAGCCCCAATTTCTCTCTGGCAATCTCCTCGATATATTCGTCTGTACCTACATACCCTTCCAGATCGTCAATCTCAGAAGCTCTTTCTTCTTCCTGCTTAATCTGCTCCTTAAGCTCCTGTTCCTGAGCCTGATAAGATTTCTCTTTTGCCCGCAGTGTCATGGAATTCGCAGACACCACTGCGATCAACATTATAATGACTGCGCTGATCGCCAATACGCTCCTCTTATGAGTCTGTACCGGCTTCCTCTGCCGTTTTGCGCGCTCCCCGTTCTTCTTCTTTTTATTCATAATTATTTATCCACCCTTATACCTGCAGTTGTGCAGGGTTTCTTCCCCTTAATATTATACATCATATCTTCTTTTTTTTTATTTCGCAAGTTTTTCAGAAGATTTATTTCGCTTCCTCCCGTAGATTTTTTTTCGTATTTTTTCGATCTTCCGGAGGATAATTGAGGAAACAACCGCTCCCAGTACAATACCTAGTACAAAATACCAGCGGACGCTACCATCGCTTGTATGGTAAATCTGCACAAACAAATAAATCGCGGCGCCGATCCAAAACAACATATCTTCGATCTCAACTGCATAAAGGCTGTGTCTGACAATGCTCCTGAAACAACAAATGCAATGGTAGGACAGACGGACAACAGTTCCTGCTATCACCGCCAGCAAAAAAATCATAACCTCTTCTCTTATTTCCAGCATCGTAGTTCTACCTGAACAGCTTAGAAAACAGATTATCCGCCTGCTTTCCGCCTGCATGTATTTCAGAATAGGCAATACTGTCAATATTTCCCGACATATCTACCTCGCCTTTTTCAAGGCTCAATTTATTTACATGCAGATCTGTTCCCTTCACCATCATCATGCCCTGCTCAGTCTCAAGCAGGATCTCATTCAGATCAAAGGAAAGCACATCTATCACCCCGGTTACCAGACTTGTCTTCCGGTTATTTACGACCAGTTTATGATTTTTCTGTGTCGTTCTCTCTTCCATACCATCACAACCTTTCTTAATAATCATATGAAAGGTTGTTTTCTTTTATTACAAATATTTGAACAAGTTCCCTGCCTCTTCCTTTTTGGTCGTCTCCCTGATATCCAGAACTTCTACTCTGACAGTCTTCGTCCCGAACTGAACCTCTATGATATCCCCCACTTTAACCTTAACCGATGCCTTCGCCACATTCCCGTTCACGAAAACTCTCCCCGCATCACACGCCTCGTTAGCCACCGTCCGCCTCTTGATCAGACGGGACACTTTTAAAAATTTGTCCAATCTCATGTTTTTACCTGTCCCTTTCACGCAAACACAAAAAAGACGGAGAGTACACTGATTCCCTCCGTCAGTAAAAATTATCCGTGCCATGGTTCAATCAAATAACATCAGCCACAAGACTATTTACCATTGCATTTTCCACTATGCATTAACAGCATCCTTTAACGCTTTACCAGCTTTAAACTTCGGAGCCTTGCAAGCTGCAATCTTCATGGTCTTACCAGTCTGAGGATTCCTTCCCTCTCTTGCTGATCTCTGGCTTACTTCAAATGTGCCGAAACCAACTAACTGAATCTTATGATCCTTCTTTAATTCCTCTGTTACTACATCAACAAAAGCCTTTAATGCCTTTTCTGAATCTTTCTTTGACAATTCTGCTCTGTCAGCAATAGCTGCAACTAATTCTGTTTTGTTCATGGATAATTTCCTCCTCTTGTTTAACTATAGAATCCTTAGATATTCTATTTTGATGGTTGCATGTCCCCACGCGTATTCACCCTATTCATTGTTATACCTGTTTTCCCTATGTTTGTCAAGGTTTTTTGTAAGTTTGCTCCCCATTTTGCGGGGTTTTACCGTTTTTTTACCGCTTATAACCAATTTCTATAAACGAAATCCAAAGATATGTTCCAAAAACCGTTCTTTCTCCCTGGTCTGAAAAATAGCCGTCTGAAGTTTCTCAATACTTTTTATGGATATCCACGCCTTATTCGAGTGGTAGTAAGAGCTTGCGATCTTCCAGAATTTTTCCGGGTATGCCAGCCGGATCTTCATATACTCCATCTCTTCTTCTGACAACGGTTTGATCGCCGAATAGGCGTTCAGTATATTGTCCCCGAGGCGTTCCTTCCACCCATGCTTTTCCATGATTTTCCTCAGGAAATAATACAGATCCTCAACCTGGACATCCCGCTTGAATTTCTCAAAATTTGTGGTGGCCTCTACTCCCGGCCTATATTCATCCCTCTGCATTAAAATATTATGATAATTATACTCCCCATGAGTCAGGCAGTAGTTTTCCGCACTCTCCTGGTACAGACTGTCATAGCCGGAATTTTCCAGAAGTTCTGTTGCCGCGCCTGCCCACTGGTACATCTGATCAAAACATTTTAAAAATGCAAATTCAAACTCTCCTTTCGGGGACTGTCCCCGCATAAACCGCCGAACCTTCTTTAACTCTCTGCCATGCCTTAAATACACTTCCTTCATATGCTCCGACAGAGGCACCCTGTGCTCCAGCTTCTTTTTCATGACCACATGAAGTTTCGCAAGGTTCCCCGCCGCCTCCAGAAGCTCCGAAGTCTTCCGGATATCACACTCCCGCCCCTGGAACCAGCGCTTTAATATATATTTACTCCCATCCTCCGGACATACCACCGTATTTCCGGATCTGTCCGGGATCATACGGTCAATATTTTCGTATCCCTGTTCCGCCAGATGTTCATGCAGTTCACAAAGTACAGGAATACGATTTTCCGATACTGACACCTCCTTTAGCAGAAACAGCCCCTGCTTCGTGTCGCATAAAACAGCACCCCTGGTTTTGCGGGTGCTGATTACGTCAATATTATACTGGTCTAAAATAGTTCGTTCATATTCCTGCATATCTTTCCCCTGCACTTTACTTTACATATTCTTTCTAAACGTATGATAAAAGCAGGAAAAATATGTGTTCCAGAGGGCTCTTTTTTAAAAATCCTCCCTCACAAGATCAAGCAGTTTTTCTTTTTCATTCAGCTCGGGATCCTCAATGACAGCCTCCAGAAGCCGTGCAAGCTTTTCTCCGATCTCCTTTCCGGGTCTCATACCGGCGTTGATCAGATCTCTGCCGCTTACAGCAAGTGTTTTCAACGATACGCACTGTCCGGCCTCTGTAATTTCATGATACAGAAGTTCTATGTCATCCAGATTTTTTAACTTTTCTTCTCTCTGGTACATGCTCTGTGCAAGCACATCCGCACGGCGCACCTCCATATAGTAAGGGAACAGATCCTCACCGATCGAAGCCATCATCCGCCGGACACTCCGGGATGCAGCGGGCATTCGGTAATCATGGCACCGCACCAGCCGCAATACCTTGCGCGAGGTATCATTGTCAAATTTCAGTCTTCTTAAAACCTGTCCCGCGATCTCCTCACTCTTAAGGGCATGCCTTTTAAAATGCGCGACCCCGTTGTCATCCACCGTCTTAAGCGCAGGTTTCCCCATATCGTGGAGAAGCATTGTCAGTCTCAGCACCTTGTCGGCCCGAATGTTCCGGAGCGCACACAGCGTATGTTCCCCTACATTATACATGTGGTGAGGGGTCTCCTGACCGGTCGCCATGATCCTGTCAAACTCCGGCAGAAACTGCCTGGTTATCCCAAGTTCCCAGGCAGTCTTTAAAATCTCCGGATGACCGGATACCAGTATCTTTACAAGCTCGGCCTGTATCCGCTCCGCACTGATACAAGAAAGCGTCGGAGCCAGTTCTTCCATCGCCTCCCTTGTAGTCTCCTCAATCCCAAAGTCAAGCTGTGCGGCAAAACGCACCCCCCTCAAAATCCGGAGCGCATCCTCCCGGAACCGTTCCTTCGCCGTACCTACACAGCGGATGATCCCTTTTTCCAGATCCTTGATCCCCCCGAAAATATCTACCAGGCCCTCCTTTTCATTATAAGCCATCGCATTGATGGTAAAATCCCTGCGAAGCAGATCCTCCCGCAGATTCCTGGTAAATGTCACCTCCCGGGGATGCCGGCTATCCTCGTATTCGCCGTCAATACGGTAGGTGGTCACCTCAAATCCCTCATGGTCAAGAAGCACCGTTACCGTTCCATGCTCAATCCCTGTATCAAAAGTTCTAGGAAACAGCTCCTTCGTCTCCTCGGGCATTGCCGATGTCGTTATATCCCAGTCCCCGGGTTCTCTTCCAAGCAGGGAGTCTCTGACACATCCCCCGACTGCATACGCCTCATAGCCATGCATCTGCAGGGTGGCAATAATGTTATGCACTTTTTCAGGTAATTCTATTTTTTGGCCATCCACTGATCATCCCTCGCTCCTGACATCTGTCTCTTAATAAGATTTTCCCCAGTATGCCATATGCTTTGCAGGCTTTCCGCACCAGATACATTTGTCCGAGATCATTTCTTCATCCTCGATCAGACATCTTGTTGCGGCTCCGCCGGTCACATATTTTACCTCGCCCTCACATTCAGGGTCTCCGCACCAGCAAGCCTTTACAAAGCCGCGATTTGCCTTGAACTTCTCTTCCATCTCTTTCATTTCTGTCGCGGAATCAATATGGCTGTCCAGGAATTCCTTGGCTCTGTCGTACATATCCTGCTGCTCCTGCTCTAAGATCCCACGCAGCCTTACCGCGATCTCGTCCATAGGAACCACCGTCTTCTCGCGATTGTCGCGGCGCACAACGATCACCTGATTCTTCTCAAGATCCTTTGGCCCGATCTCAATACGAGTAGGAATACCAAGAATCTCCTGCTCGGCAAATTTCCATCCGGGACTTTTTTCAGAATCATCAATCTTCACTCTATAGCCTGCTTTTTTTAGCTCATCCAGCAACGCATAAGCCTTGTCAAGCACGCCTTCCTTATGCTGGGCGATCGGAATGATCTTACATTCAACCGGCGCAACATGCGGCGGAAGTACAAGTCCGTCGTCATCCCCGTGAACCATGATCAGAGCGCCGATACTTCTTGTGGACCATCCCCAGGAGGTCTCATATACACTGTGGGGTTCATTATTTTTGTCAATATATTTAATACCAAACGCATCCGGGAATCCACTGCCAAAGAAATGACTCGTTGCAGACTGCAGCGCTTTCCCGTCATGCATAAGCGCCTCAACCGTATAAGTATCCTGTGCGCCTGCAAACTTCTCATGTTCTGCTTTCCTTCCGGAAACAAATGGGATCGCCAATGTTTCTTTATAACAATCCTCATATACATGGAACATTTGAATGGTACGCTCCTCTGCCTCTTCATAGGTTGCATGGATCGTATGGCCTTCCTGCCACAGGAACTCTCTGGAACGAAGGAACGGCCTTGTAGTCTTCTCCCAGCGGAGCACGGAATTCCACTGGTTCCATACTTTGGGCAGATCCCTGTAGGATTTCACGGTCCTTGCCCAAAGGTCGCAGAATAATGTCTCAGAAGTAGGGCGGATACACAATCTTTCCTGCAATCTCTCCATACCTCCGTGGGTTACCCAGGCTACTTCCGGCGCAAAGCCTTCTACATGGTCCGCCTCTTTCTCAAGCAGGCTCTCAGGGATCAAAAGCGGCAGAGATACGTTCTCCACACCCGTCTCTTTGAATCGCCGATCCAGATCTGCCTGGATCAGCTCCCAGATCGCATAACCGTTCGGAAGATAATTCAGACACCCTTTCACGCTGGAATAATCACACAGGTTCGCTTCGCGCACTACATCTGTATACCACTGTGCGAAGTTCTCATCACGAGGCGTGATATTTTTTACTAATTTTTCCTTTGCCATTTTTCTCTTCTCCTTCTCTTTTTAATCGCATTTGCGCGGAACCCCTTGTTCCGCCGGATCTTTGACTAAGAGCGCAATATCCGGCATTCCATAAAAAATGCCGATCTTCGCGCTCCCTAAAAAGGGACCGAAAAGCTCGGCGGTACCACCCTAGTTAACTGCAGTCCTCCCGCAGTTCTCTCCATTCACCATTAACGCCGGCTAAAACGCTGCATTTTCATACAGAGGCTCCAAGGCCGGTTCCATATAAGCTCCGGGCAGGAATCTCACACCATACGATCCCCTCTCTGAGCCGGCTTACATGTACTAATCCTCTTCACAGCCAAAAAATATTGAATTAACCGTAATTCTAATCTATCAATTTTCATTTGTCAAGGGAAGAATGACGGGATCTCGGCTTCGCCCCGGCAAAAAAGCGCCGCCTGACAGCAGGAAATCCGTTGTCAGGCGGCATTCTTTTCAGATATTTTTACATTTCAACCGGTTCACTTATTGCCTCTTTATACTTCTCGAGGATGATGCCTTGGATGCGCTCCCTTGTTCCTGAGTTTATTGGATGTGCGATATCCCGATACTCTCCATCCAAAGCTTTCTTGCTGGGCATAGCAATAAACAGGCCCTTCTCGCCTTCAATCACTTTGATATCATGTACTACAAATTCGTCGTCCATTGTAATTGACACCACTGCTTTAAGTTTGCCCTCTTTTTCTACTTTTCGCACACGTACATCTGTAATCTGCATTTCCTCTTTTGCCCCTTTCCTACTTACGAGCAGCTGCACTATAATGCATACCTCTCGTTCTTTTCCACGACTACTTTCACACCATTTTCTCCGATGTGCCGTGTATTTGCCCTGATCGTATCACGGCTCTCTACAATACAGTTTTCAATATACGTATTGTCCCCCAGGTAGACGTCATTCAGAATAATTGAATTTTTGATCACACAATTATTCCCGACAAAAGTTTTCTTAAAAAGAATGGAATTCTCTACGGTTCCGTTAATAATACTTCCACTTGCAACAAGGCTGTTTCTTACAACCGCGCCGGGGTTATATTTTGCCGGCGGCAGATCGCTGACTTTTGAGTATACCTCCGGATGTTTCTTGAAGAAATAGTTTCTTACTTCCGGCTTCAGGAAATCCATATTTGTCCGATAATATGCGTCCACCGTTGATATGCTGCTCCAGTAATCTTTTATTTTATAGCCGTATATCTTTTTCAGATTCTTATATCTGATCAGGATATCGGTTACAAAATCATGCCTGTCCTCTTCTGCACAATGTTCAATCATCTCGATCAGCAGCCTTCTCCGGATAATGTAAATTCCCGTCGAGATCGTACTCCCATGTGCCACCATCGGTTTTTCCTCGAACTCCTCAATTCGCATAGATTCGTTCATTTTTAACACTCCGAAACGACTTGCGTCCTCTTTGTTATTTAATTCCTTACAGACAACTGTAATGTCCGACTTCTTTGCAATGTGATATTCCAGCACCTTATTGTAATCCATCTTGTAAACTGCGTCACCGGATGTGATAATTACATAAGGCTCATGGCATTTCTTTAAAAAATCCAGATTCTGGTGGATGGCATCCGCCGTTCCTCTGTACCAGTATCCGTTGTCTGCCGTTATGGTCGGTGTAAATACATACAATCCGCCCTGCTTTCTTCCGAAATCCCACCATTTGGAAGAATTCAGATGTTCGTTCAGTGAACGTGCGTTATATTGCGTCAGGACAGCAACCTTCTGAATATGGGAATTAGTCATATTACTCAGGGCAAAATCAATTGCCCGGTAACTGCCTGCCACCGGCATGGCCGCTACAGCCCTCCTGCGGGTCAGTTCCCTCATCCTGTTACTGTTTCCGCCTGCCAAGATAATCCCTACTGCCCTCATATCCTCTCACCTGCCTTTATCAATGTCTCTCCACTTCCCAGTATCCCGTTCGGGTAGTCCTCTTTGGATGTAACGCCACTGATGGCAGTATTCTTACCAATCTGCACGTGATCCGGCAAAATTGAATTCTCGCCAATGGTCACAAGACCGAACGAATAGATGGCCGGTTTTAACTTGTTCGGCACCTCGCCGCCGATCCCAAGTACCGCATAGTCGCCAACCGTACACCTCTCGGCGATAATAGCCTTATCAACCACACAGCCTTTCCCGATCTTCACATCTTTCATAATAATAGAATCCCTGACTACCGCTCCTTCTTCAATCACCACTCCGGAACCGATCACACAATTGTGAACCTCCCCGTAGATCTCTGAGCCATTGCCGATAATGCTCCTGTTGATCACCGCATGTGAGGAAACATACTGTGGAGGCAGAATCCCACTGTTGGTATAAATCTTCCAGAATTCTTCATACAGATTAAACTCCGGAATAATATCGATCAGTTCCATATTAGCTTCCCAGTAGGAGCCAAGAGTTCCCACATCCTTCCAGTATCCGTTATACTCGTAGGCAAACAGCCTGCGCTCCTTCTCATGGCAATAAGGGATAATATGCTTGCCAAAATCGCACCCCGGCTCGTCCCTCAGTGCGATCAGCGCCTCCCTCAGCACCGGCCAGCTGAAAATATAGATTCCCATGGACGCCAGATTACTCTTGGGCTGCGGTGGCTTTTCCTGAAACTCGGCAATACGCCCCTTATCCCCCGTAACAACAACGCCGAACCTGCTCGCTTCCTCGATCGGCACCGGCATAGCTGCAATCGTCACATCTGCTTTATTTTCTTTATGGTAATCAAGCATGATCTCATAGTCCATTTTATAAATATGGTCGCCGGACAGAATCAATACATAGTCCGGGTCAAACGTCTCCATATAGTCCAGATTCTGATAGATCGCATTCGCTGTACCTGTATACCATTCGCTGTTGCTGCTCTTCTCATATGGCGGCAGGATCGTCACTCCCCCAAAGTTACGGTCCAGATCCCACGGTATCCCAATTCCTATGTGAGTGTTAAGCCGAAGTGGCTGATATTGTGTCAGCACGCCGACAGTATCTATTCCGGAATTAATACAATTGCTCAATGGGAAATCAATAATCCTGTATTTTCCGCCAAAAGCAACTGCCGGTTTAGCAACCTTGGCTGTGAGGACTCCGAGTCTGCTGCCTTGTCCACCTGCCAGAAGCATTGCTATCATTTCTTTTTTTCTCATGCCATCACCCCTTCACAATAGTTGATTATTTATAGTATAACATAGTTTTCACAATCCGTGAACAAATTTTACAAATTTCGAGTACATTCTGTGAACTTTTTATGAAAATATACCAAAAAAATTCAACTTGGTTTTTTTACCATATATGTTTATAATAATATGATAGAGACAAATAAACTATGACCAGATTATGCGAAAGCTAATGCTGGGCGGGAAGGTAATATATGTATAAAATTGATTTTAAACAACCGATACACGTACATTTTATAGGGATCGGCGGTATCAGCATGAGCGGCCTGGCAGAAATCCTGCTGAAAGAAAACTTTACCGTCTCCGGTTCAGACCACAGACAGTCCCCACTTACTGAGCAGCTGGAAAAAGCGGGAGCCACTATTTTTTTCGGACAAAAGGCCTCTAATATTATAGAAGGCATTGACGTTGTTGTTTATACTGCAGCCATCCATGAAGACAATGAAGAATACCAGGCGGCTTTATGCAAGGGGCTTCCTATGTTGAGCCGTGCGGAGCTTCTTGGACAGTTAATGACAAACTATAAAATCCCTATTGCCGTATCCGGGACTCATGGGAAAACAACGACCACTTCTATGCTCTCCCACGTTTTACTCAGTGCAGGCCTGGATCCTACGATCTCTGTAGGGGGAATCCTAAAAGCCATTCACGGAAATATCCGTGTCGGCCATTCCGAGATCTTTGTCACCGAGGCCTGTGAATACACCAACAGTTTCCTGCACTTTTTTCCGAAAATCAGTATCATCTTGAATATTGACGAAGACCACCTGGACTTTTTCAAGGATCTTGACGACATCCGCCATTCCTTCCGCAGTTTCGCAGAACTTCTCCCTGCGGATGGAACCCTGGTCATAAATGGCGAAATTCCAGACTACGAAGACATTACCCGCGGGCTTCCCTGCAATGTTGTAACTTACGGTCCTGACATTTCCATGGATTACCGGGCTGCCAACATCTCTCACGATGAAATGGGCAGGGCATCCTTTGACTTTATAAAATCCGGAGAATTTATCGCACGGATCACTCTGTCGGTCAACGGAGACCACAATGTGTCCAATGCCCTCTCCGCCCTCGCTGTCGCAGATATACTTGGCATTCCGGTTGACACGGCCGGGCAGGGGCTTAAGGATTTCCACGGTACAAAACGCCGTTTTGAGTACAAGGGTACCTTTAACGGCGTTACAGTCATCGACGATTACGCACACCACCCCACAGAGATTACCGCAAGTCTTACTTCTGCTATGTATTACCCACACCGTGAGACCTGGTGCGTGTTCCAGCCCCACACTTACACACGGACGAAATTACTGTTTGATGACTTCATAAAGGCATTGTCACACACAGACCATGTTATCCTGGCAGATATATACGCCGCCCGTGAGACTGATACTCTGGGCATATCCTCCGGGGATCTTGCAGAAGCCCTTAAGGAACGTGGAGTGGATGCCTGTTATCTCCCTTCCTTTGAAGCGATTGAAAATTTCTGCCGGGAAAATTGTCAAACCGGTGACTTGTTGATAACTATGGGCGCCGGAGATGTTGTAAATATTGGGGAAGCGTTATTAAAATAAGAGTTATCCACATTTTCCACAGGATTTTATCCACAAAAAACCTGATTTTTGGCTCAAAAATTTCTTTTTTGCCTGTCCAACTGATGCTATAATATCTCTACGACACTTGGGGGGTCGGGGAGTATTTTGGGAGGTATATGCGGAAACTATGAAGAAAGTGACTTTGACGAACCACGCGCAGAATAATACGACCGTATTGGAAAATGAATTTATTGACAGGCATATGATCAAAGCCAATGGAGAATATGTAAAAGTATACCTGCTTCTCCTTCGCCATCTGAACGATCCGTCCGCTCCATTGACGGTTTCTGAGATCGCGGATCTTCTGGATGTCACGGAAAAGGATGTCATCCGCGCGTTAAATTATTGGAAAAAACAGGGGCTGTTAGAATACGAAGCATGCGAAGAGCCTGCGCACACAACGGAAACATCCTCTTCGACCACAGCATCCTTACAGGGAACCCAGGAACATCTTTCAGATGTTCCTGACATCAGGCAGTATAAAAGCAGAAAAGAATTCAAAGAGCTCTTATTTGTGGCGGAACAATATTTGGGAAAAACATTGTCCGCTACCGATATTGATGCCATTACATACTTCTATGAAACACTGGAAATGTCTGCCGACCTGATTGAATATCTGATTGAATACTGTGTGGAAAACGGCCATAAAAGCATCCATTATATCCAGAAGGTTGCGCTGTCATGGCACAGACAGGATATCAAAACCGTAGAACAAGCCAAGACAAGCTCTATCCTTTACAACAAGAACTGTTATTCTATCCTGAATGCATATGGGATTAAGGGACGGGCTCCCGCCGCTTCCGAGATTTCTTATATCCGGAAATGGAATGAGGAATACGCTTTCCCTCTGGAGATCATTCTTGAAGCCTGTGACCGTACCATGAACACCATCCACCAGCCCAATTTTGACTATACGGATTCTATCCTTAAGAAATGGAACGACAAAGGGGTCCGGAGTTTAAGTGATATCGCAGAGCTGGACGCAACCTTTACGCGCGAGAAAGAGCTTCGGAAAAAGAAAACGGCAAAAGTTACCGTCAATAACAAATTCAATAATTTTGAAAATCACTCTTATGACATAAATGATCTGGCGCGCAAACTGATACAACAATAGGAGAGCAATTTGCTATGACTCTTTCAAATGCCCAGTACGACCATCTGATGCGTACCTACGAAAAAAGACAATTGGATAATGAACACAGGCTGCACAAAAATTATGAAACAGCCTGTCTGCATATTCCGGAGCTTGCCAGATTAGATGATGCCATAGCTTCTTGCAGTATAGCGCAGGCCAGACTTCTCCTAGACGGGGATGTTTCCGCTCTGGACGAACTGAAGGAACAGCTTTCCCGGCTATCCATACGGAAAAGGGAACTTCTGGTGGCCGGAGGGTTCCCCGAAGATTATCTGGAACCCCATTATTTCTGTCCGGACTGTAAAGATACCGGCTATATCGGTACAGATAAATGCCACTGCTTCAAAAAGGCAATCGTGGATTTATTATATATGCAATCAAATCTGCAGGATGTTCTGGAGCGGGAAAACTTCTCTACGTTTTCCTTTAAATACTATTCCAGCCACCATATTGATCCCGCCACCGGAAGATCAGCGCTGGATGCTATTAAAACGGCAGTGCACACCTGCCATGAATTTGTAGACACATTTTCTGATGAATTCCGCAACATATTATTATTCGGGAGCACAGGCGTAGGCAAGACATTCCTCTCGCACTGCATCGCAAAGGAGTTGATGGATGCATCTTATTCCGTCATTTACTTTTCATCCTCCGAACTGTTTGATTTTCTGGGAAAAAACACCTTCGGGAAAAGTGACGGCCCGGAACATGATGCGCCGGAACACATCTACGACAGCGACCTGTTGATCATTGATGATCTGGGGACAGAATTTTTTAACAGGTTTACCGCGTCGCAACTTTTTGTGTGCCTGAACGAACGTATCCTGCGGAAGAAATCAACCATTATTTCCACTAACCTTACACTGGAGGATATTGAAAAAATTTACTCCGCCCGGATCTTTTCCCGGATCAGCAGTAACTACACGGTATTGAACCTGATCGGGGATGACATCCGCATCCAGAAAAAATTACTAAATTTGGGAGGTACAAAAGATGTTACGCCGTAATGAACGTGTTCTGGACAATATTCCAATAGGGGCTCTGGGGATTATCTGCCTCGACGGCTGTAAAGACATGGGGAGCAAGATCAATAACTACATCATAAGATGGCGCCGCGAGGACGGTCACGAATTTAAGGACGATGTAGTATTTAACGGTTATGAGAGGGATAATTACCTGATCGATGCCAGGGTGCCGCGTTTTGGCTCCGGGGAAGCCAAGGGCATCATTGCTGAATCCGTGCGGGGCATGGATCTATACCTGATTGTAGATGTATGCAATTACAGCCTGACATACTCACTGACCGGAGAGATCAACCACATGTCGCCGGATGACCATTTTCAGAATCTGAAGCGGGTAATTGCCGCTATCGGAGGGAAAGCGCGCCGCATCAATGTTATCATGCCATTCCTTTACGAAAGCCGCCAGCACAAAAGAAGCGGGAGAGAATCTCTGGACTGCGCCATTGCACTCCAGGAGCTGGTTCGCATGGGCGTAGATAACATCATTACCTTTGACGCACATGACCCGAGAGTCCAGAATGCCATACCGCTCAGCGGCTTTGAAACGGTCCGCCCTACTTACCAGTTTGTAAAAGGGCTGCTCCGTACCTTCAAAGACCTGCAGATCGACAGCGAGCATATGATGGCTATCAGCCCGGATGAGGGCGCGACAGAGCGGGCTGTCTATCTTGCCAATGTACTGAATCTTGACATGGGGATGTTCTATAAACGGAGAGACTACACCCGTATTGTGAATGGGCGCAACCCTATCGTTGCCCATGAATTCCTCGGTTCCTCCGTAGAAGGCAAGGATGTTATCATTCTGGATGATATGATTTCCTCCGGGGACAGCATTCTGGATGTGGCGGGACAATTGAAGCAGCGGAAAGCCAAACGGATTTTTGCCGCCGCCACCTTCGGCTTGTTCACAAATGGTCTGGAAAAATTCGATAAAGCCTATGATGAGCATATTATCGACGGTATTCTCACAACGAACCTGATCTATCAGACGCCGGAACTTCTGAGCCGGCCATATTATATCAACTGCGATATGAGCAAATACATTGCGCTTATGATCGACACGCTGAACCACGATGGTTCCGTCAGCAGTATTCTGTCGCCAAATGAACGGATCCAGCACATCGTAGAAAAATATAAAAAAGGTGAGGAAGTCTAACAGACTTCCTCTTTTATATATGGGATCCCCAGGCGTTTAAGAGCCTGCTCTTCCCTCTTCTGGCAGGTGAATATCACCACCTGTTTTTTATTTTTCCAGAGCCATTCCAGCGTATTGGCAAGCCTGTTATCATCATAATAAATAAAGGTATCGTCCAGAAAGACCGGAAGTTCTTCCTCGTACAAAATCTCAGCAGCAGCCATCCTGAGCGCAAACTGTATCTGCTCGATGGTTCCTCTGCTTACACGGTCTATGCTGATCTTCCTGCCGCCGCTGATAAGACTGACTTGCATCTGATCCTCCACTACCAGGCAGCTGTACCTGCCGGCCGTTATGCTTCTGACGATCTCAGATACTCGCTCATTCAGGACACGACCCATCTGATCCTGAAGTTCATCCGAAAGCTCATTGATCCTGCAAATGGCAAGTTCAATGGCTGCCCTCCTCTTCTCCTGGGCCTCAAAGGCGCCTCCCAGTTCCTCAAGTTCTTCTATCTGCTCCTTCAGGTTACCGTACACCGTTTTTTTATCCCTGACTTCCTCACTGATGCGGTTTCTCTCCCAGATCAGTTTTTCCAGGGATGCCCTTTCCTCTTCCGGCATGATCTCTTCCAGAAGCCGCTCCGGCTCTGTCTTCTCCTGTTTCTTTCCAACCTTAAGACGGTTCCACACATAAATAACACAGCACAGGGAAATTATAATACATACCAGATAATTCCACGGCCTCGGGGCTACAAACATCGGGAACAGGCTGACCATAATAAACAAAAGGATCTCCACAGGATGGACACGCCATTTTTCCGGCCGGATCTCATCGATCACACCTTTACTCACATCCTTTTTCTCTTCCTTTTCCCTCCGGCTCTTGATCTCGGCCTCCAGGTTTTCCATCTCATCCTCCAATTTGTGTATATCCCGCCAGACATAAGAAGCCTCCTGCTCCGTCCGCTCTCTCTGCCTCTGCTTTTCTTCCAGCTCAGTTTTAATCTCCTTTTCAATCTGTTTTTTCCGTTCCTTCAGTTGCGTGAGCGCACGCTCCAGATCTATATCTCCGTCTCCTGCGGCATAGTAATTCATAGCAAAGTTCCGAAGTTCCGCGCCCAAAGTTCGGTCCGGTTCTATCTTTAACTGGCCGACAGAGATGGTATTATTATAAGAGGCCGGCGTCATTCCGCCGAGGAGCATAGCCATGTCACCGTTTTCCACAGACAATTCTTCTCCGTCATCCTCGCAGATCAACTCCGCCCTGCGGGAATGCCTTCCAAAATTCCGGCGGATACAGAACCTCTTGCCACCGCTCTCAAACCTCAACATTCCAGAATAATTCCCCGGATTTTCCCATGGCTCATAGAGGCTGAAGGTGTCGTTACATGCAGCGCGCCCCCGTCCCCTGTCAATTCCGAAAAGCATCCCCCTGATAAACGAATGGATCGTTGACTTTCCTGATTCATTCTCTCCATAAAACAGATGGATCCCATCTGCAACTTTTATATTTTTATCTTTAAATTTGCCAAAATTGTTAATTTCCAGTTCGCGTATCCGCATATTAACCCCTTCTTGTTTCCATGAGCGCCTGAACTCCTTCACACATCGCCAGGTACTCTGTACTTTCCCGGTCATAATCCTTCAGATCCCGGATCAGCCGTCCGAGGATATTCTCCTGATTCTGCCGAAGTATCTTCTCAAAATCATAGGCCGGTCTGGTCTGGTCTACGATCTCAAGAATATTCCCGGATACATTTTCGGGATGAAGTTTAAGTAATATCTGCGGATCCCGAAAACCGGTCAGTATAATCTTATAGATATGCTCTGTCCCCTCGCTGTCGATCCTCTCCCTGATCATCTCCCGCACGGAAAAACCCGTCATATCCGCAGACACCGGAAGTTTGAGATGCCGGTATTCCCGGGACGCATGAGAAACAAACCTTGTCTTGCACTCATGCCCCGTAAACTCACCAAGCACATATCCGTGTGGACCCACGTCATTCTTGTCAATGGGCTCCAACGCCCCGCAGTACGCCATCTTTCCCGGGCAGAGCACACAAGGTTTATGGATATGGCCAAGGGCAATATAGTCATATCCCTGGTTTAACAGCTCCTCTTTCTTAAACGGCACATGCATCTCATCTCCGCCGTGAAGCATCAGGATCTTTATGGGCTGACGGCTGTCCGGCCTCCCCTGTTCATACGGCTTTTCCCTCATCTCCCTCGCATGGTAGCTAAAACCACATACAGCCACACCAAGCTCCGGAAATTCTATCTGCTGCATCGTCCTCCCCGGCAGCATATGTACATTTGACGGCCACGGAAAGGTACGGTAATAGGAATCTTCCTTCAAATAGTCATGATTACCTGCAACCAAAACCACCTGCGTACCGGCCAGTTTGCCCAACAGATAACCGACTTCCTTCAATTCGCGCAATAAGGGCTGCCTGTGAAACAGGTCGCCGACAATCAGCAGCAGGTCGGCCCGCTCCTTCTCACATGCTTCGATCAGCCGCTCAAAACTATTCCATATCTCTGCCTTCCGATTTGGAGTGTACGCGCTTCCGGCGTCCGGACTTGCCCCTAAATGCAGGTCGGCGGTGTGTATGAATTTCATCGGATTTCCCTTCCTCCTTCCTCCTCTTTGAGGGCAGTATTACAATAAACTGTGTCTTCAGGTCATCACTTTTCGCACGCACGCTCCCGCCATGAAGCTCCACGATTTCCTTTGCAATGGCAAGGCCCAGGCCGGCGCCTCCCGTCCCGCTGGAGCGAGAACCATCCACCCGGTAAAATTTCTCAAATATAGTCTGAAGCATTGCACCCGGTATCTTATCCCCCTCGTTGCTGAACACAATCTCAACATCATTATTTTTCATGCCGGCGTGTATCTGGATCTTTGTTCCCTCATAGCAATAGGCAATGGCATTCCTCAAAATATTATCAAATACCCTGGCAAGCTTATCCGGGTCACCGCTCACTTCCAGATTCTCTTCCACCTCCACCTCACAGCTCAGCTGCTTTTCCTGGAGCACCCCATAAAGCTCATCCGCCAGCTGCTCCAACATCAAAGACAGATTGATCTCTACCGGCTCCAGTTCCATATTCTGCAGATTGTAGCGTGTAATATCGAAAAATTCATTGATAAGTTCGCCAAGGCGAATGGACTTTTCGTGTGCAATATGGATGTATTTCTCCCGCTCTTCGCTGCCCATCTCCGGATGACTGTCGAGCATGGTCAGATAAGCCACGATGGATGTGAGCGGCGTTTTCAGGTCATGGGCAAGAAACAGTACCAGATCATCTTTGCGCTTCTCTCCTTCAATAGAATCCAGCTCCTGGCGCTTTAACGTTGCCTTGATCTCATTTAACCGGATCTCAATAGGCTTCAATTCCGTGATCAGGTGAATGGGTTCTGTCGAATCCGACACAATGTTCTCGATGCCCTCCTCCACCTGATCCAGATATGTGGTCATCTTAGACAGTGCAACATAAAAGAAGAGGGCAAATAAAAGAAGAAATCCTACCACCATAAAAAATGTTTTATTGCCTCCGATCAATTTCCAGTAAAGGGAAATAGCAGTTTCTTCCTGCACGTCAAAAAACATGAGAACGTCTACAAAGATCTTCCCGAATTTCTCATTATATACTCCATCGATCACATAATCCAGCAAAAAACCGCCCACCAATACCGTCAATGCCGTAACCAGCACTGTCTGCAGCAGAATGCTGAACTTTAATTTTCGATAGTTATTCTTCAACTTTATACCCCACTCCCCAGACGGTCTTGATAAAATCGGATTTTCCGGTCGGTACATTCATCTTCTCCCGCAAGTGGCGGATATGCACCATGACTGTATTGTTGCTGTTCTTGTAATATTTTTCATTCCATACTTTCTCAAAGAGCTCCTCGGAGCTTATCACTTTACCCCGGTTCTCGCACAAGAGCCACAGGATCTCAAATTCTATGGGCGTAAGCGTGAGCGGCACTTCGTTATAAACACACTCATGGGATGTGCGGTTCAGAAACAGGCCTGCAAAATCAATAATGTCCCCTGTGTCCTTGCCGCCGTCATTATACTGTGTGTACCTGCGGAGCTGGGCCTTAACCCTGGCCACCAGCTCCAGAGGGTTAAACGGCTTCGGGATATAGTCATCCGCCCCCAGTGTAAGACCGGTGATCTTATCCATATATTCTGTCTTTGCCGTAAGCATGATCACAGGAAATGTATATTTTTCCCGGATCTGCCTGAGAATCTGAAACCCATCCACATCCGGAAGCATAATGTCCAGAATCGCAAGGTCTATCTTCATACTGTTGATACATTTGAGCGCTTCCTCGCCCGTATAAAATTTGTACACACTATACTGGTCCCCCTGAAGATACAACTCGATAACGTCCGCTATTTCCTTCTCGTCGTCAACAACTAAAATATTCATACCTGCCTCCTTGTAACCATCCAAAAGTACCCGTCCCATAAGCATGTGATTTAAAGTTCGCAGTTATTTACCGTCCTCGGGAACGGAATCACATCACGGATATTCCCCATTCCGGTGAGATACATCACGCATCTCTCAAAACCAAGTCCATACCCCGCATGCCTGGTAGATCCGTATTTCCTGAGGTCAAGGTAAAACTGGTACTCGTCCTCCTTTAACCCCATCTCGTTCATACGGCCAAGGAGCCTGTCGTAATCATCCTCCCTCTGGCTTCCCCCGATAATCTCTCCAATGCCCGGCACAAGGCAGTCCACAGCTGCCACCGTCTTCCCATCCTCATTCTGCTTCATATAGAAAGCCTTAATATCCTTCGGATAATCAGTGACAAATACCGGGCGCTTATAGACCTCCTCAGTCAGATAGCGTTCATGCTCAGTCTGCAGATCCGCACCCCAGGATACCTTATATTCAAATTTATCATTATTCTTTTCCAGCAGCTCAATGGCCTCTGTATAAGTGATCTTTGCAAAGTCGGAAGACACCACATTGTGAAGCCTGTCCAAGAGTCCCTTGTCCACAAAAGAATTGAAGAAATTCATCTCCTCCGGCGCATGCTCCAGCACATAATTGATGATGTATTTTAACATGGATTCCGCCAGTATCATAACGTCCCCGAGATCCGAAAATGCGATCTCCGGCTCTACCATCCAGAACTCTGCCGCATGCCTTGTGGTGTTGGAATTCTCCGCACGAAAGGTCGGGCCAAAGGTATAGATGTTGCGGAATGCCTGTGCATACGTCTCCCCGTTTAGCTGCCCGCTCACGGTAAGACTGGTCTCCTTCCCGAAGAAATCCTGAGAATAATCAACCTTCCCTTCCTGATCCCTTGGGATATTGTCCATATCCATTGTCGTCACACGGAACATCTCCCCTGCGCCCTCACAGTCACTGCCTGTGATCAGCGGTGTATGAACGTACACAAATCCTCTCTCCTGGAAAAACTTATGGATCGCATAAGCGGTCAGAGACCGCACACGGAACACTGCCTGAAACGTATTCGTTCTCGGTCTCAGATGCGAGATCGTCCTCAGATACTCAAAGCTGTGGCGTTTCTTCTGGAGCGGATAATCCGGCGCGGACGCACCTTCCACCTCCACCGTGTCCGCCTGGATCTCAAACGGCTGCTTGGCCTGCGGCGTGGCAACCAGTGTTCCGGTCACAATAATGGCTGCTCCTACATTTAATTTTGAAATCTCCGCAAAATTCTCCATAGTGTCATGGTACACGATCTGCAGCGGTTCGAAAAATGTCCCGTCATTTACTACAATAAATCCAAATGTCTTGGAATCACGGATGCTGCGGACCCATCCCCCGACAGTAATAGCCTGATCCAGGTAATCCTCTTTGTTCTTGTACAAATCTCTAATCGTAATCAAATCCATGTCTGTAATACTCCTTCTTCTACCAATCAGGACGCACCTTTTCGCCCCCGGCATCATTTTGTGGTATTATACCACATCTGAGGGGAATTTAAAAGGTTTCCTGAAAATCCGGGAATATCTATTGCAGTCTTTGTATCATGCATGCTATATTAAAAAAGTATAGAAACATCTACAGGAAAAGACGCCTGAAATGGAAATCAAGGAGACCTTCCCGTTTATGAAACGAAGCAGAATACATAAAAACAGAATTCTTTTTTTGATGACACTGGCAGCTGCTGCACTGTTTGCCATTCTGTATGCCGACTCAGGGAAACGGACAGCTGCCGGAACATTAAAGGAAAATAAAGAGATTTATAAGGCGAACAATCAAATTTATGACGCCTACATCACTGTGTTCCCTACAAAGGATGATGAGGGGACGGTTGCCGATTTTTCTTCCTTCTCATTGATAACAGACGAGAACCGGGATTATAACCCTATCCTGGATTGTAATGTTCAGATCGTAAAAGAAGGAGAGACTCCGGATTCAAAGACAGATCTGAATTGTAAAAATGCAACCATACGAGTGAGGGGAGCGTCTACAAGAGTCGCCGATCAAAAAAGCTATAAAGTTAAATTAGAAAACAATGCAGAACCTTTCTTTGGGCAGACGAATTTGAATATTAATAAGCATACTCAGGACGAAACAAAAATCGCGGCAAAGCTGCAGACGGATCTTCTGGCAGATATTAGCAACATTTTCAGCTACCGCACCTATTTTATGAGAGTGTGGATCAAAGATACTTCTTTGCCGGAAGCTGTGCAGGGATTTCAATATCAGGGACTTTATACAGAAGTGGAACAGCCGAATGAAGATTACCTGAAGGAAAGAGGGCTGAACGGAAATGCAGTTATGTATAAAGCGAATTATTTTACTTTTTCGCCATCAGACAAGCTCCGGAATGTGGACGATCCCTTGTACAGGAAAGAAGAATTCGAGACCGTGCTGAAAATACAGTCAGGCAACAATCATAAGAAGCTGCTGGAAATGCTCACAGCAGTAAATGACCCATCACTGGACTTTGAGGAGGTGTTCCATACTTATTTTGATGAAGACAATTATCTGACCTGGTTGGCATTTAATTTATTAATGGGAAATGAGGATATAACAAGTCATAATTATATTATTTTCAGCCCAGCACATTCGAATAAATGGTACTTTCTACCCTGGGACTTTGACGGAGCATTAGATTTTGAACAATACAAGGATACATGGAATCACCGGCTTTCGCTAAAAAGCGTGCAAGGATTATATGCATCCGTATTACATCGCAAATACCTCAGGCTGGACGGAAGTACAGAAAAGCTGCGGCGGAAAATGGAAGAATTGCTGGAAAAATACATCACCAGAGAAAAAGTGACAGAGCTTGTGAGTTACTACAAAGGTATTTTGAGGAAAACGCTTCTGACGCCGCCGGATATAGGGCAGATGCGAATATCGCCGGAAGAATTGGATGATCGTCTGAATAATCTTTATGACGGAATATTAAAATGTTATGATATATATAATGAGAACATTCTCTATCCGGCGCCTATGTTTGTGGCTTTGCCGGAAAAGCTGGAAGACGACTCCGTGCGTTTTGCCTGGGATCCATCCTACTCCTATCAGGGACTTCCCATCACCTATAAGATCGAGGTATATGACGCTGTAATGGATCAAACGGTATTCTGTCAGGAAAATATTAAAGAAACCAGCTGGATCTTGAAAGACGGCCTGGAACCGGGCACTTATTTTGTACGGATATCAGCGATCGACAGCAAGGGACATATCCAGATTAATTTAGAGCATTTCAACGGACAGCTGCCGGATGGCAAGAAAGTAAACGTATACGGCCTGCTGGAATTTGAAATAGAACAGTGAGGAACTTATGAGGTTTTCAGGACACTCGATCAGACATGAGATAAAGTATTATATAAATGAAAGTAATTACTTTCATCTACGTAATATCTTACAGGTGATTGCAAAGCCGGATCCGAATATGAAAGACGGCAGTTATTTGGTCAGTAGTTTGTATTTTGATGATATCTATCGTTCGGCGTTGGAAGAAAAAAGAGCGGGCGTCCAATTCCGAAAAAAATACAGAATTCGGTGCTATAACCATGAGGACAAGCTGATCCGCCTGGAATGCAAGCGGAAATATGGGGATTATATAGCAAAAGAAAGTGAAGAAATCAAACGGAGCGAGTATAATGCCATCCTGAAGGGCAACTATGATTTTCTCCTGGATAAAAATGACCTCGGGAAGGAACTGTACGCCGCCCGCCGTACACGCCTTTTAAAGCCTGTTATAACCGTGGAATATCTTCGCGAAGCATATGTCCTACAAACCGGAAATGCGCGGATTACCTTTGATAAGGACATATCGTTTTCCGTCGGTGAATCCGATATATTTTCGGAGCATTACAGTGTCCGTCGGGCATTGGAGAAGGAAATGGTAATTATAGAAGTAAAATTTGATGAATATCTACCCGATGCGGTAATACAGATGCTCCGTTCTGTAACGGCAAACCAATGTGCGATTTCTAAATATGTAATGTGCTCAGATGCGAAAAGGGGGTATATCTAAATGACTACGTTTGCAGATGTCTTTAAAAAAAGTTTTTTGGAAGAAGCAGGGATACTTACGCTTGAAAACTTTGCTTTATCTATGCTGGCCGCGTTTATCTGCGGTATGATCGTATTTACAGTCTACCGGAAATATTACAGAGGCGTAATTTATAACAATAATTTTAATATTTTACTCGTTATGACCAGTCTGGTCACTTGTTTTATCGTGATCGTAATCAGTTCCAATGTAGTGCTTTCTTTAGGTATGGTAGGTGCGCTGTCAATCGTCAGATACCGTACAGCGGTAAAAGACCCCCTGGATGTGGGCTTTCTGTTCTGGACGGTAGCGGTAGGCGTAACCTGCGGGGCAGGACTGTATATCATATCTCTGTCCGGAACCGTGTTTATCGCTGTCATTTTTATCGTGCTGGTAAAATGCAGAGTTGGGAGGCATCAATATCTTCTGGTCATTAAATATCTGGATACAGCATCGGAGGCGGTCGAAAAAGAAATGAAATCCAGAAAAAAAACTCTGAAAAATAAAACCGTCGATAAGGATTATACGGAGCTCACTTACGAAATGAAGCTTGATGAGGGGGATACCTCCTTTGTGGATGCTCTATCAGGAATCGAAGGCGTGAAAAGTGCTGTGTTAGTTGAATTCTCAGGCGATTACATGGCTTAGAGCATAAGCCCCTTTATGAAGGCGAAATATTGTACTTCTGTTTTCGGCGCTAAAAACTCAAAAAGCCGTAAATGCAGGCGGATAGCCATTTGCATTTACGGCTTTTTATTATTTGTCCGGTCTACCCAAGGATCGGCTCCAATCCTTCGGCCAGCTGATCCTTCTGCGCCTGTGCCTCTGCAAGATCCTTGCCCAGCGTGGTATAGTAAATCTTAATCTTCGGCTCTGTACCGGATGGACGGATGATCGTCGTCGCTCCGTTTTCCAGCCTGTAGATCAGCACATTTGCCGCCGGAAGCCCTGTCTCTTCTGTCTTCTGGTAATCAACAGCCTGCACGACCTTAACTCCGGCAATCTCTGTCAACGGCTTCTCGCGCAGCCCCTGCATGATCCCAGCCATCTTATCCATTCCGCTTAAGCCCGGGAATTCAAAGCTGTCCACTTTATTCAGGTAACGTCCATATTGTTCATAGATCTCTTCCATCCTCTGTTTCAGAGAACTTCCGATGCTCCTGTAGTACGCGGCCATCTCGCAGATCAGCATAGAACCGATCACCGCGTCCTTGTCACGCACATACGGTCCTGCCAGGTAACCGTAACTCTCCTCAAACCCAAAGATAAAGCGCTCTACCTCACCGGCCTCCTCCAGCTGTGCGATCTGATCACCGATCCACTTGAAGCCGGTCAGCACGTTCCGCAGCTCAACACCATAATGTTCGGCAACTGCGTCTGCCAGCGGAGTGGATACAATCGATTTGACAGCGATCGGCCGCTCCGGCATGGTTCCTTTTTCCCTGCGCCCTGCACAGATATAATCAAGAAGCAGAACCCCCACTTCATTACCGCTTACAAGCTCATAAGAACCGTCCGGGCATTTCATTGCGATCCCCACACGGTCCGCATCCGGATCTGTAGCCAGCATCAGATCCGCGCCAGTCTCTTTGGCCAGGTTCAGACCCTGCTCCAGAGCCTCAAAAATCTCCGGGTTCGGATAACTACAGGTCGTAAAATATCCGTTCGGATACTCCTGATCCGGAACGATGGTGACATCGGTGACACCGATATCCTTTAAGATCTGTGTTACAGGAACCAATCCCGCACCATTTAACGGGCTGTACACTAATTTCAGTCCGGCGGTCTTACAGAGCCCCGGACGCACCTGATAGGACTCGATCGCTTCATAGAGGGCTTTCTTACAATCATCCCCCACAAACCGGATCAGACCCCTCTCTACGCCCTCTGCAAAGGAAAGGAATTTTGCCCCTGTAAGAACATCTGTCTTCTGGATCTCCTCATATACGATTGCCGCCGCATCATCCGTCATCTGGCATCCGTCCGGGCCATAAGCCTTGTAGCCGTTATATTTTGCCGGATTATGGGATGCTGTGACCATGACTCCTGCGTTACATTTATAGTACCGTGTCGCAAAAGAAAGAGCCGGTACCGGCATCAGCGCATCGTAGATCCTTACATGGATCCCGTTAGCTGCCAGCACGCCTGCCGCCGTCTTGGCAAATATATCACTCTTTAAGCGGCTGTCATAGCTGATCGCCACCGTCTGGCTGCCCCCCTGTGTCTTCACCCAGTTGGCAAGCCCCTGCGTTGCCTGGCGGACAACGTAAATATTCATACGGTTTGTCCCCGCCCCTAATACTCCGCGAAGTCCTGCTGTCCCAAACTTCAGGGCAACTGCAAAACGCTCCTTAATCTCATCATCATTGTCTTTGATCTTCCACAGTTCCGGCTTAAGATCCGCATCCTCCAGATCTGCCGCCATCCAGCGCTTATACTCTTCCTGATACATTTTGACCACTCCCTAACATTCTTTTTTCATATTTTTGTACAAAACCACAAAAATCTAAGTTAAATATACCATGTTTGGGAGGAGATGGCAATGATACATTTCATTGTTACAGCGTACCATTTCAATCATCTCAAGCTCTTTGAGAGCCGCAGGAACGGTCATATAGTTTGGCTTTGCCTCCAGCAGACACTATTTAATTTGTTGAACAATAATACCAGCCATTTTCATATTCTTTTATCACTACAATTTCCTCATCTGACCCATCTATCCTATTAACACTATCTGTCAAATACATATATCCCGAAGAGGTTTCTAATAAACCACTGAATGTACAAAAGTATATTCCTTTTTTTGATAAATAAGTAACATAACAAACATAACCTCCCCTTGCCATTTCCTCGTTCTGAAGTTCTTCCGGCAAATTTATAACTCCACTATTGTCCGGTTGCAGATCACCCAATAAAATCTGTCTTATTATTTCTTCACGTTCTGCTTGATATTTATAAAAATTGTAATCTATTAACTGCTCCTCTCCAAAATAAATATGTACAGTTATAAAAAACACCACACTAATTAGCAACGGAATACATACATAAAATCTCTTAATTTTCAAAAATTTTTTAATAAAATAAATTGCTGAAATCAAGAACGAAATAACGGACAAACCAATTATCAATATTTTATAGAATGGATATATAAATAATGTCATCTGTTCTATTAAATTCCACTTATTTATCTGACTATATGCATAAATTACATTTATTACAAGCGATTGAATTAAAACAATACTATAAACAATCCACTCTTTTTTCTTATTCATTATCACACCCCACATATTACCTTCCCTCAAATGTAACTCATTGGAAAAACTATTTCACGACTTATATTTAATTGACCAATTCAAGTTCATTGATAAAAATCCATTGCTTGGCAATCTATAATTTCCCATTCATATCCATTCTTTACTATTGACCATCTCACATCATCTCCGCCCCAGCTTATATCCTTTCCATCTTGATTTTTTCTTGTAATCAGATACCGGACATCAATATATCCCTCGTTTTCCTTAATAACTATATCCATAATTGTGATTTCCGCATCTAATTCTTCAACACCTTTATATACATCCGGATTAAAATTATATCTCTTTAAATAATCTGTTTCATCTTCTATTATTATTTCACCTTGCATAACTTTTTGTGCGCGTCTTATCAGAGGTGCTACCTCTGGCATATGTTTTTTTATTCTTTCTTGTCTACTCTGTTCTTCTTTTACAGCTTTATATTTTTTCATCTGCCCATATAATACAATTCCTATAATAATAAATATAAAAATTAATAAATAGTAAATTTTTTTATTTTTCATCTTAATTCGGACACTTCCCTTCACATATTTCATCTTTAATTTTAATAATATAAACTCCGCCTTTATATTTTTTCAGATGAGCCATCTCATGACTCCCTCCCCGTTCTTCATAGACCCTTGCCACATTCTCATCCCACAGATAGATTTGTTTCCTCTGGTTTTTGATATTTCCATTTTCCAATATCTGGATCAACTATTTCTTCTTAAAATCTCCCTGCTTCTTACTGCATTGTATCACTTGCCTAAGAATGGCGAAATCGTATTCCTGACATTTCCTCCGTTTCTTTGTTTTCACAAACAAGCTTTAATACCTGTTTTAAAATAACTGGAATCCGTATTCCTCCTCACATAACCTATTGTAACGCTTTATATCATTCCACGCATTTATATTTGAATAACCTTCTCCATTCGATATTCCATTTTGCAATTCTTCTTTTATATTTGGTACTATATGTTGTAATTTTGATAACAACCTTTCCATATCTAATTGAAAAGGGGCAATACCGTTTTTTTCTTTAAAAAGCTCACTCATAATATAAAGAACCACAGTATATATTTCAAATGCACTTCCACCAAGCATTTCCATCAAAGTATTTTCAAATATATTTTTAATGCATGGATTCTCAACATATTCTTTATAAATTGCTTTCGATAATACCACACTTATATTTGTAGGTTCTAACCTTGGCGTATATTGAGAATTTTCAATATTATATGGATAGGTTCCTTCTAAAAATTCACGTAATTTATTTTTGTCCAAAGCCTCCTGCAAATTTTGCCTATAGTCCATAATTACGCCTCCTGCTATCTATTTACTTCGGTAACCCTTGTATTATCTGTTCTATTAGTTATTAAGTCAGAAACGGTTTCGGCATCCCTAACAGGCTCCGGTCCGCCTACTTCTCCAGCGTCATTAGTCCCATGAAATCCTCCAGCCCCGGTATAGCGCTCCTTATATACGCGTTCAGATGAAGCATATCCCATAGTACATTTTCATTTCTGTTATTTTCAATTCCATATACATCACGCACTTACTCGGATCTCTTTATATAATCTCCAAACAAACATCTTTCTTCTTTTCTAAAATAGGCAATATATACTCTTTCATCACACTATGGGGAATTAGCAGTTCTCTTGGAATCCTTACTGTTCCCTCCATATTTTCAGCATACTTTCTTTCCAATGCAAGATAAATGGCTTTCACCTGCTCCTTCGTCATAACGCCATTTACATCAAAAAGATAATCTCCAGTCAAGGTCTTGTACCCTTGCGTAGCCTCTAGTGTTCCTTCCACGATCCGTATCTCCTCATTTATCTTAGCCGGAATATCCAATTCTACTACTCTGACCTCCCGTTTCCAGGCGATCCTCTCCAACAGGAAAATAATCTCTTCCCTCTCCTCGTAGGAAAATATATCCGCTATTTCTTTCCATTTCTCCCTATTACTATGAAACATAACCTTTCAGGTAGCCAAAAAAGCGCAGACTGCCCCTGTCAAACTTAAAAAGGTTGACTTTGAACTTAAC
>JAETQR010000036.1 GCA_021770615.1 Lachnospiraceae bacterium | reverse complement strand
CTTCATTCGGAACTAATCAAAATGACTGGGGGCAGTGATGGCATTAGAGATATTGGACTACTTGAATCTGCCTTAGAAACACCTTTTCAATCCTATGGTGGAGAAGAATTATATCCAAGCATTCAAGCAAAGGCAGCGAGATTATGCTATGGACTGGTAAAGAACCATGCAATGGTAGACGGAAATAAAAGAATTGGCGTTCATGCAATGCTGGTGTTTTTATCCGTTAATGGGTATGAACTGGAATATATACAGAGAGAGTTATCAGATTTAATACTGGATGTAGCGGCAGATAAAAAACAGTATGAAGATGTATTGCAATGGCTGTTAGAGCATCAAATATAACTTGACCAACCCCGAACCCGCCTGACCAACTTTCCGTTTTGACCAATTTAGATAAAGAAATAACAAGCAGAAAACAGACAAAAGAACCTGATTAAACAAAAAAGTTGGTCAACCATAAATTCAATCAAGAGAAAACAACAGAAAAACGCCTGTTTTTTGGGAAAGTTACTAGATTAGCTTGAATAATTTGCAAAGCAGATGAAATAGTCTCGCCAGAGGCTGAACCATTGCAAGTTTGGCAAAGCCAAACTTGTGTCATGTGGGAAATTACCATTCGTGCACAGGAGATGACCTCTTGTGCGCGATTTTTTATTTTCGGAAAATTTGTGTTATACTTTAAAACAGTCGGAACAGAGAGTTCCGGAGTCTGCTTTACAAAATAAAGGGGGATACGCATGAAAAAGGAAAAGAACAAAAAGAAGGGTTATAATATATATCAAAATGCGGTTTATCTGGCAAAGGAAAGCTGGTTCTACGATAAAAGGATTCTGATTTTTTCTTTGATTTCAATCTTGACAGGTATTTTTCTGCCGATGTTTGAGATTTATCTGCCGAAAGTAGCAGTGGATCTTTTTGTACAAAAAGCAGAACTGGTAAAAATCGCAGGAACACTTGCGGCTGTGGTGGGAAGCCTTCTGGTTTTGCGGGCAGTAAATGGGTATGTAAGCACCGCAAAATATTTTTATTACAATGATATGCGGAATGTGTTTTTGCAGAAAATTTTCCTGACTTCGATCGACTGTAATTATTCGGAGGCAGAGAATGGAAACACACTGGAAAAGTACCAGCGGGCGGTAAACGTGGTAAATCAGGGTGATTACGGGGCGACTTCACGGTTTTATCAGGTGGTTCCGCAGTTTATGATCAGTTTCTGCTGTTTTTTTCTTTATACGGGAATTTTATCATCACTTCATATTATTGTTGTGATCTTACTGTTGTTGTCCTCTGTCGTGACATACTGGTTTCAGAAAAGAGAGACGGTGTGTTATGAGCGGACGAAGGACTTATTTGCGAAGATCCAGAAGAAATTATATTATTGCATCAACTGCGGCAGTTGGGCGGGAAAAGATATCCGTGTTTACCACATGCAGGAATGGCTGAAAGGCCTGATGAAAAAGTGGCAGGGAGAGGGAAATAAAATACGGAGAGAACGGAGCCGGCAGGAATTTTATACACATATCATGAATTGTGTCCTGGGCTTTCTCAGAGACAGCCTGGCATATGTTTATCTGATCGTAAGAACAATGCAGGGAGAGATCAGTGTGGGAGATTTTATGCTTTATTTTGGTGCGATCGTCGGATTTTCCAACTGGATCCAGCAGATGGTGAGGCAGATCAGCAATCTCAGGACAGCCAATGTTGGAATCAATGATCTGAGAAAATATTTAGCGACTCCACCGGAGGATGTAGAAGATGGTGGGGTGGAGATGCCGGATCATTCGGAGGGTGTGGAGATCGTGTTTGATCATGTGACATTTTCTTATCCGGATAGTCAGGCTCCGACGATTCGGGATTTGAGTTTCACGATAAAAAAGGGGGAACATATTGCACTCGTCGGATTAAATGGTGCGGGAAAAACGACACTGATCAAGCTGATGATCGGTTTCTATGAGCCGACTTCCGGACAGATTCGGATAAACGGGGTGGATATACGCAGATTGAGGAAGAAGGATGTGTATGCGCTGTACGCAGCGGTGTTCCAGGATATTCTGATCTTTCCGTTTATGCTGGATGAAAATATCGCACTTAAGCCAAAGCCGCAGATTGACAGGGAGCGTGTAGTGGAAGTATTAAAAAAGGCGGGTCTATGGGAAGAACTAAAGAAGAAAAAAATTACGCCTGATTCGTATATGACAAAACAGTTGACGGACGATGGGGTTCTTTTGTCGGGGGGACAGAATCAGAAACTTTTATTGGCACGGGCATTGTACAAAGGGGCGCCGGTTTTACTGCTGGATGAGCCAACTGCCAATCTGGATCCGATCGCCGAAAAAGAAGTGTACGAAAAGTATGAAGAATTTTGTGGGGGCAAGACGGCTGTGTTTATTTCACACCGCTTGGCGAGCACGCAGTTTTCCGATCGTATATTCTTTATGAAGGATGGCACGATCGTGGAGGATGGGACGCATTGGGAGTTGATGGAACAAGGTGGCGAATATGCAGATCTGTATGAGGTTCAGAGTCATTATTACAATCTTGACAAAAACGAGATAGGAGGTGAAGGCGTTGAGTGTTATGAGTAAAAAGCTGACCGATAAGCTGACTTTTCATGAAAAGATCAGTGTTTGCCGCAGACTGTGGCAGGAGGTCTGCCGGTTGGATGGCAGATTTGTACCGATGACTGTTTTTCTCCAGATCGTGACGATTGCCGGAAGTTATATTGGAATTTATGTATCTGCCATGGTGCTGAATGGACTAGTAACCGGAATGTCAATGAGAGAATTGGTGTACCGGACGATTTTCTGGCTGGCCACGGCATTTGTGCTGAGTATTTTATCCGGGTGGGTCCGGACAAAATGTGAGAGGATCAAGGGAAGTTCATGGGACGCTGTAGCAGTCCGCAAAAATGGGAAAAGCATGGAGATGGACTGGCCGGATTTTGAAAGTCCGTATACGAACGAGTTATACAGCCGGATGCAGGAGGATAATAACTGGGGCAATGGAATATATGGTGCATATACGTGTATTGAAGATTTTTTTTCTCATGTATTTAATGTGCTGTTTGCAATCGGGATGATGGCGCCGGTAGTGCATCAGTTGTGGGAAAACCGGAGTATTATCACGTATGTTTATTTTGGCGTGTTGGTAGTGATGATCATCCTGAATGCGTTTGGGACAAGTTATTTTGGAGAAAAATTGCACAAGATCATGCAGCGATGGCCCAAAAACGAACCGGAGAAGGTGAATTTGATGTGGTATTTTGCGATATATAGTGGCATTACCCCGGAAAACCGGAAAGATGTAAAGCTGTATGATGCAAAGCCGCTGCTGAAGGAATATGTGATTGAACATGGAAAAGAATATCTGAAAGAAAAAGAGCAGGATCTGGCGAAAGAGAGTGGAAAAGAGGAACTATTTGGAAGCGTATTTGGCGCCGGAGTGAGCGGTGTCTGTTATTTCTTTCTGACACTGATGGCAGTTGGCGGGAGCGTCTTAGTCGGAGACCTTGTCCGCTATGTTGCCTGTTTTGAACGTCTGACTACTTCGATCCAGCAGATCATCGCTAATCTTTTGGGCTTTTTACTCGTGGCACGCAGGCAGAGTTCGACATTTGAATTTTTGGATTCCGAGGGAAAACTCTATCATGGAAAGCTTCCGGTCGAAAAGCGCAGGGATAATGAGTATGAGATTGAATTTCGGAATGTATCATTTCGTTATCCGGGCAGCAATGACTATGCACTAAGGAATTTTTCCCTGAAAATGCGGATTGGAGAGAGGATGGCGTTAGTCGGGAAAAATGGTTCCGGAAAGACGACGATGATCAAGCTTTTATGCCGGCTGTATGATCCGACGGAAGGTGAAATCCTATTAAATGGCGTGGATGTAAGAAAATTTGATTATCGGGAATATATGAGACTATTTTCCATTGTGTTCCAGGATTTTTCGATGTTTGATTTCTCGATCGCAGAGAATGTCGCTACCGCCTCCGAGTATGATGCAGACCGGATTCGGGACTGTCTTGTGAGAGCGGGGTTTGGGAAACGTCTGGAAGAATTGGAGCAGGGGATCGATACCTATGTGGGTGAGCAGTATGAGGACGGTGTAAAAATGTCCGGTGGGGAAAAACAAAAGATTGCGATTGCCCGCGCACTCTACAGGGATTCTCCGTTTATTCTGCTCGATGAGCCAACGGCGGCTCTGGATCCGGTTGCGGAATATGAGATTTACTCGGCATTCAACGAAATGGTTGGCAGCAAGACGGCAGTCTACATTTCCCACAGGCTTTCATCCTGCCGCTTCTGCAATGATATTGTTGTGTTTGATAAAGGGGGGATCGTGCAGAGGGGTAGCCATGAAACGTTGATGCAGGACCCGGAGGGCCTGTACTATTCGCTTTGGACAGCACAGGCGCAGTATTACTGATATCCGGGGGATTTGTATCTTGACAAACAGGTTATAAGACGATATTGTCAGATGATTCGTTCTTTGTCAGATCTACGATCAACTCCGAAAATATTCCTGAGACACTAAGCTCGTTTTCGCTGTCGGTAAGATTTTCATATTCTATGACTTTACCTTCTTTCATATAATATATATTACATTTTCGGCCTTTGTTTATTACATTTACGATAGGATCTTCCGGAAGGTGAATCATTGCTTTTGCCTTCCATTGGTTGATATCCAACGTTCCTGTGATTTGATCGATCGTAATGTCATAGTCTGTTTTTGAAGTAAACTCCAGACTGCCGCTGCTGTCAGAAATCAGTACTTGTTCCGCATCCCCATCATATTCTAAACGGCGCAGATGAAGGTCTTTTATTACAAGAAGTTTAGCAGAGGCCGATATCTCACAATGGTCAGAGTATTTATCCGGAAGAGTGATCTCGACTGTCAGGGAATCTTCCAATTCGTAGCGGCTTAGTTTGTTCTTGTTCAGACAATTTACATCCAGCTTGTTTTTCTTCTCATCCAGTTTTATCTTGATCATTGTGTCCAGATTCTCAAAGGTCTCAGAGGACAGCTTGATATGCAGTTTTTCATCTGTCCCTGAAGATAACATGATGGTAGCCGCATTCCCGATATTGATATCAAAATGTTTCTCACAGTCAATATCGTAAAGGGTTTCACTGGTATATACAGGTGTCTTCTGTTCTTGTTTTACGGCAGAATCTCTTAGCAGTTCATCTAAGGTAGTCTTAAAAATTTCTGCTATGATCACCATATTTTCAATATCCGGCAGGCCCTTTCCTGTCTCCCATTTTGTGATTGCCTGTCTGGATACACCGATTTTCTCAGCAAGCTGCTCCTGTGACAATCTTTCGTTTTTTCGTATTTCTTTTAATTTTTCAGAAAAATTCATGATAACCTCCATTTCCGGTGTAAAGATATCTCCACATTCTATTCATTTAAAAGGGAATATGCGGTGATTTTTTTGATTGGTGCTGCGAGCAGTACACTGATCAAAAACGCCACAGCAGTAAAAATAAGCGCTAATACAAGCAATATCCAAATGGATATCACGAAATGATTTTTTATTGCTCCGATCTGGCTGAAAATAAATTGGTTGATTGCGGGAAGATACCAGATTCCCGCTACAGCTGACAGAACTGACGACAGAGCCAGGGCAGGTATAAACCGGGCCGCTGTCATGAGGGTAAGCTGCCTGCTTGTATAACCGATTGCTTTATATATACCGAATTCCTGTCTGCGTCTGCTGATCATGGAATTAATGATTACATACAGTACAAGTAACACCATCAGAACGGAAATCACAAATAAAGCAACTGTCACTGCGGAAACGATGCCTGCATACATTGTTTTGCTGTTTTCACTTAACCGTTCATAATTTATGGAAGAAGCAATCAGTGGATCATGATCGTTTTCATACTCCTCTATAAACTTTTGGGCAATTTTATCATGCAGATAAACATTGACTGTACTCATTGTTCCACCGATTCTTGCGTATCCCTCACTCGTTAATTCACATACTTTTCCGGCATTATTGACGCTTTGAATATAACCGGTTACCACATAGACGGCTGATCGATCAGAGGCAGTAATCTTTATCTTACTGCCGATCGGGTAATTTGGGGCAAGCATATTTCCCACTGCAATTTCATCTTTGCCGGAGGGACTGTGCCCTTTATAACATATGTCATTTGTTACCTTTCCAAAATCTTCACACACAAAAGAGACAAGACTTCCATCTGCATAACTTACAGATGTGGAGGCGTATTCCAGAGCGAGTTTTACCCGGCTGTCCCCCTGGAGGAGCTCCTTCAATTCTGACATTTTATCATTTTTCACGCTGAAAATGATCGAAGGGGTTTCTTCTGAAAGCGTATTCATAAAATTGTCAGGTTTGAAACTTGCATTATAAAGGAGAGTTCCCGCAAAGGATAACAGCACCATTATACCAACTGACAAAGCAGACAGCAAGATATTTTGCCCTGCACCTTTGGTGCCTTTATTTCCCCTTATGGCATCTATCGCCTCTAACTTATGTATTTTTACTGCAGAAAGATAAGCAAACAGAACGATTACGGATACAGGTAGGATTACCACGATCAACAGGGCCGCAGTATCAAAGACAGGTGTATAGGTAAAGCCCGATTGAATGGCTAAAATTGTTGCTACGCCAGGCAAAACAGTATAGGACAAAACCATACCGATCACGGTGGAAACCATACCTGTCAGCGTGTAAGGTATTACGACGGAACGGATGATCAGTTTACTTGTATAACCAACCGCTTTCAGAACTCCCATCTGTGCCAGCTCATCTTCGATCGTACTTCGTATCCGAAAGCTGCTTAAGAAAATGCTTACTGCCAGTATGATCGCCGCAAGTGCCAGAAATATAATGATCAGAAGCGTACATACCATCATTCTTGTCTGCTTAGCGGCGACCCTGTCATTGATGTTTAGCGCAGCAATGTTTTTGTCATTTAACTGCTTGGTTACTGCATTTTTGATCTTAGTCAGATCAGCATTGTCAGTAGTTCTTAATGAGTATTCTGCGATCTTGTCTTCCGCATGTTCCTTTGCGAATTTCTCGTAGGCAGCTGCCGGGAAATATCCACCAATCAGTCCGGTGCCATAATTACCATATTGCATTTCGGATACGATTCCGCCAATTTCATAAGTATGGTCTTTGTCACCGATGGAATATGTGATATTGCCGCCCTCGGAAAAACCACCCAGTTCCTTCATATACATTGGTATATAAATGCTGTTCTCGTCTTGTTTCATATATTCTGAAATATCAAGCTGATTCAGTGTTCTGGTCTCGTCAAGATTATAAAAAACAGTATTCATGTCGAAATCAGAATCTGCAAATTTACGGACTGTTGCAGAAACAAATACACCATTATGTTTTTCGACAGCTGATACCCCGTCAATTTTTCCGATGCTCGTAATGAGTTCATCATCATCCTGAAGCTGTGGGATCAAAAAATTAATATCTGCGGTATCCAATTCAAGAAACCGGCTGTCATAGGCGCCGAATGTCTGAAAGGCAAGAACAAGTGCAATATTCATGATAAGTGCTGTCAGACAGATAATAAAGCCAAAGGAAAGATACTGTCCTTTTGTTTTTTTCAGATTATGTATGGCCAGCGTTGCTGTCTTACCCATTTTTACCACCCCATTTCCGCAATGAATTTTTCAAATTTCTCTGTTCTTTCGGCATGATCCGGCTCGAATTTCCCCAAATTGCATTCTCCAAAAATTTCGCCATCTTTAATATAAAGAATGCGGTTTCCCCTTAAAGCTGATTTTTTGTCATGCGTAACCATGACAATGCTCTGTCCTTTCTCATGGAGTGAACTGAAAACATCAAGGACCGCCGTTCCGTTCGCTGAATTTAATGCACCCGTTGGCTCATCTGCAAAGAGTACATTCGGATAATTGATGACAGCTCTTATAATGCCTGCCCTCTGTGCTTCGCCACCGGAAATCTGGGAAGGTGTTTTCTTCCATGTGGCCTCCGGAATATTTACTGATGAAAAAAGCTGTTTTGCACGGTTTTTAATGTCCTCCCTGTTCCTGCTTGTAAGTACCCCTGCTGCAACGACATTATCCATAAGGCTCATTTTATCGATCAGATAGATCTGCTGGAATACGAATCCGCACTGGCTTCGTCTGAAAACTGCCAGTTTGTCACTGTTTAATTCTGTGATATCCGTACCGTCAAAGTTAATTTGTCCGCCATCCGGTTTATCCATTCCCGACAGGGAATACATTAAGGTAGATTTCCCTGCTCCGGATGACCCCATGATAACTGTAAAATCCCCTTTGTAAATATCGATATTCAAATCCGAGTAAATCGTCTGAACATTTTCCTTTTTACCAAATGATTTTTTTAAATGACTTGCCGATATGATCGTTTCCCTTTCCATAGCGCAACCACCTTTCCTGTTTTTAGACACAATCATAATGTAAAAGATGGAATCATGCCAGAAACAGTTGTATACAACGGGATATTTCTATGCTACTTACCGTTGCATACATGGAAAATCAAGACTGCCCCACGGAAATCAATTTTTGGTGGCCGCAATTTATGGAAAACTGACAAAGCTTCGTACAGCATCGGGAATATTTCCTGACCCGGACCCGCTTACGCTTAAAATAAACATGTAGCGGTACTAAGGCTGCAAGGTGCAATTTTTGCACCTTATACGCAGCCTAAGGACCGACACGTTTATACGGTCCTCATCAGGAAATATTCCCGATGTTGTACAAATGTCACGATTCTTATAAATTGCGGCCGCCAGAAATTGATTTCCGTGTCTTTGTCTTTGACCTGATACAAATTGACTTTTTCCGCAGAGTGTGGTACTTTATCTTGTATAAGGTTAGGGTTTCAAAAGCCCCTTGTTATTAAGGGGTCTGGCAATATGCACAAAAAACAATAAGATGAACAGCATTATGCACGATGAAGCGGAGACTCAGGGAATCGTGGAAGCCTTTGCTGAACACGATTCCCACGCTTGAGGCTCTGCGGAATGATTTGTGCATTCGGCTGCGAAGATATTGTTTTTTGTGCATATTGCCAGCACATTAAAAAACAAGGGGCTTTTGAAACCCTAACCTATATAAGAAACTACTCTTTTTGAGTACGATAAAGGAAAGGCATGTGGAAACAGGATGAAGATTATCATAGTTGGCTGTGGTAAGGTTGGAAGTACACTGGCTGAGGAGTTAAATAAAGAGGATAATGAGGTCACGGTGATCGACCGCCGGTATGCTGCTGTCGAGGAAATATCGAGTAAATTTGATGTAATGGGTGTGGCGGGAAATGGAGCGAGTTACAAGACACAGATGGAGGCCGGGATCGAAAAGGCAGATATCCTGATCGCAGTGACCGGTTCGGACGAGTTGAACCTTCTCTGCTGTCTGATCGCAAAAAGGGCAGGGAACTGTCAGACGATCGCACGTGTGAGAAATCCAGAATACAGTGATGAGATTAATTTTGTAAAAGGGGCGCTTGGGCTTGCCATGACGATAAATCCTGAATTTGCAGCGGCACAAGAGATCGCAAGGGTACTCCGGTTCCCATCCGCGATCCGGATCGACACGTTTGCCAAAGGAAGAGTGGAGATGCTGAAATTCAGGGTGCCCATGGATTCCAGTCTGGATGGTATGCTGGTTATGAACATTGCCCCCAGGTTAGGGGCGGATATTCTTGTGTGTGCAGTGGAACGTGAGGGTGAGATTTTTATTCCAAAAGGAGATTTCAGACTTCAGGGGAAAGATGTGGTGTCGATCATAGCGAGGCCGAAGAAGGCCAGTGATTTCTTTAAAAAGATAGGGATCGACACGCATCAGGTAAAGGATACGATGGTTGTAGGAGGCGGTGATACAGCATATTATCTCGCCAGACTTCTTTTGCCGATGGGGATCAATGTAAAGCTGATCGAACGGGATCCGGGCAGATGTGATAAATTGTCGGAGCTTCTGCCGAAAGCACAGATCATATGTGGGGATGGTTCCAAACAGAACGTACTGATCGAGGAGGGGGTTGGACAGGCAGAGGCGTTTGTTGCCCTGACGAATATTGATGAAGAAAATGTAATTCTATCTCTTTTTGCGAGAAGCCAGTCAGAAGGCAAGATTGCAACGAAGGTTAACCGCATGGATTTTGACCGGGTCATCCGGGAACTGGATCTCGATACTACGGTTTATCCGAAGAAAATAACCGCACAGTATATCCTCCAGTTTGTGCGGGCTATGAAAAATTCCATCGGCTGTAATGTGGAGACCATGTACCGTATCCTTGATGATAAAGCGGAAGCGCTGGAATTTGTAGTAAAAGAAAATTCGGAACTTCCGGGAGTGCCGCTTGAGGAACTACAGATCAAAGAAAACACACTTGTAGCCTGTATTATCCGGGGGCGGGATATTATTATCCCCCGTGGTAAGGATGAAATGCGGGTGGGGGATTCTGTCGTAATCGTCACGACCACACTTGGGTTGAAAGATATCCGCGATGTGATTCGCGTAGGAAAGCAGTAGGAGAGGTAAGGATAAATGAATCATCGAATTGTCATATACTTTCTTGGGTGGCTTTTAGATTTTGAGGGATGTTTTTTGATCCTTCCGTGTCTGGTCGGGGTGATCTATGGAGAGAGCGATGCATTTTATTTTGCGCTGACTTCTCTGATCTGCCTTGTGCTCGGATTTATCATAACGAGATTTAAGTCAAAGGATAAAGCTTTATACGCCAGAGAGGGGTTTGTCATCGTTGGCCTCAGTTGGTTTCTGCTCAGTTTGTTTGGTGCGTTGCCATTTACAATGTCAGGGTCTATCCCTTCTTATGTGGATGCTCTTTTTGAGACGGCGTCCGGATTTACGACAACGGGGGCCACGATTCTTTCCAGTGTCGAGGAGATGTCAAAGTGCGTGAATTTCTGGCGAACATTTACCCACTGGATCGGCGGCATGGGTGTGCTTGTATTTATGATGGCGGTCGTGCCGCTTGCGGACGGACGGAATATGTATCTGATGAAAGCAGAGAGTCCGGGGCCTACGGTCGGAAAACTGGTACCGCGGATCAAGTCCACGGCGAAACTCTTATACGGAATGTATATAGGGCTTTCTTTGATCGAATTTATTTTTCTTGTCATGGGAAAGATGAGTGTCTATGATGCGATGACGACTACTTTCGGAACAGCCGGTACAGGTGGTTTTGGAATATATAATAACAGTATTGCAGGTTTTTCTTCCTATATCCAGATCGTAGTAACTGTCTTTATGATCGCTTTTGGGGTGAATTTTACATTTTACTATTTGCTTATTTTTGGAAAGCGATGGAAAGATGCGTTTAAAATGTCGGAAGTGAGAGCTTATCTTGCGCTGATCATTGTGGCAGCAGCGCTGATCAGTATTGACATTTATCATATATTCGGAAGTGTTTTTCAGGCAGTAAAACATGCTTCGTTCCAGGTTGCATCCATTATAACGACGACGGGATTTTCCACGGTAGATTTTAACAAGTGGCCTGAATTTTCTAAAACGATACTTCTGACACTGATGTTTGTGGGAGCCTGTGCAGGAAGCACGGGAGGAGGAATGAAAGTATCCCGTGTGATCATATGGATCAAGACATTTTTGAAAGAATTAAAGGTGATGATACATCCGAGAAATGTGTATAAG
This sequence comes from Lachnospiraceae bacterium, assembly GCA_021770615.1. Next base: position 24,719 of record JAETQR010000036.1, on the reverse strand, counting down.
GTATCCGTGGATGGAAGAAAAGTAGAACATGAAACCGTGCGTTCTGTTAATGTATTCCTTGTAGCATATATTCTTATCTATCTGGTATCTGTTCTGATCGTGAGCCGAGATGGGTTTGATTTTACGACGAATTTTACAGGTGTCGCTGCCACGATAAACAATGTAGGACCGGGATTTAGTGCTGTTGGACCGATGGAAAATTTTGCGCTGTTTTCACCGGTTTCCAAGCTTGTGTTGATCTTTGATATGATAGCTGGAAGACTGGAACTGTTTCCTCTCTTGTTGCTATTCTCACCGAGTACATGGAAAAAATAAAGGTGTACCAGGCTGGCTTGCCTGGCGCACCATTGAACGAAAACTAGCGGGGTTTGTAAAAACAAACTCCGTTTTTTGTGTGTTTTTTTCGGTTATAAAGAGCCTCATCCGCACAGCGGTAGAGGTAGTCAAAACTGTCCGGGCCATTGTCCTGGATCACGACGCCGATGCTGGCGGTGAGAGGAAAATTGTTTTTTACGCCAAAATAGGAACTGCTGATTTCCAGACACAGATCTTCACAATATTTCTGAACCAGTTGAGCTGAAGGAATATCCCTTACAAATATGATGAATTCATCTCCACCCGGACGGCCAATGATATCGGGGCCAAAATTGAAAAAGTTTTTCAGGATATCCCCGACTTTTTTCAGGACATCATCTCCCTTTGCATGCCCGAAACGGTCATTAAATTCCCTGAAATTATCCAGATCTATCAGGATAAAAGCATTTTTACAGTTTTTGGGATTTTCAAGTGCGATCTCATCGATCTTTGTGCGGCAGGCGCTCTGATTGTACAATGCTGTTACGACATCAATTTGGGCATGTTTTTGAAGTTCTTCATTTTTCAAAACCTCATGGTCAATGTTTACGATCCGGCCGATGATGTGCGTCTCCCCGGTTTCTTTGTCATGATAGGGGGCATAGGTAGAACGGTACCAACTGTATTCCCCGCTAAAAAGAGTACTTCGGAAATCAAAAACAGCTCTTTTACATATCGAAGGGGCCTTTTTAAATATTTTCCGGTATTCTTCCCGATCATCCGGATGCATGGTCGGCAGTTTCGATAAAGAGGAGGAATAATCGTTCATGGAATAAATATGTTTTGCCTCTCCGTCTTTTATGATGGTAATGTTAAAATGATCGCTTCTACAGTTGTAGTCAAGAATGTATTCCTCTTCATTCTCAGAGATAAAGCTTAGTTTTTTCAGCCAAAGGCGGTTTTCTACTGCCTGTTCCAAAATGATATTCTGCGCATGGATATGGCTGGTCACATCGGTAATGAGGACATCGGAAATGTCGGAATCATCATCCCGTTTTTTTCCAAAGCAGAATACAACGATACTGCTGCCATCCTTTTTTAAAATAGGATGCTCAAAATAACCGGAGCCATTTTCTGACTGACTGGCATTATTCAGGGCAGTCAGATATTCGTTCCAGAGATCTGATGGGATCAGATCCTTTAAAGTTAGTTTTTTATTGCAGATGTCTGCTTTTTCATAACCGGTGAGTTCAAGAAACCCTTTATCAAAGGATATGATGCGCAGATCATCCCGGTGGCTGACGGCATACGTGGCATATTTTACCTCTTTTATCATGTGAAATCCCCCTATTTTTAATGTGTTTCGTATGTGAGCCGCTATTGTTCTTAAAGTGTATTGATACCAAAGGCATTCAGGATCGAACTTATTAAGATCAGTATGATCAACACGGGTGCCAGGTATTTGATAATGATAACATATAGTTTTTGTGATTTAAAACGATCTGAGGAAACAAGAATCTCGTCGGTGATCGTTTTTGGCTTTATGATATAACCGACAAAAACGCATGTCAGAAATGCAACGACCGGCATGAGGACACTGTTCGAGATGAAATCAAAGAAATCCAGTATGCTCATATTGAAGATCGTGAAATCACTCCATGCACCAAATCCAAGTGAAGATGGAATAGCCATGATGAGGGCGTAGGCCGTCACCAGTATGGTGATCCATTTTCGTGAGACATTAAATTTATTGGAAAAGATCGACACCACTGTTTCCATCAGGGAAATAGCAGATGTCAGAGCTGCAAATAAAACGAGAACAAAAAACAGGATTCCGATCACGTGTCCCCCGGTCATACTGTCAAACACCTTTGGAAGGGTGACAAACATAAGGGTAGGGCCCTGATTCATAGCATCTGCATTGCCTCCGGAAAAGACGAATACAGCCGGGGCGATGATAAGTCCGGAGAGAAAAGCGATGCCTGTATCGAAAATTTCGATGTTCCGGACACTGCTTTCTATATTTTCTTTTTTGCCAAGATAGGAACCATAAGTGATCATGATTCCCATGGCCAGGGACATGGAGTAAAAAAGCTGTCCCATGGCGGCTAAAAAGGCGTTGGCATTGATCTTCGACAGATCGGGTTTGAGATAATATTCTAATCCGGCACCTGCGCCCGGTCTTGTAACGACATAACCAGCGATGAATATGGTCATGAGTACCAGCGCCGGCATCAAGATCTTACTTACATTCTCGACACCTTTATTGACGCCGAGAAGGATTACGATCATAGTAAAGATGATAAAAAGGGATAACCAGAGGACCGGTTCTCCTGCCTGTGAGATAAAGCCACCGAAATAATCGTCATTTACAGCGTTGATATGATCGCCTGACAGATAGACCCAGGCGTATTTGATGACCCATCCACCGATCACGCAGTAATACGGTAGTATGATGATCGGAACAATGCTTGCAAGAACACCGATAAATTTACATTTTTTATTGAGTGCAGAAAAGGCATACAGTGCACTTTTTCCGGTTTTCCTACCAATAGCGATCTCTGTTATCATTAAGGCAAAGCCAAAGGTGACGGCAAGAATAAGATAGATCAGTAAGAAGCTGCCTCCACCGTATCTCACAGCAAGGTAAGGGAATCTCCATATATTTCCAAGCCCTACCGCAGAACCTGCTGCGGCAAGGATAAATCCGAGCCGGTTGGTAAATCCACTTTTTTGTTTCTTGTTTTTCACGATTTCATCCTCATTTCATACAGATATTTTACAGAAAATTTATACTTTTTTCATTATAACAAGTTTTATTCAAAAAGGAAAGTAATAAATTCATTGAACGTGAAAAAAAAATAGAATATAATAAGAGACGGAATTAAAATGGTGAGTATAGACAGGAGGAAGCAGATGTATCCATATATAAAAAAGGCAGTTTGCCATATGATGACCGTTATCTTTATGGCAGTATGTGCAGTCATGTTTATTCCGTCGGGAGAAAGCGGGACTTTGCAGGCGGCATCCGAAAAACTGAAAGTTCATTATATCGACGTCGGCCAGTCAGATTGCGTGCTGATCAGCCAGAAGAATAAAAATATGCTTGTGGATGCCGGGGATGTGGGAGATGGTGATAAGATCGTCGAATACCTGAAATCGCAGGGGATAAAAAAGCTGGACTATGTGATCGCCACGCATCCGCATGCAGACCATATCGGAGGGATGGAGGATGTAGTGGATCATTTTCCGATTGGTAAGATCATCATGTCCAAAAAGAGCCACACGACGAAAACTTATGTGAACCTTTTGAAAAAGATACAGGCAAAAGGGATGAAAATAACAGAGGCAAAGCCGGGAACTGCATATAAACTTGGACAGGCGTCCTTTTCGCTTCTTGCGCCAAATTCTTACCGCTATGGATCGAATATCAATAATTACTCGGTGGCGTTCCGTCTCCTTTATAATAAGAATAGTTTTATGTTTGTCGGGGATTGTGAGGAAAATGCCATTGCGGATATAATGGGAAATGGCATGCCTGTAAAGTCAGATGTTCTTATGTGCGGGCATCACGGCTCGGCAAACAGCACGACATTGGAATGGGTGGAGAAAGTGCGGCCTTCCTATGCTGTGATCAGTGTGGGAGCGGGAAATTCTTACGGGCATCCGGCAGATGCTGTGCTGCAGATCCTGTCGGGGCAGAAAGTAAAATATTTTCGTACTGATAAAAAGGGGACCATTGTCGCTACATCAAACGGAAAAAAGATCACGTTCAATGCGAAACCATCAATAGATAAGGTCAAATTGCCGGGAAACGTGGCTTCATCATCCCAGAAAGGATATGTATATATCACAAACAGCGGAAAGAAATATCATCGTCAGGGGTGTCGTTATCTGGCAAGGAGCAGTATCAAAAAGAAATTGTCAGAGGTGAAAAAAGCCGGGTACAGTGCGTGTCGGGTATGTATCGGAAGTGGAGAATAAGGTTGTGCGAATGGAGGGAACCATGCGTTATATCATAGATCGGATCGAAGAAGGGAGCGTCGCTGTCTGTGAGAAAGAGGACGGCAGTTTTGAGGAAATCAATGTCGCTTCTTTTGGGTTTGAAGTGAGCGAGGGAGACTGTATTATTTTTGATGAAGAGACTGGTTATAAAAAGGATGAGAAGAGAAAAGGGGAAATCCAGAGGGAAGTGGACGATCTGATGGACGATCTGTTTTCATAATTTGGCATGGCAGCTGCAAAAATCAGTTTTTAGTGCTTGCACCTTTCTGAAAAGTCAATGAAAATTTGTACAGTAGTGAGTAGATTTTCTGATTCAGACCCGCTCCCGCTTAAAATAAACATGTAGCGGTACTAAGGCTGCAAGATGTAAAAAGCACATCTTATACGCAGCCTAAGGACCGACACGTTTATACGGTCCTCATCAGGAAATCTACTCACTACTGTACAAATTTTCATTAGTTTTTATAAATCGCAAACAATAGAAAGTGATTTCGGCTGCCGCCATGCGCTTGACATTTTTTCCCCGAATCGGTATTATTTTCTTAGTTCTATGGGATTTTATGTATGGAAATACAGGAGGAACCATTTTTTATGCTGTCAAATATGAATGAGGTTTTACAAGCGGTGGATGATTTTATCTGGGGAGCACCTCTGATGATACTCATTCTGGCCGGGGGAGTTTAGAGGGGGAAGTTACTTCTTTTGCAGCCCTTTGTACAGCGCTTTCTGCTACGATCGGTACAGGAAATATAGATATTTTTAATGGTCTTATGGCGCTGCCTAACATGATCGCCCTTTTTGCACTGGGCGGTGTCGTGGCAAAGGAAACGAGGGATTTCTTCCGGCGGCAGAAAATGAAAACGAAGGAAAGTGTGAGATAGCGATGGCTCATAATAATCAGAAGAAAATAGCGATCATAAATGATATATCAGGTTTTGGCAGGTGTTCTGTGGCAGTGGCTCTCCCGGTGATTTCTCATATGAAAGTACAGGGATGTGTGCTTCCTACTTCCATTTTTTCAAATCATACCGGTTTTTCGTCTTTTTACTATGATGATTATACAGAACGGATGAGAGATTATATGGCAGAGTGGAAGAAACTGGATCTTCGGTTTGAGGGGATTAGCAGTGGATTTCTTGGTTCGGCTGAACAGATCCAGATCGTGAGGGAGTTTATCCGGCAGTTTTGCGATGAGCGGACTCACGTGATCATTGACCCGGTGATGGGCGAAAATGGGAAAGCATATCCGACCTATACGGAGGAAATGTGTGATAAAATGAAAGAACTTGTAGAATTTGCGGATATCCTTACGCCAAATGTAACAGAGGCATGTATGCTTGCGGATATGCCCTATAAGGAAACGGGTTGGAAGAGATATGAGCTGCTTGAACTGATGGGTCGGTTGCGGGCTCTGGGGGCTGAAAAAATTGTGGTGTCCGGCTTTTCAACCGGTGATTTTATTTCGAATGCGCTGAGCGAGAGACCGGGAGAGCTTAAGATGCTGAGACAGAAAAGAGTAGGAAAGGTGCGCTCCGGGACAGGAGATATTTTTGCGGCGATCATTGCGGCAGATTGTGTAAATGGTGTGGATTTTGAGAGATCCGTGAGAAAGGCGGCAGCATTTGTCCGGGACTGCATTCTTGTGACAGAGAAGTTTGACATTCCGGAGACAGACGGTGTGTGTTTTGAAGAGGTATTGTATCGTTTAAAGTAGAGGAAATGATGGAGGTGGCAGATGGCGAATTATCATTCTCTTTCCAGACAGATCCAGGAGAGGATCCGGGAAGACCGGGAAAACCATGTGGTGAACGAGTATGCGTTTAAGGATGAGGATATCATCCGGCGGCAGATGGATCATGACAAAGCAAATTTGTGGCGGCCGGCATTTGTCCGGGACTGTGAAAAAATATTACATAATCCGTATTACAACCGGTACTCGGATAAGACGCAGGTGCTTTCCGGTTATCAGAACGATGACATTTCACGCCGTGCCCTTCATGTACAGCTTGTGTCGCGGATCGCAAGAAACATCGGGCAGATGCTCGGATTGAATGTGGATCTGATCGAGGCGGTCTCACTCGGGCATGATATCGGACACACGCCGTTTGGCCATGCGGGAGAGCGCTTCTTAAATAAAATCTATCATGAACGCACCGGGCGTTATTTCAACCACAATGTGCAGAGCGTGAGAGTGCTGGACAAGATGGTGAACTGGAACATCAGTCTGCAGGTGCTTGACGGAGTTTTGTGCCACAATGGCGAGATGGAGATGTCAGAGTACCGGCCGGTTTCGCTGAAATCATTTGGGGAGTTCGATCAGAGAGTCGAGGAATGTTATACGGATCCGGAAGCAAATAAAAGACAGATTCCATCGACGCTGGAGGGGTGCGTAATGCGTGTCAGCGATATCATCGCCTATCTCGGGAAGGACAGACAGGATGCGAAAAAGGTAGGGGTCCTGAGTGGCGAAGAGGAATTTTCATTGGGTGAGATCGGAAATACCAATGCGGAAATTATCAATAATATGATCGTGAACATCGTCGAAAATAGTTACGGCAAGGATTTCCTCTGTATGGAACCCGCATATTATGAAGCCTTTTCCCAGGCGAAAAAAGAAAACTACGAATTGATCTATAAAAATCCACGGGTGGATTCGATCTATGAAAATGTGGAGCCGATGTTTGAGGCAGTCTATGAAAAGCTTTTATTTCAGGCCAAAGCGAAGGATAAGAACTCGGTTTTGTATAAGCATCATGTGGAATATCTGAGAAAAGATGTGAAGTTTCAGGAAAAATATCTGGAAGAGGATCCGGATCAGGTCGTCGTCGATTTTATCTCCAGCATGACGGACGATTATCTGATCGAATTGTATCATGAAATGTTTCCGGAAGGCAAATATGGGATTACGTTTCGGGGGTATTTTGAGTAGTGAAGCAGTGAGGGAGGAACTTAACGGTACAATAAATTTCTTGCATTCTACTACTGGATATGATATATTATAGGAAAGGGAAAGCCGGAGAGACGGCTTTATCCCCTACTGTGATTTATTTACCTATGCATTTGCGATAGGCATGCCGTCACTATTAGGGTAGTGGCGGCTATTTTTTTTCCTTGAAGATTGTGTAGCACAGTCCGATAAGGGAAACGATAAAGATACAAAACTGGAGTAAATCCGAATATGTAACATTCATCATACCGCCCTCCTTTCTTTCGTTTGGAGGGCTGTAAAACCCTCCGAAGAAACAGAAGGGTAAGCCGCCTTTGGCTCTCAGGCTTTCCTTATGACCAATATATCATAAAAGGCAAAAAAACACAACACAATTATTCTGTGAAGTGTATTCGGGGGGCGTTGCGTTATGAGACAAAATAATACAAAAGACCAGCAAAATAATCCATTTAATTTTACTGGTTTTTGTTTTATGATGAGGACAATCGTCAGGCTGTGTAGCAAAATTAATATGAAAAACGGAGGATTATCATGAAAAAAGTTGAGGGAATGATCAACACGAAAAGAAAACTTGGGAAGATCAACAAAGAAATTTACGGACACTTTTCCGAACATCTCGGACGTTGTATTTATGAGGGGATTTATGTCGGAGAAGATTCCGAAATTCCCAATACGAACGGGATGCGTAATGACGTTGTAGAGGCATTGAAGAATCTGGATCTGCCAGTATTGCGCTGGCCGGGTGGCTGCTTTGCCGACGAATATCATTGGATGGATGGCATCGGCCCCAAGGAGAACAGGAAACGCATGATCAATACCCACTGGGGAGGTGTGGTAGAAGATAACAGTTTTGGAACCCATGAGTTTTTTGAACTGTGCGATCAGCTCGGATGTGAGCCATATATCAATGGAAATGTGGGCAGCGGATCCGTGCGTGAGATGTCTGAGTGGATTGAATATATGACGTTTGACGGGGAGTCCCCGATGGCAAACCTCCGTGCAGAGAATGGAAGAAAAGAACCGTGGAAGGTAAAATATTTTGGTGTCGGAAATGAGAACTGGGGCTGTGGAGGCAATATGACGCCGGAATATTATGCAAATACATATCGTAGATATCAGACCTATTGCAGAAATTATGGTGATAATAAACTTTACAAGATCGCATGCGGACCGGATGGAGCGGATTATGAGTGGACGGATAAACTGATGAGTATCATCGGCACAAATTATGCAGATGCGATCAGTATGCACTATTATACAGTTCCGGGTGGCTGGGATGAGAAAGGGAAAGCGACGGAGTTTGACAGCAGTAAGTATTATGAAACGATCGAGGCGACTCTGCGCATTGATAAGATGATCGACCGTCATCTGGAGATCATGAGTAAATATGATCCGGAGCACAAGGTAAAGCTTATCGTCGACGAGTGGGGGACATGGTTCCAGGTAGAGGATGGTACGAATCCGGGATTTCTGTATCAGCAGAATACGATGCGGGATGCGATGGTGGCAGCACTTAATCTGAATATTTTTAATCGTCATTGTGACCGGATCGCAATGGCAAATATCGCACAGGTAGTGAATGTGCTTCAGGCAGTGATCCTTACGGAAGGGGCAAAGATCGTAAAGACGCCGACCTATCATGTGTTTGAGATGTATAAACGCCACCAGGATTCTACACTTGTAGATTGCTATTTAGATGTGCCGGTAGAGACATGTGAGGGATTTGAAATACCACTTGTGTCCTCGTCTGCGTCTGTAAATGCGAAGGGAGAGCTGACGATCACACTTGCAAATGCTTCCCTTACGGAAGAAATTGAGATTTCAACAGGGGTAACCGGTGAGTTTTCTTCTGTTTCCGGAACGATCCTTACCGGAAAAATGGATGACCATAACTCGTTTGAAAAGCCGGATGTGGTAGAACCTGCCGGATTTGAGGGGGCTGTTCTGTCTGATGGCATGCTTACGGTGAAAATGCCGCCATGTAGTATCATTACACTGGTGCTCCAGTAAAGAAAAAAGAATGTTTTTTGGGGTCCGGATGTCATGCCGGGCCCTGATTTTTAACGCATAGGAAATTTCTCTGCATGCAGAGCGAGAATCACCCTTTTTAAAGGAGGATCATGATGGGGAAACCGATCAGGTTTTGTCCGAAATGCACATGGACGAAAGAGATGCTGGAAAAGGAGCAGATCAAGCTTCAGGATTATATTGCGAATATACCACAGGAAGATAAGGTTTCTGAAACAGAGTATGAAAAGCGGCTTATGCTCTGTGATAGCTGCAGTGAGATGCGGGGAGGCCTTTGTGGGCAATGCGGCTGTTATGTGGCGGTCCGAGCAGTCAGGAAAAATGGGTATTGCCCGCATGTGAGGGCCAGGTGGTGAGGGGACAGCATGAAAGGGGTGGTGAAAAAGTTTTTTTTATTCGGAGTTTTTTTTTCACTGTCGTGAAAGATTCCAAAAAACAAATTTCAGGTTGACAAAGATAAATTAAATAGTATAATAAAAGATAGGAAGTGGTTAATTGGGAGAAATCAATGTGGTAATAAATGAATTCTTGGCTGATAATGAGAGGTTTGCGGATTTCTGATGCGTCAGAATGACAGGGAAGCATTGAGAAACTATGTAAACAGTCACGAGGAGTTTACACATCTCAAACAGGATGCCTATGATGTGATCGTGGCTTTGAGTGGTACAAGAGGACTTGTTGTAAAAAAACAGAGAGCTAAGAGGGAAGGAGAGATGAATATGTGTCTTGCGATTGATGAAATGGTTCAGGATGGAGTGGAGGAAGGTATTGGGAAGATAAATCTTCTGAATGCAAGGTTGATAGCAGATGGCAGACTGGAAGATGTGGTACGCTCTGCGGCAGATCAGATCTTTCAGAAAAACCTGATGGAGGAGTATGGGATACCGAGACGTGTACCGGGATTATGTGATTCTATGAAACCGATTTGAGTTCAAAAGTTTAGTAAAACTCTCTAATCCACTATCAGTTTTTTGCACCACATAAAAACAAAGCACTTTTCTATAAAAGAAAAAAAGGAAGATTAGCAATTACTTTTAAGGACTAATCTTCCTTCTATGTTGAGTTCTTTATTCAATTATTTTTTTCATTTTTCTGATCAATAACAATAATTATTCAAAATTAACTTTGGGCACTATCGTCTTTTTCCCCAAGAATCGTCTTTGCTTCATCCAATAACTTAATATCTCCTAGTTTCCCATTTTTATTTAATTCGTTAATTCTATCTACTACTGCTGAGTCCATTTTTAATTTCTTTTCGGAAACAACATCTTTCACATGGCTTTTTACCAAATTATCTGCCATTTTTTCAATTTTAGCATCAGTATCATCCCAAGAATTAAATTCTTCTTCTTCGAAATCCTGACAAGAACCCCATGATCTAAATTCAGCAGCTTCATCATCCCATTGATACCAAACATATCCTGATACAGCGCCACCATAACTGTTATTGCCTTGTTCTTTTAATACAACATTTGTCATATTTTCTTCTACATATACTTCTCTTAAAACAAAAGAACTTGAATCCTTAAGACTCTCTTTAGTCAACGACGATACAATTGCTGCTATATTTTCTTTTATTACTAATTCTTTTTCATCATCTCCTGCCTTATCATAAGCCTTTTTATAGTCGCCTTCAGCCATATAAGTATCGCACGTTACAAATAATTTAGGAATTAGTTTAACTCCTGTTATGATCATACTTACAAGAAAAACAAATACAATTACTGCAGCAATTATTTTTTTCTTACTAAACTTATCTTTTATATTTGAAACTGACTTAGGCATCACAACAATTGACACCTTTTGTCCACACTTATCACAAAATGTCTGCTTCGTTTCTAATACATTTCCGCATTTTGTACAATGTTTCTTATTTTCATCATAAATATCACAACCACAACGATTACAATAATCACTATTTACAATCTCGTTTCCACAATGTTTACAAAACAATTTTGACTGTGGTTCAGAATATTCATCTGTTGTAGCATTCTGTTCCATCTCTTTAGTTACACTTGTTTCAGCAGTTGGCGATTCATAATTAACAGAATTTTCGGATTTTGTAGCACAATACGGACAATTTTCTAATGCATCATCAAATTCTTTTTGACATACTTCACACTTTCTCATAAGTAACCTCCTCACATATCAATGTGCCTATATATTTTATATAATATCATACAATAATGCTGAAAGTCAATCAAATCCTTTTTGGCACAACTTGACCTTGGCACAACTTGAAATGTAAATCCCATTGATGATTTCAAGGAAAAAAAGATTGACATACGGACTATTTATGTGATACTATAAAGCCAAATTTTGAAAGACGATGAAGGTGCAGGGATTTTCCCACAGGCAGTTATTTTCCTTCAGAGAGACAGGATCACCGGCTGAGAGTCCTGTCAGGTTCCTTTGGCTGCTGAGTTTCACACCGGAGTTTCACTTTTGAAAAAGGTTCTGATCCAGGACATGGTAGTAGGAAGTGACGTGGCTGCGCGTTAAGCGACAATGAGAGTCTATTATAGTTTTGTGATAATGATAGGAATCAGGGTGGTACCGCGGAGAGAGTCCGTCCCTTACAGATATGGTGTGTATTATATCTGAGGGGATGGACTCTTTTTATTATGAATTCATCCTCTGACAAAAAAATCGTGTATGCGAAAGGAATGATAGAAATCATGAAAGAAAAATTGGAAAAAATCATGCAGGAGGCCTTATCCCAGATTGAAAAGTCGGAAGAACTGGATAAATTAAACGACATCCGTGTAGCTTTTCTTGGGAAGAAAGGGGAACTGACAAGTGTGCTCAAATCTATGAAGGATGTGGCACCGGAAGACCGGCCAAAGGTTGGACAGCTCGTTAATGAGGCGAGGAAGGATATCGAAACCAGGCTGGAGCAGAAAAAAGCGGCCTTTGCGAGAGCAATCCGTGAGGAGAAGATGAAGGCAGAGGTGATCGACGTCACTCTTCCGGGAAAGAAACCAAATCTTGGACACCGACACCCGAATACGATCGCACTTGAAGAGGTCGAAAGGATATTTGTCGGTCTTGGATATGAGGTTGTGGAAGGGCCGGAAGTTGAATATGATTATTATAACTTTGAGGCATTAAATATACCAGCGAATCATCCTGCAAAAGATGAGCAGGATACCTTTTACATCAATGATAAATTCCTTTTGAGGACGCAGACCTCGTCGGTTCAGGTGCGTGTCATGGAAAAGGGGAAACTTCCGATCCGGATGATCGCACCGGGAAGGGTATTCCGTTCAGATGAGGTGGATGCGACACATTCCCCATCGTTCCATCAGATCGAGGGACTTGTCATTGATAAAAATATAACGTTTGCCGATTTAAAAGGAACGCTGGCAGAATTTGCGAAAGAGCTCTTTGGCGAGGATACAAAAGTGAAGTTCCGTCCTCATCATTTCCCATTTACAGAGCCAAGCGCAGAGATGGATGTGACATGTTTCAAATGTGGTGGAAAGGGATGCCGTTTTTGTAAGGGAGAGGGTTGGATCGAGATCCTCGGATGTGGTATGGTTCATCCTCATGTCCTTGAGATGAGTAAGATCGACCCGGATGAATATACGGGATTTGCGTTTGGCGTCGGGCTTGAGAGAATTGCACTTTTGAAGTATGAAATCGATGATATGAGACTGCTATATGAAAATGACAAACGTTTTCTGGAGCAATTTTAAAATAAGTGTGCGGAGACCGCACGGAAATGAGGGGAAAAATGAATACACCATTATCGTGGATAAAGGCATATGTTCCTGAACTGGATTGTACGGAAAAAGAGTATATGGATGCCATGACTCTCTCTGGTACAAAAGTAGAAGGATATGAGAAATTTGATGAAGATCTGGATCAGATCATTGTTGGAAAAATAGAGAAGATTGAGAAGCATCCGGATGCAGATAAACTTGTTGTGTGCCAGGTGGCTGTGGATGAGCAGGGGACACAGGTACAGATCGTAACGGGAGCATCGAATGTGAGAGAGGGGCAGAAAGTCCCGGTCGTTCTTGACGGTGGTCGTGTGGCAGGAGGCCATGACGGCTCTAAAACACCCGGAGGGATCAAGATCAAAAAAGGAAAACTGCGTGGTGTGGAATCATGTGGTATGATGTGTTCCATTGAGGAACTTGGATCGTCCAGAGATTTTTATCCGGATGCGCCGGAAAGCGGAATTTATATTCTCAGTGACAACGAGGAGTATAAAGATGCATCGGTTGGGAGTGACGCCATCAGGCTGCTCGGTCTCAGGGACGCCAATTTTGAGTATGAGGTGACTTCAAACCGTGTGGATTGTTTCGGTGTGATCGGGATTGCCAGAGAGGCAGCAGCGACATTCCGTAAGCCGTTTTGCCCGCCGGTCATTTCTGAAGTCGGAAACGAAGAAAAGGCAGAAGATTATATTTCGGTGCAGATTGATAACACAGAGCTCTGTTCCCGTTATGTGGCGAGGGTAGTTAAAAATATCCGGATCGCTCCTTCCCCGGAATGGATGCAGAGAAGACTTGCCGCATGCGGGATCCGGCCGATCAATAATATTGTCGATATCACAAACTATGTGATGGAAGAATATTCCCAGCCGATGCACGCATATGATTTAGATACGATCGCCGGTAGAAAGATCGTGGTGAGGAATGCGGCCAAAGGAGAGAAATTTACGACGCTGGATGGTCAGGAGAGAGAACTGGATGATTCCATCCTTATGATCTGTGACGGAGAAAAAGCAGTAGGCATCGCCGGTATCATGGGCGGGGAGAATTCAAAGATCACGGATGATGTGAAGACAATGCTTTTTGAGGCAGCATGTTTTGATGGGACGAATATCCGCCTTTCCGGTAAAAAGCTTGGTATGCGTACCGATGCACAGGCGAAGTTTGAAAAGGGGCTGGATCCGAATACAGCATTGGAGGCAATGAACCGTGCCTGTCAGCTGATCGAGGAGCTTGGTGCCGGAACGGTGATCGGTGGTTGTGTAGATATCTATCCGGTGAAACGGGAGGAAAAGACGGTAGCATATGATGTGGACCGGATCAATGCGCTTCTGGGAACGGATATCAGTGAGGATGAGATGGCAGGATATTTTGAGATGGTCGATCTTCTGGTAGACAGGGAAAAGAAACTGGTACATGTACCTACGTGGCGTCAGGACGTACTCCGCATGGCAGATCTGGCAGAAGAAGTGGCGAGATTTTATGGGTATGATAAGATTCCGGCTACACTTCCAAGCGGTGAGGCGACTGCGGGAAAACTTTCTTATCAGACAGTGATCCAGAATATCGCAAGAAATGTAGTAGAACAGGCGGGATTTTGTGAAGGAATGAGTTATTCATTCGAGAGCCCGAAAGTGTTTGATAAACTTATGATCCGTGAAGACAGTGAGCTTAGAAAGGCAATCACGATTTCGAATCCACTTGGAGAAGATTACAGCATCATGAGAACATTGTCTTTAAATGGTATGCTTTCCTCACTTTCTACCAATTATAATAGAAGAAATAAAGATGTGAGATTGTATGAACTCGCCAATATTTATCTTCCCAAATCACTTCCGCTTGAGGAGCTTCCCGATGAGAGGATGCAGCTTACGATGGGAATGTATGGAGAAGGTGACTTTTTCGATATGAAAGGCGTCGTGGAAGGAATCCTTGATAAGTTAGGCATCCGAGAGGTCGTTACCTATACGCCGGATGATGACAGACCTTATCTCCACCCGGGACGAAAGGCTGATGTCATTATTGATGGACAGACGGTTGGATTTTTGGGCGAGGTACATCCGGAAGTGCTTGACAACTATGCGATCGGAACGAAAGCATATGTGGCAGTTTTAGATGTAAAAATGCTTGCCGAACTGGCAGACTTTGATGTAAAATATAAAGGGGTAGCTAAATTCCCTGCTGTTACAAGAGATATTTCTCTTGTGATGAAGAAAGATGTGCTGGCCGGACAGGTGGAAGAGGTCATAAGGAAAAATGGCGGAAGGCTTTTGGAAAGTTTCCGGCTGTTTGACGTATATGAAGGTGAGCAATTAGGGAAAGATGAGAAATCTCTTGCTTATTCCATTCAGTTCCGGGCTTCGGATCGTACACTTGAGGACAAAGACGTAACTGCAGTTATGGAAAAGATACTGAAGAAGATGGAACAATTAGGAATCAAAATACGCCAATAAATCATTCCTTGGAGGGAGCGCAGTGAAAAAGCTCATTCGCAATATACTGGCACTGGCTTTTGTCGGTTATATGATATTGCTCATTTATTTCCTGTTTTTCAGTGAAGAATACGGCCGTACTACGCATTATACGGAGTATCAATATAATTTAAGATTGTTCCACGAATTATCCCGGTATATCAGATACCGGGATGTCGTGGGATTTGATTATTTTCTGATCAATGTCGTAGGAAATGTGGCTGTATTTATGCCATTTGGTTTTCTGATCCCGGTTTTTGAGAAAAAGAAGCGGGGAATGATATTTGATTTTTTCAGGATCGTGGCGCTTGGATTTCTATTTAGTCTGGCTGTGGAGACAGTACAGCTGGTGTCCAAGGTGGGATGTTTTGATGTGGATGACCTGTTTTTAAATACGCTGGGTGTGGCAGCCGGATATATCTGCTATGGAGTCTGTCGGTGGATCCTCCGGCTGGGAAAGAGAGGAAAAGAGTGAAGATACGTATTGGTAAAAGGCATAAGATTCAGTTTACAGATAAGAAACATCCGTTCATCGGTATTTTGTCGGCGATCATAGCGATCGTTTCTCTTCTTATGATGATCGTTCTTTTTATATGTTCAGGCACAGAAAAAGGAAACGGAGGTATCCTTTACGGTTATCTTGGCATTTTGAACCTGATCTTCTCTGTGATAGGATTTATCTTTGCTTTGAGATGTTTTAAGCGAGAAGATATTTATATGACTACCCCGACGATCGGATCTGTTTTGAATGGAGCGATCATCATCATTTATCTTATCTTATACTTTCTGGGCACTTTATGATAAGTGCCTTTGTAAATGTTTAACATTCTTCAAGTTCCCGGATGAATCGGGAGATTTTTATTTTTTTAAAATAATCTTTGTATTCTCCGGTCGAAAGTTCCTCCAGATAATTAACCGGATAGTTTTTTTCATATCCTTTTTTTATTAATTCGGAAGCAGCTTTATTGTAGGCAATCGCAGCTTCTGTTTCTGTCTGGTAACGTCCCACAAGGATATCACCGTTCCAGTGGATCCGTGTCTCGTAGATCGTTTTTCCCTGAAGCTGCTTTTTTTGTACTCCCTGATATCGGTTGATGATCTCAATGTTTTCATAGCGGAAATCCCGTTTATCTCCGTTAACAAAAAGAAAATCCCGTCCGGGTACACCGTAATTTTTTATGCCATAGCGCGACAGGATATTGATCTGCATGCCATAGTCGCTCACAAAGAGATGGCCGCCCCGCCGCATGATGGAGTGAGTGGAAAAGTAAAAGAGGTCGTCGATATCAAAGAGGTAGTAGTCATCCGGTGAGAAATAATAGCGGAAATAGTTCTGATACAGATAGACCGGTGTTTTGATATAGATGCCGTTATCACGGAAATTGATCAATGTCACCCATTTTTTAAAAGAGAGAACCGGGGTGTGGGATTCCAGTGTATAGGAGGCGTCGTGCAGTATGGCGTCTGCCATCTGATAGGCATGACTGGCGGCAGCCTCAGTGGAAAAGCTGCCGAGACTGATGTGTTTGTTTTTATAGGTGATGGAACTACGATAGTAACGGGTTCCGTCCTTTTTTTTTGCCTGGTATACGCCTGGTTGCATAGGGGGCTCCTTGAGTGTATTTTTGATATTAGTCTACCAGAAAAACGGAGTGGGGACAAGAGGAAATGAGTTTTTTGGCGACGTCGAGCCAGGGCAGTCGTTTGTCACATATTTTAGTTGTCTGTCAAAAAAGGTGGTATAAATGGGATGTGTATGTTATACTGTAAATGGAAAAAATTTCTAATGATAAAAGGGATGAAGACATGAGAGAGGAGAAGGGATATGAGAAAGAGATGTTTTGCGTTTATGATTATTTTTGTTATGCTTTTTGAGAGTGCAGGTGTAAATGTTTCTGCATTTTCACAAGTGCAGACAAACGAGAATCAATCAGACGATGCAAATATTTTCAGGGAAGTACTCACACAGACAATCGTTACTAAGACAGAGAGTGGAGAAACCGAGGAGAAATCAGTTGCAGACGTTCTGGGCTGGGATATCAATGACATTTCTACATGGAAAGGGATTACGTTTGAAAATGGAAGAATAGTAAGTATCTCACTAAATCAATCCTGTTTCCAAGGTCTAAAACTGGATTTATCAGGATTGGATAAGCTGGAGGAATTATACTGTGTGTTTACCGGATTTCGTGAGATTGTCCTTACTGATTGTACAGCGTTAAAGAAAATTACGATTTTGCATAACTGGATTGAAAAAATTGACGTCAGTGACTGTCAAAAACTTGTGGAACTGGATGTAAGATATAATCAGTTAGAATCTATTTTATTTGGAAGGCATCCGGATATTTATAGAATGGTTTGTAATGGAAACTATCTGGATGTGGATTCAGATATGGATTTATTAGCGGTCATTGCCGCTGTAAAAGAAAATGGCGGGACAAGTAATTATGACAGCCAGTCATGCCAGAAAAATGCGCAATACAGCGACACGGATATGCAGGTTATCCAAAAGATGTTAAGCACAGGTGATAACGCAGAGAAGCTGGGATGGGATCCGGAGGATCGGTCTACATGGACAGGCGTTGAATGGAAGACGGTTTCTGGTTACAATTACATAAAGAAAATAGAGATGGAGTCGAAACAGCTTCAGGGAACATTGGATGTTTCGGATCTAAAATATCTGCAGACTTTGCAGTGCAGCCAGAATGAGTTCTCTGAGATCAATGTTTCAGGATGTAAAAAACTAACTGCGTTACATTGTACAGATTGTAAGCTTACCTCACTTCTTTTGGAAGGAGCGGATGAATTACTGTATCTGTCTTGTAGTGGAAATTATCTGCAGATTGATGAGATTGAAGAGATGTGCAAGAAGATCCAGAAAAAAGAAGGAAGTGTGGTCTCCTATGAAAAACAGTTCATTCTGGCAGACCGTTCTGCATTTAATGAGGAGGAATGCAAAGAACTCGAGCGTTTTGCGGGGTATGGAAATAACGGTGAGATCATGAAATGGGATAAAGACCGGCCGGGACTGATGCAGGGAGTTTCGTGGGTGGTCAAAGATGGCGAATACAGGGTTTCTGAAATAGACTTTTTAGGAAAACCGGTGAGTGGCGTCCTTGACCTGTCAGGTTTTACTTCTTTGAAGGAAATCTGTATGATCGCAACAGATATTACGGAAGTGAAACTTCCTGTGAATCTTAAGGATTTAGGGGAAAAGGCATTTATGAACTGTGCGGATTTGGAAAAAGCCACTCTTACTGATGGGATTCTTCGCATTGGAGAAAAGGCTTTCAAAGGATGTAAGGAACTTACTTCTCTGACGCTTCCAGAGAGCGTTACAGAGATTTCAGAGAGCGCATTTGAGGGATGTGAGGCTTTAGAAGAAGTTACGGTTACAGGAAATCTGGAAATACTATCACATTATGCTTTTTGCGGATGTAAACAACTTAAGAAAGTCAGTTTTTGGGGAGCAGCACCATCTGGTGTCGGGGAGAAAGTTTTTTTAGGCACGCCGGAGGATATGTGTATCTATTACGATCCATCACAAGCGGGCTGGACAGATCCTGTCTGGAAACAGTATAATATGGTAAAGATGGAAGAGGAACCTGTGGTCACACCGGCTGTACCTGGCGGAAGCACACAAGGACCAGTTCTGCCGGAAGAAACACAGAAGCCGGATGTTACAGCACAACCAGTACAAACAGGAGTGCCGGTGGCAACTGCACTTCCGGGGCAGTCTGGTGAGACAGGTTCCAATGAAAATTCTGTTGAAGTTCCGGAGGTCAGTAGTGATGTAAAAAAGACACTAGATGAGCAAAAGAAACCGGAGAAGAAATGTATCGTTAGCAAGGCGAGGATTTTCAAATGTAAAGTAAAACAGAATACGATAATAGTTACATTAAAGAAAAATAAACTGGTAACAGGGTATGAGATAAGATACAGAAAGGGGAAAAAAGGAAAATATAAGGCTTTGAAGTGGAAAGGCTGGAAGAAAAACCGGAAAGTATTACGAAATCTGAAACGTAACAGTACGTATTATATAAAAGTGAGAGCGTATAAAGTTTTGGAGGGAAAGACGTATTATTCGGGATTTTCGAAAACCAGAAAAATCAAAGTCCGTTAAAGGAAGGAATCAGGAGTCAGGTGGAAATCCCTGACTCCCGGTATCTGTGGAGGAGAGCATGTGGAAGAAAATCAGAAAAAGGTGGAAAGGCTGGAGGAGATGGAAAAAGATACTGATTGTGGTCGTTTTTTTGATCATAGTGAGAGTGTTGCTGTTTGAATCTTTTAGCTTGGAAGGGCATTTAGAGGATTATCCTAACTGTGAAAAGTATGAGAATTATATGTTATTTAAAATGGACTATATAGTTCTCAAGCTTAATAGAAGTTTTTTTAAAAGGATGTACGATGAGCATCAATATCTTATGATGTTTCAATGGCAGTATGATAAACTTATTGATGAAATCAAAAAAGATTTGTATAACGAATTGAATCAATTAATGAAAGATTATCGATGGATGGATAATTATGCTGTGGATGAGGAAAGTTTTTCAGTAGATATATATTATTATTATCATTATATAAATTATTCATCGGAAATGTGGAGAAATAAGGATGCTGAAAATTTGGGAGATGTGGAGGAAAGGATAAGAAGACTGTGCGATTTATGGTACTATCTTTCATATCAGGAAGCACCGGGGGATAAACAACTTGTTTATATGCACAACACATATGAAACTGACCCGAAAGATGATGAAGAAGAAATAATACCGACGCTTACACCGCCCCCGAAAGAATCAGCATACAATCAGAATGATTTAAGTTGTTTAAAAGAGATTTTGTTCAGAGGTGGACAGGAACAACCATTGGATTTAGAAAATTCGGAAAAAATAGTATGGAGTTCCGAACAAGGTGGGTATATCAGAAAGTTGTATCTGTCGAAATATGATATTGATATTTCGGGAGAACTTGACCTGACGGGATTTTTAAATCTGGGATATGTATCATTAAAGGGGATGAACATTAGTAAAGTGATTCTTCCGGACACGATCAATTACATTGATCAGGAATCCTTTGATAACTGTAAAAGATTAGAAGAGATAACGATACCAACAGAAGTACGGGAAATCCATAATCCGGCATTTTCAGGATGTGAAAGCCTGAAAAAGATGACATTTGAGGGGAGTGCTCCGAATGTGAAAAATCCTGACAAAGAGGCGTTTGGAGAAGTGTCCGGAGATTTTAAAATTTATCGTGGGAAACATTCTAAGGGTTGGATGGAACGTTGCTGGGAGAAGTATGATATTGTAGAAATGGAATAGTACGTTATCCATGGAGGAGCGCATGTGGAAGAAAATCAGAAAAAAGTGGAGGGTTTGGAGGGGGTGGAAAAGGACATTGATCGTAGTCCTGTTTTTAATCGCAGTGAGAGTGTTGCTGTTTGAGTCTTTTAGTATGGGAAGCAATTTAAACAGCTATCCGAATCATGAGAAATATCAGAAATATATACTGACAAAGATAAATGGTTCTGAATATAATTTGGGAATATTTCGACCGAAGTGGTGTGGAAAACGATACTATTTCCTGTTTCAATGGGATTATCGTAATTTGATCCGGCAGATACGGGAAGATCTTTTTTATGAACTGGATACATTGTTGGAGAATAATGACGCGGTTATAAATTATAAAGTAGATGAGGAAAAAATGGTGGTGGATATATATTATGATAATGATGCAAACCGTGATGATTATTTATCTGATAATATGTGGAAAATAAGATCATTATGTAATTTATGGTACAGAGTTGTTTATAGTGAGACACCGGGGGATTATCAGGCAGAGATTAATCGGTGGAACGCTGACGGGTATCCCATTTCGTGATAGCATCCTATGGAGCACAGGAGGATTAAAACAAAATGCATTTTAGAAATTTGTCAAAGAAGGTATTAAAAATAGCACTGGTTACATTGGCAGTGATATCTGTGGTATATTATATGTTTTTTCATTCAGTGAAAATCTCTAAAGGGTGCACAGATGATTCTGTTTCTCAAATTTCAGTGAATGGTTGCAGGGATAAAGAGTATGGCCGGATAATAACTGTAACTCTAAAAGATAATATAGACAATTACTATGCCGCATTGATAAGCGGCGGGTTTGATACAAGCAGCTTAAATAGTAAGACTGCAACAAAAAGTAAAAGTACGACCAAGAAGTATTTATCATCCACAAATGCAGATAATGATCTTGCCGGGAATGAGCCTTCTGATGATATCGCTGCCTTCCGGAAAGTGTTACAGGAGGAAAGGGATGTTTATCATGCAGACGGGGAAGTTACCAGGACACCAGTCTATAAGATCCTTGGCTGGGATATCGACGATACTTCCACATGGAAAGGTGTAGGGATCACCGACGGGGCTGTCACATCGATCGCCCTGCCCCCGGCTCACCTTGGAGGGACTTTGAATCTGAGTGGACTGGATAAACTGGAATCCTTGAAATGCATTTATACGGGGTTTGAGGAAATAAAACTGGATGGATGCAAGGCTTTGAAAGAACTGATCCTGTGTGATAATGCAGTCACCAGTATCGATCTGAGCAGCTGTGATAAACTGGAGTACGTCAATGTAAGTGACAACGAATTAAAAAAGATCCATTGGGGCAGTTATGGTTCCCTTACACGGTTTAACTGCACAGGGAATTGTCTCGATACGGATACGGACGAAGAACTGCTGTCCGTGATCGCTGCCCTGAAAGAAAAGGGGAGCAACCCCTTATATAAAACCCAAAGATACGATGAGAGCGCAGAGTTCAGCCCTGCCGACATTGCTTTTGTGAAAGAGTTCCTTGCTTATGGGGAAAATGAAAAACTGACCGGCTGGGATCCGGATGATATGTCCACATGGAGTGGGATCCAATGGAAAACAGCAGGCGGGATGAATCATATCAACCGGATCGAGATAACCGGGAAAAGGCTTACCGGGGAACTGGTGCTGTCTAATCTCAGGTATATCCGGGAAGTGGTCTGCGGTGGGAATAAATTTACGCTGCTGGATGTTTCCGGGTGCAGCGCACTGGAGCAGTTAAGCTGCTTTGGTGGGGAATTGGAGACCCTCATTTTAGGGGGAAATGATAAGTTATTATATCTGGACTGCCGGAATAACTGCCTTATGGTGGAAGATATCGAGGCTGAGTGCAAAACCATTGCTTCCAGAAAAGGAAGTGAGGTATACTATGAGAGACAGTACATAAATGCAGGGCGTGAGGCTTTCTGCGAAGATGAGTGTGCGGAACTGGAGCGGTTTGCCTCCCTTTCAGGGAATAAGGAAATACTGAACTGGGATCTTGACCGGCCGGGGAGGATCCCGCAGATCCAGTGGGAAGTCTGTGACGGGGAGTACCGTGTCAGGGAAATCGATCTTGCCGGATGTGATGTGAAAGGGACTCTGGACCTGTCCGGGTTTTCTGCTTTGAAATCCATCGGTTTTGCCGCTGCAAAGATCAACGGGGTTATTTTCCCGGAACATTTAAAAAGATTACCTGACAATGTCTTTATAAACTGTCGGGAATTGACGGAGGTCAGGCTCCCTTCGGGACTGGTCTCGATCGGGAAGACAGCTTTTTATAACTGTGAAAAACTGGAACGGATCGATCTTCCGGATGGTCTGGAGGAGATACAGGATGAAGCGTTTACAAATTGTGAAGGACTGACGGAGATGACGTTTGGGAAAAACCTTAAGATAATCGGGAACCATGCATTTGCCGGCTGCACATCACTTGCAAAAGCAACGTTTACCGGGGATGCCCCAGGCCTGCCGGGGAGCGATCTTTTCTATGGGACACCGGATGAGTTTGCCATCTGCTATGACAAGACATGCAGAGGCTGGGATGGGGAGTACTGGTCAAAGTACAGGCTGGTATCCATGGGAGATATCGGAGAGCTGCCTTCGGAGACAGGGAAACCGGCCCCTCCGCCAGAGGTCTCACCGGAACCGGATACCACGCATCCGCCTCAGAAACCGCAGGGATCTGAAAGCCCCGAGATGCCGCCGGTATCAGAAGAGGGAAATGGGGGCATGGTTTCCGTATCCCCGGCGGTCCCAAATGAGACGCAGCCCACTCCTTCGGAAAAGATATCTGAAAATAGCGGGAATGTTCCGGACAAGAAGATCCATGTTGATAAAGTGAAGATCCAGAAATGTAAGTTGAAAAAACAGGTTCTAAAGATCACTCTGAAAAAGGATAAAAAAGTGTCCGGTTATGAGGTGTTTTACCGGAAGGGGAAGAAAGGAAAATTCAAACGGAAGAGCCAGAAGGGATGGAAAAAGAACCAGATCATCTTACGGGGGCTGAAAAAGAACAGCTGTTACTATATCAAGGCAAGGGCGTATAAGGCTGCCGGGGGGAAGAAATATTATTCGGCATTTACCAGTAGCAGGAGGGTCAAGGTGAAATGAGTTTTAAGGATCGTATCAAGAGGATATTGAAGATAGCGCTGCCGGTGATCGCAGTATTATTTGTAGGATATCATATGCTGTTTTATACGGTGGGAATGACGAGGGAGGAAACGAAGGAATTAGAGGAGGATTATGGAGAATATATTTTATATTCGGCGAGAGAATTTGCATGGTATGTAGATCAGCTTCCTCTTCCTAAATTCAAGTTCAGTATGTATCCTATTTGGTCTGATTCTACAATAATGAAGGGAGGGGAAAGAAAGGTGGTCCTGTTTCGTTGGAAAGCGAATGACCTGAAGAAAAAGATGGAGAGTGAGTTGAAGCAGGAGTTGGAAGAACTAAAACAGAACTACCTTGTTGTAACGGATTATATTTATGATGAAGATAACTTTATCTTGGATGTCTATATGGATGAATCAAAAGGAGAAGATTATTATGAGATATGTGATTACGTGAATGGTCATATCCAAGACAAGTTTTTGTTACTTAATACTTTTTGCCAAGAAGACAATTTTTTTTCATACAAGCAGTACGGTGAATTTAATATCCACAATATCGAACGTGAAAAAGAAGATGTATATGCTGAAAATGATTTAAAAATCCTGGAGGAAATCCTATCCAGAAGTAAGAAGGAAAGACCGGCTGATGTAAAAGACTGGAGAGGAGCAGAATGGGAAAAGGACGAAGGAGTTTTCCATGTTACATGGCTTGACCTGTCAGATCATGATGACATAACCGGGGAACTGGATCTTTCCGGATTTACAAAGCTGCGGTATGTGTGTCTGGAGAATACAAAAGC
>JAETQR010000035.1 GCA_021770615.1 Lachnospiraceae bacterium | reverse complement strand
TATATAAGGTTGAAAAAAAGAGTTGGGAGTTGTATGATGGATAAGACAAAGATGTGGGATCAAAATTTCTCAGGACCAGTCTTTTTTATCCTAACTGACAATTCGTTTACTTCATCAAATGGGACTCTCGTCTTTTCAAAGGCGGGAGTTTTTGGTATAATAATTATAAGTTTCAATAAGTATAGGAAAGTAGTAAGATTATTATTAACAGTTTATGTATGGAGTAAAATAACAGTAGTGAGAAAAGTGATAATGATTGTATTATTTGAGTGATTTACTTATGCATAGGAAATTGAAAATAGCATAGTTGTTTGGGGAAACTACAGGATATGATAAAAAACAGGCTGTTGAAACGAAGAAACCAAAAAGCTGGTTGAAAAGAGTCAGTACTTTTGTTAATGGCAGTGGTGGAGTATTGGTGTTTGGCATTACAGATGATGATAAAATTATTGGAATAGAAGATATTCTAGCAGCTTAAGTGACAAGATATATAATTCCTTACTGATGTAAAAAGGATTAACCATAAATAAAATATATTGCAGTAGGTATTTGTAATATAGTGGAGGTCGATATGACAAGAAAGTTTATATGCGTTTTAGTTATGTGTTGCTTGGTTTTATATGGATGCGGTGCAAAAAAAATTCTGTGGATTTGTCAGAGAGTATCAATAAGCAAAACGTAATAACTGCAGCGCCTAAAGAAGATACACTAAGAAAGTACATAGAAGAAAGAGAATCTACAGGATATACAGATTTTGGGTCTAATACTTATTGGAGGGGTATCATTAAGAAAAAGAAAAAGGAAATAGATTATATAGTAAATTGGTTTAAAAATATTAGTTATTGTGAAACATTATCTTTTTCTGATGGGGATCTAATTATTTTTCCTGATAATAAAGAAGTAAGAGAGAAAATTCAAACTGAAAAAAATTTTAAAAAAATAAAAGAACTTATTACCATAAATGAATATGCTATTAGGAATAATTGGTTTAAGGACAATGAGATTATTATTCTTCATCGATTTGCGTTGGAAGGAGTTATTGGGAATTATTGTTTGATTCATATAGAGGATAAACCGAAGAAGCAAAAGAGACATTATAAAAAGGTAGATGAAAATTATTATAGTTACGTTATATTTTATGAATAATTTAGCGTCACTGTTATAAAACGAGTGTCTTTTGTTGTCTGGGAATAAAGTAATTGCTTATAAATACAATAAGAATGACGAATTGTTCCGTACCGATACGTTAAATACCGGTACAGCTGTTGTTATTTATAAAAATGACAAGAATGGAAATCAGCTTGTCACGGTCAATCCAAAGAATTGTAAGGTAAGCTTTACTTATGATGCGGAAGGACTGCGTACGAGCAAGCCAGTGAATGGGGAGAAGACGGTCTTTGTGTGGGATGAGGGTCAACTGGTGCTGGAGCTTTCTGAAAGCGGAAAGGTACAGAAATGGTATATCCGTGGTAACGACCTTGTTTATGCGGATGAGGGAGACAATACAGAGAAGTAGTTTTATGTGACGGATTCTCATGGAAATGTGGTTCGCTGACGGATAAAAGTGGAAAAGTTAGAGTATGATTCCTTTGACAATGAAGTAAAATCGGACAGTAAGGATGATAACCTGTTCCATTACTGTGGAGAGTACTATGGTAGGGAGATGGGGGAAGTGTATATCAGGGCGAGATACTATCAGCAGACTGTGGGGAGGTTCCTGATAAGGGATACGTATACTGGAGAGGATCATGAACCAGAGAGTTTGCATTTGTATGCGTACTGTGGGTATGATGGAGTGAATGCATGGGACGAGTGGGCACTGTATCTCAAAAAATTATGTTGGAGCTAAGAGTGGGACATTGTATGGGGGCTTGGACAATCGTTTCAAGAGATGATGGTATTAGTTGGAGTGTATCTGAAAACAGGTCAAGAGTAAAGCAGAACGGAAGAAAGTGCATAGAGATTACAAAGACAATTCTTATATGGATTTTGTGCTTGGCGCCAATGGATACTGGAAACCGGTAGATTCGGAAATGGGAAATAAACGATATATGAAAGCAATAGAGGATTCAAAAACATTTTTATTAGAAATAAGAAGAGATATATTAATACAGAAAAGATGATATATTTCTTTTAAGTGTTTTGCATAGTTTCTTTATGTGACTAGAGTATACGATAAATGGAGAGGTGCCTATAAAAATAAAAATATTATCTTTTTCGTGTCATGTTGTTTTGTATTGGGTGCTGTTTTGCTATTTATGAACAAAAAAGAAAATATAGAGGATAAATCAGTTAATTTGTCTGACAATACATATCCAAGCACTTCCGAAGATGAGGAAGAAATTGTACATGTTACCGATGAAACGGGGGAGAAAAGAGAGTTAAAGTTATCACATATAAATACAAAGGATGCAGGGGTATATTTCCCATACATGGAATGGATAACGGATTTCTCTCAGGTTTCGGATGGGCATTATTATTATTTGAGATTTAGTGACAGCAATAAATTTACAATAACAAACGGAGAAGTGCAATTTGACAATATTGGTGACAGTTATGGATTTACTATTTATCAAGATGCGGGTGAAAAGGTAGGGGAATTTGATGTGCCGTGTGATGAAATCGGAGAGCCCTATTATCGTGTGCTGGGTTTTGTAAAATATGGCGACAGGTTCTATGTTTTTTTAGATGATTTTGATAACCCACAGGAATTGGCTTATATTGATCCGGAACAATCTGAGCCCATCGTAATTTGTGATATTACTGATGATCATATGTTGAATGATGGCAACACTGTGTTTTGTAACATTTATGGAGATTCTTTTTATTTCGACAGCAGGACTATATGGCAGAGAGGAGATGGAAGACCGGGGACTTCTATCCGATATGACTTTACAGTTGAACATGCTCGGGAAGAATTGTCTGTGCCATTGAATATGACGAAAGCAAAGCCGTATCTTACGTATATGGATGGAAAGATTTATTATGGAGTATCATCTGATAAAACAGTTACTATATATTCCTATGACATGGCATCAAAAGTGGAAAAACAGGTGTTAGTATATAAACGGAAAAAGAAATACGACTCAGATAATGTCTTCATAGCCATTGATGAAAATTATATTTATTGTGAGGATTACATGATTCCAAGGGCTGGAGGGAAGATGCTTCCAGTATTAAAAAATGCGAAAAAAAAATAAATATGGTATAGCTGATTACTCCTTTAATGAGAAATATATATTTTATATAGACGAAAAAGAGAGAGCACATCGTATTAACAAAAAAACGAAGAAAGATATTATTATCAGCAAGAGGAAGGTGGTGGGAATTGATTGCACGGAAGATAAAATATATATCCGGGTTAGAGATAAAGAGTGGCATAGCCTCAAGGAGCCGTATGACCCAGATGATTCGTGGCACATTTACAATGCCTATGCAGATAACTTATATTGTATGAACTTAAATGGAAAAAAAGAGAAGAGAATCTGGTAGAGAAGTAAAGAACAGAAATGTAAGGAATCAGATTTACAATCAGGAAAGAGGAGTGAACAGAAATGGAAAAGACAAAACGAATGATGGCAGGAACTGCGGTAACGGTAACCTGCCAGACAAGGTAAGAAAAGAAGAATTTGCTAAAACAAGAACTACATATTGTGGAATAGATTTATCTGAAGATTGGGAGTGGTGACATGGAAAAAAGAGAATTTGGCTGAATAAGTTGAAATTAAAGGTTAGTTTAGGGATTCAAGTTAGTGCTGGGGAAAGAGAGAAGGATAAATATATTTTGCTGGGTGCATTATTGCATTCTGTTGAGGATTATTATGCACATAGTTACTATGTAGATATTGAAACGTATAAAGAAAATCAAGAAAGATATATTGGAACGTGATATGAAACTTCATAAGAAGTGGAAGGATAATCCTAAAAAAGATTTTGATTATAGAAAGGGGAAGTGGAAAAATAGTTCATTTAATAAAAATAAGAGAATCAAGGGGGCAATTCAAGAGTCCTATGAATGTCTAAGAAAATGTTTATATGTAGCATTTTGAGGGGAAGGTTGAATAAATTGCTTGATGTCAGAGCGAAATCTGACATTTTGCTCGTCTCATCAGCGTAAAACGCTTTGGAATGGAGGAAAAATGAGGGAAATATTTTTTAGTTTCTTTTTGGTTATCTTGCTGATAACCGGATGCTGCGGAACGGATATTATGGATGAAGACCAGACAGTTTCAGGAAGCGCAATAGGAGAAGAAAACCGAACAGAGGAGCAGGCGGATAGAGAGGATACGATTAACAAGGAGAGTGTACCGTATTTGATAAAAAAGGTAAAAGATTCTTCGGTTGGGGTGGAATTACAAGGAAGTTTGGAGTATTCATCGGAAATGGTAGAAGGTGATGATAGTAGTTACTACTATTTTAGAGAGAAAGAAAAGAAGATTGTTTTTTACCGGGATAATAAAATAAAAGTCTGTGAAATGGAGAAACCCAAAGGCGAAATATGGGGATTTGTAAAATATAAAAATTGCATATGGCTTCAGATGGAAAAAGGATCAAATGTATGGGTTGCTGCTCTTAATATTAACACTAGTCAACTACAGTTTATAAAGGAAATCGATTCTCCTGATATAGAACGTGTTGTCTTATACCGCAATTATTTTTATTGCATAACGGATGAGAATCATATTACGCGCTATAATCTGCGGGGAAAAAAGATGAACGCCTTTTCAATTGGAAAAGGGAAGGTTGATTTCCCGGATGATGCCGAGATGTTATTAAAGAAACAGGTTGAGTTTCAAAAAATTGTTGATGGAAAGATATACTATACAGTCTGTATGTCGGAGGCTGGTGGAACTACGAAGATTATGCGATGTGGTTTGGATGGTAGTAAACAGGAAATTTTGTATCAGTATACTCGTGGTGAGGAAGAAAAAAAGTGGTGTAGAAGACTTTCGTCTACTCAAATGACGATATATCATGATTATATTTATATGCTGGATGTTTATGCAACATATGGTTCCTTTTATCGTATACCGCTACATGGTGGTAATATTGAGAAAATCACAAGATGTTCTGTTGAGGAATTTTCACTGTCAGGTGATAAAATTTTCTATTTGGAAAATGGTAAGACTGAGGGATTATATATGATATCGGAGGATTTGGAAGTAGAAAAAAGAATTAGTGAGGAACATCAAGTAAAGTGTTTTGTGGTGGGAGATGATAATGTCTACTTTGTCAACAAAGATGTTCAGGGTATATATAAGGTATCAATAAAAGGGTATGTAGCGCCGGAGAAACTGACTGATCTATCAGTTAGCCAGCTTTATTATTCGGATGGATGTCTGGTCGTAAAAAAACGTATGGA
This sequence comes from Lachnospiraceae bacterium, assembly GCA_021770615.1. The sequence continues at coordinate 31,340 of JAETQR010000035.1, read as the reverse complement.
AGAAGATGAACGTAAAATAGAAGAATTGGCGGAATATGATATTGGACCGAATAGAGATTATGCACCTGAGTATTGTTGGTTAAATTCAAAAGGAAATATCATTGGAGTGTTAGAGAGCGTAAAGTTAAAAAAATCAAAATATTTTTATTGGTAATATGAAGAAAAACCCTGAAAGGCATTTGGCGTAGCCAAGACAATAGGAAAGAAAATTGAAAATAGAGCCGTTAAAGCATTAAAAAATTAAAAGGAGGCAGGGGAGCTTTGCCTTAGGGCAAGGTGTTATGTTCCCGCTGTGGGGAGGTTTCTGACGAGGGATACGTATACTGGAGAGGATCATGAACCAGAGAGTTTGCATTTGTATGCGTACTGTGGGTATGATGGAGTGAATGCATGGGATCCGAGTGGGCACTGTATCTCAAAAAATTACGTTGGAGCTAAGAGTGGGACATTGTATGGGGCTTGGGCAATCGTTTCAAGAGATGATGGTATTAGTTGGAGTGTATCTGAAAACAGGTTATTCATGATTAGAATAAAGGGAAGGAATAAAATAGTTAGACAAAATGAATGTTATGAAGAATAAAGTAGTTATTGTTATTTTATGTTTTATGCTTTTAGTGTCATGTAGTAAAGAAAAAGCAAATGAAATGGAATGGGATAATTATCTAAATAAGGTATGGATTGATCAAAATTGGCGTTCGGAGAAAGAATATGATTATTATTCATTCATAATAACTAAAAGGAGAGAAAATAGTATTGAAGGATATTTTAATATAAATGATATAATAAATCCCGATATTTTTATTTACTCTGGAAATGAAAAAGAAAAATATGGAAAGTTTACTGGAATTATAAAGGACAATGAAGCTACTTGTAATTTGTTGTGGAAAGATGAAAAAATAGATGAAGTTATAAAAGTACAATTTATGGATGAATTAAGGATAAAAGTTGCAATGGATTCTAAACAGAATTCTGTAAATTACTATAGACCCTATTCTGTATATGATCAAGAGGATGGGAGAGCTGTTTTTTACGATTCAGAAAATGAAGTAATATTGGAAAAATGGGGGAATGTAAAATTGGTTTCGAGAGTAAGATGTGAAAATATGGGGAGAAGAGTTTTATTTGTTTATTTGACAGATAAAGCTGGAAATATACTCTATGATTTTGCACCACCTAAATACTTTTCATATGATACATTTGTTTATGAGTATTTATTTGATGATATTAATAAAGATGGATTAAAAGATTTGATTCTGATTTTAAGTGATGGAGCGGATGCAAAACAAGCCCGGGTGTATATTCAAAATGATAACTTAGGATTTGAAGAGAGTGATAGTTTATTTAAAGTATTAAATAACAGGAGAACTCCTCATAATCAAGATGTTAAAGCGATTCTTGATTATTTACAAGAAAAAGATGACTTTGAAAAAGAAAAGGACATTCATGGTAACGGTAAATGAGCAAAAATATAATAGCACAAATTACTTATTAATATTGATATACAGAATATTGATATTGTTGGTTTAGTTGATTGCATGTGGTGATTTATATTTGAGCAATCAATAGGTGTCAGTAGGAGATATTGCAAACATCAAGAGAACCTCTCAAATGATTCAAAGTCTCTGATAGTATATACGGAGATAGGAGTGATAAGGTGAAAACGGGGAAATCTTTTAGAGCTTTTAAGTTGACAGTTAAATCCTACGGTAAATTTGCACTGTCATTTTTATAGTGGTAAATGGAGAGTAGAAGTGATATAATCAAATTCATAAACAGCGAGGATTAATTGTATGGAAGATATAGTATGGTATACAATAAAGAATTGATGTTACAAGCTGATTTTTTGAGAGGGTACAATTATGAATAAAAAAATGGAAAAGTGTATTGATTTTTATTATGGAGAATATAAAAATGGTGTTTTTGGTAAAAAGACTACGATAAGACTGCGAATATACCCTTCTCTGATTGAAGGTGATGGATTTTCGTTTTATGATAATAAACTAAGCAATAATACATATTCGTTTGAGATATCATGTAATGATATTACAAAAATTTATATTGGCGAAATTGGAAAAGAATCCATTCTGTTTATTGAATATAATCCTGAATTTATGGTAGATGACAAAAAACATATACTCGCATTACCGGGAATAGAAAATTCAAAAAAATGGTTAAATATTATTGAAGAGACAAGAAGTGCATTTATTGAAAAGAAACAAAAGCAACAACAGATAAAAACTGAAAGGGAGGAAGAACAGCGTAGATTGGCCGAGCAGAAGGAACAAGAAGCATTGCAGTTTTACCAAAAGTGTTATTCCTTTCATATAAAAGAATCTACACCAATATATCAGTTGTTTTCGGACAAAAATAAGGTTGCTTTGATTTACATTGATGAAAAAAAATCGTTAAATTTTTTAAAGATAGATGGATATGCGCATGAAGAAAATAATGGTGTCATAACATATGAAAATATACATTACTATGAGAAAGCTGGAAATGTTTCTTATGTAACAGATATACATGGCAACTACTCTAGTTTTGGTGGAAGCATGACAGGCGGTAAATTCTCTAAATTAGCCACAGTAGGTGGAGGCTTATTGTTTGGCTTTATGGGAATGGCCTTGGGTGCAGCACTTACATATAAGCCAGCTGAGCAAAGGCCTGTGAGTACATCATTTTCTATTGACTCAGATATTGAAAAGATAGATGATAGAAGTGTTATACTAAATTTTTATTCTGAAATGAAAAAACAATATATAGACATCGAATTGCCACAGGATATTTACAATTTTTTGCAGACGTACCTTCCAGAAAAGAAATATGGTATAGTGGATGAATTAGAGAAGAAAACGGTTGTTCATCAATCAACTGATATTATCGAAAATGGAGGACTGCTGAAAGCTGATATAAGACCAGATGTTTTGTCAATTGAACATAAAGAATCGCAAGAAATGAATGAAATGGAGGACTTTAAACTAAAAGTTGAAAAATTGAAAATGATGAAAGATGCGGGGCTGTTATCTGATGAAGAATTTGCGAAAGAACAGGAAAAATTGTTAAATATGATATAGAACACAAGAAGGAGTTGCCACATTTGGAAAGATATGACGGGACAGGTGTCTTATCGAAACGGGGGATGATAATAAGGTAGATAAACAGCGTCATATATTATTTGCCGATAAAAGACGGATGTGATATAATGAGATTGTTTTTATGGAAGATATGCGAGATTTTGGAAAGGAGATAAAATTGTGGAGAAAAAATTAGAAATAGTAATAGATAATTGTCCTCAAAATCACAAATGTCCTGCTGTAAAAGTCTGCCCGGTTGGAGCGTTAAGCCAAAAAGATTTTGAAGCGCCCCAAATAGACTATGGCAAGTGTATAAGCTGTGGCAAATGTTCAAATTTTTGTCCTAAAAAAGCATTAGTATTGTAAAATACATAAAATGGTGTGGGCAGAGATTGTGAAAGGTTGAGGTGGGTTGATGTGAACGAAAAATTTCTGGTAGATAACGGAAAGCAGTTTGATTTTGGAAAAGCTTCGGAAAAATATGCAAAATACCGCGATATATATCCGGAGGAACTTTTTCAGAGGTTACATGAGATCGGAGTTGGCGTTAAAGATAGTAACTGGCTGGATCTGGGAACGGGAACAGGAGTAGTTCCGCGTGGCATGGCGAAATTTGGTGCGGATATTGTGGCAACGGATATTTCACAGAGCCAGATCGACGAGGCGATCCGATTATCAGCTGAATTTAATAATATTCAATATCATGTGGTTTCTGCAGAGGATTTGGTATTACCGGATGATTCATTTGATTGTATTACAGCATGTCAGTGTTTTTGGTATTTTGAGCCGGAGATCATCGTGCCGAAGATACAATCCTGGCTTAAGCCAGGTGGTATTTTTTTGAAGGTGTATATGAGTTATATGAGAGAAGAAGCAATTACTGCGGATTCCAATGGACTGGTCAAGAGTATCAATGGCTCATGGAATGGGGCATCTGCATCGATCAAGGATTTGAAAACACATTATTTTGACAATCCACAGATGGATACTATGATTGTAGAGCTTCCGTTCACAAGGGAAACATGGCATGGAAGGATGATGGCGAGCCGTGGAGTGATGGCTTCAATGAATAAAGAGGAAATCGAACAATTTGACCATAAACACAGGAGGATGCTGGAAGAAAAATATCCGGAGGAGTTCACGGTAAGGCATAAGATTTTTTTGACGTGGTATGTGCTGTGATCTTGTCTTTACCTTGTAATCAGCCAGAATGATTAAATTGTAGGAAAAATTCAAATCACATGGAGGAATTACAAAATGGCAAAATCATTATTTGAACAGTTCAGCGGCACATATGACGAAGAAAATGGGTATCTTATCCCGGATTTGAAATAGTATCGTAGAGGTACATACATTAAATTAAAGGCGGAAAACACTTTAGAATGGACAGGACGAATGAATAATAAATAATATAAGAGATCGTGCGAGGGAGATTATCAATAAAGAAATCATCTATGCTTAAAGGAATGTAATGCATGCAACTATAAAATTGTGGTGGGTAGGGAGAAATCCTTACCCGCCATTTTTTTGTTCTCTTAGCCGCTTAAACAGGGCATTTTGACACTGAAACGCATAACTCATCGAGCAATGTATTGAGCGTATGATAAACGCAACAGTTGAGCATTTTCAGATTATACGAGAGAAAACAGACGGTTTTACTCCTTTTGAGAAGTTAGAGTATCTCGGCAATATGACACTTGATTTTCTGTTTGAACATTATGCCATTTCCAAGATTTCCGTTTTTACTGATATGCAATATCCGAAAGAAAATGACAATACCGACAGAACTTATGCAGCATATTTTCCGCTTGTTGCAGCCTGCCGTCCTGACCTTAACGAAGCGGCGATAAAGCGAAAAACGCTGTATTTGATTACCGTTATGCAGCAAATGTTCCTGCGATACGAAATCATATCGCAAACATTGGGGATTGACCTTAGACAGAAAGAAAACCGCAAGAAATTTCATACGCAGGTTTTACACGATATTTTGGAGGTATAAAGAGTGAATATTACAGTGATAAACGGAACAGAAAAGCACGGCGTTACCTACCGTTTAAAAGAGATGTTTTTAGCAGAATTTAGGGATAAAGCGAATATTACAGAATATTATCTTCCAAAGGATTGTCCAAGTTTCTGCACGGGTTGCCTGAGTTGTACATTAAAGGGTGAAAGCATTTGCAAGGACGCAAAATATATTGGGAGAATTGATAAATCACTTTTGGAAGCAGACTTGATTGTAATGACATCCCCTGCCTATGTGTTTCACGCTACGGGAGCAATGAAAGCATTTCTTGACCATTTCGCTTACCATTGGATGCCGCACCGCCCTGCTTCTGAAATGTTTGGAAAGCGTGCAGTCATCATAACGCAATGTTTAGGCAGCGGAGCAAAATCTGCGGCGAAAGATATTAAGCATAGTTTATCTTGGTGGGGAATTTCTAAAATTGGGATATTTACTGGTGCTTTAATGAGCGATATTGTTTGGGAAAACCTTCCCCAAAAGAAACAAGGCGAGCTTACGGGAAAGGTTCAAAAACTATCCTGTAAATTTGCCCATATAGATTATACGAAACCTGCACACACAAATTTGATTACGAAATTCAGGTTCTTCGTCTGCCGTATGATGCAGAAATCTATACATAAGTCAGCCCCTGAATACCTTGACGGAAAGTATTGGGCAGAACAGGGGTGGCTTGGGAAAAACAGACCGTGGAGAACACAGAAAATGTAATCTCTCTTTTTTGTGCAGAGATTGAGAGGAAAAAAACGGAATCGTAATATATACTAAAAGCTGGAAGGAGGATTTTTGTTATGGAATGGATTGAAAGATTAAATGATGCAATTGGTTATATTGAGGAACATTTGACAGATGAAATGGATTATGAACAGCTTGGGCGGATTGCCTGTTGTTCTTCTTATCATTTTCAGAGAATGTTTACCTATATGGCAGGGATTTCTTTATCTGAATATATCCGTAGGAGAAAAATGTCACTTGCCGCTGTAGACTTACAGGGTAAAAGCATGAAAATCATTGATGTGGCAGGAAAATATGGATATAATTCCCCTACTGCATTTAATAGAGCATTTCAGTCTGTTCACGGAATCGCCCCATCTGCTGTTAAAAATGGGGGTGTATCCGTAAAATCCTTCCCACCTATCTTATTTAAAATGACAGTTAAAGGAGTGGAAGAAATGAATTATCGAATTGAAACAAAAGATGCATTCCGTATTGTAGGCGTATCTGTACCGCTTCATAAGGATATTGAAAAAAATTTTACAGTCATACCTCCAAAGTGGCAGGAAATCTCTATGAACGGAACATTGCAGAGATTAATCGGTATGATGAATACGCCGCCTATGGGAGTGCTTGGCATCAGCACCTGTAATGATACGGAACCGTGGAAGTATTATATTGCGGTATCAACTTCACAAGCAAAGAATGACCTTGAAGAATACATTGTACCAGCGGCCACATGGGCAATATTTTCTGGAGAGGGTACTAATGAGTCTATTCAAGAATTAGAACGACGTATCGTAACAGAATGGCTGCCAACATCGGGATACGAATATGGTAATGCTCCCGATGTCGAGGTTTACCTAAATCCAGACCCGCAAAATGCGAAATATGAAGTATGGATACCTGTAGTAAAAAAATAGTTATGGATACTAAGACAGTATATCTTTACAGTCAGGGGTAAGATGTTGTAAAATAAAAACGAATGGATATTTTTAACAGAATTGCTTTATGGAGTGTTGCTGACTGATAAGAAAGGAGCTGCCGGATGAAAACATTATATGTATCAGATTTGGATGGTACATTGCTTACGGGCGATCAGGTCATCTCTGAATACACAAGTGCAGTGATCAATGAACTGACAGAAAAGGGAATGATTTTTTCGTATGCGACAGCCAGATCGGTCATAACGGCGAAAAAGGTGACAGAGGGCATTGATGTGAACATTCCTTTGATCGTATATAACGGGGCATTTGTTTTAAATAATATAACAGAGGAAATAATGATCGCCAATTATTTTCATGGGGCGGAGAAAGACATCCTGACAGAACTGTTTCGTAATGAAGTGTATCCTATCGTGTATTCGATAATTGATGGCAGGGAAAAATTTTCTTTTGTTGAAGATAAGTGTACGAGAGGTATGTGTGCTTTTCTTGAAAGCCGAAAAGGTGATGTGAGAACGAATCCGGTCGTGGCGGCTGCCGGACTCATACAGGGTGACTGTTTTTATATGACCTGTATCGATGAACCGGAAAAATTAGAACCACTGTATGAAATGTATAAGGATCAGTATCATTGTGTTTATGAGCAGGATCTGTATACAAAAGAGCAGTGGTTGGAGATCATGCCCCGGGAAGCGTCCAAATCCAATGCGGTATTGCAGCTGAAAGAACGATTGCAATGTGACAGGCTGGTCGTATTCGGGGATGGAAAAAACGATATTGACATGTTTGAGGTGGCGGATGAGTGTTATGCTGTCAGCAATTCGGTCTGTGAGCTGAAAAAACGTGCCACAGGGGTGATCGGGAGTAATGAAGAAGACGGTGTTGCGAGATGGCTGAAAAACAATTATAAGGAGAAAAACTCGTGAAGATGCTCTTTTGTAACCTGCCTTGATGGCGTTGGAAAGATTATGATAGACGGCGTGGAGAATCTTCTGCATGAGGGCCAGTCCATTGTGATGCCTGCAGGACATCCCCACGCTGTCTTTGGGGAGGAAAAATTTAAAATGCTTCTGGTGGTGGTATTTTAGCTCAACAGCTAACCGCAGATATAATCTGTAATGCAATCATACCAGTGTACGTAGGTTTTGCCGTTGACGATGAGCTGTTCATTTTCCGGAAGCAGTTCAGACCACTTCTTGTTATAACGGTCGATGGACCAGTCATCCCGGTTAAATCTCCGCCAGAGGATTGTTCTTCCATTCTTATCAAGGAATTGTTCTGAGACAATACCGCAGTCACCCGCTTCAATATCCATGACACAAACGGTATCAAAAGTTTTGCCGCCGATCGTGACGGTATAACGGCCGACAATATCCAGTAGGAAATCCTTGCCGGAACCGGTGATATGTTTTCCGGTTCTTTTTATCACCCCTTTTGGAGAGAGATTTGTCTCAGTTCCACAGTTATCTTCTCCAATTCCCCAATTAGCCATAAAAGAATCATCAAGAAATGTGGTATAATTCCGGATGTTCCCATCAGTCCGGAAGGTGGCAAGATAGCGGCAGTGGGTTTCGGTCAGCTGCGCAATAAAAGTCTGGTCGACCACTTTCTTCTTATCCGGATGATCGGATTCTCTTGCATTTACCTCGACGCCCTCAATGCCGTGAACCATTGCTTTTCCAGTAACTTTCATATCGTAAATACGACTGCATTTCCTTGAAGGGATATCATACATTCCCCAGCATGATTTTTCACCGGGTTTTGGAACCAGAAACCATCCCATTAGTTCTTCCCATTTTACAGAAAAAGGTTTTTTGTTACACTCTTCAATCGTATATTCTGGTAAAGATGCAGGTAATGTTCTCATATAAAGTCCTCCTTTTGATGTGCATGTGTGATATGGATATTTGTTCTTAAAGTTTTGTCTGGCGGTATAGAGACGGCTTTTGACTGTCCCCAGAGGAACATTTAAAGTTTTCGCGATTTCTGTCTGGGGAAGTTCTTTCTAGTAGTATAGATAAAGGATCTGTTTGTCTCTGTCACCAAGGAGTGCCAGAGTTTCTCTGACGACGGGGATTTCTGAAACGCCATATCTGGTGTCAGATAATTCTGTTTCTATTATCCGGTCGATCGGGATTTCCAACCAGGCTGCTTTTTTTCGGAAATAATCATTGCATTTATTTCTTGCAATGCTGATGAGCCATGCTTTGAATGAATCTTTGTTTTTTAACTGTTCAAATTTTTCGCAGGCGGTCAGGTATACTTCCTGTAAAACATCATCAGCATCCGTTATGGAGATTAGTCGGAATCGTACATAGCGTTCGACATAGACCCGGTGTATTTTCAGCAGTTGTTCAAATTGTTCCACATCATCACTTCCTTTCGTTTTGTTATTAAGTACTTCTATAAAACCGGTTTCATTTATTATAGACGGAATATTATATCAAAAGGTTCATTTTGGTGTCAAATTGGTGACGTTAAGTTAACGAACGGGTTCAAACTGGCACCGTCAGGCTGCTGTAATGTTTATTGAAATATTGTGGTATTGCTTGCGGTTTTATACCATCATTGTTATAATAATGATGTACAAAAATTCAAACGTGAATTAACGAAAAAGGAGGAGCCTATATGGACAGTTACTGGTCAGATTATGTTCAGACAACAGAAGAACTATATGTGAGCAGAGAATGCAGGTTCACGGATGAAAATAAAGAATTGTGGTTAAAACATATCGGAGCAGAGCCAGGCATGAAGGTACTGGAGGTTGGCTGTGGAGGCGGCGTGTTTTGCCATAAGCTGAAAAAGCTGATTCCGGATCTTGATATAACAGGTCTGGACCGGGACAGAAACCATATTACATACGCGAGGGAAAAAGCGAAGGAATTAGGGTTGGATTGTACATTTACCGAAGGAGATATTGGCAGTCTGCCGTTTGCAGATGAGACATTTGATCTGGTGTATTCCTACACTGTCGCGGAGCATGTTCCGCCTGATTCGTTTTTTGGAGAACAGCATCGGGTTTTAAAATCTGGTGGAAGTATTTCTGTATTGTCAGTCCGGACGGGGTTAAACCTGAAAGATGTGACGCCGGATGACCGTTCGGAGGAAGAAAAGGAACTCTTGGGAAAGCTCTGGTCAAAGGATGCAGACATATTTGACCAGTATGAAGTTGGGAAATATGAAATGACAGAGCATGAATATCCGCATAAGCTGGGTCAGTATGGATTTCGGGATATTGATGTGCAGATGTTTACCGTTATGGATCACTGTCCGGATAATGCATCCGTATCAGGGGAAGAGGCGGTCAGGCAGATCAACAGCCGCCGTATCATCGCTTTAAACCAGATAAGAAAGGGAGCCCGTCTGGCGCCAGATGCATTGACAGATGAAGAGGAAAGAAGATTGAAAGACAGGATAAATGAACGATACGATAAAAGACTGGGAAAATACGGGGCGGGGATACCGGTCTGGGATTTTTCGACATCGACGGTCCTGGCAGTAAAAGGGAGGAAATGATGATACGATCGGCTTTCTAAAAAAATACTGTTATTTTATGACAAAAAATGATATAATAAAAATAGACGGGTGGTCATTTGTAAATCATCATGGGACGGCATCAGGGATTCACCTTTATAAAAAGATTTTCATACAATGATTTGATACTCGTTGTATGAGTCGGAGAGGGGAAGAATGTGAGGGATAAGATACTATTGATAAGTCATGATGAACAGATCGAAAAAACGCTGATAGGATCATTGAAGACAGATTATGATTGTATCCTGCTTGCGGATAGTGCCGCAGGGATTTCTTATCTGGAAAACAGTTCTGACCAGATTGAGCTTATTATTCTGGATCTCGAAAAAGTTTTAAAAGATCAGTTCAAAGTTTTAGAGGAACTTCAGGACCATTATGCATATAAAAGCATTCCGGTCCTGCCGATCGCACTGCCGGAACAGGCGGATGAGATTGCACATTTATTTGAGATGGGGGCAGATGATATTTTGTTTAAGCCGGTCAATCTGGATATTGCCCATAAGAGAATCCAAAATCTGATGGATGTCGGAAGAGTGAGAGGCGTACATAATGTAATGGAGGATCTGATCCGGTCCGAGATTGATAAAAACATTGATAGCTTGGGGATTTGTTCCTGCCTCAAATGCAGGAGGGATCTTCTGACGCTGACACTAAACAATGTAAAACCAAAATATGTTACTACTGAAAAGGGAAATGCGATCATTACAGCGGGACGTCTGGCCTCGATGGACGATCGGATCCATCTTTTAGCAGATATCGCCCACTATGCCCAGCTGATCGGAGCGAATCCGCGGCATGACTGATCGGGCAAAATAGCATGAATAAATAGAAAATGACCAAAATCAGTGAAAATGTTTAGCAGGTTTGTTTGCAAGTGTTTTCAGTGGTTTTGGTCATTTTTTTGTCTCATATGTCAGCCCGGGGAATGAGATGTTCTACTTCTTGCGGGTGATTTTTTGCAAAAAATTTGAAATCTGGATTTACATGTGGTAAGATGATAGGCGAAATCAATAAAAAAGATGAAGAGAGGCGGATGATCAATATGGCTAAGATTCAAATGACGACACCACTTGTGGAGATGGATGGAGATGAAATGACCCGTATTTTATGGCAGATGATAAAGGATGAACTGTTGCTGCCATATATCGATTTAAAGACAGAGTATTACGACCTTGGTCTTGAGTACAGAAACGAAACGAATGACCAGGTGACGATCGATTCTGCCGAGGCCACGAAAAAATATGGTGTTGCAGTAAAATGTGCGACGATCACACCAAATGCGGCGAGAATGACAGAATATAAACTGAAAGAAATGTGGAAATCCCCGAATGGAACGATACGTGCGGCGTTAGACGGTACAGTTTTCCGTGCGCCGATCCTGGTAAAAGGAATCATTCCATATGTTAAGAACTGGACGAAGCCGATCACGATTGCGCGTCATGCTTACGGTGATGTTTACAAAAATACAGAGATCAAAGTTCCGGGAAAAGGAAAGGCAGAATTGGTATTTACTGCTGAAGATGGAACAGAAATACGAGAAGTGATACATGAATTTAATGGTGAGGGAATCATTCAGGGAATCCATAATACAAAAGAATCGATTTCCAGTTTTGCAAGAGCATGTTTTGGATATGCAGTTGATACGAAGCAGGATCTGTGGTTCTCTACGAAGGATACCATTTCGAAAAAATATGATCACACATTTAAAGATATTTTTCAGGAAATTTATGACGCTGAATATAAAGAGAAATTTGAGAAACTCGGTATTGAGTATTTTTATACATTGATCGATGATGCAGTAGCCAGGGTGATCCGCTCAGACGGCGGGTTTATCTGGGCATGTAAAAATTACGACGGCGATGTTATGTCTGATATGGTAGCGACTGCGTATGGTGATCTTTCTATGATGACGTCAGTGTTAGTATCGCCAAGTGGTGTCTATGAATATGAGGCGGCGCATGGGACCGTGCAGCGTCATTATTATAAGCATCTTGAGGGGGAGGAGACCTCTACCAATTCGATTGCGACTATTTTTGCATGGACAGGTGCCCTTCGCAAAAGAGGAGAACTTGACAACAATGCGGAACTTATGGCTTTTGCGGATAAACTTGAACGGGCATGTATCAAAACCGTGGAGGATGGCAAAATGACAAAGAGTTTGTCTTTGATCTCAACTTGTGAGAATCCGGTGATTTTGAACAGCCTGGATTTCATCAAAGCGATCCGAGAGACGCTGGATGCAGAATATTCCCTGTAAATAAATTACAGGGAATAAATGGCGGCAATATTTTATTGAAAAATTTTTATGTAAGTGGTAAAATAATAATGAGAAATTGTCGAAGTAGAAATATATAAAAAAATTATGATTTTGACATGGAAATGGTGAGTGAATGCGGGAATATTATATTTACAAGTACTATTTTAATGCGGGGCACAGTGTGGATGGAGACAGGAAGAACGAGCATTATCATACTTTTCAGCTTGTATTATATGTAGGTGTTCACAACATAGATAAACAATATCTGTTTCATGATATGGATCGGAGTGTCAGGGAATATTTGAAACGTTATGAGGGAAAATATCTGAATGACATGGAGGAATTCCGGAATCTGGGAACAAGTATTGAAGATATCGGCGAAGTGTTTTATGATGATATCCTGAATTGGATGAAGAAGAAGGGATTTCGGCTTTATCAGCTTGAAATTTCTGAAAATCCGTTGTGTGTCTATATGATATCGAACCGGATCATGTTGCATACGAGATCTGAGAAAGAGAGCAGGCAGGGAATTGAAGATATTTTGAACCGGAAGAAAAAACTTTTGAGCATGATGGAGAAGTAAAAGGGGGAATCGTGCATGAAAAAAATGCTGAAAAGAATGACTGCGTTATCGGTGGTAGTTGTTATAATAGGGATACTGCTTTTGACGGAAATTTCATATGCAAAAGAACAGGATGCATTGAATGTCGGTTCAGATGGGATTCGTATTGACGGATATTATGATGAGTGGAAAGATTTTCCGGATACGGATATTACCTACCGCTCGAATAATGCAGTCTGTATCCATAAGGGAAATATATACAGCGATGGAGATTACCTGTATGTCCATGTAAGTATGGATAAGCTGTATCAGAGCCAGATGTCGATTCAGTCCTTCTTGCTGAAGATCAATGATCAGGAGATCGCGATACCGATCCTCGGTGTAGACGACACCGGGGCGATTGATTGGAATGTGCCGATCTATGGTGGTATGTCAGAAGGAACACACAAGAATCTTGCTGTATTCCTTGGATACTATACATCCTGTGACAGTTCGGTGGCGTTTACCGTATATGATAAGGATCATGCGACAGATACAAAAGGAGATGAGATCGAATTTCGTATCAGCATGAAAGATATTACGAAATATTTTGGAATTGAGGCAGACAGTATTGATACGATTTCGGTAAGAAATCCGAATATCGGTGCAGAGGCTCTTATATATGCCGGATCCTCCACATCACCGTTAGTGGGAGTGGGTATTGGTTTTGTATTTGCAGTTAGTGTGATTGGTTTGGATCGATATCGAAAAAGAAGGAAAATGGTACGATGAACTGGTTATCTGTTGTATTTGCAATCATATGGGTTTACGTGCTTACTGTTTTAAAAAGATGCAAGCTGGATTTCTGGCTGTATCTGGTGGGAAGTGTGGGTATGTTTCTGCTCTGTCTGGTCTGGCTCGAGCCGATACTGGTTGTGCCGCTGCAGAAGGCAGTAGCAGTTGTCTCCGGTATGCTTGGGGAGCTTACCGGAGTTTTTGATTCTTATTTCCAAAAAGGAATGCTGTTTATCCAGAATGGGGGAAACAGCCTGTCGCTGTATATTGATTTCGAGTGCTCGGGAATCATAGAAACGATGGCTTTTCTGGCGTTGCTCTGGTTTTTTCCGGTGTACCGGTTTCATGAGAAGATCGTCGTGAGCATTGGGGGAATCCTGTCGATCTTTCTTTTCAATGTACTGCGTATTTATCTGATCTGTATTTTGATCTATTTTTTTGGAGATGGGATTTATTTTTATGCCCACACAGTATTTGCGCGTATTTTTTTCTATATATGTACGATTATGTTGTATTTCCTTGTGTTTACCAAATCTCATATTATCAGGCAGAAGGTAGGTGCATTCCATTATGAAAGCGATCATTAATCTGTTCAGGAGTTCTGTTGTTTTCTGGGTTGCGTGGATCATTATCCCGCTTATGATGGAAATCATTCCAACTATTTTTAATTTTTTTATCCTGCTCAAGCGTAAGATCGTGCAGAGAAATGAGAAAGAGCTTGTTTATCTTCCGGAGATCACGCTTATCATACCGGTATACAATTCAGCGGATACGTTGTATGACTGCATCAAATCTGTATACGATTCCAACTATGATAATAAGATGATCTATATCATGCTTGTAAATAATATGAGCAGGGACAATAGTTTTGAGGTATTCTGCCAGTGTCAGAAAGATTTTCCGGAGCTTACGATCAACTGGATGAATTCCAAGCAGGGAAAATCAAAGGCACTTAATCTTGCGCTCTTTAACAGCTCTGGCAAGTATATCATGCATATTGATTCTGACGGAGTGCTTCATCCGGATGCTCTGAGAAATATTGTAAAAAAATTTGAGAATCATTCGGATGTGTACTGTGTGACAGGTACGATCATGACAAATCCAGATGCGATCGATCACTCAAAGGGATTTTTGTGGCGCCTTTTTTTGAAAATGGAGTTTTTTGAATACTGTCAGGCGTTTTTAGCGGGGCGGAATTTTCAGTCCGAATTTAATAGCATTTTTACGATGTCGGGAGCTTTTTCTGCTTTCCGCAAATCTTCTATTTTAAAAACCCAGCTTTATAATACGGATACGATCTGCGAAGATACCCATGTCACGTTCCAGATCCGGGATAACCTGCAGGAAAAGGTGGTACTTTGTGACTCGGCGATGTTTTTTGTGGATCCGATCGAGAGCATCAATAAGCTATATGTCCAAAGACAGCGCTGGCAGCGCGGTGAAATGGAAGTAGTCCACATGTTTATGAAAAAGAAGCTTAACCCGGCGAAGGGATTTTTTTCTGATTTTGTGATCCGTCTCATCATGTTTGACCATACGTTTGCTTTTCCCCGTATGATCTGGTATTTTGCCCTGATCTGCCTTGCGTTTATTAATTATCCGATGAAATTAGTCATACAGTCAGTGGTGATCATTTACCTTCTATATGTAATTTCTTCTTTGTTGTTGTATATATCGATCACACTGTTTTTATCAAAATTCAGGGATCTGCAGAAATATTATGCGAGGAAATGGTATATGATCTTTTTCCTGCCTCTGTTTAATTTTATGGTTTTCTGGTTTCGCTTTGCCGGTATCATCAATTCCATCAAAGGGGAACAGACATGGCGGACGAGAAATTTTTCCGAAGAGTGGCAGGCTGTTAAAAAAACGGTGGGAGAGGATTTCATATGGTTCCGGCAGGGGCTTGAGAAACTGAGAAATGAAGTCAATATGAAAATGTAAAAGGGGAATCATAATTTGATGAACAGATTGACAGGATTTTATAAAAAACCGCAGACCCGGATGAAGGCAGTGCTCGTCACGCTGGCTGTCCTGGTCGTGGCGGGAGTGTGCTTTCTTTTATGGGAAAACAAAAAGAACCGTGAATTTTATCTGGATACGTACCACCAGATGCAGCAAAGTTATACGGATCAACTGGGAAATCAGTTGGAACAGCTTGTGACGTCCGGGAAAGACCAGGAAGAGATCAGTGCCTGGTTTTCTGAGAATGCAGAGGTATCTGCTAACAGCTGGATGTTCTGGATCCGGGATGATGAAGTAGTATATGCAAAGGACGAACAGACAACGGACTCACTGCGTGAGGCGAGGAAAAAGGATACGTTTCTTGCTGACTTAAACAGTCAGGAGGGAATCGTGACGACAGTGACGGTAAAAACCGGGCAGACGAATATTGTCGGAGTGATAACGTCAGAATCCTATGCACTTTCTAAGACAAAGTTACCGCAGCATGAAATTTACCTGTATCTTTTTTCTGCTATTCTGGCAATGCTTGCCGTGATGGCAGTGATCAGTCTGACAGCAAAACTGAATGTGGTGGAAAATACACTTTTAGAAATAGAAGGAAAAATGAAAAAACAAAATATAAAGCTGGAAAGATCCGGAGAGCATACAATGATCACACAGCCAGACAATCATTCGGAAGCAGACTATGAGGAACACGACTTTTATGATTCGGAATTGATCCGGGTATTTTTGAAAAAATCGGATGATGAGGCGCTTATGCCGATGCAGATCCTGTTTGCAGATATTGTGATGGAGAGCCGGTATTATTCAAGAGGGGAGATTTTTGGCGCATTGGAGAACCTGAAGCGCTTTCTCGGCAGGACACATGTGCTTGGAGAGATTAAAAAAGGCAGTTTCGTCGTTCTTATGTACCGGACAACCTATGAAGAGGCGGTGCGCATTATGGAGCGGTGCAAGGAGAGCCTGGGGCGGCAGGGGGATGATGAGGCGATCTGCATGGAGATTTCTGTAGTTGAGGTCAAAGAGGGACAAAGTGCTATGGAGGTTTATGAAGAGAGGCTGAAAGGAGGCGCGATCCATGAATAAATACCGGCAGTACCGGTTTAAATTTTATCTGAATGCAAGGCATGCTATTTTGATCAATGGAAATCTTGGTGAGACCCATCCCCATACGTGGGAGATCACACTTCATGTCATAAAGGGGAGAGATGAATTTATTCAGTTTCATGCACTGGAACAGAAGATTGAGACGTTTATGGATACCTATCAGGACACTTGTCTGAATGAGGTGGAACCCTTTGATGTGCTCAATCCTACCCTGGAAAACTGCTGCCATTATTTTAAGGACCGTCTGAGTGAGATCCTTGCGGCTGAGGGGTGGCTGTTTTTGTCCATGGAGATGAGCGAGACGCCTGCGAGGTCTTATGTGATCAGCATTGCAGACGAGAGTGAAAGTGACAGAGAGCGTTCCATAAATTCACTGGTAGATATGGTTTTGGAGGATATTAAGGGTGAAAAAAATAAGTGACCGTGCAAAAAATAATATACTTGCCCTGGCTGGTTTTCTGGTTTTAGTCCTATCGGCGGTGGTTGTTGTCCTTGTTTTAAACCGGATGGCATTTGAACCGTCCGGCAATGATATCTGGAGTCATCTCTATAAAGGAGATGTGGCCTATCATAATATGCAGGAAGGCCGGTGGTATCAGCTTTATTCGGAGTACTGGTACAACGGGACCCAGTTGTTTCGGTACTGGGCTCCCATGTCTTATTATGCGGTGGCCTTTCTTGAGTTTTTGTCCGGTGGGGATATCGTGATGGCATACCGCTATTTTGCGGCGTTTTCTATTATAATAGGCGGAATTCCGTGGATCCTGTGGGGGAGGGAGAGTAAGCGCCCGGTATTTGCAGCGGGAATTGCACTTCTCTGGTTTTTTTTGCCGGAAAATATCCGGGTGTATTTCTGTGAGGGAAATATGCCCCGTATGATGTCGGCGATCGTGATTCCTTATGTCGTTTATTTTATGTGGCGTTATCTGAGAAGGGATAAACGTTTTTCTGTCATTGGGATCATGCTTTCGATGTCTGTCATGATACTGTCCCATGTTATGATCACGGCGATGCTTGGCGTCGCAGCTTTTGTGTTTCTGGTATTTGACTGTATCAGTAACAAAAATTTTAAAAAGGCCTTTAAGACGCTTGTGGCGATGGTGATCGGACTTCTTCTCGTAGGGATCTGGCTGATGCCTGCGCTTTCCGGTGGTATCATGAATATGGAGTCTTCTGCAAGTATCGATGTGATGGGGATGTGGATGGCGGGATTTTCTACCCTTTTAAATCCCATGAACCGGATATCAGGGGTGACGGATACGTTTTATTATGGGATTTCGGTACTCTTTCTGGCGGTGGCCGGTATCTTTCTGGCAGACCGGAAAAAGTGTGCAGGATATATTTTATTTGTTTTGATCCTGGTCATGAGTACGCCGGCATTTCTCCCGTTTTTGTCGAAAATGCCTCTCAGTACCCTGTTTTGGATGTCGAGGTTTGCCACGATCGCTTATGCAATGTTTCTATTTTCCCTGATGGAGTGGAAGACGCTCAAACGCAAATATTGTGTCGTTGCATTTGTGATCCTTGCGATCGACTGTATCCCTTCTTTCAATTTTTCCAGGTATGCCACGCCTGCCAGTGAGATAGCAGTAGAAAATGTAGGTGTGTTAAAAGAGCATACGGAATACCGGACGGCTCTGATGGATCTGAGTTCATTCGGCTCTTATCCCTCGTGGGGGCTCAGTACCGGTGAGGATGCAGTGAAAAGTACATTTGGATGGGCCTGGCAGGGAGCGACGACGTCTTCCAATATCGTGATGCTTAACACGGCGCTTGAGTATGAAACTTATGATTATTTGTTTGACCGCTGTATCGAGATGGGAAATGATACCGTCCTGATCAAAAAGGAATTGATCGGGAAGAAAGAACGTACCACCGCGGATGTGTTTGCCGGGGCAGAAAAGAATGGTTTTTCTCTGTGCGCAGAGACGGATACTGCTTATATTTTTAAAAAGGAGACTCCGGAACAGTTTGGCGTGAAATCTGAATATGCGGGGCTGGCACTGGGTAAGTATGCCAACGTAATGACATTATATTATCCGGCATTCCAGGAAGGGGATTCGGATTATGTGGATGACTATACGTTGGATGAGTTAAAGAAGTACCGTACGATTTTTCTCAGCGGAATTTATTATCATGAAAAAGAAAAGGCCGAGCAGCTTTTGCGTGAGGCAGCGGCCGCCGGGACAAAAGTTGTCGTCGATATCACACATGTGCAGGAGGACAGCAGTACAAAACAGTTAAGTTTTCTCGGGGTTACATCCCAGTCTGTTACGATCCAGGATCGTTTTCCGGCGCTGCGGTATGGGGACAAAGAAATCCATACGAAAGATTTTTCGGAAGAGTATGCAGAGTGGTTTACTGGATATATCGGAAAAGTTGACTACGTCATGGGTGAGATGGAATATGACAGACAAAAATTAGCCTGGCTGGGGACGAATGAATCGGATCCGAATATTTATTTTCTCGGACTCAATCTGATGTACCATGCGCTGGAGACAGAGGATACAGCAGTGTTTTCCGTAATGGATGAGGTGCTTGGTGTGAAGCGGGATGAGCTGCCGGACCGTCAGATCGTTCCGATCCGGCTTAAGATCGGAATGGATGCGATTGAGATCCTGTCAGAGGAAGAAAATATAAATACGACGCTCGCCTATCAGGATAATTTCGTGTCAGATACGAAGATGTGGTCAGAAAACAACCTGCTTTTTGTAGAAGAGAAGGATACGAAGATTGACATTGTTTATCCGAAGAAGACACTTGGCATAGCAGTGAGCCTTTTCGGAGCTCTGGCAGCGGTTGCATTTGTTATTATCCAGATGCGGAGCAGGGAAGAGTGAGATGGCCGCCGCAATTTATGAGAATCGTGACATTTGTACAGCATCGGGAATATTTCCTGACGTGGACCCGCTTTCGCTTAAAATAAACATGTAGCGGTACAAAGGCTGCAAGGTGCAATTTTTGCACCTTGTACGCAGCCTAAGGACCGACACGTTTATACGGTCCTCTTCAGGAAATATTCCCGATGCTGTACGAAGCTTCGTCAGCTTCCCATAAATTGTGGCCGCTCCAAATTCATTTCCGTGCCGATTTGTTTGTTAGTGTAAAATTGTAGTTGGCAAAATCAGAAATACGGATTGGATAGAACTTTGTGTCAGGGACTCATTCTAATCTTTTCAGAATACCAGTGTTTCATGGAAAAAGATTTACGGAGCATGGGTTATAAGTGCGCCGGTATGAGGTGTGCGTATGAAGTGCATGTTTTTTGCACTTTTGCACACCCATACCGCTGCGTGCTTATTGTAGCGGGAGCGCCCATGCGGGTAAACTTTTTCCATGAAATACGGAACCTGAAAGAATTGCCAATGAGTCCCTGACACAAACATGCACTTCACAAATGTTGACAATGAAATCGGTTTCTAGTACAATAGTTGAGAGAATCCGGATGGGTTGAAAATCCATGGACAAACCCCGGCAGTGTTGCCGGGATATATTATAAATACGGGGGTATCCCGGGAACTGACGGAGGACAGTACGGATGAATTACACGACACAGATGGACGCCGCGAGAAAAGGAATTTTCACGGAGGCGATGAAGTATATATGCGAATATGAGAACATGGAAAAGGATGTGTTGATGGAACTTGTGGCAAAGGGACAGATTGCGATCCCGGCGAACAAAAACCATAAATGTCTGAAACCATATGGGATTGGAAATAAATTAAAGACGAAGATCAATGTAAATCTCGGAACGAGCCGGGACTGTCTCGACCTGGACGTCGAGATGGAGAAGGTAAAGGCGGCAGTCGACATGGGGGCGGAGGCAATCATGGATCTCAGCTCTTATGGAGATACAAAAAAATTCAGGAGAAAACTTATCGCTGAGTGTCCGGCTGTCATCGGTACCGTGCCGATTTATGACGCTGTTGTATATTATAATAAGGCATTAAAGGATATCACAGCAGATGAGTGGATGGATGTGGTGAAGATGCACGCAGAGGACGGGGTCGATTTTATGACGATCCACTGTGGCATCAACCGTGCGACTGCAGACCGTTTTAAGCAGAATCTGCGTCATACGAATATCGTATCCCGGGGAGGTTCGATCATCTTTGCGTGGATGGAGTTAACGGGAAATGAAAACCCGTTTTATGAGAGATATGATGAACTTTTAGATATCTGTGAAAAATATGATGTGACGATCAGTCTTGGGGATGCCTGCCGTCCGGGAAGCATCGAGGATGCCGGGGATATTTCCCAGATTTCAGAATTGGTAGCGCTTGGCGAACTGACGCAGCGTGCGTGGAGGCACAATGTCCAGGTCATGATCGAGGGGCCGGGCCATATGCCGCTTGACCAGATCCGTGCCAATATGGAGATTGAGCAGACGGTATGCAAAGGAGCGCCGTTTTATGTACTTGGCCCTCTCGTGACAGATGTGGCGCCGGGTTATGACCACATTACAAGTGCGATCGGAGGAGCGATCGCTGCTACATACGGAGCATCTTTCCTATGTTATGTGACACCGGCTGAGCACCTTCGTCTGCCGACCGTGGAGGATGTAAAGGAAGGTATCATCGCCTCTAAGATCGCAGCGCATGCGGCTGATGTGGCAAAGGGGATCCCGGGTGCAAGGGAGTGGGATTATGAGATGAGTGAGGCCAGAAGAAATCTGGACTGGGAAAAGCAGTTTGAGCTCGCGATCGATCCGGAGAAGGCCCGCCGCTACCGTGCGGAAAGTAAGCCGGAGAAAGAAGATACCTGCACGATGTGCGGAAAGATGTGTGCGGTGAGAAATATCAATAAGATCCTCCGGGGGGAGAATGTGGATATCATGGAGGATTGACAAAATGATCCCCCGGAACAACACGCTTTCGCTATATGAATCACGTAGTGGTGCTAAAATCTGAAAGTACCAGATTTTGCACCAACGGATTCATAAGGTTGTTCCGGGGGATTATTTTTTTGTGTATTGCCATAACCTGCCTTATCAGATTTTTGAATAATGACAGCCTGTCTCGCATAAGGTGTTAGAGATAAACAATCTTTGGACTAGTGTGAGGGGGCTGTTTTTTTGAAGAGGATCGGGGCATTATTTCTGACATTTATTATTATCGCAGTTTCCATTGCCGGGATGTGGGTATACCAGTCCTGGAAAGATGGACAGGATCTGATGGGAGAGCAGGAAATAATCAATGCATATATCGTGAAGAAAGAAGGGGATTCTGTAAAGGTGTACACACAGGAAGGAGAAAAAAGTTTTCCTGTGAGGGGAGATATGAAGGAGCAGGTGTATGAGGGAATCGGAGATCTTTATATCCGGCGCGGAGAGGTGGAAAAACTTGTATGTAAGCCGGAACGGATCAGTGGCAGGGTACTGGAAGTACAGGTGGAGACAATGGATATTGAGAATTATGGGACGATCCCGGTAGATGAAAAGTGTTCCTGGTTTGCTGTGAAGGATGGGATTTCCGCTTCGACACAGGACAATCTTTACATTGGCCAGACGGATGCAGAGTTTGCTGTGGCAGGAGGAAAAATATGCGGCGTACTTTTTAAAGGGGATATTGACAAAGAGGAGGAGCAGGAAAAAGAACAAAACATCCGGGTACTCATAAAAACAGATGGGTTTGGCGGATATGAACATCCTGCCGTCAAAGTAAGAGGGACGAAAAAAATCGTTGTGAAGGAGGGCAAGCAGCGGACCGAGTACCAACCCGGCGAGGAGATTAGCTTTTCCCGGGAAGGCATGAAAGAGAACCGGGTGACGGTATCCAGTGAGGAGGGGGGGAAAATACAGATCACCACTGTGACAAGAAACGGAATGAATCCGCTTTACCGTGGGCAGATAGAAATCGTGAAAGCAGAGGGCGGTTTGCATATCATCAATGATCTGCCGCTGGAAGAATATCTGTATGGTGTTATTCCGAGTGAAATGCCGGCAGAGTATCATGAAGAGGCGTTGAAAGCGCAGGCGGTATGTGCCAGAAGCTATGCCGTGCGTCATATCAGAAATAACCGCCTGAAGGAAAGGGGGGCCCATGTAGATGACAGCACATCCTATCAGGTTTATAACAATATGGCAGAAGATGAGCGGTGTAACCGGGCGGTGGATGAGACGAAAGGAAAGAAAGTGTATCATGATGGGAAAGTGGCGTCTACGTATTTCTTTTCAACGTCCTGTGGCGTGACGACTTCGGCGGAGGACGTGACTTTTAGCAGCAAACCGGTTTCTTATCTCACCGGAAAGCTGCAGGAGACAGATTTTGAAGATGAAGAGAAGCGGGAAAGGGCAAGACTGGCCTCGGACACGTTTGGAAATGAAGATCTGTTTCGGAAATTTTTACAGGAAGATAGAAATATCCTGGAAAAAAATGAACCGTGGTATCGGTGGAGCACCACGATTTCGCTTGGAGATATGGAAAATAATATCAACACAAAGATTGGCGGCCGGTGTCAGGTATCTGGTGAAAAGATCCAGGTGCGTCAGGCAGATGGATCTTATGCCAAACAGGAAATTCAGAGTATTGGGAAACTAAAACGGGTTAAGATCAAAACCAGAAAGAGCGGCGGGGTAGTCTATATGGCTGTTATCGTTGGAACAGAAGCTACGGTGAGAGTGTATTCGGAGTACAACATACGAATGCTTTTGTTTAATGAAAATGCTATTGTCAGAAAGAATGATGGTAAAAGTGTATCCGGACTGACGATGCTGCCCAGTGGATTTTTTGTTATGGATAAGTCAGGAAGCTCTTATGAGATAAAAGGAGGAGGATTTGGCCATGGAACAGGTATGAGCCAGACGGGAGCGAATGAACTGGCACAGGCGGGAAAAAGCTGCGAAGAGATATTAAAATATTATTTTGACGGGACAGAGCTTCGGGAGTGATGTGTTTTTGGCTTTCTTTTAAAAAATGTATTTCCGTCAGCGAGAAAACGGTTTATAAGAGCACCGGTAAATAAGATGTCCATACAGATATACATCCAGAGCATGAAAAGAACGATATAAGTAAGGCTTCCGTAAATAGAAGAAAAGTTAGTAAAATAATCAATGTAGATTGAGAAGATATAACTGAACAGGATCCATAGTACAGATGTGAACAGCGCACCCGGAGCCTCATTGCGGATTCTTGTCTTTCTGTCCGGAACAAAGGTATACAACAGAAGGAAAAAGAGGAAAAATATGGAAAATCCAAGAATGGAGCGCAGGGAAAAAATACCGATAAATAAAGGTGTTTCAATCGACAAAAAAGAATCGATGGCGAGCAGGATCCGGTTTCCATATACGAGTACAATGAGCGATATGAGAAGAATGATAGCAAAAGCAATCGTATACATCAGTGAGGAGAAACGGTTCCACAGCCAGTTTCGCTTGTTTTTTGCGCCATATATTTTATCAAGGCCATAAGTGATCCCCATAAAACCTTTCGAGCCGGACCACAGAGTCGTGATCACAGTGATCGAGATGATGGTTCCGGAAGATTGCTGGTATGCTTCATTGATCCAGGAGGCCAGAATGTCACTAAAGCCGCCGGGGATGACAGATTGGAGTAAACGAACTACATTTTCTTCTGACAAAGGAGTGTATCTTAGCAATGTAAAGAAAAACATGACAAAGGGAAAAAAGGATACCATAACGAAAAACACCACATGTGCAGAGTGGATCGAAAGGGTATTTTCACTGAATTTATTGATAAACCACCGGATGATAAATGGAAATCGTTTCAAAATGCGCCTCCATGATTTCAGATTCTTCATCACATACGAATGTAACTTAATGTTTCTTGTAATAGTATATGTAAAAAATGGAAAAAAATCAAGGGATAAAAGCCAGAGTTCACGGAAATCAATTTTTGGCGGCCCGGCCGTAAAATGTGTACAATCTACCATTCGCGCCATATAACTACCATTCACGCCAATCCCATAAAAATGTCAGGGAAAATGATATAATGAATTAAATTCATATTAAAGAAAGAGAGGAATCATTAAAATGAAAAAAATGTTGCAAGTTATGATGGTTACAGTTATGGTGGTACTGTGCATGACCGGTTGTGGAAAGGAGCAGGATGAGCTTCTGGAGTATTTGAATGGTGATGCCAAGAAAGAGGTAACAGAACTGGAGTCAAAGGCGAAGGATAGTTATGCGAGTGTGGCCGGTGATAACTACAAGGATGATGCGACAATGCTTGAGGAACTCCGTACAAACACAGCAACTTTGGCAAAGCAGACGGTTGACAAGGCGACAGCCCTCGGAGAGACGCTGGAGGGGGAGCAGTTGAAAAAGGTACATGAGATATGCGTAACTTCCCTCAAAGATTTCCAGAGTGGAGTTGACCAGCTCATACAGGCGTTGGAGAGCGGGGATGCTGACAAGTTGGAGCAGATCAATGAAACTATGAACAAAGCAGATGAAGAGGGCAACAGGTATATGGAAGAATTAAAGAAACTGGCGGAAGAACTTGACGTAGAAATGACGACGAAGTGATGGAATAACGCCAAACGAATGAAACGACATCTATAAATAAATATTTTCTGCTATCCTATTGTAACAAAACTAATTTTAGCGTATGATAATAGTATAAGTATAAAAGGTGCACCTTTTATTACCGTTTGTGGCGCAAAGGCTTTTATAACGGAAGTGAAAGAATTGATTCAGGGGGTACATCATGCGGATAGCAGTTTGTGATGACGACGAACAGGAACTTGCCCACCTCATGGAGCTGATCACGGAGTATCAGTTGAGCCGTGGGGTGAGCAATGACTGTCGTTTTTTTAATAATAGTACTGATTTTTTGTGTAATATGAAGGGTGGGGAATATGACCTCATTTTGCTGGATGTTCTCATGCCGGGGATAAGTGGGGTACAGGCTGCACAGGAATTGAGAGAACTGGATAAAAATGTTAAGCTCATTTTTATATCTTCATCGCCGGAATTTGCTGTGGAGAGTTATCGTGTGGGGGCATATTATTATTTACTCAAACCTGCAGACGCTGCTTCACTTTTTCCGCTGCTGGACAGAGTGGGGAGTGAACTGTTCATGCAGGAAGAACAGGGATTTGTGCTGAAAGACCGCAAAGGTGTTGCCATGATATCTTTTACGGGACTGGAGTATGTGGAAGTCATAAATAAAACGGTGTCTTTCCATATGGCAGATGGTGTGGTCCGTGAGGTGACGGCAGCTTTGGCGGATATTGAGGAAAAACTTTTACCAAGACCGGAATTTATAAAACCTCATCGTTCCTATCTTGTCAATTTAAAATATGTGCAGTCGGTTGGCGTTAGTAGTATTGTGACAAAGAATGAACATAATATTCCGGTATCCAGAAGGCGGCGTGACGAGATACAAGATGCCTATATGCATTTTTTGCATCAGGAAGGAATGGTCGTCCGGACACCGGATGCACAGGAACCCGGATTTGCCAGGAAGCAGGTGCGCTCTGATGGCCCGTGGCGGATCCTGTTGGTGGACGATGATCCTTCTGACCGTACGTTTTGGGCGGATATTCTGCGACATCACGGCTGTATCGTTCAAATTGCGGAGAATGGAGGGGATGCGGTCAAAATGGTGTCCGGTGATCCTTATGACTGTATCCTGTTAGACGTGATGATTCCCGGTGAGGATGGATTTTCCATTTGCGAAGAACTCCGCAAATCTGTGAATACACCTGTTATTTTTTTAAGCTGTGTTACCGAACCAGACAGGCAGATCGAGGGATTTGCCGCTGGCGGTATTGAATATATTACCAAGGATACTCCGGCCGATCTCTTCTGGGCGAAGATTGAGACACATATCAAATTGGCTGTATCTGACCGGACTCAGTTATGTTATGGTTCGCTTCTCTTAGATCTCGCGGAACATAAGGCATTGATGAAAGGGAATGAGCTGCCTCTTACTCCGGTTGAGTTTGATATTTTGTGGCGGATTTCGGAGCAGGCAGAACATATTTTTACGCCGCAGGAGATTTTTAACATGGTTTGTGGTTCCCAGGCGTGGGATGGTGGACAGATGGTGCAGACGCATATGTCCAGACTTCGGCGGAAACTGGAAAAGGCGTGGGGAGGACATCTTTTTATTGAGACAGTCTGGGGACAGGGATACCGTTTTGTCCCGGAAGATCATTGATGCCATACAAAAAGGAGAAGTATATGAAACAGCAGAAAATCTGGTGGCAGCCACTGGTTGTTTTGGCTGTATTGGTAGTTTTTTTTACAGTGATCTATTATGGGGATAATAAATACCAGACGCCGCCTCCATACGGTAGATCCGGCGTGATAACTTTGAACGGGGAGGATCTGGAACAGGAAAATCCTGTTTTTCTTATTGATGGCTGGCTGCTTTCAGATGAACGCATTACGGACAAGCTTACTTATATCGGCGAGTTCTCCAGTCTTCAGAGAGGGGAACTGTCGGTTTTGCCTCATGGAGAGGCACGATATCAGCTGACACTGCGTTATGACGGTGATTCAAAAAATGTATCCGTGGATTTTCCGGAACTTTATTCGCAGTATGTGGTTTTTTTGGATGGAGAGCAGTGTGCCCGGGGGATGGGAAACGGACGGATCACCTTTTTACTGACACCGGGCGATCATGTTCTGACTGTAGAGACTTCATCAAAAGCAGGATATTACAGTGGGATGTATTTTCCTCCGGCATTGGGTACGGATCGGACGATCCAGCGCGTGGAAAATATTCAGAGTTTTGCCTATGCGCTGGCTTTTCTGCTACCGTTGGCACTGGCGGCGTTCACGCTGTTTTTGTGGCGGGAGGGAGGAAACCTCAGCCGCTGGTTTGGACGGATGTGCTGCTGTTATGCCCTGTATATGTTTCGGTATTTCGTATTTCTTTTTTCTATGCCCGTGGCACAGTACTGGTTCCTGGTGCAGAATCTGGCATTCTATTGTCTGTGCTTTTGTGTGGTGCAGCTTACGGTTCTGGCTTCCGGTACATTGGGCAGGTGGCGGGGCATAAAGGCGGTTTTGATCGTGCTGCCCGTTTTTCTTCTTTTACTTGGCATTCTCATTCCGGTACTGCCATGGGCAGTTTTTATCCATAGCAGGCTGACGGATATTTATTATATTTCTATCTTTGGTACAGCTGCTTTTTTTGCTGTCCGGGGAATGACCGCACAAAACTGGAAAAGCCGTTATACACTAACAGGTTGTGTGGTGTTTGGAGCGGGGATGCTTGTTAACCTGTTTTTCTCCAACCGCTTCGAGCCAATTCGTTTTTTCTGGCAGTTTGAATGGTGCGGGCTGTTGCTGGTGTTGTTATTTGCTGCCATGATGGTGTCACATAATCGTCATATCCTGCGGGAAAATGATGCGCTCACGAATCATCTCGAGGAGCAGGTAAAGGAGCGTACAAGGGAAGTGAGACAGCTTCTGGAAGAGCGCAAGGCATTCTTTTCTGATATGGCACATGATCTGAAGGCGCCTGTATTTGCCACCCAGTCTTTTATCCAGGCCATCCGCAGCAGCGGTGTGGGAGTGGATACAGAATTGCAGGGATATCTCGATCTGGCAGAGGAAAAACAGCAGGAAATGGCCAGACGTCTTCAGGGGCTTTCTTCCATTAATGCGCTGGACAGGATCGAGGGGGAATGGGTTCGGGTATCTTTAAAAGAACTGCTTGACGAAATTTATGCCACCTATCATGGGGAAGCGGAAGTCCGGTCGGTGCATTTTTATGTAGAACCGCCACAGAAGGATGCGTTTTTGATGGCACAGCCGGAGAAACTGGATATCCTTTTTGAAAACCTCATTTACAATGCGCTCCGGGCAACGCCGGGTAACGGAAATATCACGATAGCAGCCGGGGCTGTGGACGGGAAGATCTGTGTCACGGTAGAAGACAGCGGCTGTGGCATCCCGGAAGAGGAACTGCCCCATGTGTTTAAACGTTTTTATGTGGGTGAGAATAATCGGGGAAATGGTACAGGACTGGGGCTGTATATTGTACACAGTATTGTGACTGAACTGGGGGGGACGATCAGCGTCCGGTCTGTCGTGGGCAGAGGAACAAAATTTATCATGGAATTTCCCCGGAACATTTAAGGTTCTATCTGTGAAGGAAATATTTGCGGAGTATGTGTTTTTTTCCGGGAATCTTTCCGGAGACGGTAGCAAAGCCGAAACTGGCGGCACACAGGCCGGCGACTGCGATCACGGCCACAGTTGCTGGCAAAAGAGAGGCATCCGATGCCTCATTTTGTTGGTTTAATGGCATTTCGTAACCGAATGTATCGTCCGGTTCCAGTGTATTTGGTTTGTGGGTCGGATCCGGTGTATTCGGTTTGTAGGTTGGATCCGGTGCTGTATTTGGATGTGGCCCGCGTTCTGTTTTGTTATTTTTATTACCGGAGTCCGTATTATTTTCTGTATCGTCTGGTTTAGCAGTAGTTTTTGGTTTGTTTCCCTGGATTGGTACAATATCAGGGTGTTTCTCATTGCCGGTGCTATCATCCCTGCTGTCAGAGTCAGTACTGTTTTTCGTATCATCCGGTGCCTCGGTAGTTTGTGGTTTGGTTTCCACCGTATGTGGCAGATCCGGCCGCTGTCCACTTTCGGTACTGTCGCCTTCATTGCCGGTGCCGGCGTTGTTATGATTTCCTCCGGAGCCACAGATATCCGGTAGATCAGCAGGTAGTTCATAGGTGTCTGGCCATGCTAGGATAAGCTGTTTCCCGTCGTAAACACCACCTTCTATTTTCAGTCCGATGAAGAATGGTGTGGGGGTGTCTCCTGAGGCCTGTGCTTCCAGGTAAGAACGGTATGGCTCCATGGTTTTGTGAAGTACTAAGGTATAGCCGCTGTTTGGGGTGGAAGGCTGGGCGGTAACTGCCTTTAGCAATGGAAGATCGGGAATTTCTGTCCATTCCGGATTGCCTTCCGAAAAGGTATATGCCCGGATCGCTGTGGCACCAGTGGGCTTGAGATGAAAGGACATTTCCAACCCGGCATTTTCTTCTGCCAATACCCCTGTAGGCTCCTCGTCCTCGGAAATGACGTTTAAAACCAGCCTGATTTCATCTGTAGGTGCATATTGATCCATGCGTAGTGGTTCGTCTAACTGAAAGATGCCCATCGGGGTAGTAACCAGAGAGGTTTCCGGAATCACAATTTCCTCGGCGGCATCTGCAGTGGTCACGCTTTCTCCGGCAGTGAGCCGGGGGAGTGATAAAGATTTCCATGTGACAGGGCAGTTCACGATACCATCCGCAAAATGTTCTTTTCCTGTTTCCAGATCGACTTTTAATGGAAGCGTATCTGGTAAATATGCGGATATTTCTTCTGCTGTAGCATTTTCACTTATGGTGAGCTGATATCTGCCATAGTAGCTGAATGGTCTTGTTTCAATGACAGACATGGCAGGGGAGAACTTAGCGCCAGGGCTTACCCCCTCCGGAATGGGCTGTGGGATGCCGCGGTCAATGACGGCCGGCTGGGTTTCATATGTATGCCCGTTCTCTCTGGTAATACGCAGTTTCAGATAGAAACAGTCCAATTCCTCTGCAAGGTAGCTTTTCAGTGGTTCGTAGCTTGGATAAAGGCAGATCTGATTCTGCAGTTTTACCAGTGTGTCTTCATCCTCTGTACCAAGGTAGTGTAAGTCCCAATTTTCACCGCAAATCTGGTAGTTTTCTCCATCCAGCGAGTATAATGGCTGAACGAGGCTGGTATCCGGAGTAAATTCTGTAAAGGTTCCTTTTACGATATAGCCCTCGAAAGAATATTGTATTTGGGCACGAAATGCCGGCGCTTCGCACAATGCCGTAGTTTTTTCCGGCAATGCCCGTGTATCCATTGCATAGACAGGAAAGCTGTTTAACACGATGAACAGCGCAGCGAATGCGATGGCAGTTTTTTTTGGTATTTTCATATACAGATACCCCATTTCACATGGTTTTATGGTTATTTACATTATTTTAATAAGAATGGGAAGCGATGTCAAGCGTTGCCATAATATAGATATCAGGAGCAGATCCGGAGTGGAAATTATTTTTATTTTCCGGTTTACAAACTGTCTTGTCTGTAGTATACTATTTGATATAAAGCATTTATCGTTGATTTATATTCTAAAAATATTTCAGAAAGCACATTCGTGCGTTTATAAAAATCCAAAATGTAAAACAGGGTCTGTTTATAGAAATTATAAAAATTATAAAAATACTTGATTTTTATATATTACATAGTATAATAAAGAATAGGAAGTGGATATTTGGGAAAAAAGAACATCGTATGGAATGACTACATATCGCAGGATGAACGCTTTGCGGATTTTTTCAATGGCGTTTTGTTTCAGGGACAAAAGATCGTCGATCCGGAGGCCCTTACCGAACTGGATTCTAAGCTGTGGCGGAGAAACCGGGAGAAGGACAGCTACCATGAGTA
>JAETQR010000002.1 GCA_021770615.1 Lachnospiraceae bacterium | reverse complement strand
ATATCCATGAGTATTGGCTCTCCTTTCGGTGTTGGATTTGTGGTAAGATCATTATACCTCAAGGAACCAATACTCTTTTAATTTTTTTATCAACTGTCTAAATCTTTACTCCAACGACAGATGACATATGAAAATCAATTTTTAGCGCTTGCAATTTGTTGGGATCAGTGAACTTCATATCCCCGCTGCTATATGAAGTTTCATCATCTCTTTATAAATTGCAAGCGCTAAGAATTGATTTTCGTGCAGATGACATTTGTCATAAAAAGAACTGATGATTTTCACTGGTAAAAAAGTGATTTGTTCATTAAAATAAAATACAACAGGATAAATATCCCATTTTAAGGGAATTCGGATAAGGAGGAGGAATCATCATATGGCAGCAGTAGTAGAGGTAGAAAATCTGGTGAAACGTTATAAAGAACTTGTGGCGTTAGACCATTTTAATCTTAGGATCGAGGAGGGTGAAATTTTTGGTCTGCTCGGTCCAAACGGTTCGGGAAAGACGACAGCGATCAGTTGTATCCTTTCCCTTCTAAAATATGACAAAGGAAACATCCGGGTATTTGGAAAAGAGATGCGCCCGGACTCCTATGACAGCAAAAAAGAGATTGGGGTCGTTTTGCAGAATGTAGCAGTTTTTGATGAATTGACCGTTTATGAAAACATTGATTATTTCTGCGGACTGTATATTGAGGATAAGGCTACAAGAAAGCAGTATGTGGAGGAAGCAATCCGGTTCGTGGGATTAGAGGAATTCCGTAAATTTTATCCCAAAAAGCTGTCAGGAGGGCTTCTCAGGCGTCTGAACATTGCTTGTGGGATCGCACATAAACCCAGGTTGATCTTCTTTGATGAACCGACAGTGGCAGTAGACCCGCAGAGCCGGAATAAGATTCTTGAGGGCATTCTTGAACTTAACAAAAATGGAGCAACGATCATTTACACCTCTCATTATATGGAGGAGGTAGAACAGATCTGCAGCCGGATCGCGATCATGGATAAGGGACAAAACCTTGCGATCGGGACAAAGGAAGAACTGAAAAAGATGATCAAGAATACGGAAAGCATCACAGTAGAGGTGCCGGAATTGAGCCAGGAGCAGATGGAACAGATCGGAAAGCTGGAGCATGCTTATGAGGTGGAATATGAAGATGCCAGCCTTCTTGTCCGTTTTAGCGGAGGCTCCCATAACCTGATCCATGTACTGGAATATTTCCGGGAACAGGATATTTCCTTTGGCAGGGTATATACGGAACTTCCGACGCTGAATGATGTTTTTCTGGAGATTACCGGAAAAGAGCTGAGAGATTAAAAGAGGGGGATAAGTATGTTTGGACATCTTTTTAAATATGGATTTAAGTCCTTGATGCGTACGAAAGAAGTCGTATTCTGGACGTGGGTTTTTCCATTTGCATTGTGCACGTTTATGTACATGGCTTTCAGTAACCTGTTCGAGACAACAGAGCAGTTTCATGCGATTCCGGTTGCCGTCGTGCAGGAAAAAGAGGATGAGGTTATTGACCGCATGTTTGAGGCTGTTTCCAAGGAAGGAGAGGGGCAGCTTTTACGTGTGAACAAGACATCAGAGGAAGAGGCAGAGCAGATGCTTGAGGATGAGGAAGTTCAAGGGATTATTTTCGTGCGGGATGAACTTTCCTTGAAAGTGAGTGAAAACGGGATGGAGCAGACCCTTTTGAAAATGGTATTGGATCAGTTTGCGCAGTATAAAAAGACGATCACGGATGTGGCGCAGATCCATCCGGAACAGGTGATGCAGACGGTCATGGAACTTTCTTCCCAAAAAGAATATTATGAGGAGACAAATTCATCAGGTGGAAATCAGGATAACGTTATAAATTTCTTTTATGCGATCTTTGCCATGACCTGTCTGTTTGCAAGTTATGCCGGTTGTGACAAGGCGGAGAAGATACAGGCGAATGTTTCTGTTTTAGGGCAGCGGAGAAATATCGTTCCCGTCCATAAAATGAAAAATATCCTGGTGGATTTTCTGGCCTGTGAACTCATGCAGTACAGCATTGTCTGTCTTTTGCTTTTGTATATGAAGTTTGTGCTCAGGCTTGAACTGGGGGATAAACTTCCTGCTATTTTCCTTCTGCTTTTTGTGGGAACCAGTTATGGGATCATGTTTGGTATTTTTGTCGGTTCTCTGCCGCGTATCGGTGAAGGCATGAAGATTGGGTTATTGACGGGAATCAACCTTCTGTTTTGCGCTATGAGCGACTTGATGGCGACAGGGGTAAAAGATTTGATCGAGCATTCTGTGCCGTTTGTGAATGATATCAATCCGGCGGCGCTTATTTCAGATTCTTTTTATGCGCTGAATATTTATGATACGTATGGACGGTTTGCACAGAATATGCTCCTTTTGGGAATCGGAGCAGTGGTGCTGGCAGTTGTAAGCTATCTTATGGTAAGGAGGAGCCGTTATGCAAGTCTATAAGATTTTTTTCCGTATATTAAGTAAACAAAAGGGACAGATCATTATGTACCTCTGCATTTTTCTTGGAGTTGCAAGTATTATATCCAGTCAGGCAGATGATCCGGTAGAAGGTGTTTTTGAGGGAACGGATTATGTGATCGCAATATTTGACGAAGATAGATCAGAGTACAGCAAGAGTCTTGCCACATATCTTTCTGCCGGATATGAGGTGGCGGACATCCAGGATGATAAAGAAACGATCCAGGATGAGCTTTATAACCGGAATATCAGCTGTGTTATCCGGATTCCGGGAGGATTTGGCGACTCGATGGTCAAAGGGGCAGACATAAAAAAACCGGAACTTACTACGATTCCGGGAACGATTTACGGTGAAACTTTTAAAGGGATGGTAAATAAGTATGTGTCATTGACAAGGAGTTATGTGGCAGGTGGATTTTCGGCACAGGAAGCGCTGAAAAAAGCAGAGGAGACCTGTGGGGAAACAGTGCCGGTTTCAATGCCGAAGAAAAGCGGAGGAAGCACCCACAGCAGACTTTATTATTACTTTGCTTATCTGCCGTACATTTTCCTGTCGATCTGCGTCGTGGGGATCGGGCCGATCATGGTCGTGTTCCATAAAAAAGATGTGAGGGAAAGGAATGCGTGCTCTGCGTATTCTTTGAGCCGTACAAATTTCCAGCTGTTTGCGGGCGTGGTGACGGCGGGAGTCGGTATATGCCTGCTTTACTGCCTCATGGTAATGACAGGAACCGGGACGGCGATCTTCAGCTTTCAGGGGTTTTTACATTGCCTGAACATGGTGTGCTTTATGGTGGTCTCTCTGGGGTTTGTATTTTTCCTGGGGCAGGTGGTGAAAAAAGATCATATACTCAGTATGATCTCAAACGTTGTTTCTCTTGGAATGTGCTTCCTCTGCGGAATTTTTGTGCCGCTTGAGCTTCTGGGCGAGGGAGTGATCCGGGCAGCGCATTTTCTCCCGGCATACTGGTATATCACATCGGCGGATTTTATCGACCGGTATATAGATGGGGGAGCGCTTGGAGAACTGTGGATGGGTCTGGGGATCGAACTTCTATTCGGCGCAGCGTTGATTTCTGTGGGACTGGCATATTCCAAGGTGAAGATGGAGAATTCGGCGGCGTAAGGGTGACGGTTTCCGGTGAAATTCATATTTTTTCTTTCCTTTTCATAGACTGATACAAAAAAGGGATTTGAAGATATGCTGAATAAACTCTGGGGTATCATGCTGTTAGCCGGGATCATTGTGGCAGCATTTACGGGAAAAACCGGGGAGGTGGGAACTGCTGCCATTGATTCCTCCAAGGAGGCAGTGACATTATGCATTGCGATGCTCGGTGTGATGTCCATGTGGACAGGGATCATGAATGTAGCCAAAAGGGCTGGTCTGATCGATGCTATGACAAAGGCACTCAGACCGGCTCTTCGTTTTTTGTTTCCGGATATACCGGAAGGGCATGTGGCAAATGAGTATATTTCTGCCAATATGATCGCAAATATGCTCGGGCTTGGATGGGCCGCGACGCCATATGGATTAAAGGCGATGGAACAAATGAAGGAGTTGAACGGTGACAGCCGTGTCGCCAGTGCAGATATGTGTACGTTTCTTATCATAAATATTTCTTCGCTTCAACTCATTCCGGTGAACATTATTGCATACCGGAGCCAGTATGGGGCGGTGTCGCCTACGTCGATCATTGGCATGGGGCTTGCAGCTACGCTGGTTTCGACGGCGGCGGGCATCATATTCGCCACGCTTGCCAGAAAATTCAGCCGGAAAAAAAGAGATTGTGATGGCGGGAGGGATGGCGGCCAATGAGATTTTTATATTATCTTTCAGACAGCATGATCCCGTTTGTACTTCTTCTGGTGACTGGTTACGGGCTTTTAAATAAAGTAGATATTTTTGACGCTTTTATCGAAGGAGCTGTCGATGGGTTTAAAACAGTATATAAAATACTGCCGACCCTGATCGGGCTGATGATCGCGATCGGCGTCCTCAGACAGTCCGGAAGCCTGGATTATCTGGCGGGGTTCCTGAAACCGGTAACATCCCTGCTTGGCTTTCCTTCTGAACTGGTGCCGCTTGTGACCGTTAAAATGTTTTCTTCCTCGGCGGCGACGAGCCTGCTTTTGGATGTATATAAACAGTTTGGACCGGATAGCGATCTGGGAGTTCTCGCTTCTGTGCTGATGAGCTGCTCAGAGACGATTTTTTATACAATGAGTGTATATTTTATGACAGCAAAGGTGACGAAGACGAGATATACGCTGGCGGGGGCCCTGTTTGCGACATTGGCAGGAATTTTGGCATCGGTAGCTCTGGCGGGATAAAAATGAGAAAAAACAGCCAGATTTTTAAGCCAAATTGGAAAGTTAAGTACTGCTTGACATTTTTGCCGAAAAGTGGTATTTTAAGTGTAATATGAACCTATAGACTTTAAAGGGGAAGAGTGAGGGAGGTAACATGGATAGACAACAGGTATTAATCGTTGATGACGAAGAAGTAAACAGAGTGATATTAAAACAGATTTTTGAAGATGAGTTTGACACACTCGAAGCAGCTGACGGTCAGAATGCAATTTATCAGATTGAGAATAACAAGAATATTGCATTGATCCTGCTTGATGTTATTATGCCTGTAATGGATGGCTTTAAAGTTTTGGAGTACATGAAAGAGCATGAACTCATTGAAAAGATCCCTGTTATACTGATCACTGGTGAAAGTGTTAAAGATAGCGAAGATAAAGCCTATTCCTTTGGTGTGGCGGATGTAATGCACAAGCCATTCTATCCCCATATCGTACGGAGAAGAAGTAAGAATATCATTGAGTTGTATCAGAATAAACATAATATGGAACTTCGTCTGAAAGAGCAGGAAGAGGCGATCATGGCGAAGGAGAAAGAGATTCGTCAGAACAATGAATTTATGATCGATGCGCTCAGTTCTGTGGTGGAATTCAGAAGTGCAGAGACAGGTGAGCATGTAAGGCGGATCAAGTACTTTACAAGGATCATGTTGAAATATCTTGCAAAGTATTTCCCGAAATACGGGCTGACTTCAAATCAGATCGATGAGATCGCCAGAGCATCTGCGCTGCATGATATCGGAAAGATCGGGATTCCGGATTCGATCCTTTTGAAGCCGGGACGTTTGACCCCGGAGGAATTTGAGATCATGAAGACGCATACGACGATCGGATGCGACATACTGGAAAATTTCCGGGAGAACCAAAGCAGGGAATTTTACCGTTATTGTTATGATATTTGCCGTTATCACCATGAGAGATGGGATGGAAATGGATATCCGGATCATCTGGTAGGAGATGAGATTCCGATCAGTGCCCAGATTGTTGCCATAGCAGATGTTTATGATGCATTGGTGAGTCCCAGAGTATATAAAAGTGTATATGCCAATAATATAGCTTTTGATATGATTATGAATGGTGAGTGCGGTCAGTTCTCACCGGATGTGTTGGAGTGCTTCGAGCTTGCCAAGGCAGATTTCTTCAATATTGTAGAAGTGATCAAGATGTTTGATTTTAATTGATACCGAAACATATATTTGGCAGCAAAAAAACAATGAAATTTTTTGCTGCCATTTTGTTTTGCTTGGGGGGATTACAATGGATTCAGGTAAAAGCGATGTATTTCCGGCAGAACATATGCTGGAGATGATTTTCATATTTGACGATAAAGGGAAGATTTCCTACGCGAATGAGTCGGCCAGACAGAAACTGGAGTTTGGAGAAGCATTCAATGACAGGAGTATCGCAGATGTTTTTCCGGGGGCGTTTAAATTGTCTTCGGATGGCTTTGAGACTGATTATCCATTTGGAAATGAATTGCAGAATCTGGTGGCATATCGCAGAAATATGACCTGTTTTCCTGTGGAGGTAAGGATCGTTCCGTGTGATGGCCGCCCGGAGACCTACATATGTATGGCGAATGACATACTCGAAAAAGAGTATTTGAACAGAGAGATCGATCAGGTGAGGCAGGAAGCCAAACAGGCAATGAAAGTAAAATCCGAATTTGTTGCAAATGTAACACATGAGTTGCGGACTCCGGTAAACGGTATACTGGGTAATGTTCAGGGGCTGTTAGATGAAGAGATGGATGAGCGGACAGAAAAATCCTTGCGCCTGATCGAACGCTGTTGTGGCGACATGAATAAGATTATTAATAATATTCTTGATTTCTCAAAGCTTGAGGCAGGAAAATTCAACCTTGAGATACGCAAATTTAATTTTAGAAATATGTTAGATTATGTAAAGGGAAATCATATCAATAAGATCACGGAAAAGGGACTGGAGTTTTTTATGACCATCTCTCCCCAGATTCCGGAATATATCATAGGAGATGAACTTAGGATCGTGCAGGTCCTTAATAATCTGCTTTCAAATGCCCAGAAGTTTACGGCTTTGGGGAAGATTACGGTTGAAGTGCTAAAGACTGCCCAGGTAAATGACCGGATCGAATTGTTTTTTATCGTAAAAGATTCGGGGATCGGCATCGATGAGGCGGACAGAGATAAGCTGTTCCAGAGCTTTTCACAGGTGGATGCGTCGATCTCCAGAAGATACGGAGGCACCGGCTTGGGATTAAATATATGTAAACAACTTGTGGAACTGATGGGTGGAACGATTGAAGTTGAGAGTGAAAAGAACAGAGGAAGTACATTTTCTTTTTCGATATGGGTAGAGGCCTGTGAGGAAGAAACTGCTCCGGCTGGATCAGGTGATACAGAGATGTCTCTTTTTGCGGCAACACCACTGACGGTTTCGGCAGAAGGGGATAAAGAGAAGGAAGAGGATATAAGAGTATACGGTACGAAGGAGAATCATGAGGCTCTTGAAAAGAATTTGTCCAAACTGATCCTTTGTGTGGAGATGGAAAATTGGGAAAAAGCAGAGATGTTTATGGAGACTGTCCGACAGTTGACGGAGGAGGCACCGCGTGAGGTGAAACGTGTGGTCCTCCGATTGAAAATGGCGATTCAGAAGGAAAATTATGATAAAATAACCGCTGAATTTGAGGAACTGAATCAGTTGCTATAACGAGAAGGAGGTGTGTATATGGCTTATGAGGATAAGGATGCACAAAAAGTGAAGATTCTTGTCGTGGATGATGTGGAGTCAAACCGTATGATCCTGGAAGAGATCATAAAGAATATGCACTACCACCCAGTATTAGCGGAGAGCGGGGAACAGGCGCTGGAAATGATGAAGGAGTGTAGTCCACAGCTTGTTTTGACAGATATCTCGATGCCAGGTATGGATGGTTATGAATTGTGCAGAATCCTCAAAGGAAAGGAAGAAACCAAAAATATTCCAATCGTGTTTATTTCGGCTTTTGATGATCCGAAGGATATGATACAGGGGTTTCGCCTTGGGGGTGAAGATTACATCACCAAGCCCTTTATCCCGGAGATCGTACAGGCGCGTGTAGGGGTTCACCTTCGCCTTTATGAGGCGAATCAGGAACTGATTGCGATGAACCGGCGTCTTCAGGTTTCTGTCAGTGAGCAGTTGAGCCAGATCGAGATGGAGAAAAAGAACATATTGTATGCGCTGGCAAATCTGGCGGCCCAGAATGAAAGTTATGCCAGGGAGCATATGAAGCGTTTGAGCCGTAATTGCAGGATTTTGGCGCAGGGGATGCAGCTTTCGCCTACGTTTGAGGATAAGATATCCGATACGTTCATTGATACGATCGAACTGGCAGCGCCGCTTTGTGATATCGGAAATATTGGTGTTCCGATGGAAATTCTGCAGAAGAAGGACGGCCTGACAGAGGCAGAATCTGCCACGCTCCGGAAGCATACGGACATCGGTGCGAAACTTCTTGCAGATCTGCAGATTGGTAATGATTATAATGATTTTATCAGTATTTCGATCGATATTGCACGTCATCATCATGAGAACTGGGATGGAAGCGGCTATCCGGAAGGGCTGCAGCGGGAAGAGATTCCTCTTGCTGCACAGATTGTGTCCGTGGCAGAAAGGTATTGTGTTCTGACCGGCGAGGGAATGCATAGCAGGGAGGATGCTCTTGAAATTATGAATAGGGAGGCAGGAGTAAAATATAACAAAGATATTTTTAACATTTGTCGTAAAATATCACGCCAATTAATCTAAACTAAAAAATTTCAATGTTACAACGGGAGGCTTAGTTTCGATGACACAAGAAGAATTTTTAAGAATATCAACCTATCTTAAGAATAAATATGGCATTGACATGTCGAATAAAAAAGAAATTGTAAGGGGGCGGCTTGAAAATCATATAAAGTCTGGCGGCTGGAGAAATTTTAAGGAATTTATGAATGACGTAGAGAAGGACCGTTCCGGTGTACATGAAAAAATGCTTGTTAATTTGTTGACAACGAATTATACTTATTTCATGAGGGAGTTTGGACATTTTGAGTATTTAAGAACGGTCGTTCTCCCATGGATCAAGACCAAAGAGAGTTCGCACAAAGAAGTCCGTCTTTGGTGTGGGGCTGCATCCACCGGGGAAGAGCCATATATGCTGGCCATGGTTCTTCAGGAATTTTTCGGACTGGAGAGGAGCCAGTGGGATTTGAGGCTTTTGGCCACCGACGTATCAACCAGAGCGTTGCAGCAGGCGATGACGGGGGTCTATGGTGCAGAACAGCTGCAAAAGGTTCCGGAGCAGTGGAAAAAGAACTTTTTTAAACCTCTTGTCGGAGGGCTTCAGTATCAGGTTAAAGATGAGTTAAAGCAACAGGTTCTTTTCCGTAAGTTTAATCTGATGGATCCGTTTCCGTTCAGGAAAAAAATGCATGTTGTCTTTTTGCGAAATGTTATGATATACTTTGATGAAGAGACAAAAAGGGAGCTGGTTCAGAAAGTATATGATAATTTGGAACCGGGTGGATATTTGTTCGTAGGAATGACAGAGACGATAGACCGGGGAAGTACACCGTTTAAAATTATTCAGCCATCAATTTTCAAAAAGGAAGGAAGATAGAGTATGCAGCCGATTCGGGTTTTAGTGGTAGAAGATTCTATTGTATTTAGAGAACTTCTGGTTCAGAATTTAAATAAAGATCCTATGATACAGGTTGTAGCGACGGCGGGAGATCCTTTTGAGGCGAGAGATGCTATTCTTGCTTATAAGCCGGATGTTATGACGTCAGATATCGAGATGCCGAAAATGAGCGGTATTGAATTTATACGTAAGCTTATACCACAGTATCCGATTCCTGTCGTTATGATCAGTTCGTTAAGTGACAAAGTGTTTGATGCCTTGAATGCAGGGGCTGTGGATTTTGTTGCAAAGCCGTCTCTCAGAAGTCCGGCGCAGTTAGAAGATTTTATCCGGAATGAACTTATTGTGAAGATCAAGATTGCAGCGAACGCTCAGATCAAAAGCAGAGTAAGAGCGTTGGCAGGGCAGGAGCAGCAGCATTTTTCAGGAAAGAAAGACAATCTGATCGTAGCGATCGGGGCTTCGACAGGTGGTACAGAGGCGATTGCCAGTGTTGTGAAAGATTTTGGGACGGATATTCCCGGAGTTGTAGTGGTACAGCATATGCCGCCGGGATTTACCAAGATGTATGCCAAGAGATTAGATGATCAGTGCCGGATCCGGGTAAAAGAAGCGGAGACGGGAGATGTAGTCATGCCGGGACATATGTTGATCGCCCCGGGCGGAGACAGACATATGCATCTTGTGAAGGTAGGGGGGACTTATAAGGTCGAGTGCAAGGCGGGTCCTAAGGTAAATGGACATTGTCCTTCTGTAGACGTATTATTTGATTCTGTTGCTAAAACGGCAGGTTCCGATGCAGTTGGGATCATTCTGACAGGAATGGGTGGCGACGGTGCAAAGGGATTAT
Organism: Lachnospiraceae bacterium; assembly: GCA_021770615.1. The sequence continues at coordinate 133,124 of JAETQR010000002.1, read as the reverse complement.
TGGCTATGAGAAATGCCGGTGCAAAAACCATCGGGCAGGATGAGTCTACCTGTGTGGTTTATGGAATGCCCAAGGTTGCTTATGATCTGGGTGCGGTGGAACACCAGGAGAAGTTAACGGACATCGCAAAAAGGACATACGCATTATTGAATAAAATGTAAAGGAGAGGAAGCATGAGGATTCTATTGGCAGAAGATGATTTTGTAACAAGGAAATTTATGGTAAAGTTCCTTTCAAAGTACGGTGAGTGCGATGTTACTGTGGATGGAATGGAAGCAGTGGATGCGTTCCTGATGGCTTTGGAGGACGGAGAACCCTATGACTTGGTATGTCTTGACATTATGATGCCGGTAATGGATGGATATCAGTCGCTCATGGGAATCCGTAATTTGGAGAAAGAGAGGAATATTCCAGAAGATAAAGCAGTAAAAGTAATTATGACGACTGCTTTGAATGAGGAGAAAAATGTCAAAATGGCGTTTGAACTGGGCTGTACCATATACTCCGGTAAGCCTATTGATCAGGATCGGTTTGAGCAGGCATTGAAAAAGCTGGACCTGATATAATAACGAAAGAACATATTCAAAATATGCGGGAAAGGAGAAGGATATGGCTGAGGAATTTAACACAGATGGCATGCTGGATATGTATTTGTTTGAGAATGAACAGCTGCTGGAACAGCTTCAGGAGATTGTTCTGGATCAGAAAGATGCAGACTGTTTTGATGAAGACAGCATAAATGAGATATTCCGAACAATGCATACCATCAAGGGATCATCCGGTATTATGATGTTTGACAATATAACAGCAGTTTCACATAAACTGGAAGATGTCTTCTATTTTCTGAGAGAGTCGAATCCGGAAAATGTGCCTCACGTGGAACTGGTTGAACATGTACTGGATGTAGCTGATTTCATTACGAGTGAAATGGATAAGATCCGTAATGGAGATCCGGCGGATGGAGATTCAAGCGACATGATCGCAGAGCTTGATAAGTTTCTGAATAAGATTCAGAAAGGTGCGAAAGAGGAGGGGGAGGAACCGCCGCCCCAGAATGTGCATGAAGAACCGAAGCAGTTCTACATAGCACCGGTAGCTACAAGTGCCAGCCGCTTTTACAAGATCTATATCACGTATTTTCCAGAGACAGAAATGGTAAACGTGCATGCTTACAAAGCGGTATATGCTTTAAAGGAAATTGCGGAAGACATTCTGTATTCTCCGGAGGATATCCTTACAGATGCATCGAGTTCGGATACGATTCTGGAAGATGGTTTCCGAATCCTTTTACAGGCGCAGAGTACGGAGGAGGAAATACGTGAGCTGATCGGTATTGGATACGATATCGAGAAAGTAGACATTTATGAATGTAAGGCGGAGGAATTTCTCCAGGGCTTTGACTTTGGAGGTTCAGATTCGGCACCGGCATCAGCAACAGCACCGAAGATCGATCTGGATGCCAGTGTAGAGGAAATAGAGAAAAAAGCTGAGGAACAAAGTGAGACGGAAAAGAGCGGGGAAGAGAAACCCCAACCGCCAGCGAAACCGGATATTGCGCCGGGAGATTTTGTTATTAAATCCAAGGAGCCGGGGAAACGGAAGAAACTGGCGAAGAACAAGTCCAAAGCGGATAAGGCTTCCTTTATCAGCGTGGATGTTGGAAAAATGGATCAGTTGATGGATCTGATCGGAGAATTGGTCATCTCGGAATCCGTTGTTCTTCAGAGTCCGGATTTGAAAGTGCCGGGACTGAGTTTGGATAATTTCAATAAAGCGGCAACCCAGATGTCCAAGATATCCACGGATCTGCAGAATGTTATCATGTCGATGCGGATGGTTCCGCTGACAAATACATTCCAGAAAATGAACCGTATCGTGTTCGATGTATCCCGAAAGCTCGGGAAGGATATTGAGTTTGAGATGGTAGGCGATCAGACAGAGGTGGATAAAAATATCATCGAACATATTTCAGATCCGCTGATGCACCTTGTGAGAAATGCAGTTGATCATGGAATTGAGACGAATGAGGAGCGTTTGGACAGCGGGAAACCGGATAAAGGAAAGGTTACGTTGTCGGCGAGAACGGAAGCAGGCAAGGTATGGATCAGTGTACAGGACAATGGAAAAGGTCTTGAGCGGGATAAGATACTGGCGAAGGCGAAGAAACAGGGATTATTAGATGAAAGCAAACCGGATTCTTCGTATTCGGATAAAGAGATTTATCAGTTCATTACTCTTCCAGGTTTCTCAACAAATGAGCAGATTACAGAGTATTCCGGACGAGGAGTCGGGATGGACGTAGTGGTTCAGAACATTCAGGCGATCGGCGGTATGCTGGATATCGAGAGCGTACCGGGGATGGGAAGTATCATGAGCCTGAAGATTCCGTTGACACTGGCGATCGTTGATGGAATTGTGATGGAAACCGGGAATTCTTCCTTTGTCATAGAGACGGGAGTGATTAAGGAATTCGTCCGCGTGTCGGAAGAGATGATGATTCATGAGCCAAATGGCGAGGAATATATTATGATACGCGGTGATTGCTATCCGGTCATTCGTCTGGGCAGATGGTATGGTTTGGATGAATATGAAGAATCGGTGGAAGATGGTATGATGCTTATTCTGGAAGTGGAAAACAGCAGAGTCTGTCTCTTTGTCGATCGGTTGATCGGTGAGCAGGAGATTGTAGTTAAGCCGATTCCTTCTTATATCAAAAAGGTAAAAGGGCTGTCGGGATGTACACAGCTTGGTGATGGAAGTATTGCTTTGATCTTAGATCCTGCTGGATTAGTAGAATAACAATATTATAGAAAGGAACGGTACCCCATATGGATACAACAAGCGAATTGAAGAAACAGATTGAAAATCAGAGTACTTCAAATGAGCAAGACGCACAAGAGGGCAAGTATATGACCTTTAGGTCCGGCAATGAGTATTTTGGGCTGAAGATACAGTATGTCAATGAAATCATTCAGTTTCAGTCGATTACAGCTATACCGGAGACGGAAGATTATATAAAAGGTCTGATCAATTTGAGAGGGAAAGTAATTCCTGTCATTGATGTCCGGCTGCGTTTTAAGCAGGAACCATTTGAGTATAATGACAGAACGTGCATCATTGTGATCAATGTCAAATCTACGGTAGTGGGATTGATTGTGGAAAAGATTGCGGATGTGGTGGAGATCAAGGAAGAAAATATCTTACCGCCGCCGGCAATCGGCCGTGGTGATAAGGCACATCATAAATATGTGTATGGTATTGGTAAAGTTGGAGATTCTGTGAAATTACTGTTAGACCCGGATAAGTTATTGAATGATGAGGATTTATCAGTAGCGGAGCAGGCAAATGAAATGATTATTGATGAAGAAGGAGAGGTCTGAGTATGAAAAACATGAAGATGAAAACAAAAATGATAATAACTTTTGTTATTCTGGTAGTGCTTACAGCTGTAAATTCAATAGCAGGAATGACTTCCGTAAACAGGATCAAGGGGTCTGTATCTACGATGCAGGAACAGGAACTTGTCGAGATTCAGGATACGATGAAAGAGATTGGTGCAGATGAGTCGAAAGCAAAGCTTGTGACGGATGCACTTCAGGAGTCTAAGGCAGGCAGCCTGAAAACGATCAATCAGACGGCAGATACATCCAATTATGTCAGCCTGGCTCTTGTGGCAGCATCGGTCATTCTGACGATCATTCTGGCTTTGTCCTTGATCAAACAGATCGCAAGATCTGTCAACCAGTTATCGGATGCAGCGAAACGTATTGCTTTGGGACATACGGAGATTAAACTTGTCAAATATAGCAACGATGAGTTTGGAGAACTGGTGGATGAGTATACAAAGGTAATTGAAAACGTCAAAGATCAGGCAGCGATTGCCGGAGAGGTGGCAAATGGAAACCTGACGGTTCAGGTTAATCCGAAATCCAGTGAAGATATGCTTGGTAATGCATTGAAGAAGCTGGTAGAAGATAATCTTCATGCTCTGTCAAATATCAGTGATGCCGGCTCACAGGTTACTCTTAGTTCTTCTCAGGTGGCAAGTGCAAGCCAGGCACTGGCACAGGGCTCTACCGAGCAGGCAAGTGCGATCGAGGAGATCACAGCGTCGATTGATGAAATCGCAGATAAAACGAAAGATAATGCGGATCAGGCAAACGAGGCAGCAAATCTGGTGAATCATGCGATTGATGATGTAAAACAGGGGAATGCACAGATGCGCGAAATGATGTCGGCGATGAATGATATCAATCAGTCTTCTGAAAGTATTTCTAAAATTATTAAGACGATTGATGACATCGCATTCCAGACCAATATCCTTGCATTGAATGCGGCTGTTGAGGCTGCCAGGGCAGGAGAGGCAGGAAAAGGATTTGCCGTTGTTGCAGAGGAAGTGAGAAGCCTGGCAGCTAAAAGTGCAGCGGCAGCATCCGAGACAGCTGAGTTGATCGAGGATTCGATCAATAAGGTTCAGTCGGGATCTAAGATCGTAGATGATACGGCAAAATCGTTAGAGGCTATTACAAAGGTAGTACAGGATAGTGAAGTGATCATTAACGGCATTGCGGAGTCCTCGAATTATCAGGCAACTGCGGTAGCTCAGATCGAGCAGGCCATTACACAGGTTTCACAGGTTGTGCAGAACAACTCTGCTACCAGCGAGGAGTGTGCATCTGCCAGTGAGGAATTGTCAAACCAGGCATCCAGAATGCGCGAGATGCTTTCTATTTACCACTTAGGTTCAGGAAGCTCATCTTCTTCATTCCAGGGTGGTTCGTCATATGCTTCCGCTGCTGCGTCAAATGCGAACGAGCAGGTGATCTCTCTTGGAGATGATTTTGGAAAATATTGATAGAATATATGGGTAAATAAGGATAAAGGAACAGACGCTCTGGTAGCCTTAGACTGGTTGCCGGGGCGTCTTTTTTGTCTGAAAAATCCGTATAAAAGATACAAACCTCATATAAAATATTGAGGAAAATTCCTCGTATAGTAGTATTTAATATATACGATCCGAGGAGGGCTGTAAATGGAAAATGAATTGAATAAAGAAGCGCTGGGTATGAAAGTAAAGCAGTTTCGGAAGGAAAAGGGATATACGGCGGAGAAATTGGCGGATATTTCCCATGTATCCAAATCGCACATCAATAATATTGAAAGCGCAAATTCAAATGCAAGTACAGCGGTGCTCGTCAGGATCGCAAATGCACTGGATGTTTCTGTCGATGTTTTACTGGAGGATTCCCTGAATGAAAAGGCATGTCAGAAGGCAAGATTGACCGAATACAATAAGATTATAGATGGGTGCAGCGCATCAGAGATGAAAGTTATATTAAATACACTAAAAACTTTACGTGAGAGTCTCCGCGAGCAGTTCCGGTAACGGATATATTATCCTGAAAAACAGGGATAATATATCCGTTAAATTTATTTGCTTTCGTTGTTATCATAGGTATAAAGGAGAAGATGTTATGACGAAAGGAAATAAAAACAGATCAAAGAGACAGAAAAATCCCTGCAACTGCGGGGTGGGAAACCGGCTGAGGAAGGTGAGAACAAAAAATGGCCATACAGTTCGATTTATTGCAGGAGTACTGAATCTTGAGGAGGACAGCTATCGCCGGATCGAATACGGGATCAATGCCTTGTCTGCAGATAAGGCCAACGTTTTGTACAGAAAGCTGGGATATGACCTGAACTATATTATTGGAGGCAGCGAGTTCATGATCGAACACGAATATGCTGCTTCGGATGAAATGGAGGTCAGGCAGATGCTGTCAGATGTCAGAAAGCAGTTAGACCTGATCGAGAAAAAGTACATAAACAGCAGAAAGCTGTCTGAATGATGTGCCGGAAGAGAACTGTTGTTTTTTACCTGAAATACTGGTATAATCAGGGATATAAAATGGTACGGGCACAAATGCCGAATGCTTTATGTACAACGTGCAGATGAAGGATTGATTAAAATGCAGATAGCAATTTGTGATGACGATGCAGGATGCTGCTCTACGATCGAAAAATGGCTGCAGTCTTATGAACTGGATGAGAAGATCAAAATGAACATAACTACATATAACAGTGCGGATCCGCTTTTAAAAGAAATGGAGGCGGGTTGTTGGTTTGATGTCATTTTTCTGGATATTGAGCTTCCCGAGAGATCCGGGATCGATCTCGGTCATATGATCCGGCATGATATGCAGAATGAGACGGTCAGCATCGTGTACATATCCGGTAAGACGAAGTATTGTAAAGATTTATTTGAATCAGAGCCTTTAAATTATCATCATAAGCCATTAAGTAAAAATGATATCATTGCAGACATGAACAAGGTAGTCAGAAGATACGGGAATCGTAAAAAGGTTCTGACGTACATGGAAGAGGGAATCTGTAAAGCAATCCTGCTTTCCGATATCATGTATATAGAGGCGGCAGATAAGCTATTGACTGTGATGATACGGGGAAATAAACGGATCCGTATACGGGAGAGCCTGTCACATCTGACAGAAAAGTTTTCAGCATATGGCATGTGCCAGTGCCACCGCTCTTTTATGGTTAATTTATCCTATGTCGATAAATATTTAAACCGGTGCTTTTTTATGAAAAACGGCGCAGAGATACCGGTAGGCAGAAAGTATGTGCAGAATGTAAAGAATGCATGGGCAAGGTATGATCTGGAGGTGTGAGGATGCTGTTTATAACTGTTTTTTTGATTTCAGTAATGTTTCAGGTCTACGAAGCCTATTTGCTGATGCGTTGTTTTTTTAAAGAGTGCCGGGTATCAGGAAGAATAGAGTTTTTAACGTATGCCGGTCTGTTTATTATGATGTCAGTGCCGTATCTTGCATTTGGCATACCGATCGTAAATTTTATCTGTTCATACAGCGGTACGATCCTGGTTACTTTTATTTATGCCGGAAGCTTTAAAAAACGCTTTCTGTCAGGGACGCTGCTATATATCATCATGTTTATGGCAGAATGTATCGTCTCAGTCTTTTCCGGATATATCGATGTGGATCTTTTCCATAGTTCGGAGTACTATTCGATTTTTGGTACGATCTGCCTGCCCCTTGCCGAATTTTTGATTGTGTTGATCGTCCGTAATTTCAAGAACATCAGTGAAGGGGAGACCGTTCCGGTGGCATACTGGATCATCTGTGTCGCGCTTCCCATTCTTTCTGTCGTTCTTTTTTATTTATTTTCCCGTCAAGAGGGATTGCAGGCCATTGACCTGTTTATTGCGACCTGTATCATATTCGTCATCAATATGTTTGTGTTCTATTTGTATGACCATCAGATTGAAGCCTTTCGCATAAAGAAGGAGAGAGAGACATTGATGATGCAGAACCAGTATCAGCGCAGCCAGTTAGAGCTTATGAATCAGGCAGTCGAGCAGTCGAGGGAACAGAGACATGATTTTTTGCGGCATATTTCGATGATCTCTTATATGATCGAGCAGAAGAAGGAACAGCAGATTTCCGAGTATTTGGAGGAGATCCAGGGCAATATGGCAAAAAAGCAGCAGTATGTGGACACGGGGAATTTTGTGTTAGATGGAATCCTGAATTATAAGATCCAGGAGGCGACGGTAGCAGGGATCCGGATCGAGGCAGACGTGAAGATACCTGAGGAACTGGAACTTTCGATCTATGATATGAATATTATTCTGACCAATCTGTTAGATAACAGCATGGAGGCTGTAAAGAGTGTTGAGGATAAAAGGATTGGGATTTATATCGTCTATAATAAAAACCGTCTTCAGATCAAGATCGATAATGTCTTTGAGGGGGAGCGGATTAAAGAAAAAGGACATTATGTGACGACAAAGGCGGACAGGGAGGGTCATGGATACGGTCTGAAAAATGTAGCAAAGATCGTAAAGAAATACGATGGCATCTTTGAGATCCGGGAGGCGGGGGATCGTTTTACGGTTGAAATCGTGCTGTTTATGGGATAAGGTCAAAAGGTGACGTTTGTCACAGATTTTGGTTGTCTGTCGCATTTTGTAGAAAAAAGCGGAAAAGGTGCTATAATAAATACATGCTATTTTATATCATTGATAGGAGGAAAGAGATATGAAAGCATTAAGGAAAAAAGGATCTAAAGTAATAGCAGATTTGGCACTCCGGGTTACGTCAAATACGGTAAATTCAGCGTGCCGTTATACTTTGCATCAGCCGAAACTCCCAGAGGGAGCAGATCGGCTCCGCAGAAAGTAAGAACGTGTTAGAGCGATTCGCCGGAAGGCTGGTGGGCGGAATGCTCGCCAACCAGACAATTCCGGAAGAAAATGCCGAACTGGTTTTATTTGGTATCGTCCAGGGACTTCGTTCGGTTCTGGAAATCCTCATGATCCTGGTCACAGGCCTTATGCTGAATGTATTCTGGCAGGCCGTTATCATCCTTGTGACATTTATACCTCTTCGCAGCTATGCCGGAGGATATCATGCCAAAACCCCGGTGCAGTGTGCAGTAATGTCATGGCTGCTCTTTTTTTGCTCTTTTATGTGGCTAAAGTATATGCCGGAATTTATCTGGTTACAGATATCCATGGTACTTATAGCGGGGATCTGCATATGGATCTGCTCTCCGGTGGAACATGAGAATAAGCCGCTCAAAGAGTATGAGGTTGTCAGGTATGGGAAACGGGCACGCCTGCTTTATCTTACGGAAGTGATTCTGGCGGTAATGCTGAATGCCGCTAAAATGACAGAGCTGTCACGGAGCATTGTGATCGGGATCGTGATGGTGTGTGGGGTCATGATGGCTGCCGTGGCACAAAAGAGAATGTCGTTCGTCACAAATATTGGTCGTTTGTCCCAGAGGGATTCAGAGCTGACAAAAAAATAGCATAGTATAAGGTTAGATTGGGAAGAATCCATATACGTACTCTATAAAAGGTAAAAACCTCGCATAAAGTATTTGAGGAAAAAACCTCGTATAGTAGTATGAGTATATACCAAATATTGGAGGGATGTATATGGATAAAGAGATCAATTTGAACGCTCTGGGACAAAAGGTAAAAGAATACCGGATGGAGAAAGGATACTCAGCAGAGAAACTCAGTGAAATCGCCGGAGTCTCCAAGTCGCACATTAATAATATCGAGAGTGCAAATTCACGTGCAAGTGCAGAAGTTCTGGTTCGGATTGCGAATGCACTGGATATTTCAGTAGATGTGCTGCTGTGTGATTCGTTAAAAGAAAGCCAGAAAGCAAGGATGGCAGAATATTCGAAGATATTAGAAAATTGCAATGAAAGAGAAACAAAAATTATAGTAGATACGGTAAAAACATTAAAAGAGAGTCTTCGCGGAGCTGACATATAAATGATACGTTACGACACATTTCGACGAGGACGGACATATAGGTCGTTTCAATAGCTTCATTTATTGGTATCATAGATGATATAAGAAAAGCTAAAGGAGCTGGAAGTATCATGAAAGGACCTTCACGAAAGAGAACGGATATCAATATAAAAATAGGAGGACGATTAAGGCGGTTTCGGGTTAAGAATGGGATAACAGCGGATGAGATGGCAGATGCCTTTGGAATTGTAAAAGATTCGTTGCTGAGGATTGAAAACGGATCTACAGGGCTATCTGGTGAGTATGCCTATATTCTTGCAACAAAATTTAACTGTGATATGAACTATCTGTTTGGCGGTGTTATTTCTGATGATGAATTTTACAAGATCGGATTTGATATGCGCGAGGATGACAATCAAAGACTGGCGGAAATGCTCCACTATATTGCGGACGTTGTCAATAACCGGTTGTGATCTGTGTGTTGTGTTATTTCTTGTTGGAGGATATGATGAAAAGACGAGTTTTGATCCTGGAGGATTTGCCTGCCACAAGGGAATCACTGGCACATATGATCAGGGAATGTAGTGAGGAACTGGTGGTATATGAGTTCTGTGATGCGGCAAAAGCCTTTGAATTTGCGATGGAAAAGCGGGTGGATCTGTTTTTGGTGGATATTGTATTAAAACCGAGAGAACCAAATGATTTTTCGGGAATTACATTTGCCAAGGGGATTCGGGCGTGCCCGGAATATGCATCTGCTGAAATTGTATTTGTTACAGCGCTCGCAGGTCTTGAGGCCGAATTGCTCCATATGGTACATTGCTTTGATTATATTGAAAAACCGGTCTCAGAAGAGAGGGTTCAGAGAATGGTGGGCGAGGCCTTGAGGAAAATGAATGGCAAAAATACGGGGAATGAATTAGTGTTTTTGCGCAAAGACAGAGTCACCTATCCGGTCTATGAGAATAGAATAATATATGCAGAAAACAGAAAAAAGATTTTATATGTGCATACAGAAGACGGAGTTGTAGAGACACCAAATTTGTCTCTGAAAAAATTTCTGGAACGGATACATACCCAAAGTTTCGCATCGCCTACAAAAGGAATCGCAGTGAATGTAGATTTTATCGAATATATTGATACGACGAACCGGTTTGTGAAATTAAGGGGAGTGGATACTCTGATTGATATTGGCACCAGAATGCGGGAACGTTTTTTGGCGGAGATTCAAAAATAAGAAGGAACAGATATTCTTTAAGCACTTTAAGCCTATCACTCAAAGGATAAAATTCAGGAGGTTATGTTCCTATGTACGATACGGATTATAGCGAAATTGGTCATCGGATCATGGGGTTGAGGAGGGAACAAAAGATTTCACGGGGGAAATTAGCCCAAATGGCCAAGATATCACAAAAATTTTTATACGAGATTGAATTCGGACGAAAAGGTTTTTCGGTAAATACGCTGAAGAATATAGCGGATAGTCTCGGGACGACCTGTGATTATATTGTAAGAGGAGACGATAAATATTACAATACGGATTTTTATAATGCCGTGAATCTGTTTCAGGATCAGGAGATAGAAAAAGTGGCGGATCTTTTAAAAGCAGTACATGAGTTAAATGCATGATTTTACACTATGCACATTTAGTAAAAAATTCTTTAATAACTACTTGATAAAATGGATCAGATTAGGTATACTAAGAGTATGACTTCCTGAGATGTTCGACACTCTTGAATTTTTGAACCTACAATACTTTAAACGGGATTCCTATATTTGTGATTGGATGCCAGGCCGTCACTGCTGGATTTGTTTCAGTACAATGGAAACATTGCAATGGAAGGCAGAAGACCACGTGCGGTTGCCCACCTAGCACATGCTAGGAGTCAAAAATCAAGAATCGGCATTTTGGGAGTACACGAAAGATCGTAGGGGGCAGCGAAACATCGCTGCTCCTTTTTTTCAACGCTACAAGCCATCGCATCCAGTAAGCGGAAAAATTTCTGTGCTTGCACAGAGAAATTTATTCCGCTTGCTGGATATGTGGCGCCAGCCACAAATGATGAGCTCACGAAGTGAGCGAAGAATTTTGCGATAAGAAACCTAATCAAAAGTAGAAACGGAGCAGATCAATGTTTGACGGATTCATTAAAGCGGGTGTATGTTCACCGGATTTAAAGGTGGCAGACTGCGGATATAATATAAAACAATTAATAAAAAAAGCAGTTGAATTAAGCGAAAAGGGCGTAAAGATCCTGGCATTTCCGGAATTTGCGATAACCGGATATACCTGTGGTGATCTCTTTTTGCAGGATGTACTGCTGAGGGGTGCGGTGAACTCTTTGGGACAGTTTGCCGGTGAGACGTCGAGGTGCGATACGGTTTTTATCGTCGGCCTCCCGCTTCTCCATCAGGGACGTCTGTATAATGTGGCTGCCTTTGTATTTTATGGGGAAGTACTTGGTCTCGTCCCCAAAAGCCATATTCCGACTTATTCTGAATTTTATGAAGGCAGGCATTTTTCTGGTGGGGACGCGGCATATCGGATGGGGGAGAGTGGAGAGGGACAATGCACGATGCACAAACTTCCTTTTATGGAAAAGGAAGTTTGTTTTGGGGCAAGACAATTATTTGTATGTGAACAGATTCCGGAGCTTGCGATTGCGGCGGAGATTTGCGAAGATCTCTGGGTTCCTGTTCCGCCGAGTTCGTATCATGCGATGGCGGGTGCGTCTGTTATCGTGAACCCGTCGGCCAGCGATGAGGTTACGGGAAAATCGGCGTACCGGAAAGAGTTAGTCAGGGGCCAGAGTGCCAGAACAGTGACGGCATATTTGTATGCCAATGCATCGGGCGGAGAATCTACGACAGATCTTGTTTATGCCGGTCATAACATGATCGCTGAAAATGGAATTGTGCTTGCAGAAAATATATCATTTGGAAAAAACGATCTGATTACGGAGATCGATGTTAAAAAACTGGCGGCAGAAAGAAGAAGAATGACGACATTTCCAATATATCAGTCGCCAGAAGAAAAAGGTTATGTGAAACATAATTTTGCATATGACCGTCTGGAAAAGACAGAGCTTACGCGGACCTTTGAAAAGATGCCGTTTGTTCCTGCGACTAAAAATCACAGGGAAGAGCGTTGTAATGAGATTCTGAATATCCAGGCAGCGGGACTGGCAAAGAGACTGAGGCATACCGGGTGCAAGAGCGCCGTGATCGGTTTGTCCGGTGGTCTTGATTCCACGCTGGCGCTGCTTGTTACAATACGGGCCTTTGATCAACTGTCGTTAGGGCGGAAAGGCATTACATGTGTAACAATGCCCTGCTTCGGAACGACAGACCGCACCTATGAAAATGCAGTAAATCTGGCAACGGAATTAGGAACGAATCTTCGGGAAATACCGATTGAAAAGGCAGTTCTTGGACATTTTGAGGACATCGGACATGACGTGGATGTCCATGATATCACATACGAGAATGGACAGGCCAGAGAGCGTACCCAGATTTTGATGAATATTGCAAACCAGGTAGGGGGGCTTGTGATCGGCACCGGTGATATGTCTGAACTGGCGCTTGGCTGGGCGACTTACAATGGCGACCATATGTCTATGTATGGTGTAAACTGTTCCGTGCCGAAGACGCTCGTCCGTTATCTGGTACAGTACTATGCGGATACATTTGGTGCAAAAGAAAATAAGACGTTGGAGCGGGTTCTCTATGATATTTTGGACACGCCTGTCAGCCCGGAGCTTCTGCCGCCAAAGGACGGCAGGATCTCACAGAAAACAGAGGACATCGTAGGGCCGTATGAACTGCACGATTTTTACCTGTATTATATACTCCGGTTTGGTTTTATGCCATCCAAGGTATTTCGGATGGCAGTCTGTACATTTAAAGGTATTTACGACGAAAGGACAATATATAAATGGCTTTATACGTTTTATCACCGCTTTTTCCGGCAGCAGTTTAAGCGCTCCTGTATTCCGGACGGACCAAAGGTCGGTTCTGTCGCTGTTTCACCGCGCGGAGACCTCAGGATGCCGAGCGATGCCTCGGATGCGTTGTGGAAGGCAGATTTGGAACGGGTCGATCCGGAAAAAGTTACTGGTTGACTTTGGCTTTTAAAAGGGCATTTTTAATGCCGTCGATAAGCATGGTCTGGGTATATTTACTTTTTTCACTGATGGCGATCTGGTCGATCGGAGTACCGGCGATCAGTTCTTCTTGCAGGAATTCAAGGGAAGGTTTTACAAGCGGATACATTGTCGTCACGGAATCATCGAGATTTACAAGGGCTACGGATTTGATCTGACTCTCATCCACTACGACCTCCAGATTCAGTGTGGTGTCGCCCAACTGCATCTGCGAATTATAAATACCGGGCGTATAGACAGCAGCTTCTGTCCCTGACGTCTCCTGTGCGGTATCTTTGCCGGAAGGATAGAACATGACGATCAGAAGAATGATGAGTAAAATGCCAAGTCCTATGAATATACCGGTATATACGAGTTCTTTCATTTGAAAAACAACAATTTTGGTTTTTGACATGTGGATAATTCCCCCTTTTATGGAGCGTAAATTCTATCTTGTTATAGTATATGTCCGGCTCTGTAGAAATAGAACCTTTGGGTGTGCAATAGGAGGTAAGGATGGCGTTACAGTTTATAGTTGGAGGTGCGGGCAGCGGAAAGAGCACTTTTCTATATGATATGATAAGCAGAGAAGCCGCAGAACACAGGGATAAGCAGTATTTTATACTTGTGCCGGATCAGTTTACACTGGAGACCCAGAAGATTTTTGTGGAAAAAAGCGGGGGCAAGGGAATCTTAAATATTGACGTACTCAGTTTTCAACGGATGGCGTTTCGGGTGTTTGAACAATTTCCGGCACGCATGAAGACGATTTTAGAAGACATGGGGAAGACCATGCTTTTGCGTAAAGTGTTTGCGGAACAAAAGGACAGACTTACATATTTTAAAAAGGGGATCGATAAGCCCGGATTTTTAGATGAATGTAAGTCTTTTTTGTGTGAACTGGAACAGTATGGCATCCGCGAAGAACAGGATTTTGCTAAACTGAAGACGCTCGGAAAAAAGTTTGAAGACATTCGGTGGATTTATGAATGTTTCAAAGAGAAAATGGGCGATACCTATATGATGGCAGAGGAACTGACTGTGCAGCTGACTGACGTTGTCCAGGAGATGGAGGGGATCCGGGGTTCTGTGATCTGTCTGGATGGATTCACCGGATTTACGCCGACACAGTATGAGCTTTTGACACGATTGATGGGGTTGTGCCGGGATATGTATGTTACGGTCACGACAGATCTGACGGGCAAGAGGGGAAATATTTTTGGGATCAGCGGGGAGACAGTATCGTCACTGACAAAAGCGGCAAACAATATTCCTGTAGAAGTAAGAGAACCTGTTGTCACGGGAAAAGGAAAGGCAAAGAAACCGTACCGTTTTAAAGAGGATGGGGAACTTGCCTTTCTTGAAAAAAATATTTTTTGTTATCCGATGGGGACGTGGAAAGAAAAGACGGAGGACGTGCGTCTTTATGTAGGAAAGAAACCGCAGGATGAGGCGGTATACGTGGCCCGTATGATATGGTGGATGACAGTGGAACAGGGCTACCGGTTTGACGATATCGCCGTGATCACAGGCGACATACCATCTTATGAACATGTTCTTTCAAAGGAATTTACAAAAATGGGAATCCGGTATTTTATGGATTATAAAAAAAGCATCGGAGCGAACTGGGTGGCTGAATATATTCAGGCAGTACTCGAGATGATCCAGAAAAATATGGACTATGAGAGTACGTTTCGTTTTCTCAGGTGTGGTTTGTCGCCGCTGACCAAAGAGGAGACGGACTGTCTGGAAAATTATGTGCTGGCTACGGGCAAGAGAGGTTTTTCCTCTTATGACAGGGAGTGGAAACGCCAGATCAGGGAGCTTTCACTGGAAGAGATCAATGATTCCAGAGTCAGGCTGTGCGATTGTGTGAGAGAATTATTTCAGGACTTTGGCGGATCCAAAAAGACAGTGGAGGAGTATACAAGGGCGCTTTACTCGTTTCTTGTAAGGCAGGAGATCTATGAGAGAATGCTGTCGCAGAGTGAAGTGTTTGAGGAGCAGGGAGAGGATATTCTCGCCAAAGAATACCGGAGCGTATACAAAGTGGTGATGAATCTTTTTGATGAGATGGTGGAACTTTTGGGGGACGAAGTGGTCAGCACGGAAGAGTACCGTCAGATCTTATCAGCCGGTCTGTCGGAAGGGCTGGTGGGATTTATCCCGCCCAAAAAGAATCAGGTAGTTATCGGAGATATTGAGAGAACGAGGCTGAAGGATATAAAGGTTCTCTTTTTTGTCGGGTTTTGTGATGATCTTGTGCCTGGGAAAATGCAGTCTCCGGGGATCATAAATGCCAGAGAGAGAAGAAAGATCGAACAGATGGGAATTTCACTTGCTCCGTCTGGAAGAAAAAAGGCAGCGAATGATTTGTTTTATCTGTATTTAAATTTCACAAAGCCCTCAGAGAAACTTATTTTCACCTATAGCGAGGGCAGCGCAGGGGGGGAGACGAGGCAACCATCCTATGTGCTTGGGAAAATACAGAATATTTTTACAGAGCTTACGATTGACCGTGCGGATCATTTTACCGGTGAAAAAGAGCGTGTAAGAGAAATTCTCGGGACTGACCGGGGACTTGGATTTCTTATATCCGGGTTCTCAAGAGAAAGCTGCCGCACCGGTGCGGATAAGGAACTCTGGTGGGAACTGTGGAATTATTATAAGTCAGGGAAAGAAAGTGAGTGGGTAAGCCGGGCGTTAGCCGGCTATATACAGGGAAGCAGAGAGGGGAGATTATCAGAGAAGGCGTTGCAGCAACTGTATGGGGAAGAATTATATGGGAGTATCACCCGGCTCGAGCAGTTTGCCAGGTGTCCGTATTCCTACTTTATCATGTATGGGCTCTCGTTGAGAGAGCGGGAGGAATATACGGTAGAGGCACCGGATTTTGGAAATGTGGTACACTATACCCTGAAAGAATTTTCGGATGAGATGCGGGCGAAAAATCTTCGCTGGCGGGATCTGGATGAAGAGAAGATCGCACCGATGGTGTCCGAATGTGTGGACCGGACAGTGGGCGGCTACCGGGATGTTCTTTTTCACCAGTCACATCGGATCGAATATATGATAACAAGGATAAAACGCATGATGAACCGGACGATCTGGGCGATTTCCGAGCAGATGCGGCGGGGAGCGTTTGAGCAGGAGTATTGTGAGGCGGGATTTTCTTATCATGATAACCTGCCCAGTATGAAGATCCATCTTGACGGTGAGAAAAAACTTGTTTTTTCCGGGGTGATCGACCGGATCGATATCTATGAGGATGAGGATCAGGTTTATGTAAAAGTTGTGGATTATAAGACCGGGGGTATTAAGCTGTCCCTGAACTCTGTCTTTCATGGACTCCAGATGCAGCTTGTTTTATATATGGCGGCCGCGCTGGATATGGAAAAGAATAAAAAGACAGGTAAGGAAGTTATACCCGCCGGGATGTTTTATTATTATGTCAAAGATCCGGTTCTCCGTTTTGAGAATACGGAGGAAGAGAATGATCTGGAAGAACAGATGCTCGGGGAATATAAATGTAATGGCTATGCCAATGACCGTGCCGCAGTGCTCCAGAAGCTGGATTCTGTATTTGGCGTCGGAGGAGAGCTTCCGGCTGGGGTGAAATCCCAGTGTGTTCCGGTAAATATAACATCAAAGGGGGAACCGGGGCGGTACGCCAAAGTAATGAGCGATGAGAAATGGGAACAGCTGATCCGGCACACGACAAAGCTGGCGGCGGATTTCGGGCAGCAGATCATGGAGGGGAGGATCGATGTGCAGCCATATTTTCTGAAACAGGAAACCGGCTGTGATTACTGTGGCTTACAGAGTATATGTGGAATGGAAAGAACAGAATTTGCACATAAATGCAGGGAGCTGGAGGAGAAAAAAGAAGAAGAGATATGGGAAGCTCTGAGGAAGGAAACGGATGAAGAAGGAGGCGGGATATGATGGAGTGGACGAAAGAACAACAACAGGTCATCGGGCTCAGAAACTGCAGTATCCTGGTCTCCGCGGCAGCCGGTTCCGGAAAGACCGCTGTGCTGATCGAGCGGATATTATCCCGCATCACCGACCCGGAGCACCCGGTCAATATCGATGAATTTCTGATCGTTACATTTACGAAAGCGGCAGCGGCACAGATGAGAGAACGGCTTCAAAAGGCGTTGGAAGAGGCGCTTAAGAAAGATCCGGAGAATGAACACCTGAGACGGCAGGTTATGCTGGTGCCGATGGCGCAGATTTCTACGATACATAGTTTTTGTGGCTATGTGATACAGAATTATTTCCACCGGACAGGGGTGGATCCGGCCTACCGGGTAGGGACAGAGAGCGAGATGGGGCTTTTAAGAGAAGATGTGATGGAGGAACTGCTTGAGGAAAAATACGAAGAGGGTTCTCCGGAATTCATGGATATGGCGGTCATGAGCCGGTTTGTAAAAAGCGATAAAGAGATCGAAGAGCTTATTTTTATGTTGTATGACAAGGCGATGAGTGAACCATTTCCCAAAAAGTTTCTTGAGCGTCTGGTGCGTTTTCTGGAGATCGATACGGTGGAAGAGTTCCGGGATTCTGAGTTTGTCAGGAGAAATACCACTTATACACACAATGTTTTAAATGGGATTTTGGAAGAATACCAGGTTATGCTGGAATTGTGCGACCGACCGGGCGGGCCGCTCTGGTACCGGGAGGTGCTCTTTGAGGAGAAAGAGCAGTTTTTTGCCCTTTGCGGGGAAAATGATTATGAGGAACTCGGGAGAAAAATAAGACTCATCCATTTTGGAAGGCTTCCGGGGAAAAAGCAGCCGGACAGTGATGAAGAGCTGAAAGAAAATGTGAAACAGATGAGAGATGCGGTGAAGGAGGCAGTCAAGACGCTGAAAGGGGAGCTCTTTGACTGTACGTTTGAGGAGCAGGTTTTGCAGTTTCGGCAGATGCGGGGTGTCATTCTTGCCTTTATCCATCTCACGGAAGAATTTCTGGAGCGGTTTCAGGCAAAAAAAGCAGAGCGGTCACTGGCGGATTTCAGTGATCTTGAGCAGATGGCCATGGAAATCCTCATCGAAGAGGATCCGGAGGGAAATGCCAGACGAACCGATGCGGCAGAAGAACTGTCAGAGCAGTTTGCTGAGATCATGATCGATGAGTATCAGGATAGTAATCTCGTTCAGGATATGCTTTTAGGGAGTGTCGTCTCCGGGCACGATCTTTTTATGGTAGGTGATATCAAACAGAGTATTTACCGTTTTCGTATGGCCAGACCGGACCTGTTTCTGGAAAAACTCGAAAGTTATCGTACGAACGAGGGAGAGCCAAACCGTCTGGTGAACCTGAGCAGGAATTTCCGGAGCCGGGATATCATACTGGAGGGAACCAATGCTGTTTTTGAAAAGATCATGCACCGGGAGTTAGGAGGCGTCGAGTATGACGAGGATGCCAGGTTATGTGCCGGGGCTGAATTTCCGGATACCGAAAAACGGACTGCCGGGGGGATTGACATATATGAAATCAATGGGAGAGAGGATGGCAGCTATGAGGGGAAGCTGATCGCCGGTCTGATCCGGGAGTATACCGGTGAAGAGGATCCATTGTATGTGTATGAGGACGGGAAATACCGTCCGGCAAAGTATGGAGATATCGTCATTCTGGCGAGGAGTACAAAAGCCATCGGGCAGCAGATCTACGATGCGCTGACAGCAGAAGGGATTCCCGTACATATGGAAAATACGCAGGGATTTTTTGATACACGGGAGATTTCCATCATGGTCAGCCTGTTTCAGATCATTGATAATCCGAGGCAGGACATTCCGCTCGCAGCGGTTTTGCGCAGTCCGGCATTTGCGTTTACGGATGATGAGCTTGCGGTCATACGGGGAGAGGAAAAGAAAAAGGATTTTTATGATTCCCTTCTTTCTTATTGTGAAGAGGATGGACTGAGGGAAAAGATAAGGAACTTTTTAGACCAGCTTGGGAGATTCAGGGAAAAGATGACGTATGCCACGGTGGCGGATATCATTCAGGATATTTATGAGAGCACCCATATCGACTATCTTTTGATGGCAATGCGGAATGGGACGCAGAGAAAGGCAAATCTGGATCTTCTGATGGAGGTGGCCAGAGAATTTGACAGCACTTCCTATAAAGGGCTGCATCAGTTTGTACGCTATATCAGCGGGATCAAAAGGCGGGAGGAGGATCTCGGAGAGGCCAGTCTTCCCGGCGGCGGGGAAAATATAGTCCGTATCATGACAATACACAAGAGCAAAGGTCTTGAATTTCCGGTGTGTGTGATCGCAGGGATGGGAAGAGGTCTTTCGGGAGGACGGAAAAAACCATTTCTTATGTTAAATCCCGATGTGGGAATCGCCGCACCGATCGTGGATAATGAAAAAGGGATTTCGGTCAATCACACATTTTACCGGTCAATCGCCAGAATGAACCTTCAGGACGACTTGGGAGAGGAACTCAGGGTTCTTTATGTGGCGATGACAAGGGCGAAAGAAAAACTGATTTTGACCGGCTGTGTTGATGGGAAAAAAATTCCGCATTCTACCGGATATTTTCAGCGGATCCGGGCAAAAAGCTATTTTGACTGGGTGCTTCCTGCTGTCCGGGGAAATAAACTATTTTGTATCAACCAGGTAGAGCCGGAGCAGCTGGAGCAAGCGGAAGTAAGGCGTCAGGCAGATCTCATCACAGATGAGGTGATGCTGAACAATTTTGACACAAATTTTACGTATAATCAACCGTTAAGAGATATGCTCCGTGTGATCGATGGATTTCGGCAGGAAGAGGCAGAAGATATTCCTACCAAGCTGTCTGTGTCAGAGATCAAGAAGCGCTCAATGGAAGAGAGTGAAGAAGAAGGATTCACTGTTTTGTATTCGGATGCTCTTGAAAACCAGTCCCCCATACCGGCATTTGCCAGAGAGGACGGGGAGGAAGATCAGGCGCTTGCCGGAGCCGGGTATGGTACGATATGGCATCAGGTCATGTCCGGGCTCGATTTTTCAGTAGAGCCCTCCGGAGAGGGGCTGAAAAAGGAACTGGAGCATATGGCAGATGAGGGCAGAGTGAGACGGGACGAATTGCCGTATATCAATTTTGATAAATTGATCCGCTTTTTTGAGACACCGTTAGGAAAGGAAATGCGGGAAGCATGGAAAGCAGGAAAACTTTACCGGGAACAGCCCTTTGTCATCAGCGTCCGTGCAGATGAGGTTCTGCCGGATGCCGATGGTGACGAGGAGGTCTTAGTACAGGGGATCATCGATGGATTTTATGAGACGGAGAATGGCATCGTCCTTATGGACTATAAGACAGACCGTCTGGAAGAGGGACAGGAACATGTGCTCATCGAGAGATATCAAAAGCAGATGGAACTGTACGCCAGAGCGCTTTATGGGATCATCGGAAGAGAGGTCGTGCGAAAGGTACTGTATTCGTTTTCGTTGAACAAGGAGATTGACATCCGTTGATGCCCTGCAGAAATGAGGGAAGTATGTATAAAGAATTTGCGGGTATTTATGACCGGATGATGTCGGAGATACCCTATGATAAGTGGTTTCAGAAACTGTGTTCCTATCTGAAACGTCATGGGAAAGAGAGCGGGCACCTGTGCGAGCTTGGCTGTGGCACCGGAGAGATGAGCAGGCGGTTTTCGGACGCCGGATATGAGGTGACGGGAATCGACTTCTCGCCGGATATGCTCGCAGTGGCAGCGCAAAAACAGGAGAATTCCCGGAAAATTTTATATTTGAATCAGGATATGACAGATTTTTCGTTGCATAAGCCCGCAGATGTGGTACTATGTATATGTGACTCGATCAATTATCTTTTGGAAGAAGAGGAATTGCTGCATACGTTCTGCCATGTCAGGGATCATCTGGCAGAGGATGGGATCTTCCTTTTTGATATGAAAACGGAATATTGTTTTTCGGCTGTTCTGGGAAATCAGATCCGTGTGGAGGACGAAGAAGATTATATGGCCATCTGGGATAATGAATATGACAGCGCAGAAAAGATCAATGAATATCTTCTTACAATGTTCCTCTGCGGTGAGGATGGCCGGTATGACCGGTACGATGAGTGTCACAGGCAAAGAGCGTATGAGGTGGAGCGGGTCAGAGAGCTTCTTTTAGAAGCCGGGCTTAAGCCTCAGGATTGTTTTGGGGAGGATATGACAGGATCTCCGGCTCCGGAAGATGAGAGAATATATATGGCAGCAGTAAGAAACAGATAAGACGGCATGGACCGGGAAAAGCCGGTTTGTTGCCGGCAGTGATACAGGAAAGGAATGCGATGATTATGAAGAGAAATGTGTTGATTTGTACAGTGATCTGTATAATGATGTGTGGTATATTTGCATGGTATACCGGTGCGCAGACGGCATATGCAGACCAGACGGGAACCGTCGTGACAAAGGGGAGTCCGCTGAATATGAGATCCGGTGTGGGGACTGCTTTTCCGGTAGTTGCTGAGATCCCGAACGGGAGCCAGGTCACGGTGACAGATACAGCCGCCGGTTCGGATCATAATGGGGCATGGTATAAGATCGTCTACAATGGTCAGGAGGGATATGTGGCGGGGACATATATCACATTTGATGCCGTGCCATCGGCATCTCCGGCAGGTGTTCCGGCATCGCCGTCACCTTCTGTTACGCCACAGCCTGCTACGCCGGCGCCGACAGCAGTACCGCAGAGTACCCCGGTCACGGTGTACCGTACCAAGACGACCTATAAGAAGATCAATGTGTCTGCCAAATTGCTGAAGGAATCGGTGATCCGGAAAAACACATCGGGAAAGACGATGGTAGTTAAAAAGAAAAAGGTTGTTTTAAAAAAGAATAAAAGTGTAAAAATAATAGCAGAGAAGACAAAAGGAAAAACAAAGTGGTTTAAGATCAAATTCCGTTATAATAAGAAGATGAGAAAGGGCTACATAAAGAGTACGGACATAAAGCCCGTACCGAAAAAGCCGGTTGGCGGCGTTGTCACAGGTGTAAAGACAGCTCTGAGGGTGAGAAAGCAGCCGGGAAATTCAAAACCTTATTATAAAGTCAACGGGCGGGTCATGGTACTTGCTAAAAAACAGTATATCAATGTTATTAAAGTCAGGACAGTAAAAAAGAAACAGTGGTATCAGATCTCCTTTGATTATTATGGTAAGACTTACAAGGGGTATGTACAGGCTAAGTACATCAAGCTGGCGAAGACGAGAGTGCAGAAAAAAGTCGCCGTGACGGTTCTGAGTGAGAAAGAGTTTGAGGAGGAGCTGGTGAGACAGGGCTTCCCGGATTCTTATAAGGAATCCCTGAGAAAACTCCACGCGGCTTATCCATACTGGCAGTTTACGGCATTTAAGACCGGAATCGACTGGAATACTGCCGTGGCGGGAGAATCAAAGCTTGGTTTGAACCTGATTTCAAATTCCAAGTCGGCGGCGTGGAAATCCATGGAGGAAGGAGCTTATGATGCCGAGACCGGAAAATGGAAAGTATTTGATGGCAGTACGTGGGTGGCTGCTTCCCGTGAGGCGATCATGTATTATATGGATCCCAGAAACTTCCTGACGACAGATGCGATCTTCCAGTTTGAGATGTTGGAATATCAGGCCCAGTACCAGACGCTTGCAGGTGTGAACCAGATCTTATCGAATACACCGTTTGCCAATGCGACGTTTACGTATATCGATGACGTGACCGGGACGGAAAAGCAGACAAGTTATGCTGCAGCATTTTTAGATGCGGCAAGGGAGTCCGGCGTCAGTCCGTATCATCTTGCTTCCCGTTCCAAGCAGGAGGTCGTGACCAGTGCGACGACGACGAGTATCGCCGTGACGGGAACGACAGAAAGTTATCCGGGAATCTTTAACTTTTATAATATCGGTGCTTACAGCGGCGCCGCTCCCGCATTGAATGGTCTTAAATGGGCAAGTGAGGGGACGACATTTCTCCGGCCATGGAATAACCGCTACCGCTCGATCGTCGGTGGAGGTATGTATATCGGAAGCAATTATATCAACAGAGGCCAGAACACGGGTTATCTGCAGAAGTTTAATGTGACAGCTACCAATACGTATAATCATCAGTACATGACAAATGTAGAGGCGGCGAACTCGGAGGCTCTTAAGACGAAGAATGCCTATAACGGAATGCTGGATTCCGTTCCTCTTGTATTTTCCATACCGGTGTATGAAAATATGCCCGATGGAGTTTGTGCGGCTCCCAAATAAAAATCTTGTGTAATGACAGAGCGGAAGTGAACGAAAGTTCATTTTGCGGAAATGGGGAAGTTATGATAAGAAAGATAGCAGGCTATACGATAATATTTTTTATGGCAGTTATGGCAGTTTATCTGTCTGACCGGACCGCTTATGCGGCAAGTGCGTCGGTGGAATTCACTGTCGATAAACAGGACATTCAGGAAGGAGATGAATTCACTGTCATATGCCGGGTAGATTCTTCCGAAAAATTTAGTGATGTGGAGATGGATGTCCTCTATGATGCAGAGGTAATGGAATTTGTTGAGGGTGGGAAAAAAGTGAGCGGTGGAAATGGTGTCCTTCACATATCCTCCGTCAGAAACAGCGATGAGGTAAAGAAACGTACCTATTCCCTTAAATTCAAGGCTCTCATGGCCGGTGCCGGTATGGTAGAGCCGGACAGCGGCGTGGCGGTGAGTGATGCCTCGGGGACAAAATTTTCCATATCTTCAAACCGGCTTTCTGTCAGTGTGAAAGCAGCGGCCGGGGAGGAACCACAGACTCCATCCGAAGCGGGGGGAACACCTTCTCCGGCGGAGACGCCGGAACCGGCACTCAGCACGAATAATAAACTGAAATCGTTGCGTTTTAACTGTCTTTCCATGACGCCGGAATTTGATACAAATGTGCTTGATTATACAGTTAAGGTTGACTGTAACACGAGTATCCTGTATTTTAATTATATTGCCTCCAATAAAAAATCGATCGTCAGGATAAAAGACAATGAAGAACTTCTTGTAGGTGAAAATGATATAAAGGTCGTTGTGACTGCAGAATCCGGGGACAAGCGTGTCTTTAAGATCAAAGTCCTGAAAGAGAGCGAGTCAGAGACGAAAGTACGTGAACAGGAAGAAAAGGGAAATTCAGATATTACGTTTTCGGTCTATGAGAAAGAAGGATCGATTTATATCCAGAACCAGTATCAGTTTGAAGTCGTGAATGTGGAAGATGAAACGGTCATACCGTCCGGTTATGTAAAAACGTCGGTGGATCTGGAGGGGAAAAATGTAACAGCATATACGATGGAGAATGATTTGGATAACAATTATCTTTTGATGTATCTGAAGGGGGCAGGGACAGAGCCTACGCTCTATCAGTATGACCGGCAGGAAAAGACGATACAACGTTACACGGGAACGATGACCCAGAAGGTAAATAAAGGCGGAACGGTCTCAGAGGATGTGGAGATCGATTCCAATGCGTGGCTGTATGCAGTCCTTATCGTTTTGATGGTAATGGTCATTGCACTTCTGATCGTTATACTGAATATGGTATTGAGAAAAAGGCTTAGCAGGGGAAAAAAGGAACTGGATGATATGGATTTTTAGCCAGTATTGTTCCGGTGTGAAGAAAGGAAATATAAAAAGTGAGAAGAGATTTTACAGCGAATGCGGAAAGAGCGTTAAATAAAGCAGGCGAGGTGGCAGCCAAGATGGGGACGACTGCCATCGGGACAGAACATTTGCTCTATGGCCTGATGGCCGTAAGCGGGACGGCATCCAGAATACTGAAAGAGAACGGCATTAAAAAATCAGTGATGCTGCAGGCACTTCAGGATCTCAGTGCCGGAAGAGGAGTGGAGAATGTCGTCCAGAGTGACTGCGATATTACGCCGAGGCTGGAGGAGACCGTTTTGGCAGCGGAGCAGATTGCAGACAAAAATGAAGATGAAAAGATCGGAACGGAGCACTTATTTCTTGCCATCCTTAAATCCAGGGATACCGGTGCATCTGCTATTTTAGAGTCTCTTCGGGCAAATGTGCAGAAAATGTATGTGGATGCCATTCTTACGATCGGTGCAGATCTGAATGCGGCGAAGGCAGAGTTTGCAAACAGCCGGGGGAACGGAGGCAGGCGGGGAC
Source organism: Lachnospiraceae bacterium (assembly GCA_021770615.1). Next base: position 107,553 of record JAETQR010000002.1, on the reverse strand, counting down.
GGTCGAATACGGCTGTCCTGGACCAGTACTCAAGAGATCTGGTCGAGTATGCCAGAGAGGGAAAACTGGATCCGGTGTTTGACAGGGAAGATGAGATCGAGAGCGTGATCGAGATCCTGAGCAGGCGGACGAAAAATAACCCGTGTCTGGTAGGAGAACCAGGTGTGGGGAAAACGGCGGTCGCAGAAGGGCTTGCTATCCGTATCGCTGAAAATTCCGTGCCGGAGACGATGATCGGAAAGCGTATCCTTTCTCTTGATCTTTCCGGGATGGTGGCAGGTTCCAAGTATCGTGGTGAGTTTGAGGAGAGGATCAAGCGTGCGATAAAAGAGGCGGTATCTGCCAGAAATGTTATATTGTTTATCGATGAACTCCATACAGTGATCGGCGCCGGGGGTGCAGAAGGGGCGCTTGATGCCTCAAATATACTGAAGCCGTCTCTTTCCCGCGGGGAGATCCAGGTGATCGGAGCTACGACAAGGGACGAATACCGTAAAAGGATCGAGAAAGATGCCGCCCTTGAGCGGAGATTTCAGCCGGTTGTTGTTGAGGAACCGACTGTCGTGCAGACGGTGAGCATGCTCCGGGGGTTAAAGAGCCAGTATGAGGCGTATCACAGGATAAAGATCAGTGATGAGGCAGTGGAGGCAGCGGTAAAATTGTCAGACCGGTATATCAATGACCGGTTTCTTCCTGACAAGGCGATCGACCTGATGGATGAGGCGTCTGCGAAGCTGCGCCTGGCCCGTGTGTTGAAACGGGATCAGATTTTTTCCCGGCTGGAAGAGAAAATATGGGATTTGGAAGAATCCAAGGAAAAGGCATTGATAAAGGGCGATATGGATCTGGTGCTCTCGATCCATGCACAGGAGCAGGAGGCCCGGAAAGAATTTGAAGAAGAGCAGAAAAAGTGGCAGAAAAAGCAGAAGAAAAAGGATAATGTATTAACGGAACAGCATATTACGGAAATCGTTGCAAAGTGGACGAAGATCCCGGTGAGCCGCCTGGAAAAAGATGAGACAAAACGGCTGCAGAAGTTAGAACGCATCCTGCATGAGCGTGTGGTCGGGCAGGATGAGGCAGTGGAAGCTGTATCCCGTGCGGTCAGGAGAGGCCGGGTAGGTTTAAAGGATCCCGGACGTCCGATCGGTTCGTTCTTATTCCTTGGGCCGACCGGAGTGGGAAAGACAGAGCTTTCCAAGGCATTGGCCGAAGCGGTATTTGGCTCGGAAAAAGATATCATCCGGGTGGATATGTCAGAATATATGGAAAAACACAGTGTATCGAAAATGGTCGGATCCCCTCCGGGATATGTAGGCTATGAAGAGGGTGGGCAGCTCAGTGAAAAAGTGCGCCAGAACCCGTATTCCGTATTATTATTTGATGAGATTGAAAAGGCGCATCCGGATGTGTTTAACATGCTTTTACAGATTTTGGAGGATGGGCATCTGACCGATGCACAGGGGAGAAAAGTTGATTTTAAAAATACGGTCATTATCATGACCTCGAATGCAGGTGCGAACCGCATCATTTCACCGAAAACCCTTGGATTTCTCCAGAGTGAGGATACAGAACAGGAGCACAAGAGGATGAAGGAAGGGGTTATGGAAGAGGTAAAACACACATTTAAACCGGAATTTATCAACCGTATTGATGAGATCATCGTGTTCCATGCTCTTACGAAAGAAAATATATATGATATCGCAAAAAATATGCTCGGATCATTTAAGAAAAGGGTAAAGACCCAGATGGATATTACACTGCGATATGGAAAAAATGTCATTGAATTTGTAGCGGATAAAGGGTTTGATAAAGATTATGGCGCAAGGCCGCTCCGAAGGGCGATCCAGAACCAGATCGAGGACCGGCTCGCTGAAGAGGTGGTCAATGGAAAGGTAAGTATTGGCGATACCGTAAAAATTTCACTGAAGGATAAACAGGTTCACATATCAAAAGTGCAATAAATGTTGAGAGATAAAAAGGCGGATGGTCATTAAAAATTCATAAAAAAAGGATAGCAATATACAGACTTCTTTGCTATAATTAAGGTATGAAATAAAATGCTCACATTGGGGGGAGAGACTTAAGAAACTAAGGAGGATACTGCTATGAGCGTTGTAGAGGAATTGATTCGCAAAGAAGATAACGGCTCCCTGAGCTTTGGAAATTATCTTCTGGATGCAAAGACAAAAAAGACCGATTTTGAATATGAAGGAGATCTGTATAAGGTAAAGACCTTTCATGAGATCACCAAGCTTGAGAAGAATGGACTCTTTGTGTATGAATCAGTACCTGGAAGTACAGTTACAGATTTTGTAAACAATGGTTCGGATGTGTCATTTGTCGTAGAGGCTGCGTCAGACTTAAGTTTTACACTTGAGCTTGAGCCATCACAGGAGTATAAAGTTGTGCTTGATGATGTAGAGCTTGGGAGCATGAAGACGAATCTTGGCGGAAAGCTTAATGTAAGTATTGAGTTAGAGGAGGGGAAACAGGCCTCTGTAAAGGTAAGCAAATGTTAGTACAATGAATACAATTTAATATTCATTGTACCGGGTGTAATTTTAAGAGGATCAAAATAATACGGCGGCGCCGATTTGATGGACTCAAATTGACGCCGCTTTCGCTTGGCGGTGCAGCTCCGAGCGGATCGGAATTTGTACTGCCGGGCCCGGATCATTTGTAGATGAGTGAGGAAAGTATGGCAAAGGCGAAAAACTTATTTTACTGTAAAGAATGCGGGACAGAGGTCGGCAAGTGGCAGGGGCAGTGCCCGGGCTGCGGGGAGTGGAATACGCTTGTTGAGGCACCGGCGTCAAAAACGCCTGCAGGAAGAGGGAAGGCCACGGTGTTTAAACCGGTGGCAGAACCATCCCGGATGAAAGATATCACGATTGAAAACGAGCAGCGGATGCTTACGGGTATCTGTGAACTGGACCGTGTATTAGGCGGCGGGATCGTGCCGGGATCGCTCGTATTGGTGGGTGGGGACCCGGGGATTGGAAAATCGACGCTTTTACTTCAGATGTGTAAGGAGCTTTCTGACAAGGAGAGGAAGGTACTTTATGTATCGGGGGAGGAATCGCTGGGGCAGATCAAGCTGCGGGGGAACCGGATCGGTGAATTTCAGGAATCGGTTTATCTTCTCTCAGAGACAAGTATATCCGCGATAGATGGCGCTATTGAAAAGGTGCAGCCGGAAGTTGTTATCGTGGACTCGATCCAGACGATGTATGATGAGAATATCGATGCGGCTCCCGGGAGCATCAGTCAGGTGAGAGAGATCACATCGATTCTTTTGAGACTTGCCAAGAGCAGGAACATCAGTATTTTTATCGTGGGGCATGTAACGAAGGAAGGCAATGTAGCGGGTCCCAGGATGCTGGAGCATATGGTCGATACGGTGCTTTATTTTGAAGGGGATCAGACGGCGGCATACAGGATCCTGCGTGGGGTGAAAAATCGTTTTGGCTCGACGAATGAGATTGGTGTATTTGAGATGAAAGGGAAAGGACTTGTAGAGGTTCCAAATCCTTCCGAATATATGATGCAGGGAAAACCCGTGGGTGAGTCCGGCTCGGTAGTGGCGTGCGCGATCGAAGGCAGCCGCTCGTTTATGATCGAGGTACAGGCTCTTGTGTGCCATACATATTTTAATATGCCAAGACGGACGGCGGCCGGCACGGATTATAACCGGGTAAATCTCCTGATCGCTGTACTTGAGAAACGTCTGGGGCTCAGATTGTCAGATAGTGATGCTTATGTAAACGTAGCAGGAGGTATGAGGATCACGGAACCGGCGATGGATCTTGCGATCATTGCAGCACTGATATCGAGCCAGAGTGGACGGGCTATGGATGACCGGACCGTTATATTTGGCGAGGTGGGGCTGGTAGGCGAGGTGCGTGCAGTTCCACAGTGTGAGAAACGCGTGGTGGAGGCGATGAAGACCGGATATAAAACCTGTATTCTTCCTGCAGCAAATAAGAAAACGATCGAAAAGAGCGGCAGTCTGGATCTGTCCGGGATAAAACTTGTCGGGATAAGAAATATTAGAGAGATTATGGATAGGGAGGAATGGACATCATATGTATGAAAAGATAATGAAGCAGTTGACGCCAATGTACCGGGCGATGATCGGAATCGTGGCTGTTCTGGTCGGGCTTCCCTGGCAGATCGCATCCAAGAAGACGCTGGATATGTATGCATTTTTTATTATGGCAGCTGCGATGTTCTGTTTTGTGAATGCATTTATTTATAAGGTGATGGAGTGCGAGACGGATTTTATTCTGTATCTGGCACTAAACATGGCAGTTCTTATCGTCGGTATTTCTCTGGTCGGAACGGAAGATATCAGCAGCGTCAGGATGTACACCCTGCTGGCAATATGTGTAGCAGTGGACTGGATCGTGAATACCGTTCTGATCACACGAGAAGATATTTTTAAACGGATCGTTATGGGATTTTTGACGACACTTTTTAATGTGGTACTGGTAGCAGTTGTATTTTTTGTGCCGGTTCTTGTTTCGGTGTTTTACTGAGTGGCACAGGTTTTCCCGTGATCTTATTTAAAGTTATATGTCAGGATTGTTATTATGAATGGGAGGAAGGAAATGAAGGAACGATTTAAAAAAATATCCAAAGGTCTGCTGATCATTGTATTTTCTCTGGCAGGTATGTGGGAGTATATGCAGCTTTATCTCTATTTTGATCTGCCGCAGGCGATCGTTTTGATGCCGGTGTTTGGCTGTTTGGCAGCGGTTTTCTTAAAAAAAGTGAGTTTTATCGTGCCGGCAGTGACCGTTGTTATTTGCATTGTTTATCAAATGATAGAAAACAGGGTCAGTGCAGCGGGAATTGTGGAAAATTCCAAAATTAACATAATTTTGAACATTTTACCTGTTATTATCTTATTTATGATGCTGGGGATCGCCGCCGGATTTCTTGTGCGGGTACTCATTAACCGAAACAAATCCAGAGTAATGGGTATAATATGCTGTGTACTTGGGATCGTGCTGACTTTTGGCAGCGGCATTGCAATGTTTGGCAATCCGCTCTATCCATTTTTGGCCCGTGGTGCGATCAACCGTTATGCCGAAAAATATGACAGTGAGGCTTACCGGGTAAGTCAGACCGTTATCTTCTACAGCATAGAGGAACTTGAGTATGGGGCCAAGGTGATCATGAGCGATGGGATCGTCTACGCACTGTATCATGACAGGGAAACGGGAGATGTGTATGCGGTCGATAACGGACTCCCGGGCGAATCGTAGGATTTCATAAACTCAAGTTTGATAATAAATTGACATAATTGTCATATTTTTGTAAAATATAAAAATAATAAAACTGCCCTGTGATATAAGGACGCAGATGAATGATATCTGTGAATGGAGGAGAACGATGGATCATTTGGATATGTTGGAATATAAAAGTGTTCATATTTTGAGAGAGGCTTACAGTGAGCTTGGAAATTTGTGCATGCTCTGGTCGATCGGAAAGGATAGTACGGTGCTTCTCTGGCTTGCCAGGAAAGCTTTTTTCGGACATGTTCCGATTCCGCTCGTTCATGTAGACACGCATTTTAAGATCAAAGAAATGATCGAATACCGCGACCGTCTCGCTGCCGAGTGGAACCTGGATATGATCTATGGCGAGAATACAGAGGCTCTCGAAAAAAAGGCAACGTTCCCGGATGGAAATGCGACAAGGCTGGAGTGTTGTAAAGCGCTCAAGACAGAGGCGTTAGCAAATACGCTGAACGCCAGCTGGCCGAGATACCGCTTTAATCACAGCAAGGGCGTTTATGAAAAAGATGTGAATATCGAGCCATATACAGGAGTGATCGTCGGCGTGCGTGCAGACGAAGAGGGAAGCCGCTCCAAGGAACGTTATTTTTCGCCAAGGGATAAGAACAATGACTGGGATGTGGGAGACCAGCCGCCGGAGTTCTGGAATCAGTATAAGACAGATTTTGCACCGGGAACCCATGTGAGGGTTCATCCGCTCCTCGACTGGACAGAGCTTGATATCTGGGAATATATCGAGCGGGAAAATATACCTGTGGTTCCGCTCTATTTCGATCAGGGGGAGGGAAAGCGCTATCGCTCATTAGGATGCGCACCCTGCACGGGAACAGTGGAATCCACTGCTAAAAATGTACATGAGATCATCGAAGAACTCAAGACCGGAAAGTTTGCCAACATTGCAGAGAGATCCGGCCGTGCCCAGGATAAAGAGGGAGGCGGCGGACTTGAGGAATTGCGTAAAGAAGGATATATGTAAAAAGCAAATCATGTGGAGAAATGGAGCAGATACAGATTATGAATAAAAAGGAAGATATGAATATTGTTATCGTCGGGCATGTGGATCACGGAAAGAGCACTTTGATGGGGCGTCTGCTGGCAGACACCGGCTCGCTGCCGGAGGGAAAGCTAGAGCAGGTAAAGGAGACGTGCCGGCGAAATTCAAAGCCGTTTGAGTATGCCTTTTTACTGGATGCACTGAAAGATGAACAATCTCAGGGGATTACGATCGATACAGCGAGATGTTTTTTTAAGACAGAAAAAAGGGATTATATCATTCTGGATGCCCCCGGCCATATTGAGTTTCTGAAAAATATGATCACCGGAGCTGCCCGTGCGCAGGCGGCGCTTCTTATGATCGACGCCAAAGAGGGGGTGCAGGAAAATTCCAGAAGACATGCCTATATGCTTTCGATGCTTGGCATCCAGCAGATCGCTGTCGTGATCAATAAAATGGATCTGGTCGGTTACAGCGAGGAAGTGTACAATAAGGTGAAAGATGAGTATCTTGAATTTTTGGGACAGATTGATATCACACCGTCTTTTGTGCTTCCGGTAAGTTCTTTTCAGGGAGAAAATATCGTAAAACCGAGTGAGAAGATGCCGTGGTACGATGGAATGTGTATTCTTCAGGTACTGGATGAGTTCGAGTGTGAAGAAGAGCATGACAGACAGCCATTCCGTATGCCGGTTCAGGATGTATATAAATTTACGAGAAACGGTGATGACCGGAGAATTGTAGCGGGGACGATCGAGACCGGTACGATACGCGCCGGTCAGGAGGTAATCTTCTACCCATCCGGTAAGAAGAGCCATATTAAGAATATTGAGTCATTTCATACAGATCCGATCGAAGAGGGAAAACCGGGCATGGCGATCGGGTTTACGATGAAGGAGCAGATTTACATTACGAGAGGCGAGCTCATGGCGGTTGCCGGAGAGCCACAGCCAAAGACCGCATCCCGTATCGCAGCCAATATTTTCTGGCTCGGCAAAAAGAATTTTGAGACCGGAAAGCTGTATTATCTGAAAATAGGCGGCGAGAAAGTAAAAGTAGAAATCGAGAAGGTAAAAGGAGTTATAAACTCTTCTAATCTTTCCTCCACAGATACAAAGCAGCAGGTTGAAAAAAATGAGGTCGCCGAGGTGATCTTAAAGACCGATAAACCGATTGCTTTTGACACCGTAAAAGAGAGTGCGGGGACAAGCCGTTTTGTTATTGTAGATAATTATGAAATTGCCGGAGGAGGTATCATTACCGAAGCATTGAAGGATGAGGACAGCGACATCCGCTCGGGTGCGATGCTTCGTAATTATAAATGGGAAACAAGCGAGATTGACATTGAATCGAGGATTGAGCACTATGCCCAGAGGCCGGAACTCATTGTCCTGACCGGGGAGAAAAATACGGGAAAGAAAGATTTGGCAAAAGCACTTGAGAAATCGCTGTTAGACAGTGGCAGATATGTGTACTATATGGGAATCGGTTCTTATCTGTATGGCGTGGGTGCGGACACAAAATCTGGTGGAGATGAAAATCACAAGGAACAGATCCGGCGTTTTGGCGAGGTAGCAAATCTCATGCTTGATGCCGGGATGATCCTGATCGTGACAGCGACCGGCCTGACCGAGAGCGACCGCAAGATTTTAAAGGCCGTTGTTCAGGGAGAGATGGATATCTGCTGGGTAGGAAGTGAGATAACGACAGATATCAAGGCGGATATGCAGCTGGAGGACAGTGATTTTGATTATGGAAAGAATATCGGGTTGATCCGTACACTTTTAAAGGATAAAAGAATTATATTCAGCTGATGTTTTTTCCGTACCGGTGTCAGGAGAGTCAGATTAAGGAGAAAAATATGGTTTCGGGAAATAAAAATGAAAATATCGTCTGGCATCATAACAAGGTAACTTATGAGGAGCGGTGTAAGGTTCTTGGGCAAAAAGGAGTCGTGGTCTGGTTCACCGGACTTTCCGGATCAGGAAAGTCAACTGTGGCGGTGGAATTGGAAAAACTGTTGAATCATGCCGGAAAAGCAGTGTATCTGTTAGATGGTGACAATATACGGTGTGGTATCAATTCCGATCTTGGATTTACTGACGAGGACAGAAATGAAAATATACGCCGCATCAGTGAAATCGCAGCTCTGTTTCGTGATGCGGGGCTGATAACACTGGTATCGTTTATTTCCCCATTTCGTGAGATGAGACGATTTGCGAGGGAAAAGGCAGGCGAGGGAAATTTTATCGAGGTTTATGTAGATACAGATCTGAAGACCTGTATGGAACGCGATCCGAAGGGACTTTACAAAAAGCAGATCCAAAATTTTACCGGGAAAGATTCGGCGTATGAACCGCCGTTACACCCGGAACTGGTTCTTGATACGGTAAAGTACACACCTTGTGAGTGCGCAGAGCAGGTGTTTGAAAGGATCATAAAACGAGAAGGCTGAGAGCAGTTTGAAAGAGAGACTGTTTAAGGAGAAAGTATGGGTAATCTATCAAACAAACTAAGGTCCGGGCTTGGGCGGAAAAAGAGGGAACTCCGCACAGCCAGGGAGGCAAGAGTAAAAGAGGTTTATCGTGATAACGGGGGGACGATCACGATCCGCCAGAAGGAGTGGGTGGAAAAGGGATCCCTCGATTATGAGGAAGTATTCCAGCGAACCCGGACGGATTCGATCAAAGGAAATGTACGGGAGGAAAAGATGTATTCCCGTACTTCGCAGGCGAAAGACTGGTTTTTGGAGTTGCAGCTGAGAAGTGATAAATACACGTTTAATAATATCCTTGCGGTGGTAAATCCATTTGGGGAGGCCCCACTGACGGCTCTTGTATTATTTACGACGATTATGGATTATCAGGTGAGGGCAACTGTGGTTGGTGATACAGAGGATACCAGCTTTGTATTCGAGTATCCGCCGGAGAAGCGCCACAGGATTCCAATCCTTGGTTTGTATCCCGGAAGGAGTACAGAAGTGGTCATAGAGCTTCTGGATGAGAGTGGGCAGTCCTGTGACAGTCGGAGTTTTCCGCTCACGACGGATCCACTGCCGCCGGATCTGCAGGATGTTATTGTTCCAAAGAAAATAAATAAAGACTCCCGGTTTAAAAATATATTGATTGCCGGGGGGATCGATATAAAACCGTGTGTATTTGATAGGGAGGGGAAAATACGTTATTATCTTAAGAGAAAGCCGAAGGGTTATGGGATTTTTCCATTGTCAAAAGGGCGTTTTCTGTTTATGGAACGTGAGATTTCTGCCCCGTCTTTTACCAATCCGCATTCTGTCCAGATGTATGATATGGATTATCTGGGGAGAGTGGGGAGGACTTATCTGGTGAAGAACGGAGCACATCATACGGTAGAGGAGAAGACGCCGGGGGGGAATATACTCACAGCAGGAAACAGCCTGGAAGGGCATTCTGAAGATCTGATCCTGGAACTCAACAGGGAGAATGGTGAGATCGTTCACAAGATCAAAATCGGAGATCTGTTTGATGAGACATATCAGGATATGATGGATTGGGCCCATATCAATTCTGCTTCTTATGATGAGGAACAGGACGCCATGCTTGTTTCCATGCGTAATATCCACTCAGTTGCTATGTTTGACTGGGGGAAGGATGAGATAAAGTGGATCCTGGCAGATCCGAGGTTCTGGGAAAATACGGAGATGAAAGATAAAGTGCTCCGGCCGGTCGGGTATGTGCCATGGTTTTATCAGCAGCATGCGGTGTTTGAGGTGGAACCCGAGAGAGAATCAAAGCCGGATATAAAATATATCATGGTATTTGACAACCACTGGCACAAACGCCGTAAAGTAGAGTTTTTTGATGAGGATGAATTAAGTTATGTCAGTTTTTATGAGGTGAACGAAAAGGAAAAAACGGTAAAGCTGTATAAACGGTTTTCGTGTCCGAAGTCCAAAATCCGTTCCAACGCCATATTTGATAAGGAAGCAAGACGACTTTATGTAATGGCGGGATATCTTGTGCCCGAAATGGAAGAAAATCTTGGCCTTATCCGGGAATATGATTTTGACACGGAGGAGATCATCAGTGAGTACTATGTGAAACCCGGATTTTTCCGCGCCCATGAATTTTGTCCGGACATGGTGTCACTTTCCAAGACGCTCGTGAAAAACAATGATTATCTCGGAGGGGATCTGAAACGGCCGGAGCGGATGGATGACGAGCAGGCAGAGAGGCTTGATTTTGCGTCTGCACCGCCAGTCGGAGAACCATCTGTCTCTTATGCAAGGCAGGAGGATATTTTTTATATCCATGAAATTGACCATGCCATTAAAAAAGTATATTTTTCTGGTAAGGAGTCGGGGATATGGTTTGTCGAATTTGCAGACACTTACCAGACGATGAAGACGTTTGAGGACGCAGATTACAGGATCGCAATGTGGCTTGATGTTCTGCCTCCCGACCAGTATGATATTTATATACAGCTTGGCGATGAATTACAAAATACAGGAAAGAAGATCACGAAGCACAAATAAATTCCGGTTATAGATACCGTCCAGCTGCCAGCGGGGTACAGGTGTTTTTAAAAAACCTGTCTCGATGGTAATGGACGGTATGTTCTTTTTATATACGCACCAGTCCCCAAATCCGCCGGCGGGTATCGTGTCTTTTGTGTTTTCCGCTAATTTGTATCCGGTTACCCTGTGAGTGGTGGCGGCCATCAAGGCAATTTGGTTTTTTAATGCCCCGTGGACTTTGTAATCATAGTAAATGAGATTTCCCCGGGAATGATAATGGATGATGCCAAGCGGTGCAGTAAGACCTTCTATGAACTGCATCAGAAACTGTGTCTCAAGCTGGTCAGCGGCAGAACTGCCGGGATTTCTTTTCTTCCTGTCGGAAGATTTGCCAAAACCGCATGGGAAATTCCGGTTTAGATCGACGCCGCGTCCGTTTTCTTTCCAGTGTACAGCGTCAGTAGACATAGAAATGCAGACACCATCCGGATTCAGCATAGGAAGAAAATAAATACATATGTCTCCCCACAGATCCCGGTAGGTACTTTCATAATGTTCCAGATAATATTCCATGATACGGAGGAGAACAGTTGTGTTAATATATTCGCGGCCATGTATCGATGCTGTAAGGACAAATTGTTTTCCGGCAGTTTCACTGCCCAGGCAGCAGGCAAAGATATCGCGTTTTCCATAGGTCATGCCCAGGGAGAAATAGCGGAAATATCGTTTGGGGTATTGTCCGGAAAGCTGTTTGATTTTCTTTTCCATTCCGGAATAGGTATAGATTGTATTTTTTTTCATCGGAAGCACTCCTTTTTATGGTGTTTTGATACATAATCATATGCAGTTTTGCTTGCTTTATGAAGGTGAAGTTGGATAAGGGGGGGCAGCAGTATTTCAGAAAAAATGATTTCCCGGGCATGGGCGCTTCCGCTATATAAATTACGCAGCGGTAATGGCACATAAACTACATGTGCCTATTACCGGCGTATTTATAACCCACGCCCGGAAAATCATTTTTTCTGAAATACTGTGACCTTATCCAACTTCATGCTGAAATAGATTTGTTGAAGGGGGTAAGTACTCGATCTGGTGGTGTACGGCCTCCCCTTTTTTTCGACTCCCTGATGCCGGGGTCAAAAGCCCCTTCGGGGCAAAACCGACACAAATATGTGTGTTTGCAAGTGAACTTGCAACACCACATATTGTGTTCGGTTGGTGCGAAGCACCTTTTTGACCCCGGCATCAGGGAGATTCCTATTTACTTTTGGCAGAGTTGCAGTATTTGATCAAGTGGTTTCTCAGAGCATGGAGTGGTAAGTACGCTGGTAAGAGGTGTGGGTATAAAGTGCATGCTTTTGCACTTTCTGCACCCTTACCACTGCGTAACTTACAGAGCGGGAGCGCTCCATGCGAGAGAAACCACTTGATCAAATACGGAACCTGCAAAAGGAACCTGCAAAAGGAACCTTAATGATGTTGCGAAAGCTGTCCGGAAATGATATGATGATATAAATGCCATTCAATAAGTGGTAATTTGCGGAAACAGTCGGGGCGGGGAGGATATAAAAACAGAAGAAAGGTTGGACGGGCAGTATGTCAGTGGCTGGGATCATCTGTGAGTATAATCCTTTTCATGAGGGGCACAAATTTCATATCGAAAAGGTAAAGGAGCTGACAGGAGCTGATACGGTGGTCGCTGTGATGAATGGTGACTTCATGCAGCGGGGGGAGCCCGCAATAGCAGACAAGTATACCCGAGCGAGGATGGCGCTTGCCGGAGGGGCGGATATCGTATTTGAACTGCCGGTACGTTATGGACTGTCAAGTGCGGAAGATTTTGCATATGGCGGCATTCTGGCGCTTCATTCCCTTTCTTTTGTGGATCATTTTTGTTTTGGAAGTGAAGGGGCAGATCAGACTGCATTGAAGAAAGCCGGATGTTTTTTTGCAGAAGAGCCGGAAAGATATAAGAAGAAGCTTAAACAATTTCTCAAAGAGGGTTTGTCATATCCGGCGGCGAGGGAGAGGGCATATATGGAGGCTGCTGATGTAGATGCATCTGTCTGCCGGACACTTTTTTTACCGAATAATATTCTGGGGATTGAATATATCAGGGCAGCAATTATGCTTGGTACGCATATGGAACCGGTTATCATTGAAAGAAAAGGCAGAGGATACCACGACAGGCACCGGGAAAAAGAATGTGAGGACGATTTTTTGTCGGCTACGGCGATCCGTGAAGGAATAATGACTGGAAGGATAAATGGTATTCCTGAAAAGGCGGAGAGAGAACTTAAGATGGCAGCCTGTTTTCTTGAAGCAGAGGATTTTTGGCCGTCCTGTTCTTATGCGATCCGTGACCGTTGGGAGAGCCTGGAAAGTATAAAGGATATTTCAGAAGAGCTTGCCGGTGCATTTCGCAGGAATTGGTATGAGGCACTTTCGCTAAGAGATTTTACAGAAAAATGTAAGACGAAAAATGTCACGATGTCCCGGATCAAACGTTGCATTTTTCAGACGCTTCTTGGGTTAGAAAAGGAATCTCGGAGGGAAACGGGGTGCCCTTATTTAAGACTGTTAGGGATGAGAAAAGAAGCAGCGGGAAAACTTGAGGGAGTGGCCGGTGGCAGTATTGTGATCCTTGGGCGGCTTGCCAGGGATATAGAGAAACTTTCTGATGACAACAGAAAAAAAGTATATCAGGATATAAAAGCATCCGATCTGTATCGCAGTGTGTCTGCGGGAAAAAGCGGAAAAATACAGCCGGATGAATATAAGAGACCGGTTATTGTTGTATAACTCAATCACATCGTTGGGCCGGTATAGGAGATGTGCAGAAGAAAGGAGAGCGTGATGGAAAAAAGATTGAAGCAGTATTTAGAATTTTACAGGCGTGTTTCAGAGGGAGAAGAGGATGTAGGAGAACGGGAGGGATTTTTGAAGGAGATGCTCATTCAGATCCAGTTTTTTCAGCATGAGAGACTGATCCATCTGATCGTGACGGTGTTGTTTGCACTTCTGGCGGTGATGTCTATACTGGCAAGCCTCCTGATCCAGCAACTGGCTGTTCTGATACTATGTCTTATGTTTTTTGTGCTTCTTATACCGTATATCCGTCATTACTATATTCTGGAAAATGGGGTACAAAAACTATATGAATACTATGATAAGATCCGGGATAAAACAGAGGCATAAAAGCTTTATTTCGCTTGATATCCTTGGATATCCATGATATGATTAAAGTGGCACAAAAGAAAAATTGACAGAGTGGCAGATGAAAGAGAGGCTGAGATATATGAAGATCAAATCAAAATTGATGGTGATCGTTTGTGGTGTGTTGATTTTGGCATCAGCAGCATCACTGATCACAGTATACATAAACACAACGAGGGCAATGAATGCTACTTTTGAACAAAATATAAAAACAAATACGACATTGTGCTACAGCATTGTAGATAAATCGTATCCAGGCCAGTGGGCAATAGAAAATAACAAACTTATGAAGGGCTCTTCCATGATGAGTAATAATTCAGCGATGCTTGTGTGGTTTTTGAAGCAGACCCAGTGTCAGGCCACGCTGTACATGAATGATACGATCGTTTCGACGAATGTGACAGATGATTCGGGAAAAGATCTGATCGGGGAAAAGGCTCCGGATGAGGTGGTTGAAAATGTACTCCAAAAAGGAAATGAATATGAGATGTCCGGAACGGTGGCAGGCAGCCGTGTGCGTCAGTATTTTATGCCGATTCAGGATAAGGACGCAAAAGTCATTGGTATATTTTGTGTCGGAATAGATGAGAGTGTACTGGCAGACAGTATATGGAATCTGGTTCTCCCGCTGAGCATCGTCGTCGTTATATCACTGATCCTTGGTATTGTACTGACGATCCTTTTTAGTACGAAGCTGGTCAAACGGATTCGTCAGGTTCAGGTTCAACTCACATCGCTTGCCAATAAGGATTTGACTTGTGTGATCCCGGAGGAGATGCTGAAGGCAAGGGATGAGGTGGGAGAAATGGCAAGGGCATCTGAGCGCACTGCCGAGTCTCTAAAAGAAGTCATCACTGGTATGAGCGAGGCGGCAAGGAATATAGATGATGCGATCGTGGAGACGTCGCAGAGGGTGGATGATCTGTCCGGGAAACTTGGAGGAATGACAGCTGCGACCGAGCAGGTTTCATCGGGGCTTGTAAGGACGGCGTCTGCGATGCATGACTTGGATGTGTCTACGGATGATATTGAACTTGTCATGAAAGATGTTGCCAAACGGGCACAGGAAGGCGCAGATGAAGTTGAAAAGATCAATGACCGCGCCGCCAGACTTCAGGTAAGGGCGAAAGAGTCCCGCGGCAAGGCAAACAGGGTTTTAAAAGTAAATAAACAAAGAATGTCAGAAGCGATTGAGGCTTCCCGTAATATCGAGCAGATACAGGTGCTGACGGAGACCATCCGGAATATTACAAACCAGACAAATCTTCTTGCGATCAATGCTTCGATTGAGGCTGCAAGAGCCGGAGAAAGTGGTCAGGGGTTTGCGGTAGTTGCGATGGAAATCACAGATTTGTCAGAGGCGTCTGCCGAGGCCGTTGAGAAGATCCAGAATGTAGCAGTCATGGTTACGGAATCTGTAAGGAGCCTTATTGAGTCGGCGGAAATTGTTCTTGATTTTATTAATACATCGGTTATGGAGGCTTATGGAGACCTTGTAGAGACGGGGGATCAGTACCAGAAGGACGCAGAGTATGTCGATGGTCTCGTCGAATCACTGAGCAGTACGACAGATCAGGTATTAACGAGCCTGAATGAAATGAATGAAATCATACGCGATATTACGAAGAAGAGTGATGAGGGAGCGAAGGAAAGTGCGACGATTGCAGAGGATACGAATATGATTGCAGGGCATTCGGCAGAGATCAATACGCTTGCGGCAGCTACAGGGGAAGCTTCGAATAATCTCAGAAAGCTTGTTGAGAAGTTCAGGATGTAGGTAATTTTACGCGGAGAACAGGATTCTGCTCGCATCCTCAGCGAAAAGCGTTTCGGAATGGAGAAAAAATATGAAAAACAAATGGAAAAGGGTAAGTGCTGTAGTGGTGGTGGCAAGCCTTCTGATCGGGGTATTGCCTGTACCATCACAGAATGCAAAGGCGGCATCCAAAAAGGTAAGAATTACCAGGAAAGTCAATGTGAACATAGGAAAGACCGCTAAAATCAAGTTGAAAAATAATACGAAAAAGGTAAAATGGAAGGTAACCAAAGGCAAGAAGCTGGTTACAATTACCAAAAAGAAAAAGTCGTATGCTGCAGTGAAAGGCATCAGAAAAGGGACAGCAAAGGTACAGGCAGCCGTGGGTAAAAAGAAGTATACCTGCACGGTGAAGGTATCTGCCAAAGGGATGAAACTGACTGCTAGCAGCCAGCCGCAGGCAACGAATACGGTAGTGCCAACGGGAAGCCCATCCGTGGAAACGCCGACACCGTCTGCAGCACCAATGGGAAGTCCGTCTGTGGAAACGCCGACACCGTCTGCAGCACCGACGGGAAACCCATCTGTGGAAACGCCGACACCGTCTGCAGCACCAACGGGAAGCCCATCTGTGGAAACTCCGACACCGTCTGCAGTGCCAACGGGAAGCCCATCTGTGGAAACTCCGACACCGTCTGCAGCACCAACGGGAAGCCCATCTGTGGAAACTCCGACACCGTCTGCAGTGCCGACAGAAGTACCCACAATTGTGTATGATGGATCTAACATAGAAGCAATTAGAAACTCAGAAGATCCGATTGCGGTCGTAGTTAGCGAGACTGTGACAAGTATCGGTGAGGGTGCATTTAATGGTTGCAGCAGTCTGACAAGTATTAAGATTCCGGGTACTGTGATGAGTATCGGTGATAGGGCATTTGGTGGCTGCAGCAGCCTGACAAGTATCGAGATTTCTGATGGTGTGATGAGTATCGGTAGGTATGCATTTGCAGGTTGTAGCAGTCTGACAAGTATTAAGATTCCGGATACTGTGGCGAGTATCGGTGGGTATGCATTTATAAATTGTAGCAGTCTGACAAGTATTGAGATTCCTGCTGGTGTAACGAGTATCAGTGAAACTGTATTTAGTAATTGCAGCAGTCTGGTAAATATTAAGATTTCTGCGAGTGTGACGAGTATCGGTACGGATGCATTTAGTGGCTGCAGTAGCCTGACAAGTATTGAGATTCCTGCGAGTGTGACGAGTATCGCTGGGAATGCATTTCATGGCTGCAGCAGCCTGACAAGTATTGAGATTCCTGCGAGTGTGACGAGTATCAATTGGAGTGCATTTAGTGGTTGCAGCAGCCTGACGAAAATTGTAGTAGCAGAGGATAATTCGACATATGAAAGTCCGGATAATTGTAATGCGATTATTGCGAGGGATACCAAAACTCTGGTTATAGGGTGTAAGAACACCGTTATTCCTGCGAATGTGACGAGTATCGGTAGAGGTGCGTTTCGTGATTGCAGCAGTCTGACAAGTATTGAGATTCCTGCGAGTGTGACGAGTATCGATTGGAGTGCATTTAGTGGTTGCAGCAGCCTGACGAAAATTGTAGTAGCAGAGGATAATTTGACATATGAAAGTCCGGATAATTGTAATGCGATTATTGCGAGGGATACCAAAACTCTGGTTATAGGGTGTAAGAACACCGTTATTCCTGCGAATGTGACGAGTATCGGTGAGGGTGCATTTGAAGGTTGCAGCAGTCTGACAGGTATTGAGATTCCTGCGAGTGTGACGAGTATTGGTAGTGGTGCATTTAGTGGTTGTAGCAGCCTGACAAGTATTGAGATTCCTGCGAATGTGACGAGTATCGGTAGTGGTGCATTTAGTGGTTGCAGCAGTCTGACAAGCATTGAGATTCCTGCTGGTGTGACGAGTATCGGTTTGTATGCGTTTAGTGGTTGCAGCAACCTGACAAGCGTCATCTGGGACGGCACAACCTATAGTAGTATTGATGATTTTTTGAGTGCTTTTGAAAATAGGAGAGGATAGATTGAAAAGAGATTGTTAGACAGCAAAAGAACGCTGTCTAACAATCGTTACGATTTCAACGCACAACGTCCCCGATCAGTTTTATGTCAGGAACCTTTTCTTCTGAAAATTTATAGCAGTTATCCAGTTTTTTCATGGCAGCGATGGCAAGATTATGATCCGAAGTTTGGAGCCGGGCGAGGGTTTCGCCCGGGCTGACCGGGTCATTTATTTTTTTGCAAAGTATGATCCCGGCGGAGACGTCAACCGAATCTTCTTTTTTGCTTCGTCCCGCGCCGAGGATGCCGGCTGCGGTGCCAATCCCCTCGGTATCCATCCAGGTAATGTAACCGGAGTTTTTCGCTTTGTACTCTAAGGTTACATCGGCGGAGGGCAGTTTTTCCGGAATCTCCATGAAAGATGGATCACCACCCTGTTCATGGACCATGGCGAGGAATTTTTCCCAGGCTCTTCCGCTGTGTATCGCGTCTTCTGCTTCCCTCCTGGCACTTTCAAACGAAATATTTTTACCGAGGGAGATCATATGAGCGGCAAGCGTATAGCACACGGTCATGAGGTCATCCGGACCATTCCCGTGAAGTGCCCGGATGGCTTCCTTTACCTCCAGATTATTTCCGATGGCAAAACCGAGGGGTTCATCCATAGAAGTGAGTTGTGCCACCGTTGTCTTTCCGGCGTTATTTCCGATCGTTACCATTTTCTCTGCCAATTCCAGAGACTGGTCATAATCTTTGATAAATGCGCCGTTTCCGGTTGTCACGTCCAAGAGGATCTTATCGCTTCCTGCTGCCAGCTTTTTACTCATGATGGAAGCAGCGATAAGCGGGATGCTGTCCACCGTGGCTGTCACATCACGAAGGGCGTAAATGAGTTTGTCGGCAGGTGCGAGATCAGCAGTCTGTCCGTTGATACAGATGCCCGTGTTTTTGACTGCCCCGAAAAATTCTTCGTTAGAAAGATCGGTGCGAAATCCCGGGATGGATTCCAGTTTGTCGATTGTTCCTCCGGTAAACCCAAGGCCTCTTCCACTCATCTTGGCGACCGGGATGCCACATGCGGCGACAACAGGGCCGATGATAAGGGTTGTTTTATCCCCGACGCCTCCGGTGCTGTGTTTATCCACTTTAATGCCATGAATGGGAGAGAGATCGTTGATCTGTCCGGAATCTCTCATAGCGAGAGTCATCGTTGTAAGTTCCCTGTCGGAGAGTCCGTTAAAACAGATTGCCATCAACATGGCTGACATCTGGTAGTCCGGGATGCTGCCATCGCAGTAACCGGCGATCATCATATGGATTTCCGGGTCGGAAAGCTCTGTTCCTGTTTTCTTTTTGTGTATGATATCTACAAAACGTTCCATAATATCCCCCATTTCTGTTTGCTTTGAATTAATTATAGCATAAAATATTAAAATATGATAGAATACTCATAAAAAGTAAAAAGCAAAGGAGAATTTTAATGTCTACAGATTCTATTATTGTATTGTCTGCTTTCGTGGCATATCTGATCTTGATGATCGTTATCGGTATTTTATCAATGAAAAAGACAAAGAGTACAGAAGATTATTTTTTAGGCGGCCGGGGATTAAACGGCTGGGTAGCGGCGCTTTCGGCGCAGGCCTCTGATATGAGCGGATGGCTCCTCATGGGATTGCCGGGTTCGATTTATGCACTTGGAACCGGACAGGCCTGGATCGCGATCGGTCTGTTTTTAGGAACGGTGGCAAACTGGCTGTTTATCTCAAAACGATTGCGGAGATATACGATCGTGGCCAATAATTCGCTCACGCTTCCGGAATTTCTGGAAAACAGGTATCACGATAAAAAGAAGATCCTGCTCTGTATCTCGTCGATTGTGATCGTGATTTTTTTCCTCGTATATACAGCTTCTGCATTGGCTTCTGGTGGAAAGCTTTTTAATACGGTATTTGGTATTGACTATCACTGGGCGCTTGCAATCGGGGCGGCGGTGATCCTGATCTATACGTTTATGGGAGGTTTCCTTGCGGTCTGCACGACAGATTTTGTGCAGGGAACCCTGATGCTGATCGGACTTCTTGTCGTGCCGATCGCAGCATATAGTTTTGTGAGCAGTGATTTTTCACAGAGCATTACTGCTACGGGAATTGCTGATTATGGTAATTATATGAGCCTTTTTTCCAATGGGGCGACCGGTGAGCCATACCGTGTGGTAGATATTTTATCACAACTTGCATGGGGGCTTGGGTACTGCGGGATGCCACATGTCCTTGTGAGGTTTATGGCAGTAAAAAATGAAAAAGAACTGAAAAAGTCGAGTGTCATTGCGATCGTGTGGGTATTTCTTTCCCTCGTCGCAGCCTGTGTCATCGGTGTGGTGGGGCGTGCGTATCTGGCTCCGCTTATTCTGGATGAGACCAGACAGGAAAGTGTATTTATTGAGATGATCAATAAAGTGTTCAATGAGCATCTTGGCCTGCCATTTATCGGGGGGATTTTCCTCTGCGGGATACTGGCGGCGATCATGTCGACAGCGGACTCGCAGCTTCTTGTGTGTGCTTCATCGGCCTCAAAGGATATCTATAAAAATGTGGCAAAGCCGGATGCTCCGGATAAAAAAGTCTTGAAAGTAAGTCGTATTACGGTCGTTGTAGTGGCGCTTCTGGCATTTCTCATCGCGTGGAATCCGAACAGTAGTATTATGGATCTTGTTTCCGATGCGTGGGCCGGACTCGGTTCGGCATTTGGCCCGGTCGTAGTCTGTTCCCTGTTTTGGAAGAGAACAAATCTCGCAGGTGCAGTAGCGGGTATCCTGTCTGGTGGGCTTACTGTCATTGTCTGGGACTACCTGCCGCTTGTAGGTGGTCAAACGATTTATGCGGCAACAGGTATTTATTCCCTGCTTGTCGGATTTTTCATCAGTCTGGCATTTATTGTCATTGTCAGCCTGGCGACCAAAAAGCCGTCGGAGGAGATGTTCGCAGAGTTTGATAAAGTAAAATCAGGACAGGGAAATTTTGATTAAAAGAAATTTATTGTATTTTTGTACAAAATAAGTTTGCGAATTCCAGAAAATATAGGCAAAGTGACTATGTAATTTTTAGTCCTCCGGTGCTATGATAAATAGCGGATAAATTATCAAATATCGTTTTACATAGGAGGCTTGATGGCAATGACGATTGCACAGGTTTTAGCGGTGTTAATTTTTGTATCAATGTTTATTATGATCGTGATCGATCGTTTTGAACGGCAGAATATTACACTGGTTTGTGGTGCTTTGACGCTTGTTTTGGTTTTTGGTGTCAGCATGCATAGTACGAGTGCAATATTAAAGACGCTTAATATTCGGGGGATTTTTACTCCTGAGTTTTGGTATGCCGCAGGGGAATCAGCAGAGTCCTCAAGCGGGATCAACTGGTCGACGATCATATTTATAGCCGGTATGATGATCATGGTAGAGGGAATGGCGAAGGCCGGATTTTTCCAGTGGCTCTGTATGAAACTGGCAAAGCTGGTCCACTACAAACCGGTTCCGCTTTTTCTTGCTTTTATGATCATGTCGTCGGTACTGGCGATGTTTATTGACAGTATCACAGTTATTCTGTTTTTGGCGGCGGTGACGATCGAGTTGGCAAAGTTGTTGAAGATCGATCCGGTTCCGATGATCCTGTCAGAAATATTTTGTGCGAATCTGGGAGGTTCTGCCACGATGTGTGGAGACCCGCCTAATATCATTATTGGAACTTCCCTTGGCTATTCTTTCTGGGATTTCCTGAGTAATACCGGTGTCATGGCAGCGATCAGTTTAGTGCTTGTTATCGTTTACTTTTTCTTAGTATACCGGAAAGAACTGGTTCAGGAGGAAAGAGACGCTGTAAATCCGGCGTCGCTTCCGGATCCGAAAGATGCGATCACGAATAAAAAAGATTTTGTGATCAGTTGCGTGATATTTGGTTGTGCAGTTATTATGCTTGTGACACATGCGCAGACGGGGCTGACAGTAGCTTTTATCGGAACAGTGATCGCAGTGGTCACGTTGGTGGCTGCGGGCAGTGCGGCGTTATCACTTTTGAAAAAGGTGGATTATAAGACGCTTTTGTTCTTTGTCGGTTTATTTATGGTGGTAGGCGGTTTGGAACAGACAGGAATTTTGGAGCGGATCGCTGCTTTCATTGGAAAGATAAGTGGCGGTAATCTGATGCTCATGGTGGCGATCATCATCTGGGTATCTGCTGTGGCGAGTGCCTTTGTAGATAATATCCCGTTTGCGGCTACGATGATTCCGGTAGTAAGGAGTCTTGCTGTCTCACAGGGAGTAAATCTTGACGTTCTTGCATGGGCACTTTCGATGGGAACAGATATCGGTGGAAGTGCAACACCGATCGGCGCCTCTGCCAATGTAGTAGGAACTTCTGTGGCAGCTAAAAACGGATATCCGATCGGATGGGGGAAATACTGTAAGACAGCAGTGCCAGCGACGATCATAGTAGTGACGGTATCCATGTTATTTATCTTTGTGCGGTATTGTTAGCAGATTCAAGTGGAAAGGGGCGGCGTTGTATGGACAAACAAATTATTATTTCGATCAGTCGTGAATTTGGCAGTGGCGGTCATGCTATTGCGGATCAGATCGCAAAAGAGATAGGACTCCCTTTATATGACAGGAGTATTCTGGAGGATATTGCTAATGAAAAGGGAATTGATAAAGAGTATCTTGAGAAATTTGATGAAAGACCTAAGGTTCCGTTAGTTTCCAGGAGAGTGCGTGGACATTCAAATTCTATGGAAGAAAATCTGGCAGAGATGCAGTTTGAATATTTGAAAAAGAAGGCAGACAATGGGGAATCTTTCGTAGTTGTTGGCCGTTGTGCCGAGACGATACTAAAGGATCAAAAAGGATTGATATCGATTTTTATTCTCGGTGACCGCCGTGATAAGATTTCACGGGTTGAGCAGACATACCAGCTCTCAGAAAAAGAGGCGGTGGCAAAGATAAATCGTCATGACAGGAAGAGGAAATATTATCACAACCGTTACTCGCAGTACCGGTGGGGGGATTCCAGAAGTTATGACCTCTGTGTCAATAGCAGCAACCTCGGGATCCGTGGTACAGCTAAAATGCTTATGTCTTATATCAACACAAGGCTTGAGGCAGAAACCTGAAGCAGAAAGTAGGAAAATAAAAAACGGATGGGGAACTTTTCATGGGCTTTGCTTGTGTTTGTTCCCCGTCCGTTTTTTATTTTCCTACTTTCTGTAATGCCTTCAGCTTGGCCCGTTGGAAAAATCCCAGTTTTTCCTGTGGACTGAGCAATGTGTTTCTTGAACCCTTTACGTCCATGATATAAATGCCGCTCAGTACGACTTTCAGTTCCTTCTTTACAGGAAGAAGGGGAAAAATCTTTTCGTCACACATAAGTGACATGATCTTTGGACCAATCTTTGCCTTGACAATCGGAACTTTGGAGCGCTTTAAATATTTTGGCGTGTTATCGATGACTACTTTCGGAAGGCCGGAATCTTTTAGCCGGAGCCGCTTTTTGTCGATGACCAGAATAGAAACGATCTGGGAAGCTGCTTCCATTTGTGAATGGGAATCTTCCTGTTTTTTCTGAAGCTTTCGTCCTACAATGGATAAAACGATAAATACAACTATAAGTACGGCAAGGACGATGCCGAGTACGATCAAAAATGTTTTCATGGATTACTGTGCCTCTCTTTCTCAAAACTTTCTATTTTAGTCCGTCAGAACTTATTTTATCATGTTTTACAGAAAATGAAAAGATGTATTTATCGAATGATTTCTCTTTCATCGTACATTTTCTGAATGATATTTCTGACATGGGCACCAATATATTTTTTTTCTTCTTTGTCAAGTTTGTCAGGATAAATCGGTTCTCCGTAATCAATGTAGATGTGTCCGCCCCTGATCCATGGAGAGTGGTCCTCAAGGATGCTCTCTGTGTTTTTGATACAAACAGGGATGATTGGCGCTTTTGTCTTGGTTGCGATTTTCATACTGCCTTCCTTAAAAGGCAGTAGAACATCTTCTGTGTTACGGGTTCCTTCTGGTGCGATATAAATCGAGTAACCATCTTTGATCAATGAAATCGCATTGAGAATGACACCCATATTTTGTTTCATATCACCCCGGTCCATGAACAGGCAGTTGAGGAAATACATCCATTGGGCAATAACCGGAAATTTTTTGATTTCAATTTTTGAAATAAAAGCCGTCTGGATATGCGCAGAAGAAAGTGTTGCGTAAGCAAGGATAATATCATAAAAACTTCTGTGATTTGCAGCGAACATGACAGGTGTATCCTTCGGGATGTTTTCGACTCCCGTGACATGCTTTTTACAGCCGGAAAAAAATAACGTCATGTGAAAAGTAATCCGCACCATCCGGATCGCAAATGCCGCTGCCGCCCTCTTGTTGATTTTTCGCACAATGCATTCAATGAGCAGAAGGGGAGCGCTGATTATGCAAACAATGATATAAAATAATAAAATAAGTATCGTTCTCATGGTAAAGATTCCTTTCTCTATTGTAGAGTGCCGTTGTTCTCGTTTTCAACAGGTACATCTGACGGTGGTGCTGTTGGCTCCGGAGGAGCGGTCTGTACAACAGGGGTTGGTTCTGCCGGCGGTACGGTTGGCTCCGGTTTGATATCTGCCGGTGGATTTGTCCGGGCCGGTGCTTTTGTCTTCGCTGGTTTTTTTGTTTTTACCGGTTTCTTTGTGCTCTTTGGTTTCTTAGAGGGTTCTGGGGTAGAAGTCGGGCTTGGTTTTTTTGTCGGTTTTGGAGTCGCATATTTTACAGAATCAGGATCCTCTACATCGACACGGGTTTCGGCCTCGTTTTCCATTTCATCTGCTACCCCATAATACTCCTCCATCGTGAGCTCATTTTCATAGAGATAGGTTGCAACGGTTTTCCCTACAAAACGGATGTGCCATGGTTCATAGCTGTATCCGGTTATTTTTGATTTCCCATAAGGATAGCGGATGATAAATCCGTATAAATGGGCATTTTTAGCAAGCCATTTTCCTTCCTTTGTATCGCCAAAACTCTGATCAAGGCGGAAGTTTACACTGCGTGCAGACACATCGATCGTAAGCCCGGTCTGATGTTCACTGCTTCCTGGTTTGGCAGAGACAGCATCTGTGGCAGCCTGTCCCCTTGTGGCAATATTTTTATCATAAATCTGCTTCTGGCGTGCATAGGAACGGTATCCGGATACACCGTATAGGATGATGCCTTCCTTTTCACCGGCTTCAAAAAGTTTTTCAAGGGCTGTAGCAGCGACCTTACGCATTTTTCTTTTGTCAGAAACGTAGGTAAAACTAAATTTAACGTTTGGGTCTACAAGATTTGCAGGAATGTAGCTGGATGGCAGAAGGTAGATGCGGTTTACCAGTACGGTTATGCTGCTTGGTATTGTATCCAGTGGAACAGTCTGGTTGTCTGTCAGAATGGAACTCAGATCATCTGGCAAAAGTGAGTCCTCCTCATCTTCATTTTCATTATAATAATATTCATAAGAATCGGCATTGTTCGTATCTGTCTCATGTTGTGGTTTTGCCGGGTACAGGATCACGACAGCAGAAACCACAAGAAGTAGTATAATGCCTGCTATAAAAAATCGTTTCATAGAAGAACCTCCCAACTTCTAACAAGCATTATACCCTTAGTATACGATAAAAGTCAATTCACTTTGAATATATTTTTCCCAAACCGTTCAAGCGAGAACAGAAGAAACATTCCCATAATGCCGGCAGAGATAAACTCTCCGCAGCCGACTGTGAACATGAGGAAAGGAATAGCATCTCCGATTCCATAGGCATACCGGAGAACCCAGGGAACGATGATCGTATTTGCAGCGATCGGCGGGAGGGGAGTCAGCCATTTGAACCGGCGGAACGCATAAGTGAGAAGAGCAGCGATGAGCGTGGCGATCGTTCCGAAAATGATATCGGTGGGTGCACAGCCGGTAAGCCAGTTGCTGAGCAGGCAGCCGATCGTGAGGCCGGGTATGGCAGCTGGTGTAAAGTAGGGAAGGATCGTGAGCGCCTCTGAGAATCTTACCTGAATGGCATAGTTTGCGAGGCCAAGTGCATTTGCAATAAAAGTCAATACGACATAGAGGGCAGCAATCATAGCTGCCTGACAGATCAATAATATGTTTTTGTTTTTCATTTTAAATTCTCCTTAGTTTTGTTTTACGTGTGGATGGTTTCGAACACACGGATTTGCCTGTGCCGGAATACAAGAAAGTACAGATCTGCACAGAACATGTGTGGCTGTCAATCTGTGGCAGCCTCTTTTGCAGCAAGAACAGCTTTGGAAAGCTGGTCAGCGCAGGATGTATTTTTGAATCCGCACTGGATTCCGGCGCATTTTTCTACAATCTGGTCTACGCTCAGGCCCTCGACCAGTTTGGGAATGGCTTTTAAATTTCCATCGCAGCCGCCATAGAATTTGACATTTGTTATGATATCGTCATTGATTTCAAGGTCGATTTGCTGCGAACAGGTGCCTTTTGTCTTGTAAGAGTATTTCAAGTTTTTCACCTCCTGACTTATTGGTACTGAAAATTATTTTATATAAAATGGGTGGGGTTGTCAAGGAGGGGCGGGGGTTTACCGGGGGAAGTATTTTAGAAGAAAGGATTTCCCTGGCATGGGCGCTCCCGCTATATAAATACGCAGCGGTAATGGCACATAAACTATGCTTTTTGATGTATTTTGCGGTTTGCCCCAAAAGATAACACTATTTGGACGGATCCTGAATATGGATTATCAGGTTGTCATCTTTAAATTCGAGTGTTCCGGTTAATTTTTTTTGTTCCATCCATTTTAGGGCTGTACTGTCTGTATAAATTTTTGGAGTGGTAGTTATAATGTCTGTGTTGCTTTTGGCGTTGTTCTCGATAAACAGACGGCACGGCGTATCAGTATTATCATATCCCTCTACGATATACCGTGCCGATAGGGAAGTATACTCCTTTTTCTTTATAATCTGTGTGTCAACACCACCGCTTATAATTGTCCCGTGAAAAAAGTTTCCCGTACATTCGCCATCAAATAATATCATGCGGACGATAGTATTTTCGGAAATAACTTCATTCGTTTCAAGGATATGAATGTTTAGTGTTAAGAGTTCCATCGGTAGCTCCATTTCCTTTTTGTTTTTGATTACCGTTATGCTAACTATAACGTATTGGTATTGGAAAATCAATATTTGATTTCAATGGAATATATAATGTATGCTAAAGGAACCTTCCTTATGGCAAAACTTCTGCCACAATGGCGCATGCTGCTACAGCCACTATTACCGGGCTGTGCTATTTGGTGCAAAGCCTGTAATATAAATAAGTGAAAAAAGTAAATGTTAGGAGGCAGAACGATATGGGGGAAGTTTATGGGTATATCCGCGTGTCCAGTACAGATCAAAATGAGGACAGGCAGATGCTGGCAATGAAGGAAGCAGGGGTGCCGGAATATAATATTTTCATGGATAAGCAGTCGGGGAAAAATTTTGAGCGTCAACAGTATCTAAAACTGAGGAGGAAATTGAAGGCAAGAGATTTGTTTTATGTACTTAGTATAGACCGTCTTGGGAGGAACTATGAAGAAATTCAAAATCAATGGAGGATTTTAACGAAAGAGATCGGTGTCGATATCTGCGTGATTGATATGCCGCTTTTGGATACCCGGAATGGTAAAGATTTAATGGGAACCTTTATCGCTGACTTAGTGTTACAGATTTTATCTTTTGTGGCGGATAACGAGAGAACAAATATACGAAAAAGGCAACAACAGGGAATCCTGGCGGCAAAGGCCAGAGGAGTCAGGTTTGGCAGACCGGAAACACCGATTCCGGGTGATTTTGGTGAAATTGTGAAAAAGTGGGAGAGAGGTTACATCACAGTTGATGATGCAATACAAAAATGTGGAATGAGCCAGGCCACGTTTTACCGGCGGTTGAAGGAATATCGTTTAAGTGGAAAGCAATAAAATAAACTATCAAAAAGTGTACTTTTTGATAGTTTAAAGATTAAAAAATATTCTACCATATTTTTGATGTTGGTGCAATAATATACACGGATTTTTTGAATTTCACAAATAAAATCTGTAATTTTGCTTTGTTTTTGTATACATATCATGGAAAATGTGTTGTGTTTTTTAGATGAAGAGGGATTATCAAAAAGTACACTTTTTGATAATTATGTTGGAAATACCAATAGAACAAGGAGAAGGGGTATGAATAGTGAAACTGAATATAGTGCATTAAGAAATGAAATATTGAACTGTATTACAATGCAAAATAACTACATCGTTGCAATGTATACAATCTCCATTAGCATTTTGGTATTTGCCTTTAGTCAAAATGATGAATTGATTTTTTTGTTTCCATATTTGATTATCATTCCTTTTCAATCTATTATTAATATTAAACGCAATGCGATGATCAAGCTTGGCGTATATATCCAGGTTTTTTTGGAAAATGAAAATGATTGGGAGAATGTAAACATTTTGTTTGAAGCAGAAAATAGGGAAATAAATGACAAGAGGATACATAATAAGTTTAAGAGATTTGTACGAAGAACTGGTGCTGTTCAAATAGGATTTTTTTGTAGCTTGTCTGCATGTATCGTGCACTATATGAATTTAGGGATTGAGTTCAAAGAAATTTTATCTATTTCTTTGAGAAATTCTTTGGTGTTTATATTTGCTTTATTGCTATTTGGAGTGGTATTTTTGCTAAATAAAACTGTATGGGAAACAAAAAATGTAAGAGAAAGTTACTTGAGTATCATGAGTAATATAAAAGAAAAATTGAATTAAATGCTAGGAGGAGACATCATGTATAAGAAAAAGACACGAAAACTATTATCATTTTTGCTGACGTTGGTACTGCTGATTCCATTGTGGCAAGGAATCATGCCGGAGCGAGTGGCAGAAGCTGCCACGACTTTGCATAACCCGAGGACGGGCAGTGACGGAGTTACAACATGGGACAAGGTGAAGTTCGGTAACTATTACCAGACAGCGAAGTTTAAGCCCGAGCCGATTAAGTGGCGGGTGCTGTCGGTTAATGGGGATGATGCATTCCTGCTGGCAGACGAATGTCTGAATTGCAAGCCCTACAATACAAAAGAGGAAGATGTAACATGGGAAACATGCTCTCTCCGGAAATGGTTGAATGAGGATTTTTATAACGAGGCATTTGACAGTAGCGAGCAGGCGGCGATCATAAAAACGGCAGTTGTCAATAAAGATAATCCGCAATATGGAACACCGGGCGGGAATGACACGATGGACCACATCTACCTTCTGTCGGTGGATGAGGCATGTAATGCAGACTACGGGTTTGCAGTGGATTCTGCGAGAGAGTCGGAAAATACAGATTATGCCAAATGCAATCACGCATATACAAATATTAATGCAAATAGTAACGGTAACGAGACGAGTGATTGGTGGCTTCGGTCACTTGGTAATGATAGCAGTAGGGCCAAAGACGTGGAGAGTGACTACATAGGTCCGGAGGGTAGCGATGTCTACAATAATGAGGCCGTGCGACCGGTTTTACATTTAAATCTGTCATCTTCTGTTCATACGGATGCCGGTGAAGTAGATTCGGAAGGAAACGTGACAAACAAGGATGATGGAATCAGCGCTCCTAAGAAAGATAGCAATGGGGTTACTACGTGGGACTGTGTGTACTTGGGAAATTATAAACAAACGGCAGAATGGAAAAAGGAGCCGATTGAATGGAGGGTGCTGTCGGTCAATGGCGATGATGCCTTTTTGCTGGCAGATAAGTGTCTGGACGGCAAGCCATACAATGCAAAAGATGAAGATGTGACATGGGAAACATGTTCGCTCCGAAAATGGCTGAATGAAGATTTTTATAGTGAGGCATTCAACAGTAGTGAGCGGGAGGCAATCATGAAAACGACAGTTGTCACTGGAGCTAACCCGGAATATGGTACGGCGGGCGGGAATGACACGGTGGACCGCATATATCTTCTGTCAGTAGATGAGGTATGTAATACAGACTATGGGTTTGCATCAGAGATTTATGGAGTTGAGGAAACAAGGCAGGCGAAGAACACAGATTATGCTGAATGTAATAATGCTCATATATGGAATTCAAGCGACGGGACGGGAATATGGTACCTCCGGTCGCCTGGTGACTTTTATAGTAACGTATCTTATGTGAAGGACGATGGATACGTGTACGAACAGGGTGATTGGGTTGACTTTTATGAAGCCGTTCGTCCTGCTTTGCATTTAGATTTATCATCCACTTCAAACTGGTCATACGCTGGTACCGTGAATTCGGAAGGAGAAGTGGACGAGACAGGAGTTACAAAACCGGCAGAACCGGGAAGCACGGGAAAACCATCCTTACCGCCCACGCTTACACCGGGAGAGACATCGGCAACGACACCAACCCCGAAGCCATCCGCCCCAGCACCGACACCTGGAAAGCCATCCCAGCCAGTTACTTCTTCTGTGACACCTTTTGTACCGCAGCAGAGTTCTGTGGCATCTCCGGTATCAGGCATTTCACCGGATTCGGGAAAGAACACGGTCGAAAAAGTGACAGCTTTGAAACTGAAACAGAAAAAACACACTGTGACCGCTTCATGGAAGAAACTAACCGGGGTGAAAGGATACCAGATCTGCTATAGCACTTCTAAGAAATGGAAGGGCAAAAAGCAGAAGCTGGTTACGAAAAACAACGCAGTGATCAAAAATCTCAAAAAGCAGAAGACCTATTACTTCCGTGTCCAGGCTTACCGGATAGAAGGAACAAAGAAGGTCTATGGGGCATGGAGCAGTGTGAAGAAGATAAAAATTAAGAAATAGAGGGAAGGAAATACAGAAGAAAAAACTCCCCCCCATTCTGTACATCTAGTTATGAAAAACTCGCTGTGATGAGGGGATGTTTTTTCTGTTGATTAAGTTGTATTTATAGTTTTGTTTTAGAGATAAAAAATATGTCAAAGCTATGTAAATCCATGATTACGGCTTGACAGAACAGGAAGGAGACACCATGCATAAGCAAAAAACACGAAAATTATTATCATTTCTCTTGATACTGACACTACTGATTCCAGTGTGCCAGGGAATCATGCCGGAGTATGTGGCAGAAGCCGCCACGCTACTGAAAAACCCAAGAACGGACAGTGACGGCGTCACGACATGGGACTGCGTGTGGTTCGGGAACTACTGGCAAGAGGATACGAACGGGGATGGCAAAGCGGATCAAAACGATGCAAAAACCCCGATTAAGTGGCGTATGCTGTCGGTGGATGGGGATGATGCGTTTTTGGTGGCAGATAAAATCCTCGACTGTCGAAAATATAATGATACCGATACCGATGTTACATGGGAAACTTGTACGATGCGTACCTGGCTGAACGGATATGGGGGAGATGCAAATAATGATGGTAAAAGCTATGGTAGAAATAACTTCCTACATAATGCGTTTTCAAAAAGCGAGCGGTCGGCAATCAAGACCATTAATGTAGTGAATAATGATAATCCTGAGAACAACACAGAGGGTGGAAATAGTACGTCAGACAAGGTGTATCTGCTGTCGTTAGATGAGGTAACGAATTCGGCATATGGGTTTTCCTCAGATTATAATGAGAATGATAAAAGCAGATGGGCAAAAACTACAGAGTATGCAAAAGCACGGGGAGCAAAGACATATTCTGAGTTAAGTGATACGTATGCAGGAAATGGCTATTGGTGGCTTCGGTCGCCAGGGTTCCGTAGTAGTCTCGCTTCGGATGTGATGGGGCATGGTTCTGTGTCTCGGGGTGGCGGCCATGTCAACGACAGTAATACAGCCGTCCGTCCGGCATTGCATTTAAATCTTAAGGCATTATCAGATACCATGTCCTCCTCAAGTTGGTCATACGCTGGCACCGTAACCTCAAAAGGTAAAGTGGAAGAGATAGAAGTTACGAACCCGACAGAACCGGGAAAACCATCTGTACCGTCAACAGTTATACCGGGGGAATTTACAGGAAAATTAAATAACCCGACAACAGATGCCGATGGAATTGTGATTTGGGACTGTGTTTATTTCGGAAATTACTGGCAGGAGGATACGAACGGAGACGGAAAAGCGGACAAGAATGACGAGAAAACCCCTATCAAGTGGCGGGTACTCTCAGTGGAGGGTAATGATGTCTTGCTTCTGGCAGACGAGAACCTTGACTGCCAGAAGTATAATGAAACATATACAGATGTCACCTGGGAAACCTGTACATTGCGGAGCTGGTTAAATGGTTATGGGGCGGAAGTGAATCAAGAAGGTAAGGATTACAGTGACAATAATTTTCTAGACAATGCGTTTTCAAAAAGCGAGCAGTTGGGGATCACAATTACAGATGTGGTAAATTATGATAATTCTACGTATGGCACAAAGGGAGGAAATAACACATTAGACAAGGTGTATCTGCTGTCCATTAATGAGGTGATGGAACAAACATATGGTTTTTCGTCAGATAACAGTGCAGATGATCATGGCAAAAGGGGAAAAACTACAGAGTATGCAAAACAGCAGGGAGTAAAAACGTATTCTGTTATAAGTGATATATACGCAAAATACGGATATTGGTGGCTTCGGTCGCCAGGGCGTTATAGTTATTTCGATTCCAACGTGGATGACTATGGAAGTGTCAGTGAAGATGGTGAATTTGTCCATAATAGTAGTAGTGCTGTTCGGCCGGCATTGCATTTGAATCTATCATCTATTTCAAACTGGTCATATGCCGGTACCGTGAACTCGGAAGGTAAAGTGAAAGAGACAGGAGCTGCAAACCCAATAAAATCGGAAAAGCCATCCACACCGCCCACGTTTACACCGGGAGAAATTACAGGGAGATTGAATAACCCAACAACAGATGCCAATGGAATAGTGACATGGGACTGTGTGTATTTCGGAAACTACTGGCAGGAGGATACGAATGGGGATGGAAAAGCGGATAAAAACGACGCAAAGACCCTGATCAAGTGGCGCGTGCTGTCGGTAGATGGTAACGATGCGTTTTTGCTGGCAGATAAGAACCTAGACTGCCAGAGGTACAATGATACCGATGAAAATGTCACATGGGAGACGTGCACGATGCGCAGTTGGCTGAACGGCTACGGAGCTGGCTTCAATATAAGTGGAAAGGACTACAGTGACGATAACTTCCTTGATAATGCGTTTTCGGAAAGCGAACAGTCTGCTATACGGACTACAGATATAGTAAACAACGTAATTAATGCTAATCTGGAGTCTGATATAATGTATGGGGGAAATGATACGTCAGACAAGGTGTATCTGCTGTCCATTAGTGAAGTAATGAATCCGTCGTATGGGTTCACATCGATAATGGATTCGACAGATACAAGGGAAGCAGTAAATACAGCGTATTTGGCAGCAGGCGGGGAGATAAAATCGTCTTATATGAGCAGTGCCGGATCAACGAATATCTGGTGGCTGCGGTCGCCGGCCTACGGGAGTAGTAGAGCCTCCTACGTGGATAGCAATGGATATGTCTTTCTGAGTGGCGACGATGTCTGCGATGATCACGTTGCGGTGCGACCCGCTTTGCATTTGAATCTATCATCTACTTCTGGCTGGTCATACGCTGGTACTATTACTTCGGAAGGGGGAGAGACATCGGCAACGACACCAACCCCGAAGCCGTCCGCCAGTGCTGCACCGTCAGATCAGCCAGATGTATCGCCAACGGCTACACCGGGAGAGGTTACCGGGACATTGAAGAATCCTACGACAGATGCGGATGGGATGGTGACGTGGGACAGTGTGTATTTTGGAAACTACTGGCAGGAGGATACGAATGGGGATGGGAAAGCCGACAAAGATGATGATAAAACTCCGATTAAGTGGCGTGTGCTTTCCGTAGATGGTGATGATGCATTTTTGTTGGCAGATAAGAACCTCGACTGCCAGAGTTACAACGATGTCTGTAGAGCTGTCACATGGGAGACATGTACGATGCGTAGCTGGCTAAACGGATACGGGGCGGAAAAGAATAAAGACGGAAAGGACTACAGCAATAATAACTTCCTTAATAATGCATTTTCAGAAACAGAGCAGGCTGCAATTAAGATAACAAATGTGGTGAACAGTGACAACTCTGAATATGGCACAGAAGGTGGAAACGATACGTCAGATAAGGTGTATTTGCTGTCCCTTGATGAGGTGACGAATCCGGCGTATGGGTTTTCAGGAAGCAGTTATGATCTAAGGAGAGCGGCAAAAACTACAGAGTATGCAAAAGCGCAAGGAGTATGGGCAGATGATCCATGGGATGTGTACATAGATGATGGTTGTTGGTGGCTTCGGTCGCCCGGTGAGAATAGTGATGACGCATCCTATGTGGGGGTCGGCGGCCCCATTTATGACTACGATGTTTGCGGTAATAATTTCTACGGTAATGAATACGCTGCCCGACCAGCACTGCACTTAAATTTGAGAGCATCGTCAGATGACGTATCTTCTGTAGTCTGGTCATATGCCGGTACTGTAACAGTGGAGGGTGAAGTGGAAGAGCCGGAAGAAACGGATAAGCCATCCGCCCCTGCACCGACACCCGGAATACCATCCCAGCCGGGAATTTCTTCCGTGACGTCTTTTGTGCCACAGCAGGGTTCTGCGGTAACTCCGGCATCAGGTATTTTACCGGATTCGGGAAAGAATACAGTCGGAAAAGTGACAGATTTGAAACTGAAACAGAAAAAGTACATTGTGACTGCTTCATGGAAGAAGCAAACCGGGGTGAAAGGATACCAGATCTGCTATAGCACTTCTAAGAAATGGAAGGGCAAAAAACAGAAGTTGGTCACCAAAAACAATGCGGTGATCAAAAACCTGAAAAAGAAAAAAACTTATTATTTCCGTGTCCGGGCTTATCGGCTGCAAGGAACGAAGAAGGTTTATGGGGCATGGAGTAGTGTGAAGAAGATCAAAATTAAGAAATAAGGGAAAATGTATCAGAATACAAAGTCCGAAATAAAGAATAGTAGTGAGGATATAGTTTATGAAATCAATGATTAAAAAAAGAATTGCAATTTGGCTTGTTTTTGCATTAGTAATCGGGATATTGCAAGGTAATCAAATAATAAGTAATAGTAAAGCACAAATGGATAATTCCTTTAATTTAAGCGAACCGGAGATAGACAGCGATGGAACAGTAACATGGGACTGCATCTACTTTGGCAAGTATTGGCAAAATGACACAAATGGAGATGGTACGTCGGATCGAAATGATAATAAGGAACCGATTAAGTGGCGTGTGCTGTCTCTTGATAAAAATGATGCCTTTTTAATGGCGGATTGTATTCTTGAAAATGAGGCATATAATGAGAAAGAGGGAGTTCCTGTTACATGGGGGAATTGTAGCCTGCGTACATATTTGAATGAAACATTTATTAAAGATGCGTTTAGTGATGAGGAACAGGCTGCGATTCAAACAACAAAGGTAATTACAGAGCCGAACCCAGAGTATGGAACGAATGGTGGAAATGATACAGAAGATAAAATTTATGTGCCGTCAATCCAAGAAATGCAGAATAAACAGTATGGATTTGGAACGAAATATAAATGGTCCCGTATGGCATACGTAACTGATTATTTGGTGGAACAGAGTGGTGGTTCACAGTTGTATTGGTTGAGATCTCCTGGGGAAAAAGAGACATGTGTAACGGCACTAAGCACTGATACAATAGTGCAGACGATGTCTGCTCGGGTAATGAATGTTTCTGTTCGTCCGGTGCTGCATTTGGATTTGTCTGCAACTTCCCAATGGTCATATGCTGGACAGGTGACGTCATGGGGAGAAGTGTCAGAGACAAAAGATAAGAAAGAATGGAATTGTGTGTATTTTGGGAACTATTGGCAAAGTGATACAAATGGGGATGGTGTGGCGGACAAGAAAGATCAAAAAGAGGCGATTAAATGGCGGATATTATCAAAGGAAGGAAATAAAGCCCTTTTGTTGGCAGACCGTTGTTTGGATCATCAATCATATAATAAAGAATATGAACAGATCACATGGGAAACTTGTACTCTGCGAGAATGGCTGAATTCGGATTTTATAAAAAATGCATTTACGGCAAAAGAACAGTCGGCTATTTTCCAAACGGAGCTTGTGAATGATGCTGCCGGTAGTGGGGTGGATGGAGGAAATAATACAGAGGATAAAGTCTTTTTGTTGTCGTTAGAGGATATGACTAATACGAAATATGGTTTTTATCCGACATTTGATGCCGGGGCTCAGACGCGGCGGGCAAAAAATACGGAGTATGCAAAAGCCAATAATGCTTATACAGCCCCAAGTGTAGAAGAAGGCGGAGAAGGAGAAGGACCTTGGTGGTTACGAACACTGGGAGCAGCAATAACGGTGCCTGGAGAGAAAGGAACGAATGCATATGGTGCCTATGTAGATTATCAGGGGAGGGTTAGTCAGTATGGTACAGGCGGATTTGGCAGTAGTACGGGTATGGGTGTTCGTCCGGCGTTATATATAGATTTAGAAAAAGCATCTGTATGGAAAGATGCTGGGCGGGTAATTTGGGATGGGACTTTGATAGGCGGTGCGGCAGAAGAACCTGTGCAAACATCAGGGGTGCCAGCAACTGAAAAACCTATGCAAACAGTTTTGCCCCAAAGTACAATTCCGTCACAGAATACAAGAAGTTCGCTTTTAACGGTTAAGCTGTTGGAAACGCCTGTGCCATCCGGTGCCGGGACGGTTCACGACGCTGGAAACGCCAAGATTTCTAATGCTTTGCCGAAGCCAGTAATTCAATTATTGCGTAATAAAGCAAAGAATTCCATTGAAGCTAAATGGAAGAAACTAACCGGAGTAAAAGGATACCAAATCTGCTATAGCACATCTAAGAACTGGAAGGGGAAAAAACAAAAGCTGGTTAGCAAGAATAAGGTGGTAATTAAAAAACTAAAAAAGAAAAAGACCTATTATTTCCGTGTAAGGGCTTACCGACTGGAAGGAGCAAAGAAGGTTTATGGGGCATGGAGCAAGATAAGAAAAATAAAAATCAGAAAGTGATGTATGGGGGAGTCAATGCACTTCTACAAGACAAAATGTAGAGAAGTAAAGAACAAAATGAGGGGAATTTGACATGAGAAAAGTTGTTAGTGTTTTACTGATGTTTCTACTACTGATTAATGTGTTATTTTTAGACTTGGAGCAAAGGCAGATATTAAGGCGCAAAAGACACTCAAAGAATGTTATATGAATATATTATCCAAAGGAGATTATTCAGAGTATTACTTTGCTCTTGGGGATTTGAACGAGGATATGACTCCAGAGTTAATGATATCCTCAACGGACAAGTGTTTAGATATTGTGCATTATTATACATATCAGAATGGTCGGGCAGTTGAAGTTGAAATGATGCCTGAGACGGAGGGATATGATAATTATGGGGACTTATATTCTATGCCGGGAAGGGGCACATATGCTTACTATTACCGGGCACCGGCGTTCAATGTGGGAACTTCGGGGACTGTGATACCTCGAATAATACAAGAGTACAAATTAGTAAATAATAAAATTTCCCTTGTTAATACAGCTGCTTGGGATGAATGGCTTGCGGATACAGTTACAAATGAGTATCGTTTAAATGGAAGTTCATGTACTGCAGATGAATTTCAAATGATCTATGAAGCACTTGGAAAACGTTTTGATTTTATTTCCAATACAGAGGAGAATAGGAAGAAGTATATTGCAGATGCCGAAATAGCAGACGATTCTGAAAGTGAAACCACACCAACTCCGTCGGAGTTGCCAGTCCCGACGGAGACGCCAGTGTCCCCAGGTCATAATTTTGGAGTTGATACCATCCTTGGCACATTGGAAGCTGTTAATCTAAATGATTTTACGTTAAAAATTGATGGGGCAGACTACGATGTAAGTGACGATTTTGATTTGAATGAGGCGACAGGCTTAGTTGTGGGAAACAATGGCATCAAGGTGATCGCATTATTAAAAAATAACCAGATTACCAATATGGATCCGGTTTCTGATGTAGTGATTCCGAAATTGTCTGTGACGCCGGAAATCACAAATATTACATATAAAAACGCAAAATTTTCCCAAGACTCATTTGATGTAAAAGTATCGGCAGCCTGTGACTTGAAAAAGCCATACTATACGGAGAATGTACTGGAAGCATTAGGAGATACGGATGTTAGTGATATAGGAGTTGATATATCCGATATTACTTTGTCTTCCAGTTTTTCAAATAGCGGTGAGATTCCGTATTTGTTAAAGTCAGGGATTTTTTCCAGTAAAGATACCACATTTACGCAATCATATAATAAATTTTTGAAACTTGGGGAAAACGAAGAATTTACAGTTAAAGCGTATTTGAAGGAGGACTATGTGCCGGAAAGTATCAATACCGTAACAGAGTTTAGAGCGTCTGTAGATAATATGCAGTATGTAAAGGCAGAGGTTAGTATTTCCAATGAAGACCGGGCAAATGAAACGGCAGTGATCAAAAAGCAGACGGGAACCGCGAAAAGGTCAGAAATTAACAAGCTCAACAACATACTGAACGGCTCGCAGGCGGCATTTGACGATACTCTGCTCAGAGAATACCTGACGGACTCAGAGGTAAAAGCAGTAACTGCTCAGGTGAATAACTGGATTTATACCTCGAATGCTTTAAATAGCATGATAAACGATGATAGCGAGGGAAGCCTTGTTAAGAAATTAATGAAAAACGCACATTTTACGAAAGAAGATTTGATGGATACTGTTTTTAAGAAATTAGGTATTTCTCAGGCAAAGGGGATGCTTACATTTCGGAAACCATACACAGGTACGCTCAGGTTTGAAGCGAAAAATAAAAAAGATAATAAGGATATTGTAATCGTATTTACAATGAATATGGACTTTTTCACATTCGGTGGCAGTTCCTCTGCTTACAGTGGTTTTGGAACAATCAGTTATCAGATAGAAAAAGCCGGATTTAACGCAAAATCGAAAAAAAGTGAAATGAATTATCAGGGTACAGGAAGCGGTATGGGGATTATAACCTATGCAGACTACGATAGCTTTGCAACGTCACTGAAAAAAGTATTAGAAGGTCAAATTCATAATTGCTATAGCAAACTCTATGGAGAGGGAATTGACAGCATAGCAGATCAGATGTTGTCCGGTACGTTCTCCCAGGTTGTCAATGCGAAGTATGGCTCAGCAAGTGAAATGGTTTACACAAGCCTTAAATATGGCTATACCGGATATGGCGAGGACGATGCCAAAAAAAGTATAAAAGATATAACAATTATCTTAACCAAAGATCTTGTGAAGAAAACGACAAGGATTGAGGGACATTGCCCAGTAGATATTATTGTGTATGACAGCGAGGGAAATGTGTGTGCAAAAATTACGGATAATACCGTGGATACACAATATGATGAGATTATCGCTTATGTAGATGGTGATGATAAGTATTTGATTTTGCCGGATGATAATTTTGTTGTGTCTTATGTTGGGAATGACAAGGGAACCATGGACTGCATTATTAAGGAATACGAGAATGACGAGCTGGTTAGAACGATTGAGTATACAAAGGTTCCATTGTCGAAAGAGATCTCTTATAGCAATTATTTTTCTGAGGGAAGAAGACAGGGAAAGTCTCTGTATGATTTATATAATTCGGATGACGAAGCAATGGAATCCAGCACAGATACGGAGGTCGTTGAAAACATTTCAGCGGAAAGCTTAACGCTGGATGTAAAAGAATTGGAGCTGAATATAGGTGATACTTATTTGCTGAAAGAACAATTTGAGCCCTTTAATGCAAATAATACCCAGATTCAATGGAGCAGTAGTAATGAAAATGTGGTGACGGTGGATGAACATGGAGAGATTACAGCTGTGGGAGATGGCAGCGCGGTAATATCTGCTGCAAATAGTTTTAGTGGATTAACTGCAGTCTGTAATGTAACAGTGCTGAAAGATGAAAATACCCGGCCGACGGATGTGCCAGAGAACATTTCCAGGCCTTCGGCGGAATCATCTGAAACAAAAAAAACGACTGCAACATCAACGCTGAAATCAAATAACATACCGAAAAATGGTGGGGGGTTAAAGACCGTAAA
The DNA here is from genome assembly GCA_021770615.1 of Lachnospiraceae bacterium. The sequence goes on along the minus strand of JAETQR010000002.1, from coordinate 67,572 downwards.
ACTGGCAAAGGTTTCTGTCAAGAGTGTAAAGCCCGGCAAAAGGAAACTGACTGTTGTGTGGAAGAAAGTAAGTGCTGCAAAGGGTTACCGGGTTCAGATTGCAACAAACCGAAAATTTACCAAGGGCCTCAAGCAGTATAAGGTTTCTGCAAAAACGCTGAAAAAAGTTATTAAGAAACTGAAATCAAAAAAGACTTATTTCATTAGGATTTCAGCATGGAACAGCAACGAAAAAGGGAAAATCATAAACGGAAAGTACAGTGCAATAAGGAAAATCAAGATAAAGTAAAACTATCCCCAAGATTATGTAAGCACCTTTTTGTCCCCAACATCTGCTTAGTATAAGTAGGTTACTATTTTTTTTTCTGCAGCATTGCAGTATTTCATAAAGCGGTTTCTCAGAGCATGGAGTTGTAAGTACGCTGGTAAGAGGTGCGGAAAGTGCATGTTTTGCACTTTCCACACCCTTACCACTGCGTAACTTACAGAGCGGGAGCGCTCCATGCGGGAGAAACCGCTTTATGAAATACGGAACCTGCAAAAAACACATTTGATATTTCCCCCAATTATTGATAAAATAAAAATAATAAATATTTTTGTTAATCATTTATAGAAAGAAAGGCTGGGATGAAAAATGATCACAAAAAAGTTTCAGGAGTTAGAATTGTCTGCATTGGGAATGGGGACGATGCGTCTGCCGGTTTTGGATGGAAATGATGCAAAGATTGATGAAGAGAGAACGGCAGAGATGGTTGCTTATGCAATGGAGCAGGGAATCAATTATTATGATACGGCGTGGGGATATCATGACGGGAACTCGGAACTTGTTATGGGAAGGGTTCTGGAAAAGTATCCCCGTGACAGTTTTTTCCTTGCCACCAAATTTCCGGGGTATGACCTTACTAATATGGGCAAGGTAGAGGAAATTTTTGAGCAGCAGTTGAAAAAATGCCGTGTGGAGTATTTTGACTTTTATCTGTTCCATAATGTATGTGAGATGAATATTGATGCCTATCTGGATAAAAAATACCATATTGACGAGTATCTTGTAAAACAGAAAGAACAGGGACGCATTCGTCATCTTGGTTTTTCTGCGCATGGAAATTATGATGTGATGAAACGGTTTTTAGAAGCTTATGGCGATCATATGGAATTTTGCCAGATCCAGTTAAATTATATTGATTGGACGTTCCAGGATGCAAAAGCCAAGGTTGAACTGTTAAAAGAGTATGGGATCCCGGTATGGGTGATGGAGCCGGTCCGTGGAGGTAAACTGGCGAAATTGCCAGAGAATGCAGAAAAAGTGTTAAGGGGACTGCGGCCGGATGAAAATATTCCGGCATGGGCGTTCCGGTTTTTGCAGAGTATTCCGGGTGTGACGATGATACTTTCCGGTATGTCGGATTTTGAACAGCTCAAAGAGAATATAAAAACATTTGAGACAGAGAAAACGTTGTCACAGGAAGAAATGAATGCACTGCTTGGCGTGGCAGACGGTATGTTGGACGGCACTCTTCCGTGTACTTCCTGCCATTACTGTGTGAGCCACTGCCCGAAAGGGTTGGATATTCCGGGGCTTCTTGATCTTTATAATGAACATAGCTTTACCGGTGGCGGTTTTCTTGCGCCGATGGCGCTGATGGCGATTCCGAAAGAAAAGCATCCAACGGCTTGTATTGGATGCCGGAGTTGCGAAGCAGTATGCCCGCAGCAGATAAAAATATCGGAGGCTATGAGTGATTTTGCCGAGAAGCTGAACGCGTAATAGTTAAGAAAATTTAGTCAGGCAGGTTTGAAGAAGCATTGAAGTAGTGTGAAATAAAGAGTTTATGGACATGATAAGGTGCGCATTTTAGCCGCACCTTATTTATTATATGGCCGGGCTGCAAATTATGTAACGTTTTCTCGTTTCATTCGTCTGATTTAACAGAGGAGGTGAAGTGGCACAAATGAAATATATCAAGGGGGTTTTTGATGAGATTTATCAGAAATATGCAAAAATGTTGTATGGATATATCCTACAGCTTTGCAAAAACCCGGTGACAGCAGATGATATCTTACAGACGGTTTTTTTAAAAGCCATCGAGCATGCGGATTCTTTTGAGGGAAAATGTGAGGTGTCAACCTGGCTTTGTCAGATCGCTAAAAATACCTGGCTTGATATGTGCAAACAGAGGGAGCAGAAGAACATTTCCATGGACCAGATCATGGAACAGCAGGGAGAAGCTTTACTGTTTGGGCAGACTGTGCAGGAGACCGACTTTGTAAAAGATTTGATCCGGAAAGACGAAACAGCAGTGGTTTATCGGGCGATCCATAATCTTTCAGAGCCTTATAAGGAAGTGCTGATGCTGCGCATCATGGGCTGCCTTTCTTTTAAGGAAATCGGTAGTATTTTTGGAAAATCTGAAACATGGGGAAGAGTTACTTTTTTTAGGGGTAAGGAAAAGCTAAGAGAGCAGATTGGAGGAGAGCAGAGATGAAGTGTCATATCGCAGAGGATTTAATGCCAGAGTATATCGAGGGATTATGCAGTATGGAGACAAAGGAACAGCTGGAAGAACATCTGACTGGCTGTGAGCGCTGCAGAAAAAAGATGGAAGAAATGCAGGAGACGCAGGAGAAAAGTGCTGCAGGTTTTGATGAGATCCAGCCATTTAAAAAGATTGAAAGGGAGTTGAAGAAAAATCGGATCAAAAAGGGAATTGCTATTATAGTACTTATCATTGTGTGCGGTGTATTTGGTGTTTTGACGACAGGGCAGCTTTTTCCGTCGTTGCCATGCCCGAGCTATGACAGCCTTATGTATCGCTATAAGGCAAAGCAGATTGCACAAAAGCTGGTGGATGGCAGGATCCGGGAAATCCTGAAAAGTACTGGTACAAGTTTTGATGTGAGTAATCAAAATGGAGATGAGCACGATGCCTTTTTTTATGACGTTTCAGAGCGTATCTATCAATCTTATGAAAAGACATTTAAGGGAAAAGATGTAAAGATTGATGTAAAGGGTGTAACATATACAGATAATGCTGACTGGTACAGTACGCCGGATACCAATATCCAATATTCAGCGTATAGCGTGGATCTTTTGCTGAGAGTAGGGGAGGAGCGGGTTTCGATGCAGGTTATTTTTAAGGACCGGTATAATTATGGCATCAGTATCTGGAATGGTGAAGAAACATATATGGGGGAGCGTTTTGATGAGGATTATATACATTCATTTGGGTACTATATTGAGGATATGAATTATTATCTGGATTATTATAAATATTCCTGTATCGGATATAATGTTGCAAATTATATAACGAGTCGCAGGATCAATATACAGAATTCGGAAACAGCAGAAGAAATAGGGAAGGAAGGTTTTTCTTCCGGCTTTTACAGTTTTTATTTTGTGAGGAACTGTATGGAAATGCCGGTTATAAATAAAGAAACCGGTGTGACAGAATACGCTGTAAAAATAGGAGACGGACTTTACAATGTATTAAGCAGATGTAAATCCAATGATTTTCAACTTATCGATAAGGAGTATAATGAAGAGGAGAAAAAGTATGATGCAGTTCTTTATTGGAGAGTTACGGATTTGGAAGGAAAGCAGTGCATCATGACAAAAAAATTCTACTATGGCCCGCTTGGTTATGAGCCGGTGGACGGTGAGGAGATTATCTGTCCGGAAACGGGATTTGATCATGAGATAATCAGTGAACTGGAAAAAATTTTTGATTAATACAGAGCTATGTTAATGTCTGGTAACAACGAAGATCCAGCATTATTGATAAAAAAGAGTATCCCGGCTCCATTACAGGAGCATGTGGATACTCTTATCATATTCAAAAATAAATATTACATGCCGTCCGGATCGGTCTGTATGATGACGGGTTTATCAAGTTTATACTGATAAAATTTTATGATGTTTCCGCTCATAAGACGAAGCGGAGTCCAGTTGCACAGATCATAATCCCTTATATATGGAAGATTGTCATAAAATACAGTAGAAGATTCGTACTTGTGATCAAAAGTCATCAGCATTTTCCGGAATAATTCTTCATTGTACACATCTTCACTCCCTTTCGTTTCTCTGCCCGTGTATCAACGGCCTACTAACAGTATAATGCAAAATTCCTAAATTCGCAATGGTTTTGTAAAAAAATCATCGGTCATTTATTCTCGCGAAGCAACGAGCCAAGCGGACATGCTTGCATGTCCATTTGGCGACTGCCGCGGGGTATTTGACTCTATAGAAGTTTCGCCTGAGGCACAAAGGCGGTACAGACAGAAACGCTCCCTACGATCCTTTTCGATCAGATCAGGGACGGGGATCTCACAGAGAAGCTGAAAAGGAGTATGCCTCTCGATATAAAAGATGGTGTCGTCTTCCGGATAGTATAGTATAAGTGTGATGTCGCGTTCACGCTGTTCAAAGGACGTCTCAATCTTTGTCATGACAGATCGGAAGATGGCCGTAGAAAACGGATTGAAGCAGTAAATGTAATTTACTTCGCCAGGAAGATCATATTCTTCTGCCGATGCATGGATAAAGCAAAGACGATCCCGGTATATCCCCCGGTATCCGTTCCGGTTTTTTAGTGCCATGCGGTGAAATTCTTCTGACTGTTCTATGCCGATTCCCCGGCATTGAAACAAGTAATTTGCATAAAAAGCTGATCGGCCGAGACCGCTGCCATAATCTAACAGGGTATCCGTTTCGCGGATATCCAGATGATCAAAAAGAATCTGTAAAACCCGGTAAGGTGTTGGCTCATACCGGTGGAAATGAAAGGTATCCTTCCCGTCCGTCTGGATTTCTTCCGTGTGAATATGCAGAAGTGAATCTGCTTTTTGGGCAAGGGCCTCATCACTCAGATGGGAGGACTCTGTGATCAGTTTTTTCAGAGTATTCATGGGGTTCCTACGATCAGGCTTGAATTTTGTCCGCCAAAACCAAACGCATTGGTCATTGCATATTTGACTTCCCGCTGGACTGCCTTGTTTGGCACATAATTTAAGTCGCATTCTTCATCCGGGGTGTTTAAGTTCAGTGTGGGAGGGATGATTCCTTCCTGTACTGCTTTGATACAGGCGATCGTCTCGGTGATGCCGCCGGCGCCCATCATGTGGCCGGTAGCGCCCTTGGTAGAGGTGACAGCCATCTCATAAGCATGTGGGCCAAATAAAGTCTTAATGGCATTTGTCTCAATCGTGTCGCCCATCGGAGTGGAAGTTCCGTGAGTGTTTATGTAGTCGATATCATTTGTGGAGATACCGGCTTTTTTTATGGCGTCTGCCATACATGCAATCGCTCCGATCCCATCCGGATGAGGGGCCGTGACATGATACCCGTCTGTACAGTTGGCAAACCCAAGAAGCCTTGCTTTTATATCAGCCCCACGTTTTTTTGCATGTTCTTCGGTTTCAAGCAGGACGGCTCCTCCGCCCTCTCCGAATACAAAACCGTCTCTGGTCTTATCAAAGGGACGACTTGCTGTCTGTGGATTTTCATTGTTTGTGCTGAGCGCATGAGCGGATGCAAGGCCTGCGACTACGACCGGGCAAAGACTTGCTTCTGCTCCTACGGCGAGGATTGCATCGGCCTCTCCGGCCAAAAGCAGCATGGCAGCGGTTCCAATGGCGTCTGCGCCAGAGGAGCAGGCAGTGCTCACGGTGAGGCTTGGCCCGCGATAGCCCTTTGCGATCGCAATCTGGGCAGCAGCAATGTTGCCGATGAATTTCGGCACAAAACGCGGACTTACTTTTTTATGTGCACCGGTGCTCAGACCGTCCTGTGTTTCTGATATGATGGAGACACCTGCCATGGCGGTTCCCACGACGATACCCATACGTTCTGCGGGCACGGTGTCTTCTTTTATTCCGGCGTCAGTGAGGGCTTCTTCCGAGGCAGCATAGCCATACTGCATAAAAAGATCCATTTCCCGGCTTTGTTTTTTACTCATAAAGTCATCCGGGTTAAAATCTTTAACCTGAGCGGCGATCTTTACCGGAGAATCCTCCGGGTCAAAACGTGTGATGCGTCCGACACCGCATTTTCCTGCGATCAGATTGTTCCAGTAATTTTCTACGCCGATCCCGATCGGGGTGACAGCACCCATACCGGTTATCACTAAATTTTCTTTCATAATATTATGTATCCTTTCTATAAAAACCCGGGATCTGCCAGGCTGATTCTTCAAAGGGAAAACCCTTTTGATTGTATCATAAAGAAGAAAATCCGGTCAAGAGATAAAAAACCCTTTTCAACTGACGGGGGTTTGTTGTAAAATGATGTTGGGTCAAAAGGTGTCTTACCCAAATGATATGATGCCGGGGGCAAAAGCCCTTTGTTTTTTCATGTATTGGCAATATGCACAAAAAACAATATCTTCGCAGCCGGATGCACGAACCATTCCACTGAGCCTCAAACGTGGGAATCGTGTTCAGCAAAGGCTTCCACGATTCTCTGAGTCTCAGTTTCATTGTGCATAATGCTGCTCATCTTATTGTTTTTTGTGCATATTGCCAGACTCTTTGATAAAAAGGGCTTTTGCCCCCGGTATCATGATATTACGAATCCAGGACAGATAGGAGAGAAATAATGGGAACGAAAAAAAAGTTTAACTGGTCTTCACTGATTGTAAATAGGAAGGAACGGATCATAGACCTGTCCATTATCGCATTGGTCATCAGTGTAGTTGTTCTTGTTGCTTATATGGTAAATGGCATATATCCTTTTGGGGATGCGACGATCGCCCGGGGAGATATGGTTCAGCAGACGATACCGGCGGGGATGTATTATGTCTGGGATGTTCTGCATGGAAAAGCGAGTCCGTTTTTTACATGGAATTCAGCATTTGGAATAAATATATCCGGTGCTTCTTCGCTGGGAGCGTTCCTGAGTCCGTTAAATCTGTTCTTGTTTTTATCAGCAAGAGAAAATTTAGTCGACTTTGTAAACATTTTTTTGATACTGAAAATGATAGCGATCGCATTTTCCATGTATTTTTACCTCAGGAAATATGATGTAAAGAACAGCGTGCATATTGCGGGTGGTATCCTGTATGCGTTTGGCGCTGCCACGCTTGTCCATTTCCAGATCATGCTCGTGATGGATATTGCTTTTTTGCTTCCGCTTCTTATGATCGGGCTCGACCGGATCTTTGACAAAAAAGGGTGCAAGTTTTTTATCGTTATATTTGCGCTGTGCATGATCGTAAACGTGTATACAGCCTGCATTACATTGATGTTTTTATTCCTGTCATGTGGCGCAAGGATTTTCTGGAATCTGGAGGACAGGGAAGAGAAGAGGCGGTGTGCCCTGTGGCTTGGTGTATCGGTTGGAGCGGCGCTCTTATTAAGTGCTGTCGTGAGCATACCGGCGCTGATCTGCGTGTCAGAGACATCAAGGAATACGGGTGATAATTTTCTGAATACGTATATGACAGCGATCCGGAGCAGTTGGAGACTGTATGACTGGAAAACGATCGAGCGGATGTTTGTGAACCTTGCTTTGCCATGCTCGGGTATCGTATTTTTTCTGTTACACGGGAAAGACACGGTTGCAGAAAGTATAAAAAGACATAAAGGACGTATCTTTGTTATCGCATGTATGATCCTTTCCGTTCTTGTCTCAGGGATTGAAACATTATGGCATGGTGGGAGCAGGGCGAGCTGGCCGGTGCGTTTTATCTATATTATTTCGTTTGTTTTGATCGATCTTGCGGTCGTATTATATCAGGAGAATAAAGACAGTATTATGAGCACAGTCAGCTGGCTCAGAAAAAAAGTAGTGATCGGAGTGTTGGCGGCTGCCGTACTTTTATCCGGCTGGATCTTTCATAAAATCTATACCGTATATTGTGGAAATGCAGTATATTCGGAATTAGGGGATGGTTTCCTGTGCATTGTGACCGGACTCATGTTTCTTAGTGTATACTGGTATATATTAAAGTCGAGGGCAAAAGGACTTGTTTTTGCGTTGTTATGTGTCGAGATCATGTGTACGTCGGTTATGAGTTTTGCGCCAAATAAAGATAACGCTACGGTGTTTTCGGCAGAATATCTGGATGCGGCGAATCATGTGGCTATGAGTATGGAGGAGACGCCGGATGATTTTGAACGGATAAAAAATACAGATTATCAGGTGGATCATATCGAATATTCTCTGGTGCTCGGAGAAGAGGCGATCTCGAATTACTGGCACGTGATCGATCAGTCCCTGCAGCCGGTGTTTTCGGCGCTCGGCTATTCGGTAAACTGGACCCAGCTTCTGGATACCGGCGGAACGGTGTTTACAGATACGTTGTTCAATACAAAATATTATCTTGGAGATGGACTTCCGGATGAGCTGTATGAGTACTGCGGGGATGTGGAGACCGGTAATTCAAATGAATTAGAGATGTATAAAAATAAGTTTGAACTTCCTTTTGCTATCAATACGGATATATCCGATCTTTCACCCAGAGAGGACAAGTTTGAGACACAGAATGAGCTGTTTGCAGCAGTGACCGGAAGCGGGGAGATGCTCATTGAGGATGTATCGGATCAGATCCGCAGTAATGCGTTTGAGATGGAAATAGGAGATGAGGAAAAAGTTCTGTATTTTTATGGGACGAACAGTGGGGAAAATCCGGTCAGTATAACGGTAAACGGAGAACCGGTTGTGATACCGTCGTCCTTTTCTGTTACTAATCAGCAGTATCCGGCTGACTTTGGAAATGGGCTGATCTGTCTCGGATGCTTCCGGAATGAGCAGATAAATGTGGTGTTTAGTGGAAATGCCGGAATTCATTTGGGCGTATTAGATATGAACGTCTTCCAAAGGGGCATTGAACTTGTAAAGAGTCAGAATCCTGAGATCAAATCACTGGAACAGAAAAGAGAGGGACTCAGTCTTGAACTGGATCATGTGACGAAGTCAAATGTTTTTCTGCCGGTTTCATATAATGAGGGCTGGGAGTGCAAAGTAAATGGAAAAAAGGTTGAGGGCATCGGGAATATGGACGGGATGCTGTCAATACCTGTAGAAGCGGGAAAGAATGAGATCAAACTGAGTTATGTGGCGCCGGGACGGACGACAGGAGGGATTTTATCCGCTGTTACGCTGATCCTGCTGACCACATTAGTGGCAGTCAGGAGAAAAAAAGAGATTAAAACAGAAAAGACGGCGTATATAGCGGGCCATGTGGCTTATGCTGTGTTTGCTGCGGTCTTCACTATATTTATCATTGTTTTATTTGTGATTCCGGTGCTGTTTTATCTCAGGAATATTTTTATTGCTTCTGAGTAGGAAAAGCTTTGTTTAAAATGCCAGATAGATCAATCGCTTTGCGTATAATATCATTGTCATGCCCGAAAATCCGTTGTATTATTAAAGTAATCCCAAAGTATCAGATTTGTCAATGGACGAAAGAGATCGTGCGACAGATGAAAGGAGGCAATGTGTTATTATGAAACGTAATTTGAAAAATGTATTGTCATTGATCCTGGCGATGGCAATAACTGTTTCCGTGCTGACGGCGGGAATGCCACAGCTGGCACAGGCGGCTGCCGGGGTGAGGGTAAAGCAGGTTAAAGTAACAAATGTGAAAAACAAAAAATTGACACTGAAAAAAGGAAAGAGTTTTCAGTTAAAGGTAAAAGTTAAGGTAACACCAAATAAAAAGAAATATAAAAAGGTAAAGTTTGTTTCTTCAAACAAAAAGATCGCATCGGTATCTTCTAAGGGAAAGATCAAAGCGAAGAAAAAAGGAACAGCAAAGATATCGATCATATCCAGGCAGAATAAAAAGAAAAAGATGGTGATCCGTGTCAAAGTGACAGGGGGATCGGGGAAAGACAATGATCCGGATACCCCGTCTGTGACGCCGGGTGTACCAGGTGTATCCGGCACACCATCCTGGAATCCATCCGCAGCGCCGGGCGCATCGGGAATGCCGGGCCCGTCCACGTCTTTGGAACCGTCAGGGGCACCGGATGTGAGTCCGGCAGTTCCGACAGAACCATCGGAAACACCGGGGCAGGAGGAACGTATTTTCCTTTCCCGCAAACCATTTTCAGAAAGCGCCTCGGTTGGTGACAGTCTGTCCAATATTGCAATCCGTGGTGGAAGCATACTGGATCGTGACGGTGAGGAAGTACCGGGGAGTTATCAGTGGACAGATCCGGAACAGGTGATGTCAAAGGAGGGAAAGATCTCCTGTGAGGCAGAGTTTGTACCGGAGAACAGTGAGGAAGAGAAAATAACAGGGATCCGTATTCCGGTCATTGTATCGAAGCAAAGGGTTATCCTGGAGGCTCCGGAGGCCGGTTCGATCGTGGCAGGGCAGGCGCTGAAGAATTCCGTATTACAGGGGGGAAGTGCGAAAGATACAGAGGGGAATACAGTTGCAGGAACTTTTGTGTGGACGGATGAGACAGCAGTGCCGGCCGGGACGGGGGTAAAGGCGTGCAGCGTAACTTTTGTTCCGGAGGACACAGTGAAATACAGACGCACAGTTTGTTATGTTGATGTGAACGTAACAGGGACGGCGGTCGGAAGCACATTAAAAGATAAAGTGATCGATATTTCTGATAAGACATGGAAAAATGAGGAGTCCTATGGACGTGCATGGGCTGGAAACTTCTATGAACTGACACCTTATGTAGAGGGGGTCGACCTGAGTCAGTATGAAAGGATCACAGTTACTGTCAAGATGTATGATACGTCAAATAAGCAGATCACGACGAGCGGAAAGGGATCGGTGCTCTGCAAACTGACAGAGACCACAGACTGGACGATGCCATTTGTGGAAGTATGGACGACAGATAAGGCGGCACTGTCACTGGATAAGTATTCCGGCGGCCCGCTGAATCTCGTTGTGCAGAATACAAGTGCCGATATCGGTTATATCGAGGTCACTTCCATAACACTGAACGTGAAAAAGACGTCGAATGTACTGGATGGAAGCAGCCTGAAGAGTGCATATGGAGATATTTTCGGGAAAATAGGAGTAGCGATTGAGGGGAGAGAGATAAACAGCAAAAATATTGTGGACTTTGCAAAGAGCCAGTATAACAGCCTGACGATGGGAAATGAGATGAAGCCGGATTATATTCTTGGCTGGCAGCCTAAATTGTCAGACAGTAATCCGTCGGGTTATGTGGATACCGGGAAGTTTAAATATCCCTATAAAGATACAAAGTATCCGGAGATCGATATGGATGCGATCGATTCTTATATTAAGACAGCTTATGATAATGGAATGAAAATGCGTTATCATGTGTTTATCTGGCACGCACAGTCCCCGCAGTGGTTTTTCAAGGAAAATTACAGTACGGACAGTGCAAGTAAGTTTGTATCCCCGGAAGTAATGAATGGGCGTCTTGAATATCTGATCCGCAATGTCATGACACATATCTATGATCTTCAGGATGAAAGTGGAACTTATATCGGCAGAGAGGTGATCGATAGCTGGGATATTGCCAATGAGTATTTTCATAATAATAATGAAGGGCATAAATCTTACTGGGATGAGGTGTATTATCCGGAGTACACATATTCCAGTAAAAAGCATAGCGGTATCCTGACACCATATTACATCAAGGAGGCATTTGCCCTGGCGTATTCGATTCGGGAGGATTATGGTCTCACAGATTCAGTTGGTTTGTTTTTTAATGATTTTAATACTTACCAGGAAGCAAGTAAGATCATTACAATGATAAATTATTTTAATACAAGAGATGAGATAAATCCGGAGGCGGAGATCATCTGTGACGGGATTGGCATGCAGAGCCATCTGGATGTTGGTTATCCGGGAGTGGACGGCGTGAAGACCAGAGCGATTGAAAAGTTTAAAGATGCCGGTTTCGAGATCCAGATCACAGAGATCGACCTGACAGATTATACAAAGAATGAGACGACCCATGCGGAGCAGGTACAGATGTGGTACGACCTGATGCGGATGTTTGCAGAAGAAAAGGACAGTGGTGCAAAGATCACGGGAATAACGTGGTGGGGACCGGGAGATATGACGTCCTGGCGTTCAAGCGGAGTGCCGCTTTTGTTCAGCGAATACTGGCAGGCAAAAGAAGAGTATTTTAAGGCGATACAGGCAGTGTCAGACTACAATACACAGGTAGCCGGATAATTGAGGTTGTAGCATACGAATAGAAGTGAATTCTAGCATGTTCCGGCGAAACAGAATATTTCCGGGGAAATTGAATATTTCCCTCCCCCCCTGCATACAATGAATCAACGAGTATTCAGGGGGTAGTTTTTTGAAATCATATATCGAGCAGCGTGCCATTGAGATTGGAAATTATATTGTGGAAAATGGTGCCACGGTCAGACAGACGGCGAAGAAATTCGGAGTGTCAAAAAGCACGGTACATAAAGATGCCACAGAGAGAATGTTGCAGATCAATCCGGCGCTGGCGGCACAGGCGAGAAAAATACTTGATATAAACAAATCGGAAAGGCATATCCGGGGTGGAATGGCTACAAAAGAGAAGTATCATCAGCTGCATGAACATATGCATGGAGAAAATAAGAGGATTTGACAGAGTGACGGCGTCAGTCGGAAGAAATTTATTGGCGCCGTTACTCTTTTTCGGTTGTCGTGAATACTTGTTTTTTGTCGCAAAAAGTGGTATGATAAAAAGCGTATTCATGATTAAAATTATTAAATATTTTATAAAGGAGGAGGATTTACTTGGGAAATTCAACCTTTAAGGGGGGAACCCATCCATATGAGGGCAAAGAACTCAGTATGGATTTTCCGATCAAGGTCATGGAACCAAAGGAAGAACTGGTATTTCCAATGAGCCAGCATATCGGAGCTCCCGCATCACCCACTGTGTCAGTAGGAGATACGGTGAAAATGGGACAGATCATCGGTGAGGCGAGTGGATTTATATCTGCCAATATCGTAAGTTCTGTTTCCGGAAAAGTAACAAAGATCGAGCCGAGACTTACTGTCTCAGGCGCCAAGGCAACCTGTGTAGTGATCGAAAACGACGGTCAGTATGAGGGGATCGAAGGTCTGGGCGACGACCGGGATTACACCTCGCTTTCCAAGGATGAGATCCGGCAGATCATCAAAGATGCCGGTATCGTCGGTATGGGTGGCGCCGGATTCCCGACGAACGTCAAGGTCACACCGAAAAATGAAGATGAGATCGAATATGTCATCATCAATGGTGCGGAGTGTGAGCCGTATCTGACTTCCGATTACCGTCTGATGCTTGAAAAACCTGAGCAGTTGATCATGGGGCTTAAAGTTCTCTTAAGTCTTTTTGACAATGCAGAGGGAATCATTGCGATTGAAGACAATAAGCCGGAGGCGATCGCTAAGCTCGAGTATCTCACCCAGGATGAGGATAAGATCACAGTAAAAACACTTAAGACAAAATATCCTCAGGGCGCAGAGCGTCAGGTGATCTATGTCACCACGGGAAGGAAGATCTATTCCAAAATGCTTCCTGCCGATGCAGGATGTGTGGTAGATAACGTTCAGACTGTGCTCGCTGTGTACGATGCTGTCTGCAAGAGTACTCCTTCGATGAGCAGGGTCATGACATTGACGGGAAGTGCTATGGCAGAGCCACAGAATTATGAAGTTAAGTTTGGCATGAGTCACGCAGAACTCTTAGAAGAAGCGGGGGGACTTGTTGAAGAAGGGGCAGAGAAGATCATATCCGGCGGCCCGATGATGGGTATGGCAATGTACAATCTGAATGTACCGATCACAAAGACCAGCTCGTCGATCCTTGCGATGACAAAAGACGAGGCAGCTGTCAATGAACCGACGAACTGTATCCGTTGCGGACGCTGCGCTTCTGTTTGTCCAAGCCATCTCGTACCACAGAAAATGGCAGAGGCGGCGGATCGCCAGGATCTGGCCCTGTTTGAAAAGCTAAATGGTATGGAGTGCTATGAGTGCGGTACATGTACGTATGTGTGCCCGGCGAAGAGACGGCTTACCCAGGCGTTTAAACAGGCGAGAAGAGCTGTGATGGACAATGCCCGTAAAAATAAATAAAGGCATCGAGAATGGAGGAAAAAATGGATAAATTATTAAATGTATCGTCATCTCCTCATGTTCGTGATAAATCATCGACAAAATCCATCATGAGGGATGTTGTGATCGCATTGATACCGGCCACGCTTGTCGGTGTCGGCAACTTTGGTATGAGGGCGGTCCTCGTAATACTGACTACATGTGTCAGCGCCATACTGGCAGAGTATGTATGGCAGAAATGTATGAAACAGCCGGTTACGACATATGACTTTAGTGCATTGCTTACCGGACTTTTGTTAGCACTTAACCTGCCGGCGACACTTCCTCTCTGGATGTGTGTACTGGGTGGGGTGTTTGCAATCATCATTGTGAAGCAGTTATTTGGTGGTCTTGGCCAGAACTTTATGAATCCTGCGTTGGGAGCGAGATGTTTTCTCATGCTTTCATTCAGCGGTGCCATGACCAATAACTTTTTGATCCCGAAAGGAAATTCTTTCTGGGGTGGATATCAGGCGACGTTAGATGCTGCGTCCAGCGCGACGCCGCTCATGCAGGTGAAAGAGGCGACATGCCAGGCGGATCTTGCTACTACATTAAAAGATATGTTCCTCGGTACGACATGGGGAACGATCGGAGAGACTTCTGCGCTTGCTCTTTTGATCGGAGGAATTTACCTGATCGTAAGAAAGATCATTGACTGGAAGATCCCGGTGATCTATATTTTGACATTTGTTGTATTTAACCTTATATATTCCTTTGCTGCTACGGATGTTTATGTACCGGTTTTTTATGAGGTATGCGGCGGCGGACTTATGCTCGGGGCATTCTTTATGGCGACCGACTATGTCACCAGTCCGATCACGAACAAAGGAAAGATCATCTATGCGGTGTTGCTTGGTCTTTTGACCGGACTGTTCCGTTTCTTCGGAGAATCTGCCGAGGGAGTATCATTTGCCATCATCATCGGCAACCTGTTTGTTCCGCTGATCGAGATGGTCACCATTCCAAAGGCATTTGGAAAGGAGGGCAAAGCGAATGAGTAGTGAAAAGAAAGAAAGATCATTTGTCATAGATGCGATCATTCTTTGTGTGATAACGCTTGTGCTTGGCGGTATTCTTGCCGGAGTATATACGATCACGAAGAGCCCGATCGAACAGGCACAGGTAAAGACAGATAATGAAGCGTGTGAAGTCGTTATTTCTTCCGTTGACGGGGCATCTGTCACAGAAGCAGAAGAAGGTGTGGTGGATCAGATCAATGAATTTCTGCAAAAGCATATTATTCATAAATCACCATCTTCCAAAGAGGGTGAAGTGGCAGAAGAGGCTTCGGAGTCTTATTCCAAATATGTCACGGTTACAACAGTAAAGAAGCTTCAGATAAACGGGGCAGATGCCGGAAACGTTTATATCGCAAATGCCAGGAAGGGTTATGGCGGAAGTATTTCATTTGTGCTCGGTGTGAGCGGGGGAGTTGTGACAGGGATCGAGATCACATCCCAGTCTGAGACAGCAGGCCTTGGTGCAAATTGTGAGAGCGATGACTTCAAGTCTAAGTTCGCTTTTGAGAAAGGCCTCCAGTATCCGTCCGATGACAGCTATCCGATGTACTTTAAACCGGGGACGACGCCGAAGGATGAAAAAGGCCAGATTGAGGCGATGTCCGGTGCTACCGTCACTTCCCGTGCGATCACGAATGCGGTGAAAGGTATCCTTTTATATGATAAGACAGTAAGGGGGGCTGAATGATGAATAAATACACAGAACGACTTCAAAATGGTATTATCAAAGAAAACCCTACCTTTGTTATGATGCTTGGTATGTGTCCGACGCTTGCCGTGACATCGAGTGCCACAAATGCGATCGGGATGGGGCTGTCTACAAGTGTAGTATTAATACTGTCCAATATGATGATTTCTGCGCTGCGCAAGATTATTCCGGACAGAGTTCGTATTCCTGCTTTCATCGTGGTCGTTGCTTCTTTTGTAACGATCGTGCAGCTTCTTTTGAAAGCGTATCTGCCGTTCCTTGACAGCGCATTGGGTGTATATATCCCGCTGATTGTGGTAAACTGTATCATCCTTGGCCGTGCGGAGTCCTATGCTTCCAAAAACCCGGTGCTTTTATCGGCACTGGATGGTGTTGGAATGGGACTTGGATTTACCGTAGGCCTTACTCTGATCGGTATCTTCCGTGAAATTCTTGGAAGTGGTGCGGTATTCGGATTCCAGTTCATACCGGATACGTTCCACATTGCGATGTTTGTCATGGCTCCGGGTGCATTCTTTGTACTTGCGGGACTGACAGCGATCCAGAACAAGCTGAAAATGCCGTGTGCAACAAATACACCAGAGGCAGAAGAGGCATCCTGTACCGGAAACTGTGCGGCATGTGCAAGTCATGTGGAGACATGCGGGAAAACTCCTGCAGAGGAAGCTTCTGCGGACAGAAGGGAGGATGATAAATAATGAGTTTATTTACAATTCTTTTTACAGCTGCTCTCGTAAACAACTTCGTGCTCAGTCAGTTTCTGGGTATCTGCCCGTTCCTTGGCGTCAGCAAGAAGGTGGAGACAGCGGCAGGCATGGGAGGTGCGGTGCTTTTCGTAATCACCATTGCATCCCTTTGTACCAGTCTGTTATACAATTATCTGCTCGTTCCGTTTGAGCTTGAATACCTGAATACGATCGTATTTATCCTTGTGATCGCAGCGCTTGTGCAGTTCGTGGAAATGGTCCTCAAGAAGATGATGCCTGCGCTTTACAAATCACTGGGTGTGTATCTTCCGTTGATCACAACAAACTGTGCAGTACTTGGTGTGGCGCTTTTGAGCGTACAGAATGAGTACAATGTACTTGAGAGCGTCGTAAACGGAATCGGCGCTTCGATTGGATTTTTGATTGCAATCGTTCTGATGGCAGGAATCCGTGAGAAACTTGAAAACAGCAATATTCCAGAGGTCTTCAAAGGCACACCGATCGTGCTGATCACAGCCGGTTTGATGGCGATCGCATTTTGTGGCTTTGGCGGCGTCGGATTTTGATAAAAGGAGGACACTTGTATGAATACGATAATTATATCAGTGGTACTCCTTGGAGTACTTGGTATCGCGATCGGACTTCTCTTAGGTGTGGCTGGAAAGTTCTTTGCCGTAGAAGTGGATGAGCGGGTGGATCAGGTCAGGGAATGCCTTCCGGGGAATAACTGCGGAGGATGTGGATTCCCGGGCTGTGATGGTCTCGCAGAGGCGATCGTGGCGGGAAGTGCAGAGGTAAACGGCTGTCCTGTCGGCGGCGCACCGGTGGCAGAAAAGATTGGTGCGATCCTTGGTGTGGAAGCCGGGGCAGGAACAAAAATGGTGGCAAGAGTAAGATGCGCCGGAACCTGTGAGCAGGCTTCTGTAAAATATAACTATGTGGGTACGATGGACTGCCGTCAGGCGGTGATGGTTCCGGGGCGTGGTGACAAGGCCTGTACCTATGGGTGTCTGGGACTTGGTTCCTGTGTGGCAGCCTGCCAGTTTGACGCCCTTTCCATAAAAGATGGTATTGCAGTAGTCGATAAAGAAAAATGTGTGGCCTGCGGTAAATGTGTGGAGACCTGTCCAAACAATGTAATCTCACTTGAGCCATACGATACGGCATATCAGGTTCAGTGTAATTCAAACGATAAGGGCAAAGACGTCATGAGCGTTTGTAAAGCCGGATGTATCGGTTGCGGTATCTGTGTAAAACAGTGTGAATTCGATGCGGTGAAACTGGAGAATAACCTTGCTGTGATCGATCCGGAAAAATGTCAGGCATGCGGCAAGTGTGCTGAGAAATGTCCGAAGAAAGTGATCATGTAGCAGAAGTGGTTTTATAGTTAATGTAATTTTAGAAGAAAGTTCTCTTGCATGGAGCGGTTGCGCTTGGTGAGGTATGCAGGAGAACTTTTTTTGATACTGCGATGCTGTAAAGCGGGTGGTTATTATCAAAAGTTGGCTTTTGGACGGGATGTGAGAGGAGTGAGGAGTAGAATAAAAATGGTGAAATATGATGCAAGGACATTTTGTGAATATTTTGCAATGAAATAGCAGTGGAAAATGGATGAAGAATGTGCTAAAATATTAAATGAGTATGTATACTTTCGGATGTTGAGTTGTAATGTACGAAAGTATAAGAATTAGGAGAGATAAGCATGAGAACATATACACATATAGATTGCTTTAGTGGACCGGGTGGAATATGTACAGGTTTGCATGCTGCTGGGTTTGAAACATTAGTGGCTATAGAATATATAAAGAGTTGTTGTGAAACTTATAGCAGAAATCATCCAGAGGTACATGTGATAAATAATGACATACGAAATGTTTGTTATGAAGATTTGTGTGATTACATCCCTGAAGAAGGGGTAGATTTAGTAACCTCTGGTATGCCATGTGAAACATTTTCAACCGCTGGTAACACATCTAGGTCTTTTTATGATGATAGACAATTTTTGTTTAGAGAGGGACTTCGCATTGCAGAATTGACAAAGGCGAAGATGATTCTGTTCGAAAATGTTCCGGGAATTACAACAAAAACAGTAGCAAAAAGTAGTAAAAAATTGATTATTGATGTGTTAATAAGGGAATTAGAGGAGGCTGGATATAAAAATCATAGGAGTTTTATTTTGGATGCGGTGGAGTATGGTGTGCCACAAAGACGCAAACGCTTTTTTGTATTGGCATCAAGAGACGAACGCGAATTAGCCCCCCCTTTGCCAAATGAATTTCCAATGGTAAATGTAAGGGATGCATTTATTGATTTACCCAATGTTGTTGCAAACTCTGGGAAACAGGGAAAAAGATATTTAAAGGGAATAAGCACATATGCGGAACTAATGCGAAATGATGAATTTTGGAAGAGACAAACAGATAATGGTGGGCTTACTTATCATATGCCAATGAAACATAGAGAAGCGACACTTGAACGGTTTTCTTTGTTGAGACAGGGGGAGAGTTTAAAAGATTTATTTGAGAGATATCAAGGAAGTGAACGAGAAGAGTTGCAAAAGAGGCATGTTTTACCTAAAAAAATGTTTATTAAAAGAAATTACAGAATGATTGAAAAAGAACCTTCACCAACTGTAACCTCGCATTGTTTAGATGAGTTTGTTCATCCTAAATATAATCGTGCACTTACGGTTCGAGAATGTGCCAGATTACAGAGTTTTCCTGATTCGTATGATTTTGTAGGAGGTCCTTATTTAGTTCCGCATTTGGATCGAGCTGTGCAGGATAAGTATGAACAAATTGGAGATGCAGTTCCTCCGTTGTTGGCATATGCGTGGGGAAAACAGATAATAAATATCTTTGAAAGTGCTAAAAAGGAGAACTGATATGGATGTTAATGTTGATTACAAATCATTTTGTAAAACTAGATATTCTGATGTATACATGCAAAAGTATGATGAATACTTGCATGGAAGGGATTCAGTTGGTGCTAAAAAGGAAAGTGAAAGGTCTGCACAACATGATGCTATGTTGGTGACTTTTCAAGAGGCTTATGATAAATATGGGAGTATCGTTAATGCGGCACAAGTATGGAATGCAATATATAATGTTCATTTGCGTCGCAAGGCAAAAATTGAAGATTTATCTGAATTAAATGAGGATGTAATTGACAGTATTATATCTGGCGCACAGAGTTGGAAGAAATGTAGTGGCCATGTGTTTGAGGACTATATTGTTCAATCGACAATTAAAAGATTGAGGGAATATCATATACGATTTGTTTTGCAAAAAGAGTTGACTAAGATGTTAAAGGAAGAAAAAATCGGCAATGAGAGCGAGGATCAGTTGGAGGGATTGGCAAAAAGCGACGATTTTGATATTTATGCATTAGTTGATTTTAATGGGGTGAATTATGTTTTTGGATGTATACAGGCTAAAACGAGTATTCGAGACAGAGTTGGACGTGACAGGGATTTTTCAATCCCTATCATGGAAAAGCATTTTTGGTCTGTAGCAGTGGCTTTGGATGGAGAGTACTTGTCTATGCCTAAATTTCAACATATGGTTAATGGTGGTGGGGATACGCAGTATGAGGAGAATGGATGGCATGGAATGTATGTGATGTCGAATGTAACAAGTAATGATAGGATATATTATGACAAAAAGTTAGAATTGCTTATTGAAGATTCTAAGCAGGCGGCGCAAAAGTTTATATCAGCCCGTCAACGTTTTGATAAATATTGGAAGGCTGTTCACATAGATAATGTGCAGTTGACGAAATGAATTAGTACATTATGGAGGTGATTGCTGATGGATGTCTTGACAAAGGAGCAAAGAAGAAAAAATATGCAAAGAATTAAAGGAAAGAATACATCTATTGAGCAGTTGCTACGAAAGTCTTTGTGGAAAAAAGGATATCACTATAGGAAAAATTATAAAAAACTCCCGGGGTCTCCTGATATTGTTTTAACAAAATATAAGATAGCTATATTTTGTGATGGTGATTTCTTTCATGGAAAAGATTGGGAAAAATTAAGAAGAAGGCTTGAAAGGGGAGATAATGGAGAATACTGGATTAAGAAGATTGAACGAAACAGAGAGCATGATGATGAGGTAAATAAGCAACTATTGTTTCAAGGTTTTACTGTACTGCGTTTTTGGGAAGAAGATATTAGGAAACATACGGATATATGTATTCAAACGATAGAAGAAGCTGTTTTTGAATGTAAAATGGAAGAGAGGTGAGTGTTGTGCCTAATGTTGCTGTAGATTTGTTTTGTGGAATCGGGGGACTTACAAAGGGACTTTCACTTTCAGGTATAGATGTTGCCGCTGGATTTGATATTGATGAAGGTTGTAAATTTGCTTATGAAAGTAACAATGATGCAAAATTTATTGCTAAGGATGTTAGCGATGTTACAGCAGAAGAAATCATTCGTTTTTTCCCTAAGGATGCAATAAGAATGATTGTTGGCTGTGCACCATGCCAGCCATTTTCCAGATATTCATTAAGATATAGAAAGCATGGAAGAAAAGATGATAAATGGAAGTTGTTATATTCTTTTTCAAGAATAGTGAGAGAATGTGTTCCGGACATTGTATCAATGGAAAATGTCCCGAGTTTAGCGAATGAGAAAGTTTTTGATGATTTTGTTCAGCAATTAAGAGCATTGGATTATCATGTGGATTGGAAAGTTGTTTTTTGCCCAGATTATGGGGTTCCGCAAAAAAGAAAAAGATTGGTTTTGTTGGCATCTAGACTTGGGTCAATCCAGCTTATCCCACCATTATATAAAAAAAAGGAATATAAAACGGTAAGGATGGCGATTGGTGAATTACCTCCTATAACTGATGGACAGGTGTGTAAAACGGATAGTTTGCATAGAGCTAGTAAGTTATCTGATTTGAATAAAAAAAGAATTGAACAATCAGTTCCTGGTGGAACTTGGAGGGATTGGGATGAAGAGTTAAGGTTAATGTGTCATAGCAAAAGAACGGGAACTACATATCCATCGGTATATGGAAGAATGAAATGGGATGAGCCGTCTCCGACGATTACGACGCAATTTTATGGTTACGGAAACGGACGGTTTGGGCATCCGGAGCAAAATAGAGCTCTTTCTCTTCGAGAGGGAGCCATTTTGCAGTCTTTTCCTGATGATTATATATTTGCGGATGATGAACATCCATTTCAAAAACGGGAATTGGGTATTCATATAGGAAATGCGGTTCCTGTTGAGTTAGGGTACGCTATAGGAATTAGTATACAGAAGCACATAGAAAATACGGAAGGTGGCAATTATGACAAAGAAAGGAAATGTAAAAAAAGTGGAAGAGGAGATTTTGGAATCTTCACAGCAGATAACTGAAAAGAAACAAGATATAAAGTACGATACACGTGATTATGTAATTGGTTATTTAAAGCAAATGTTCGAAAACGGTAATCTGTATGTTCCCTTGGATTATCAAAGAAATTTTATATGGAGTGATACAGATAAGTGTTTTTTTATTGAATCGGTATTAATGGGCTTGCCAATTCCATTTATGTTTTTTTCGGATACGAAGGATGGAAGAATTGAAATTGTGGATGGAGCACAGAGAACACAGACGTTAATAGAATTTTTGCAGGGGGATTTAGTGTTGCAGGGGTTAGAAATGTTAACAGCCTCTAATGGATTTTCCTTTGGACAACTAGATCCTGCGATTCAAAGAAAATTTGAAAATACCAATATTAGAGTTGTGTTTTTGGAAGAAGGAACAACAGAAAATGTCAGACAAGAGATTTTTAAAAGAATAAATACAGGAGGGCGAATGGCATTGCCTGCTGAGACGAGGAGAGGATCTATAAATGGACCTTTTATGACGTTTTTAACAGCTTGTACAAAAAACTCCCGATTTAATGAATTAGCCCCTAGAAGTGAGCAAACGGAGAAACGATATGAGGGGTTTGAATTAGTATCACGATTTTTTGCGTATTCAGATAATTATCATGATGATTTTCCTGGATATTCTGGTGAGGTTGCCAAATATATTGATAAATATATTGAAATGATGAATAAGCGCTGGGAAGAAGAAAATTTGGAAAAGGAATATGAAAAACGTTTTCAAGATATGTTAAATTTTGCAGAGCGTTGTTTAGGTAAGAAGGGATTTAGAAAGAAACCACAATCAAAATTTACACCAAGGGCTCGTTTTGAAGCAATTGCAGTTGGTATATCGTTAGCATTGCAAATACGACCTGATTTAGAAGTGTCTGATACAACATGGATAGACGAAGAGGAATTTTCGGCTATCACTAAATCAGATGCCGCTAATAATAAGACAAAGTTGAAAAAACGTATTGATTTTGTGAAAAATAAATTGTTGGGAGAGTAAATGATTGCATTAAAAGACACATATGAAAATAGAAAAATAGAAATTCAAAAATTTATCCAATTAATGAAGTTTTTAGAACAAAAAGAAATGGCAGTTGATGAGGATGAAATTTCCTTTGAAGAATTTTTTCATTGTGGTGATAAAAAGGTAAGTTTATCATATCAAGAGTTAATAAATATACTCAAGTCAAATTTGTCTTTGATGATGTATAATATTATTGAATATACAGTCTCAGGGCTTATAGATTGCATATATGATGAGATTAAAGTGCAAGGCTTATCATATGTTGATGTCAACGAATCAATTAGGACACTGTGGAGAAAAACTGTTTTAAAGGCGGCAAGGGATCCGGGAGCAAATTTTAACACATTTCTCAAGAAAAATGAGGAAATAATTAATTGTATACTATCAAAAGGTACACTGGTTATTAAAGCCAGGGAATCTTTGCCGGCGGGGAATTTAGATGGTCACTCTATAAAAGAGACGTTTGAATCGCATGGATTTCGTATAAAAACGAGCAGCCCTAATTTTAGACCTGATATTTTAGATAATATAAAAAACAACAGAAATAGTCTTGCGCATGGTGCGGTGTCGTTTACAGATGCAGTGAGAGATGATGGCATACAGGATTTTGAAAAGTATTCAACATTTATCATATCATTTTTGCAGGAATTGATAGATGGTGTTGGAGAATACATAGAACAAGGGTGTTATAAGATATAATAGCTGACGTTGCAAAGTGTTAAAAATGTTCGTTTTTATATTTGAAGCATCAGTTTTATCGCTTGCAGTATTTCAGAAGAAATGGTTTTCAAAGCATGGGTTATAAATGCGCCGGTATGAGGTGTGGAGAAGTGCATGTTTTTGCACTTTTCCATGCCCATACCGCTGCGTATTTATAAAGCGGGAGCGCCCATGCGTGAAAACCATTTTTTCTGAAATACGGAACCGATCAAACAATTCAATCAAACAATTCGCAAAAGATTTTAGTTGAGCCCCACGTCCAAAAATGGTATAATAAATTATCTAAAAGCAACAATGGTAAAAAGCCTTTATGGGAGAAGTACCTGAAAGATGGAAAGCTTTCACGGAAAGGACAAGGACAGGGATGATGCAGATGAAGAGAAAAATAACAGTGGCAGTTATTATATTTATAATACTGGCGGTGCTGGCGGGGACGGGAGCGCTGATCTTTAAAAAATTTGCGCCGAGTTTCACCCAGAGACCGATGAGCGAGCAGTATAAGCTGGGGGAGGATGAGGCACTGCTCATTATCAATGGGAAACCGGCAGAGGAAAAGGGAAAGATCATAAATGGGAAGATGTACGTACCTGTCTCTGTGGCGACAGAGCGGATGAATGAACGAATCTACTGGGATAAGAAGGAGAATATATTGTCATTGGCTACTTCGGGCGGCCTGATCAGCGCCAGTCCGGACAGTGCGTCTTATACAGTGGGAAGGGAAACTGTAAATGCGGACAACCAGGTAATCTTTCTGGATGGGGAGACGCTTTACATTTCGATGGAATTTGTGAACCAGTATTCAAGGATCAATTACGAGGAAAAGAAGGAGCCGAACCGTATCATTGTGCAGTCTGATTTTGAGAGCCCTCATACATGTGCAAAACTGGCAGATGATGTGAGGCTTCGTGTGGGACCAAATAAAAAATATGATTATCTGCTTGAACTGGCAGAGGGACAGGAGGTGATCATTGATACGGCGGAAAAGGCAGAGAATGAATATCAGAAGATCCTGACACTGGATGGAATCGAGGGTTATGTACCACAGGAATATCTGACTGAAAAAGCGGACAAGGCTTGGACGACGGAAAAAGAAGAAGATATTTTTCCTCAGATCGCAATGGATGGGAAGGTATGTCTTGGCTGGCATCAGATGACGGGGATCGTCGGCAGCGGGGAGCTGGAAATGAAGGTTTCACAGGCGGGAAGCCTGAATGTGATTTCGCCGACGTGGTTTGCTCTCAGTGACAATAAAGGAAATTTCACTTCCCTTGCCAGTTCGGAGTATGTGGCGGCTGCACATGCCAGGGGATTGAAAGTCTGGGGCCTTGTCAATGACTTTAATGAAAAAATTTCTCTTAAGAAGATCATGGGACGTACTTCCATACGTGCTAATCTGATCAACAATCTGGTGACTACAGCGATGAAGTACGATCTGGATGGTATCAATATTGATTTTGAAAAGATAACGAAGGCGTCTGCCCCCGGATATCTTGAGTTTTTGAGAGAACTGGTTCTGCGCTGTCATGCCAATGATATCGTTGTGTCGGTTGATGATTACATTCCTACGGAGAGTTCTGCCTTTTATAATTGGGAGGAACAGGGAAAGGTTGTGGATTATGTGATCTTTATGGCATATGACGAGCATTATGCCGGTGGCGGTGAGAGCGGTTCGGTATCCTCGCTTCCTTTTGTCAAAGAGGGTATTGAGCGGGGAGTTGCGAATATTCCGAAGGAAAGAGTTGTGGCAGCGCTTCCTTTTTTCACCAGGTTGTGGAAGGAGACCAAAAAAGGGGATGGGGTTGAAGTTACTTCCGGTGCTTATGGGATGAGTTCGGCAGAAAGTGTATTACAGTCTAATCAGGTTTCACCAAACTGGGATGATACGACCGGACAATATTATGCGGAATTTAAAGCAGACGGCGGTACGTATAAGATCTGGCTTGAGGAGGAGACTTCCCTCGATAAAAAATTAGAGACGGTATTTTCCATGGATGTAGCGGGAGTCGCATTCTGGAAACTTGGTTTTGAGCGTCCGGTTACATGGACCACGGTCGCAAAATATGTTCAAAAATAGGTATACAAGTTTTGTCCACTCCGTACATTATAATGAGAGATGTATGGAGTGGATTTTTTTATGAAAAGGCAAAAAGGGACAGGGAAGATATGGGCAGTGGTTATCGTTATGTTTGCGGTCATGGTAGCGGCGACCATGAAAGTAAACGATATGGAAGTTTTAAATATGACAGGCCGGAATACGAAAGAACTGATCATTGTGGATGCGGGACACGGAGGGTTTGATCCTGGAAAGGTTGGCGTCACAGGAGTTCTTGAGAAGGACATTAATCTGAGCATTGCCCTGAAGTTAAAAAAGATTCTCGTAGACAGCGGTTATCAGGTGATCATGACGAGAGAGGAAGATCAGGCACTTTGCCACGAGAAGGCGGGAGGGAAAAAAATGTCCGATCTGAAATCCCGTGTCAGTATTATCAATGAAAATGATCCGGCGCTCACGGTGAGTATACACCAAAACAGTTATTCTGCGGGAACAAAGGGGGCACAGGTTTTTTATTACACCCGTTCGGAAGAAAGCAAGGAGTTTGCCAATGTGCTCCAGAATACGGTAAAAGAGAAGCTGGCAGATGGGAACCACAGAGTGGAAAAGGGAAATGAGAGTTATTATATGCTGAAAAAATCAGAAGGGATATTTGCTATCATTGAGTGTGGTTTTCTTTCCAATCCGGAGGAGGAACAGCTTTTAAAAACTGACACGTATCAACAAAGTATGGCGGAAGCGATTGCAGAAGGGATAGAAAATTTCTTGTATAACCAATGATTTTGTGGTAAAATATGCTATAGGGATTTTATGGATTGGAAGCGGTGAACACGCCATGAATACGAAATATATCGCATGGAGCCCTCGATATGGATTTATCAGGGAAGAACTCCATGAGGCAGTACACAGGATCAGGCAGGGCGGACTGGTTGCATTTCCGACAGAGACCGTCTACGGCCTTGGTGGAAACGGTCTTTTGAAGGAAGCATCAAAACGGATTTATGAGGCGAAAGGAAGGCCTTCGGACAATCCGCTCATCCTTCATATCGGACATATGAGGCAGCTACGGGAGATCGTGCGGTATGTGCCGGATATAGCAGAGAAAATGGCAGAGGCTTTTTGGCCCGGACCACTGACTATGATTTTCGAGAAAGCAGAGTGTGTTCCCTATGAAACTACGGGAGGGCTGGACACAGTAGCAGTACGGATGCCACAGCATGCAGGTGCATTGGAATTTTTAGATCAGGCTGGTGTTCCGGTGGCGGCTCCAAGTGCAAATACTTCGGGGAGGCCGAGCCCGACGAGGGCAGAACATGTGAAACAGGATCTGGATGGGAAGATCGATATGATCATTGATGGCGGAGAAGTAGGCATCGGTCTGGAATCTACGATCGTGGATGTGACAGGGGAGGTGCCTGTTATTCTGCGCCCGGGATATATTACATGCCGGATGCTCAGGGAAGCGGCAGGAGAGGTGATCATGGATCCGGCTCTGATGTCGGCTGGTACGGATGAAAAACCGCGCGCCCCCGGCATGAAATACAGGCATTATGCACCAGAGGCCAAGATGACAGTGTTCCGGGGAGAGCAGGAAGCTGTGACAGCCCGGATCAATCATGTGATTAAAAAATATATAGATTCTTCTACATACAAGGCGGAAGATATTGGTATTCTTGCCACAGAGGAGTCGAAAGGGAAGTATCCGGTGGGACAGGTTATTGCGGCCGGTTCCAGAAAAGAGGATACGATAGGAAGATATATGTATGGAGTTCTTCGTGCGTTCGATGAACTTCATGTAAAGATAATCTTATCGGAAAGCTTTTATGAATCCGATCAGAGCGAAGCCATCATGAACCGGCTTTTAAAGGCGGCAGGACAGCAGACCGAGGATGTGTAAACATGGATTTTAGAAAAGTGATTTTTGTAGGGAAAGAGAATATTACTCTCAGCCCTATGGCGGAGTGGATATTTAAGAGCATATTGATGGATAAGGATAAGGAGATCATATCCAGAGGGCTTGTGGTGTTGTTTCCGGAACCGCGGAGTATGAAAGTGACGGACATTCTCATTGCTCATTCCATACCGTGTGAAGAGCAGATCTCACAGGAATTTTCTGTTGATGAAGTGACAGAGGATACCCTTATCATCACGATGAATTTTGCGCAGAAGGTTAAGGTGTTGGAGGAGACCGGACCACTGGAAAATGTATATACGATCAAAGAATTTGCCGGTGAAGATGGTGAGATCACAGAACCATATGGCGGGGATGACAGCACGTATGACGCAAGTTATGTGGAGATCAAAGATCTTCTTTATAAGATAAAGAAAAAGCTTCATTGGAGTTGAAGCAACGTGAAGGAGGAAAAGGATGATCGCATTGGGAAGTGACCAGGCGGGTTACGAATTGAAACAAGAAGTGATAAAATATCTTGAGGAAAAGGGACTTGAATATAAAGATTACGGAAGCTACAGTGCGGATCCGGTAGATTATCCTGTCTATGGAAAAAAGGTGGCACATGCTGTCGCGGATGGAGAATGTGAAAAAGGAATCCTGATCTGTGGGACAGGTATTGGTATTTCGATTGCTGCCAATAAAGTAAAAGGAGTTCGTGCCGCACTCTGCAGCGACTGTTTCAGCGCGGAAGCGACGAGACTTCACAATGATGCAAACATCGTGGCGTTTGGTGCAAGGGTAGTGGGCGCAGGGCTTGCTGTAAAGATCGTAGATACATTTTTAAATACAGAATTTTCCGGGGCAGAACGTCATGCAAGGCGTGTTGCCATGATCGAGGAAGAATAAGGGACAGAGAGGCAGGAAAAGAAATGTTGGGTTTTATCGGCTGTGGGAATATGGCACAGGCTATGTTGAGGGGGATTCTTAAGAAGGGATTGTATGCCCCCGGAGATATCATCGTTTCCAGAAGAAGCAGGGAAGCGCTGGAAGGGATCCGTGAGCAGTTTTCGGTAAATGTCACAATGGATAATAAAAAGGTTGCAGAAGCGGCGGATGTACTTGTTCTCGCTGTCAAACCATTTCAGTTTGAAACCGTGATCCGGGAGATCCGAGATGTTGTAAAAGAGGATGTTATTATCATATCGATCGCAGCCGGTCAGACGATTGCGAATATCGAACGCCTTTTTGGCAAGAATATCAAATTGGTAAGGAGTATGCCCAATACTCCCGCACTTGTCCTGGAGGGGGCAGCGGGTGTTTGTTTTAATGAAAATGTTACAGAGGAAGAAAAGGAGAAGGCACAGAGTATTTTTTCCAGTTTCGGCATCGCCCATGAGGTTTCAGAGGGCATGATCGATACAGTGATCGGGGTGAGCGGCAGTTCTCCAGCGTATGTCTTTTTATTTATTGAGGCGATGGCAGATGCTGCCGTGGCGGATGGGATGCCGAGGGCACAGGCATATGAACTGGCGGCCCAGAGTGTACTTGGAAGTGCTAAAATGGTTCTTGAGACAGGGAAACACCCGGGAGAGCTGAAAGATATGGTGTGTTCTCCGGGAGGAACAACGATCGAAGCAGTGAGAGTGCTTGAAAAAGAGGGATTTCGAAGTGCGGTGATCGAGGCGATGAAGGCCTGTGTGAAAAAGGCCGGGGAGATGTAGAAAAGTCGGGGATTATGAGAAAGAGAGATAAAGAAAAAGAAAAAAAAGAGATTTTGAGTGCGCTGGCCATGATCACCCAGATCGGACTGGCGATGATGACATGCATGGGACTTAGTTTTGTCATCGGTCTTTATATTGACAGGCTTTTTGGTACGAAATTCTGGGTGATGATCATGCTTCTTATCGGAATCATGGCGTCGATCAGAAGTCTGTTTATCCTCACAGGGAGGATACATGCTCCGGAGTCTGGTGGAGGAGATATGGAGTTTTCTGCGAAGGAGGGGCCGGATGAGGGAAGCGAGAAAGACACTCATTAGGGTGATTGTTTTGATCTGGATACTTGCGGCCATTGTGACTGTAGCCGGGGTCGTGATTTATATGATCCGGCCGTTCCCTATTTTACCTTATGTATTGGGAGAGATACTGGGAAGCGCAGTGTCTGCACTTTTGATGCTGCACCGTTATTCGACGCTGGATGTGGAACTTGATATGAATAAAAAAAGTGCGGCAAATCATTTAAAGCTCATGGCGTCCCTCCGGACCCTGATCGCATTGGCAGCACTTATGTGTGGTTTTTATTTTTCGCATTTATTTTATCCGGTCACAGTTTTTGCCGGATTATTTGGGCAGAAGGCGGCGGCTCTCTTGTATCCGGCCGTTTTCAGAAAGAGAGAACTTTAGACAGGTTTCTGTTTGAAAGTAAAATTAAAAGACTTTTGTCTTGGAAAGGAGAAGAGAATTGGGTGACAATAAAGTAGATTTTTATATACATGGCTATAAAGAGATACACATCGGTGACTTTTCCTTTTGGATCACGACCAGCCATGTATGTCTGGCGATTGTTATGGTGGTGCTGATCGTATTTGCGGTCGTGGCAAACCGTAAGATCAAAAAAGCCGATTACCGCAAGGCACCGACCGGTTTTCTCAATGTGGTCGAACTGGCAGTGGAGACACTGGATAAGCTGATCCTTGATAACATGGGAAGAAAACTGGCGCCGGTATTCAGGAATTATGTCAGTACGTTGTTTTTGCTGATCCTTACCTGTAATTTGTCCGGGCTGTTCGGGCTCAGACCGCCGACAGCGGATTTTGGCGTTACCCTTCCACTGGCACTGATCACGTTCTTTATGATACAGTATCAGGGCTTTAAGTGGCAGAAAATGGGCAAGATCAAAGGTTTGTTTGAGCCGGTATTCTTATTCCTTCCGGTAAATATCATCAGTGAGTTTGCAACGCCGATTTCGATGTCACTGCGTTTGTTTGCCAATATTTTGTCGGGAACGATGATGATGGCATTGATCTACGGATTGCTCCCATCGTTTGTGACGATTGCCTGGCCGGCAGCACTACATGCCTATATGGATGTATTTTCCGGTGCCTTGCAGGCTTATGTGTTCACAATGTTGACGATGGTATTTGTCGCGAATGCGGCGGGTGACAAAGCACAAGAGTAAACTCTTGTGCTTAGCAAGAAATGCGGAGCATTTCTTGAAGGTAAGAGTTTTATTTATTAATTATAATTTTTAAGGAGGAAATTACTATGAATTTTTCAGGAGCAGATTTAATTAGCGCAGCTTCAGCGATTGGAGCAGGACTGGCAGTTATCGCAGGTATCGGACCTGGTGTAGGACAGGGTATCGCAGCAGGTTATGGTGCTTCGGCAGTTGGACGCAACCCGGGTGCAAAGGGAGATATCATGTCTACGATGCTTTTGGGGCAGGCGGTTGCCGAGACGACAGGTCTTTATGGTCTGGCAGTAGCGATGATCTTATTGTTTGCAAACCCATTGATCTAAGAGAGCGGGTAAGTCAATGCACGGGGCGGCGACGCACCGGTGTAACAAAGAAAATAATGCACAGCAACTGTGTGCAGGAAAGGTGAGAAGACATGGGTGATAAAATCTTAGGACTAGACCCGCAGCTACTCGTTGATACGGGAATTACACTGATCGCCATGTTGGTTTTGTTTATCTTACTTTCATATTTGCTTTTTAATCCTGCCAGAAAGCTGATCCAGAAACGTAAGGACTTCATTCAGGGGCAGCTCGACGAGGCATCAAAAGCGCAGTCGGATGCGATGGAAATGAAAGCGAAGTATGATGAGAAGCTTTCCGGAGTAGATGCAGAGGCGGCAGATATGCTGGCAGATGCAAGACGCAGGGCTCTTGATAAAGAGAAAGAGATCGTGGATCAGGCATCGGAAGAGGCTCATCTGATCAAGGCGCGCGCTGAGAAGGAAGTAGAGCTTGAGAAAAATAAAGTGCGTGACGAGATGAAACAGGAGATGGTCCAGGTGGCATCGGCTATGGCCGGAAGGTTTGTAGCGGCATCTATGGATGAGGATAAACAGGCGCAGCTCATTGACGAGACTTTGAAGGAAATGGGTGATGATACATGGCAAAATTAGTTTCTAAAGTTTATGGAGATGCTTTGTTTTCTCTCGCCCTTGAGGAAGGAAAACTTGACGAGACATGGGAAGAAGTGAAGTTTTTAGACTCAGCACTGAGGGAGAATGGAGAATTTACGGATATTATGGCACACCCTGAGATGACTCAGGAAAAAAGTCTTGCCTTGGTTGAAGAAGTGTTTGGAGGTAAGCTGTCTGACATTATGCTGGGATTTCTCCAGATTTTAGTAAAAAAGGGACGTTTTGGCGAGATTTTGTCCGTATTGGATCATTTTCAGAGGGAAACGAAAGAATATAAGAAGATCGGGGTTGTCTATGTGACGACACCGGGGGAACTTAGTGGGGTACAGAAATCCAGTATTGAGGAAAAACTTACCCAGACGTCAGGATATGAGAGCCTTGAGATGAACTATCTCGTAGACGGGAGTCTGCTTGGAGGAATCCGTATCCGGATCGGAGACAGGGTTGTAGACAATAGTATTCAGACTAAGTTAGAAGAAATGACGAGAAGTTTAAGTAAGGTCAGGGTATAACTTCCGGGAAAGAAGGTGTTTGTAAAACATGAATTTAAGACCTGAAGAAATTAGTTCAGTGATAAAAGAAGAGATTAAGAAATACAGTACTGAATTTGAAGTATCTGATGTGGGAACTGTAATACAGGTCGCAGACGGTATCGCCCGTATCCATGGCTTGGAAAAGGCGATGCAGGGAGAACTTTTGGAGTTCCCGAATGAGATTTACGGAATGGTACTGAATCTTGAAGAAGACAATGTCGGAGCAGTTCTTCTTGGAGATGCATCAAACATAAATGAAGGTGACACGGTAAAGACGACAGGGCGTGTAACAACGGTGCCGGTCGGTGATGCGATGTTAGGACGTGTCGTGAATGCGCTGGGACAGCCGATCGATGGGAAAGGGCCGATCAATACGACGAAGGTACGTCCGGTAGAGCGTGTGGCCAGCGGTGTTATTTCCCGTAAATCCGTAGACACTCCGCTTCAGACCGGTATTAAGGCAATCGACTCCATGGTGCCGATCGGAAGAGGTCAGCGTGAGTTGATCATCGGTGACAGACAGACTGGTAAGACAGCCATTGCAGTAGATACGATCCTGAACCAGAAAGATCAGAATGTTCTCTGTATCTATGTGGCAATCGGACAGAAGGCATCGACAGTGGCAAATATCGTGAAGACATTAGAGGATAATGGAGCGATGGATTACACGACAGTCGTGGCATCGACAGCAAGTGAGCTGGCACCGCTTCAGTATATTGCTCCATATGCCGGGTGTGCGATCGGGGAAGAGTGGATGGAGGCCGGAAAGGATGTTCTTATCATATATGATGATTTGACGAAACATGCGGCGGCTTACCGTACACTTGCCCTTTTGCTCCGTCGTCCACCGGGACGTGAGGCTTATCCTGGAGATGTATTTTACCTTCACTCAAGACTTCTGGAGCGTGCAGCCAAGCTTTCAGATAAATTGGGAGGCGGTTCACTCACAGCCCTTCCGATTATTGAGACACAGGCAGGCGACGTATCGGCGTACATCCCGACAAATGTGATTTCGATCACAGACGGTCAGATTTATCTGGAGACGGAAATGTTCAACTCGGGATTCCGTCCGGCGGTAAATCCGGGACTTAGTGTATCCCGTGTAGGTGGTTCGGCACAGATCAAGGCGATGAAGAAGATTGCAGGGCCGATCCGTATCGAGCTTGCACAGTACCGCGAGCTGGCAGCGTTTTCACAGTTTGGTTCGGATCTGGATGCAGATACGAAGCAGAAGCTGGATCAGGGTGAAAGAATACGTGAGATACTGAAACAGGGGCAGTATGCACCATTGCCGGTGTGGTATCAGGTTATCATTATTTATGCAGCTACGAATAAATATCTGTTAGATATTGCTGTGGATGATATTTTGAACTTTGAAAAAGGACTCTTTGAGTTTATGGATACAAAATATCCAGAGGTTCCGGCAGCAATCCGCGACGAGAAAGAAATCAGCGATGCGACGGAGAAGAAACTGATTCAGGCGATTGAAGAATATAAGAAGCAGTTTATCCATGAAGCGTGAAAGAGGTGATATAAATTGGCCTCAATGAGAGATATAAAAAGGCGTAAGGCGAGTATACAAAGCACTTCACAGATTACGAAAGCAATGAAACTCGTATCTACGGTCAAATTGCAGCATGCCAAAGGACGGGCAGAGGAGACAAAACCGTATTTTGACAAAATGTATGAGACCGTCTCAGGAATGCTGGCAAAGTCGCAGAATCTGGATCATCCTCTTCTGGTGGAGAAAAAGAAGGACGGCCCGAAGAAAAAGGGTGTTATCCTGATCAGTTCAAACCGTGGACTGGCAGGGGGATATAATTCTAATGTTGTGAAACTTGTCACACAGGGGGATTTTCCGAAAGAAGATACGCTGGTCTTTCCGGTTGGACGCAAGGGTATGGAGGCTGTGCAGCGGTATGGATACACATGCCGGGGAGATTATTCTGAGGTGATGAACAATCCGTTGTTCGGGGACGCAGTATCGATCGGGAAAACGGTGATGTCTGCGTTAGAGGACGGTGAGATCGATGAGGTATATCTGGCTTATACCGTGTTCAAAAATACAGTGACTCATATTCCCACACTGATCAAGATGCTTCCCTTTTCGGAGGACGACATCGAGGAGATGAGCAAGGGAGAAGCGTTTCAGGAAAGTGATAGCGGTGATGATGCCGGAAACCGGGGCGCAAAAGCACTTATGAATTATGAGCCGGAGGAGTCAGAGACACTTGGGTATATCATCCCAATGTATATGAACAGCCTTATATTTGGTGCGCTGGTAGAGGCAGTGGCGAGTGAAAACGGAGCCAGAATGCAGGCCATGGATTCTGCCACCAGCAATGCGGAGGAGATGATTGACAAACTGGGATTGCAGTATAACCGTGCGAGACAGTCGGCAATCACTCAGGAATTAACAGAAATTGTCGCCGGGGCTTCGGCGATCGAATAAAGTTGCAAGATATAGAAAGGAGTGAAAATATCACGATGGCAGATAATAAAGCAGGAAATAGTCCTGGAGTGATCACTCAGATTATTGGTGCAGTACTTGACATCCGGTTTCAGGAAGGAAAACTTCCGGAGATCTATGATGCGATAAATATTACGACAAAAGAAGGCGAAAAGCTTGTTGTAGAGGTTGCCCAGCATCTTGGTGATGATACCGTGCGCTGTATCGCCATGGGACCGACAGACGGACTCGTAAGGGGAATGGAGGCGGAAGCCACAGGGGCGCCGATCACGGTGCCGGTGGGAGAAGAAACTCTTGGAAGGATGTTCAATGTTCTTGGAGAGCCGATTGATGAGAAAGAGCCACCCAAGGTACAGGAGCACCATCCGATCCACAGGAAAGCACCTGCGTTTGAGGAGCAGTCTACACAGGCAGAAATGCTTGAGACCGGAATCAAGGTGGTTGACCTTCTCTGCCCTTATCAGAAGGGTGGTAAGATCGGACTTTTCGGTGGTGCGGGTGTAGGTAAAACTGTCCTTATCCAGGAGCTGATCACGAACATTGCTACAGAGCATGGTGGATACTCGGTATTTACCGGTGTTGGTGAGCGTACCAGAGAGGGAAACGATCTTTATTATGAAATGATCGAATCCGGTGTTATTGATAAGACAACAATGGTATTCGGTCAGATGAATGAGCCGCCGGGAGCGAGAATGCGGGTAGGCCTTACAGGGCTTACGATGGCGGAGTATTTCCGTGACAAGGCAGGAAAGGACGTTCTTCTTTTCATTGATAATATTTTCCGATTCACACAGGCAGGTTCTGAGGTGTCCGCACTTCTTGGACGTATGCCAAGTGCGGTTGGATACCAGCCGACACTGCAGACAGAGATGGGCGCTCTTCAGGAGCGTATCACTTCCACAAAGAGTGGATCCATTACATCAGTACAGGCTGTATATGTGCCGGCAGACGACCTTACGGACCCGGCACCGGCTACGACGTTTGCGCATCTGGATGCTACGACGGTGCTTGATCGTGCGATTTCAGAACTTGGTATTTATCCGGCGGTGGATCCGCTCGGATCGACATCCCGTATCTTGGATCCCCGTATTGTGGGAGATGAGCATTACCAGGTGGCCCGTGGTGTACAGGAGATCCTTCAGCGTTATAAAGAATTGCAGGATATCATTGCAATCCTTGGTATGGACGAACTTTCCGAGGATGAAAAGATGCTTGTAAACCGTGCAAGAAAGGTACAGAGATATTTGTCCCAGCCATTTTTTGTGGCAGAGCAGTTTACCGGTATGGAAGGTAAATATGTGCCGATTTCTGAGACAATCCGTGGATTTAAGGAGATTCTGGAAGGAAAGCATGACGACATTCCGGAAAGTGCATTTTTGAATGCCGGGACGATTGATGATGTCATTGCCAGGAAATAGCATATGCTATTTCCTGGCAAGGCAAGTTTGATGAAATCAAACTTGCGGAAGGATGTTTTACTTCCGCGCAACTAAAGTTCAGCTCCGCTGAACTTTAAACAAGGGATGATGCATTGCAGAGTGTAAGAAAGGAATGAGATATGGCAGAGTTGAAAAAATTTCAATTAGAAGTGATCTCACCTGAGCGGGTTTTCTATACAGGAGATGTGGAAATGGTGGAGCTTACGACGACAGAGGGTGATATCGGTGTTTATGCTGACCATATACCTCTTACCTCGATCGTGGCCCCGGGTATCCTTACGATCACGGAATCTTCCGGTGACAATGGAATTCGGGAAGCTGCGGTTTTAGAGGGGTTTCTGGAAATCCTCCCGGATAAGGTGACAATCCTTGCCCAGTCCTGTGAATGGCCTGATGAGATCGACATGAACCGTGCGATCGAGGCGAGGACCCGTGCAGAGCGGCGTATAAAGAGTACGGATGGCAATGTGAATATGGCAAGGGCAGAACTGGCTCTTCGTAAGTCACTGGTCA
The DNA here is from genome assembly GCA_021770615.1 of Lachnospiraceae bacterium. The sequence continues at coordinate 30,934 of JAETQR010000002.1, read as the reverse complement.
GGATCAATCTGGCGGGAAAAAACCAAGGTAAATAGAGAATGGAAAAGATCACCGGAACAGATGCTTTTGGGGCAGAGGGAAGGTGGTCTTTTTTGCATCGGAGGACGTAAAAGATGAAAAAGAAACTTCTGCGATTATTTTATTCCAAAGAGAAAGGATGCCTTATTTTATTTCTCCTTCTCTTTGCAATAGCTGGTATCTATACGGCATACATTTTGCTGAATATCCTGTCCGTTCATTATCGATGGGAACCCATGAAGGAGCTGGATGAGAACTGGTATTATTACTCAGATGAGATGTTTGACCCCGATGAATTCGAGACATATCTGTTAGAACATCAGGATGGAATGTACGTGATTGATTTTCGGAAAGCGAATTGTTCTTATGTGGATGCGGATGACATCGGTTGGGATGACAAATATGCAACCGGGGTCATCTTCTCTGCGACTGCTGATATGTGGGAAAAGGTAAAGAAAGATTTTGCGGAGGCCGGAAGGGCAATACCGGTATCGACGATCATAGAAAAGGAATGTGACTTTTTCCGTGTGCCGGGAACTCTGCCTGTATTTATTTTGCTGTTTATATGGGTACTGGCGGTGGGAAGCGGTGTATTCTGGTTTTGCCGCACTCTGGGGAAAAGCCAGGAGGAACAGCGATATCTGGCGTATGTCGGAAATCCCCCGAAGAAGCTGAAAAGGTGGTTTTGTTCCTGCTTTGCATGGGGTGTCTCTGGTGCGTGGCTGTTTTCCTTTTGTGCAGTTTTTCTGCCAGAGCCGGATCGTTTTACAACTTCCGTTTTTTGGAGGATTTATCCCGTGTTTGCTGTTGTTATGTTTTTAACTGGCGGAGTGATGGTATTTTTGATTTATAGATTGAACTGTAAAAGGTGGAACAGGGGAAATGCAGCAGAAGAAGCATTTGGCCGGGACGATGTGATGCGCATCTTTATTGCAGAATTGACACTTTTAGATAATCTTAAATTAATTCTTCTGGCTCAGGGATTTAAAGAGAATGCATCGCAGGAGTTTGTAATGCAGATGTTAGAGGAAAAGGGGATACGCTTCCTTGCAAACCGCTGTATGGCGGGTGTTGTAAAGGAGAGGATTGTTTTTTATGAGCTGCAGGACCGTTTGTTGGGGAAGCCCGGTTTTGATATGAAGGGAGATGCTGATGGAACAGAAACTTAAATGGGTAGTGTTGGCGATAGGCGCTCTACTGGCTGTCTGGGGTGCGACACGGACAGGAGTCAGACTAACAGCAGACCAGGCAAAGTGAAATCTGGTATTTTCGATTCCATTTGTGGTTTTGTTTCTTATCGTACTTTGTGACATTTTGTTTACTTACATTGCCCAAAAGAGGGAGTATGAATTTTCAAAGGCAGATGAACAGGGGTACCGTTTGGCAAAGGCAATCCGGTTTTTAAAAGGAAATGAAAAGAATAAAGAATATCCTGAAATGCGGAAACGATATGAGCAAAAACAGAAAGCATTTTTATACTTTCTTCCGAGGTGGTAGAAGTGTCTCAATAATGCTACAAAAGAATGGGACAAGTCTTTTAGTGATTGGTTTGGAGTGATATAAATGAAAACATTGATCTTTAATGGCTCGCCCAGAGTGGCAGGTGATACAGCAGGTCTTATTGATATAGTAACGGAAAGGATTAAAGGGGATTATAAAATTGTAGAGGCTTATAGATGTAAAATCTCGCCATGTGTAGATTGTAGATATTGTTGGGAAAAACCAGGATGTGTTATAGATGATGAAATGCAGGAAGTTTATGAGTATATTCAAGAATGTGACAATATATTAATTGCGTCACCGATTTATTTTTCTGAATTAACAGGAAAATTATTAGATGTAGGAAGTAGATTACAAACTTATTTTTGTGGTAGATTTTTTCGTAAAGAAGAGCCTATTCTTAAGAAGAAAAAAGGGGCAGTTATTTTAGTTGGTGCTGGTGATGGAAATATAAATAAACCATATAGTACAGCGTGTACGCTTTTGTATCATATGAATTGTGAGGATATTCATGAAGTAGTGTATAGCTTTAATACAAATGAGACACCAGCAATGAAAGATAAAGAGACTATTGCAGGGGTAAGAAGTGTTGTAGGATTCTTTTCCGGAGAATAGAAAATATTGTTGCGATTATGATTGAAGTTTGGATAGCGGTCAAAATATCAGATATTGCAAAGTGACGACAATTGCGTTACAATAGATACATAACGGAGGTGTTGAAAATGGAAAAAACAGCAACATTGAATTTGAGAGTAAACCCGGCTGTAAAGCAGAGTGCTGAATCAGTATTATCAAAATTAGGTATTCCGATGTCTACAGCGATTGATATGTACTTAAATCAGATTTCTCTTACCGGGGGAATTCCATTTGCAGTAACACTGCCTAAAGCTTCATCTTCAATTAATACGGCGATGATGACGGATGAAGAAATTCATGCAAAGTTACGAAAGGGCTATGCAGATGCTGAGGCAGGCAATGTGAAAAATGCAGAGGAGGTTTTTACAAGATTTAGGGAGAATCATTAGTATGACATACAACATAGTAATTACAGAAGCTGCAGAGAAGGATATGAATGATTTATATGAACACATTGCTTTCGAGTTGCAGTCACCGGAAAATGCTTTGGGACAATATAATAGAATTGCAGAAGCGATATTAAATCTGGATACATTTCCGGAAAGTTTTAGGATAGTAGATTTTGAACCAGAACATTCTTTAGGTATTAGAAGAAAGTTTGTTGATAATTACACGATTTTTTATAGAATTATGGGTGGTCAGGTTGAAGTGACAAATGTGTTATATACACCATCAGATATTGAACAGCGATTGAAATAAGATAAATCTTTAGTGACGTTAAGAATTGGGGTAAATAAAAATAACAATGTGGAATACATTTCTGTAATTTTTTTAGATTTGTACTTCACATTTTAGGAAAAACATGGTATATTTATTATAACTAAGCAGGGAAAGGAGGAATGCGATATGAGTAGTATATCAGGGGCAGCAGGAAACAGTTATCAGAATACGATCAGCCACATCGCAAGTGGTACAAAATTGCAGCATGCGGCAGACGGGGCATCCGAATTGGCGATTGCAGAAAAAGAAAATGCCCAGATCAATGGTCTTCAGATGGGCCAGAGAAATGCAGAGGATGGGAAATCGCTTTTGAATGTAGCGGATGGAGCGATGAGTGGCATTGCGGATAATCTCGTGAGAATTCGTGAACTTGCCGTACAGGCATCGAATACTGCTATATTATCCAAGGAAGACCGAAGCATGATCCAGGATGAGATTGATCAGTTGAAACAGGGGATTTCCGACATTGCAAACAATACAGAATTTAATAAAAAGAAACTTTTAGATGGTTCCTACTCCGATGGGTATATCATGTCAGGGCCGAATGGTTCCGGACTTACACTGGATATCGGAGATTCCACCTTAAAAGCGCTTGGTATCGAGGACTTTGATGTAACCGGAAACTTCTCTATTCAGACGATTGATAAAGCACTGGGTATGGTATCTTCCAATCGCAGCGTTGTCGGTGCTCAGAGCAATTCTCTTGATTATACGATTTCATATAATTCGCAGGCGATCATCAACCTGAATTCTGCGGCCAGCAGATTACAGGATACAGATATTGCCGAAGCAGCATCTGAGATGGATAAGCAGAATCTCCTGCAGACCTATCAGCTTATCATGCAGAAAAAGCAGCAGGAGCAGGAAAGACAGCGTTTTGGTTTATTTTTCTAAGCAAATGTTATGATGGTATGAGAAAGAGCAGATGGTACGCATCCTTTTCCGGGAGACGTGATCTGCTCTTTTTAAAATTTCATTGACATTTACAGATTCAATGCGTATAATAATCTTTAACACGTTGAAGAGACGAGTAAAATGCGATAACATGACAGAGAAAGGTGCCAGAATGCAGAGGGATTTATCCTGATGTATCAGGCTGGAAGCACCTGCATGGGAAACATTTGAAAACTACCTCTGAGTGGCCCTCATCCGGTCCGGTGACTCCGTTATCGTCAAAATGAAGCCGGGTATCTGCAGGAGCATATTTTCTTCTAAAAAGAAATATGTGAGTGGATGCCAATTAGGGTGGAACCGCGGGAATATTTTGAGTATAATATCCCGTCCCTGTAAACGATTAGTGTTTATAGGGACGGGATTTTTCTTATAGTAAATTTTTTCAGAGAGGACGGTGCAGAAATGAAGATTGTGCTTAAGGATGGTTCGGTAAAACAATATGCAGAGCCGATGGCAGTGATCGATATCGCAAAAGATATCAGTGAGGGGCTGGCCCGGGTGGCATGTGTCGCTGAACTGGATGGAGAGGTTGTGGATCTTAGGACTGTTGTGGACGAGGGAGAACACGAACTGAATATACTGACATTTGACAGTGAGGAGGGAAAGGCGGCATACCGCCATACGGCGTCCCATGTGCTGGCACAGGCGATCAAGAGACTGTATCCTGATGCGAAATGTGCGATCGGCCCTTCGATCGCAGACGGGTTTTATTATGATTTTGATATGGAATCGCTGGATCGGGAATCGTTAGATCAGATTGAAAAGGAAATGAAGAAGATTGTCAAGGAGGGAGCAGCTCTTGAGCGATTTACCCTGCCGAGACAGGAAGCGATCGAGTTCATGGAGAAACGAGATGAGCCTTATAAAGTAGAGTTGATCAGGGATCTTCCGGAGGATGCCGAAATTTCCTTTTATCAGCAGGGAGAATATGTCGATCTGTGTGCCGGGCCGCATCTTATGACGACAAAGCCACTGAAGGCAATGAAGCTTATTTCATCTTCGGGCGCTTACTGGAGAGGAAATGAAAAAAATAAGATGCTCACCCGTGTGTATGGAACGGCATATACGAAGAAAGCAGATCTGGATGCCTATATGGAGCATCTGGCAGATATCAAAAAACGGGATCACAATAAGCTCGGGCGTGAGATGGAACTCTTTACGACGGTCGATGTTATCGGCCAGGGGCTGCCACTCATTATGCCAAATGGCGTGAAGATGATCCAGAAGCTCCAACGCTGGATCGAGGACGAGGAGGAACGGAGAGGTTATGTCCGCACGAAGACACCTCTCATGGCAAAGTCTGATCTGTATAAGATCTCCGGGCATTGGGATCACTACAAAGAGGGCATGTTTGTCCTCGGGGATGAGGACAAAGACAAAGAAGTATTTGCACTTCGTCCGATGACCTGCCCGTTCCAATATTATGTATATAAGTCGAGCCAGAGATCATACCGTGATCTTCCGTTCCGTTATGGGGAAACCTCTACACTTTTTAGAAATGAGGAATCCGGGGAAATGCACGGTCTGACAAGGGTGAGGCAGTTTACGATTTCCGAGGGACACCTGATCGTCCGTCCGGACCAGATGGTTCAGGAATTTAAGGACTGTATTGCTCTGGCGCAGTATTGCCTTCAGACGCTCGGTCTGGAAGAGGATGTGACCTATCACTTGTCCAAATGGGATCCGGAAAATCCGGAGAAATATATCGGAGAACCTAAAGTGTGGGAAGAGACAGAGCAGCACATCCGGACGGTTCTGGAGGAATTGGGCATACCGTTCACAGAAGATGTGGGCGAGGCGGCTTTTTACGGGCCGAAAGTCGATATCAACGCAAAGAATGTATACGGAAAAGAAGATACGATGATAACCATTCAGTGGGATGCACTTCTTGCCGAGCAGTTCGATATGTATTACATTGATGAAAACGGAGATAAAGTCCGCCCATATATCATCCACAGGACTTCAATCGGATGTTATGAGAGAACACTGGCGTGGCTCATTGAAAAATATGCGGGGCTGTTCCCGACATGGCTTTGCCCGGAGCAGGTACGCGTTCTTCCGATTTCAGAGAAATATGCGGATTATGCGGAAAAAGTCAGGGCTGAACTGGCTGGGAATGGCGTAGATGTGACCGTTGATAACCGCTCAGAAAAGATTGGATTTAAGATCCGGGAGGCAAGGCTTAAGAAAGTTCCTTATATGCTCATCGTGGGACAAAAGGAGCAGGAAGAGAATGTGGTATCGCTCAGAAGCCGCTATAAAGGGGATGAAGGGCAGGTATCATTGGAGGCGTTTATTAAAGAGATCACGGAGGAGATCCGGACAAAGGAAATCCGCCAGATCGAGGCAGAGGAACAGGATTCCCGGAAAGCAGGAAATAAGTAATAAGATGTGCGCAGATGGAGGAAAAGCATGGAGACAGGAAACAGATTAAATGGAAAAGCAGTCGCGTCGCTGATCGTGTCGTGCATATCCGTTATAAACTGCTGTATATGGTATCTGGCGATACTGTGTGCGGTGATCGGCATTGTCCTCGGTGTGCTTGCACTGCGGGATGGAAGTAAGAAACAGCAGGATCTGGCGGTGGCTGGTATTGTAGTTGGCGGCGTGGGTCTTGCTCTTGGGGTCGTGATCGCTGTGCTTACGATCATGATCATGTCTGCATCAGGGGACGGCATGCCGGGCGGCGGGCCTGACGGCACGGATACAGTTCTGATGGCAGTAAAAAGTATTTTGGGGCAGGGGTAACGCATCAGGTAGAAATGGAGGATTAGTGTGAAAAATAAGCTTGATAGCTTATTTTTCACACGGCTATTTGTTTCTGAGCGAAAACAAATAGCTCTGATGGCAGATGAGAAACTGCATTCGCAGTTTTCTCATCGCCTCTTCGCGACAAGTCGCTCAGAAACGGAGAATTCGTATGGAAGAAAATATATATACAGAGGAAAATAACTATATTGATCTGGATGCAAGAAAGGGCATGGGGATCGTCTCGATGATTTTAGGCGGTTTGTCAATCCTTTGTTGCTCTTGTCTGGGATTGGGACTTATATTCGGGGCGATTGGAGTCATTCTTTCGATCATATGTATCATAACGGGCACCGGTTCGGGAAAAACATTTGGTATCATCGGCGTGATCCTGAACGGGATCGGCATACTCCTTGGAATGTATATTCTGATCTCGGTCGCTATGATGATCGATTGGTCAAATGTCAATGCAGAGACGTGGAATCAGTTAAATAAGATCGATCCGAATGATGAAGAGGCCCTGCAGCAGTGGTTGCAGCAGTTTTTCAAAGTGGATATCAGCAGTTATTTCAGAGCAGCAAGGTAATATTTTTTATCATCCACTGGATGAGAATGACAAGGATTCCAATATAGACATAGGTAACTTTAAAATCCATTCCCCTCACAAGAGGTTTTTTGTGGGGGGATTTTTGGGGTTTATTAGGAAAGTTCTTCATATGCGAAGCAAGTTTGCCAATAGGCAAACTTGAGAGGTGCGCGGTTTTCAGGCGCACCTTTTTCTGTATACGCTCGAGCGTATGGCTGCCCATGAACAGAAGATACAGGATAAAACAATAAAAGACAAATGGATGATACAAAAAACAAGAGATAAAATGTCCCTCCAAAAGGGCTTTTACCGCTCGTGTGCCGCCGCATCCCGGGCAGTACAGGCCGGATAACTGATGGAACAGACAGGGGTATAAAAATGTGGTGAGATCGATCGCACCGGTATTTTGCAAAATGGCAGCAGCGGAAGCTGCAATAAAAAGAATGATTCCGAGCCGATAGAATATGCTGTTTACCAAATGTACCACCTGCCTTTCTGACCTATACTCTGAAAAAACATCATATCACAGATTTTTCTGGTTGACAATGTGGTTTATAGATGATAAACTTATAAACAGGAAGTGGTTTATCATCGATAAACCGATATGCGGAGAGAGATGTTGGAGAGGAGTGTGATCAGATGAAAGAGTGGATCGGGAATATCGCAGCTGTTATTTCAGAACATGTTTTGCTGGGTTATATCTGGGAGCTGTGTCTGTCGGCATCAGTGATGATCCTATTTTTGCTTTTGATCCGTCCGTTGATGAAACGCCTGCCAAGGATTGCCATGTATCTCTTATGGATCTTCGTGGTGGTCCGGATGGTATGCCCGTTTTCCGTGAACGGGATATACGGATTATTTCCGGAATATGTGGGAAAAACAGTGGCGCAGACCAGACACAGCGTAATGCCGGAGACGATCAGCAGCCGGCTGACGCATACATTGGCGGAAGAACACATCGGGGGGATCAAAAATTCATATCGCTTGAAGCCGGAGGGCAGTAAGATGGGAAGTCCGGGCAATGCGAACGAAAGTGTAAGCGTACCCAAGGGAATGGAAAAAAACACTGCCGGGAAGACAGCAGACGCTGTGGTGCAGGCAGGACAACAGGAAGAAAAATCCAGTGTGGACTATAGCCAGGAAAACGGACACATTTTTGTGGATGTGGAAGGGGAAGAGAAGGACTGGACGGCGGTAGTCATTATCGTTGTCTGGCTTACGGGAGTTCTGTTCTGTGTTCTCTATCTGATTTGTTCCCTGCTTATGAACCGGAAGATGTTCCGCCATGCGATGCATTTATTTAACAATGTATATGAACATCCCTATGCCTGCAGTTCTTTTGTGGGAGGGATCATTTCCCCGAAGATTTATGTTCCAAAAGGGATCCGTGGGGAGGATATGGAATGTATTCTGCTCCATGAAAAAACACATATCCGGCGTCAGGATTACCGGATCAAGCCACTTGCATTTCTTGTATTTTCACTTTTGTGGTTTAATCCGCTGGTGTGGGCCGCATACCGGCTTATGATGAGGGATATGGAAATCTCCTGTGATGAGATGGTCGTGCGGAAACTCGGAAGCAGTGCCAGAAAACGGTATTCCTATCTGCTTTTAGCGATGGCAAGCGGTGAAAACGGAATCCTCTGTCCCAATACGGCATTCGGAGCGGGAGCAGTCAATGAAAGGATACATACTGTGATGAAATATAAAAAGCCTACCAAAATCGTAACCATGCTGGCAGCTCTGGCCGTCGTACTGTGTGGATGCGGCATATCCTCAACACCGGATGCGGGGGAAGCAGGGACAGGAAGTACGACGATTCCAAAAGAAAAAGAAGCGGTCTATGTGGAACAGACGGTGCCGGCGATAGAGGAAAATTGGAACAAATATGTCCCTGAAGGCGGGGAAGCAATGGTCGGTGTTATTGCAAATGCGTTGGATGCACAGGGAAATATGTTTAGTTTTTGTGAAGTGGATACAGAAGAATCCGGGTATATTTGTATGGTCAAAGCGCTGCTTCAGGATGGTGAGTGGCAGACAGAAGAAGTAAAATGGGATAAAAAGGTTCTGGGAAAAAAGAAAAATGCAGAAATTTCTGATGTATTTTATGGAGCTGATGGCTTCCTGTATGTGGCTGTCGGGCAGATGTCGATGTCAGAGCAGGAGTTTTTCAAAAAGTCAGAAAAAGCCCAGGAACAAAACGTAGACGATTATTATCTGATCAAACAGTTTCTTTACCGGATAAATGAGGAGACAGGAGAGTATACAGAACTTAATGTGCCCCAGACTCCCTTGAAAGAAGCCATGGATACAGATCAGGAAGGTATCCTGACAAACTCTTATGGTATCTTTGCGGATGGAAACTATATTGCCTTCGATGGACGATGGGTTTACAATGGAGTTACCGGGGAGAAGATGGAGGTTTGGTCACCGGATCATAAACAATCAATCGGAATGATATTGACCGGTGATGATTTCATCTGCTGGTGGGAACACAACCAGCAGACAAAACAAATAGAGGTACATGTGTGTGACGAAACATTGAAGGAAACATATGTGTTTGACACCGGAGTAGAGTATAGCGGCGGGGAAAAACGGCCATATATCACGCTCGGTGCGAAGGGAAGTACGATCCTTATGGCTACGGAGGAAGGTATTTTTGAAGCAGAATACGGGGAAGATGAGTTCCAGCATATAGCCGGATATGAGACGGACAATCTGTATTATCTTGCACCGGGGAATTATGAACCGATAAGCCGTATGTTTAAGGGAGAAGAACAGGATTATTACCTGTATGTTGAGAATAGCAATACGGGAGAAGGCATGTGGTGTTATTATAGTAACAAACGGGAGAAGACCAGTGAAGCAGAAAAAAACAAGAAAAGCGAAGCAGAAAAGAACAAGAAAGGCGGGATAGAAAATGAGAGACAATATGTTATCAGAAAGTGAAATGGCGTTTGCGCGTATCGTATGGGAAAATGAGCCGGTACGCTCCGGAGAGCTTGTCAGGCTTTGCAGCGAGAAGCTCGGCTGGAAAAAGCCGACGACGTATACCGTACTTCGGAATTTGTGCCAGGCGGGGATTTTTAAAAATGAGGATGCGGTCGTGTCTGCGGTCATTACCTATGACGAGTATCTGGCGCAGGAGAGCAATAAGATCGTCAATGACCGGTTTGACGGTTCAATCGCACGGTTTGTCACTGCTTTTGCGGATAAATCGAAACTGAGCCGGGCCCAGATCGAAGAACTCAAAAAGTTTATCGAGGAGTGTGAGTAAATGAGAGAATGGATCGGAAACGCAGTGAAGATCATTTCAGAGCATACCGTACTGGATTACCTATGGGGACTTTGCCTGTCTGTATCAGCAGTGATCGTGTTCTTTCTTCTGATCCGTCCGTTTATGAAACGCCTGCCAAGGATCGGGATGTATCTGCTATGGCTTTTTATGGTGGTCAGGATGATCTGTCCGTTTTCTGTGAGTGGAATCTACGAATTGTTTCCGGAGCGTGTCGGACAGACGGTGGCACAGACCAGACAGAGTATCCGGCCGGAGCAGCTTAGTAAACGGTTGGCGAAGCTGACAGAAGACGGGAAATATGGGGGCATTCAGAATGCCTACCGCCTGAAAACGGGAAAAGTTCTGCTGGAGAAACAGAGCGATGCAGGAAAAGCAGGGACGGAGGAAACGCTGTCGGGAACGGTCTCTGGGATGACATCAGGAAGCGGACAGGCCAGTGCGTTACAGAATTCACAGGGAAATGTAGCGAGCGCAGTGGAAAAAGGAAGCAGGATAGTCGGTGCCGGTGACATCATTTTTATGATCTGGCTTGCCGGGGTATTGTTTTGTGTTCTTTATCTGGTCTGCTCCCTCCGGATGAACCAAAAAATGTTCCGTCATGCGGTCCCTTTGTTTGAAAACGTGTATGAACATCCCTATGTATGCAGTTCGTTTGTGGGTGGTATTATTTCCCCTAAAATATATGTACCAAAGGGAATGAGCGAGGCGGATCTGGAATGTATTCTTGTTCATGAGAGGACTCATATAAAACGTCGGGATTACAGGGTAAAACCGTTTGTATTTCTTGTGCTCTCGATATTGTGGTTTAACCCGTTAGTGTGGGTGGCATACCGGCTCATGATGAGGGATATGGAGGTTTCCTGCGATGAGGCAGTTGTCCGGAAGTTAGGGAACAAAGCCAAAAAGAGGTATTCGTATCTTCTTTTGGCGATGGCGAGTGGTGAAAATCATATCCTATGTTCCAATGCCGCATTTGGAGCGGGGGCAGTGAATGAAAGGATACGTGGTGTCATGAAATATAAAAAACCGACAAAAATCATAACAGCGCTGGCAGTTTTAGCAGTGGCTCTTTGCGGGTGTGGGATTTCATCTGTGCCGGAAGAGACAGCAAAACCGCAGCCGGAAAAAGAGGAAGAAGCTGTCTATGTGGAGCAGACGATGCCGGAAGAGAAGATCGACTGGGGGAAAGATGTGGATACAACTGTCAACTTGCAGAACACGACGGTGGATCCGGAAGGAAAGCTTGTGCAGTTTGGCACATTGTATGCATTTGGTGAAAATGGAAAAAGAAGTATTGACTCCTGGGTCAAAGTAGAATTTGTGGATGGTGAGTGGCAGAAGGCAGAGATAACGTGGGAAAAGGAATGTGAGAAATTATTGAAAGGCAAAAAGCTGGAACTGGCAGATGGATTTTATGGCCCGGATGGCTTTTTGTATCTTGTGATCCATGAGTTTCCTGATAAATACTATGAAGAGGCCTTTGATGAGGATAATCTGTATCTCACTGCGCAGTACTTTTTCCGGGTAAATGAGGAGACAGGTGAGGTGACTGACTTAAAAGTCCCATCGGAGGACTGGGATAAGGTGTTTCCGGATGATTCTGAAACAGGATATGAAAAGGGGCTTGTTTTTAATGATTATGTGGTGTTTGCCGATGGGAATTATCTTATCTATAATTATGGCGGCATTTCTGCTGTGTATAGTGGTTCTACCGGAGAGGAAGTGGCTGAGATCAAAGTCCCAAAGAGCGCATTTACGAGGATCGAGTCAGGGGATGATTTTGTGTGCTGGGCAGAGGCGAATCAGGATAGTGGAAGGATCGAGGTAAAGGTGTTCGATGAGAGCGGGCAAAACGGGTATGTGCTGGATGCTGGTGTGCCATACAAAGAAGGAGAACTCGCGGGGATTGCCCTGGGAACAAAGGGAAACAGTATCATAATAGCGACAGAGAAAGGGATTGCTGAGGCAGAATACGGCGGGGATGAGTTTACTACGATAGCCAGTGCGGGCAAGGATAATTTGTATTATCTTTCGGAGGGCGGTTATAAAGCGGAAGGAAGGATTGTAAAAGGAATCGAAGACTATCATATTACTCTGATTAAAAACGAGCAGGAATGGGTGAACTGTCATTATACGAAGTCTAACTAACCATTGTATGAAGTTGGATGTATGAAGTTGGAGTGAAAAAACACTTGACAGGCTGACCGGATGTGTGATAAGATGGCAAAGGTGCAAAAAGCAGAGTTATCCACTCTCACCTTGCCGTATAACGAGGAATATCCGATAAGGAATCTTTGTTATCACACGTCAATGGTCAGCCATTTTTTATGGAATAGGAGATTTCCCGTAGTGGGGAATCGTGAATTTTTGTGGATAGCTGGCTTTAAAAACAGTTATCTTTTTTTATTTCATTTTGGAGGTGCGAGTTATCAGCGATTTAATGATTAATGAGCAGATCCGCGACAGGGAAGTTCGTGTGATCGGCCCAGACGGGGAACAGCTTGGGATTATGTCAGCCAAAGAGGCTTACTTTAAGGCAAAGGATGCCAATCTTGATCTGGTGAAGATTGCTCCTACGGCAAAGCCGCCGGTGTGTAAGATCATCGACTATGGCAAATACCGTTACGAGCAGGCGAGGAAGGAAAAAGAGGCCAGAAAGAAACAGAAAACGATCGATGTGAAGGAGATTCGTTTGTCTCCCAACATTGATACCAATGATCTGAATACAAAAGCAAATCAGGCTCGCAAATTCCTGTCCAAGGGTGACAAGGTTAAAGTGACGCTTCGTTTTCGTGGTCGTGAGATGGCTCATAAAGATGTGGGGCGTGAAGTGCTGAACACATTTTTTGAGAAACTCGAGGATGTCGCAGCGATTGACAAAGAAGCTAAAATGGAAGGAAGAAGCATGATCATGTTTTTAACAGCCACAAAGTAGGGATAGAGATCTGAAGTCTATCAAAATATAAACGGAGGAAATAATCATGGCAAATCAGAAAATGAAAACAAAAAGAGCCGCTGCAAAGCGATTCAAAGTAACCGGAACCGGAAAACTGATTCGGAATAAAGCAAATAAAAGCCATATTCTGACAAAGAAGACGACAAAGAGAAAAAGAAATCTCAGAAAGCAGACAGAAGTGGATGCTACGAATGTAAAGACGATGAAAAAGATCATGCCATACAGCTGATGGTTTATCAAAGGAGGGAAATGACAAATGGCTAGAATTAAAGGCGGTTTAAACGCAAAGAAAAAACATAAAAGAGTTTTGAAATTAGCAAAGGGATACAGAGGAGCAAGATCCAAACAGTACCGCGTAGCGAAACAGTCTGTTATGCGTGCACTTGAGACTTCTTATACAGGCAGGAAGCAGAGAAAAAGACAGTTCAGACGTCTTTGGATCGCACGTATTAATGCCGCAGCACGTATCAATGGGCTTTCTTACAGCAGGTTTATGTATGGCTTGAAGCTTGCAGAGGTTGATGTAAACCGTAAGATGCTTTCCGAAATGGCGATCAGCGATCCGGAAGGGTTTGCGACGCTGGTAGATGTTGCCAAGAGTAAGCTTGCATAATTTTGACATGAATTTGTATTATAATTAAACAAGATTGAAAAAGGGTACTTCCGGATCGAGAGGTACCCTTTTTGGGATAATGAGGATATTAAGGACATATATATAGAAATGTGGGGGGATTGGTTACATTGAAGAAAAAATGTATTAGTGTTGTTCTTATCTGTTTCAGTTTATTTTATGTTGTCTGCGTGGAAGCCGATGGGAAGATGCAGGATGATTCAGCAAGGATATCCGGGATGACGGGGGCAGCTGTGTCGGGAGGAGCTTCTGGCGTTCTGCAGGATCCGGGACAGACAGGAAACCCTTTGCAGACGCAGGTTCCGGCATTCTTACAGCAGCCAATGCAGACGGATCAACCGGAAAGCAGAAAGAAAGAAGCTCCTCTGACGATCAAAAACAAAGGGGCACGTTTTTTTTCCGGGGGACAAAAGGGAATCCGGTATGGAAAGGTAAAAAAGGGGAAATTATACCACATCAATACTTATGTGTCTGACCCGGTCAGGCTTCTTCCTACAAAACGTTCTACATTTAAAATAACAGGAGGAGTCAGCAAAAAAGATATTTCATCGGGGAAGATCAAAGTATCTGCAAATGGTACAATAACCTGTACTGACAAGGCCAGAGATAAAAAACAGTATGCGATCGTTCAGATCACAGCAAAGGACACGGGAGAGAGGATTTATGTGTATGTGTATTTTGCCCCCGGGCTCTATACCAAAAGCCCGTCCTCGCAGGTGGTTTATCAGGGAAAAAGTACGAGATTGAAATATAATTATCCATATAAAAATATCCGTTTTGTCTCCTCAAATCCCAAGGTGGCTAAAGTAAATAAAAACGGGGTGGTCACTGCCAGAAAAAAAGGAACAGCGGTTATACTTGCACAGGTGAAAAAGTCGAGTCGTAATATTGTCAAGGCGAGAGTTACCGTGAAGGAGGAGCCATGGATCGTAAATGAGAAGGATCGTATTTACAGCTATGAGGATTTGACAAGGGATTTGAAAAATATTGCATGGAAATACAGAGGGAAGGCTTCGCTGAAAAGCCTCGGAAGCAGTGAAGATGGAAGGACGATCTGGTGCCTGCGTGTAGGGAATCCGTCTGCGGGAAAGAAAATTGTGATCGATGCAGGGATTCATGCAAGAGAGTGGATGAATCCGCTTATGATCGTACACAAATGTGAGGAAATACTTCGTCAGTATACAGAGTATAAGGGGACACTAAAGAGTACGTGCCTTTATGTTGTGCCGATGATCAATCCGGATGGAGTTACAATCTCCCAGTATGGTTTTGATGCGATCCGTTCTGAGAAGTTGAGGAAATTATGTCAGAAAACGAAGGCTTCCGCCCGTACATGGAAAGCAAATGCGAGGGGGGTTAATCTGAACTTTAATTTTCCGGGAGGATGGAATCAGGATAATAAATCCAAGAAACCGGATGGGAGTTCTTATCCCGGGAAAAAAGCAGCGTCAGAAAAAGAAACAAAGGTCATGATGTCCTTTATCAACAGCCTGTCTGGTGTCAGGGGGGCATTAAATTACCACTCGACCGGGAGTATCCTTTACTGGAATTATAATGTAGAGGGGACGCCTGCTCTGTATGAAAGGCAGAGACAGCTTGCCGCAAAAGTGAATTCGTTTACCAGATACCGTCTGATGCCGAAATCCATCAGTACGGATCCCAATGGGGGCTTTGGTGACTGGCTGATCTATAATAAAAAGATTCCGAATGTGACAGTAGAGACAGGGTCTGTCATGTGCCCGCTTCCGCACTCCCAATTAAAAAAGATCACCAGAGAGAATACGGAGCTTTTGACGTGGTTTGTGGGGGAGTATGCAAGGTAAGAAAGAAAGGCTCTCGTGCATGGAGCGCTTGCGCTATGTAAGTTACGCAGTGGTAAGGGCGTGGGGATGTGCAAAGTATGCACATCCCCGCGCCTCTTACCAGCGTACTTACAACTCCATGCGCTGAGAGCCTTTCTTTCTGAAATACTGCAAGCCTGGAAAGGTGCCGCTGGATCACCTGCTGTAAATCGTCCTTTCGTATCAGAGGCAAAGAAGACTGATTTGTCGATTGTAGTATTTCCGGAGAGCGGATTTTCAAAGCATGGGTTATAAATGCGCCGGTATGAGGTGCGCGTATACAGTGCGTGTTTTTGCACTTTTGCGCACCCATACCGTTGCGTATTTATTGAGCGTAAGCGCCCATGCGTGAAAATCCGCTCTCCGGAAATATGGAATCGACATCAGTATTCTCATTCTGAACACAAACGAAAAGGAAATTATGGATATTCAAAAAGGAATATGATACAATATTCAAAAGGTGGTGATATAAAATGTCAAGTGATTTATCTCGTTTATTGGAGAAATACCGGGAGGCTGTTACGCAGATTTTAGATAAGCGGTTAAAAAGAATAATTTTGTATGGTTCTTATGCCAGAGGAGATTTTACACAGGAATCAGATATAGATATCATGATACTGGCGGAGATACAACCGGAAGAGGTAAGCGCCTATGCAGACAAAATTTATGATATCACATATGATTTTGAAATGCGGTATGAAATAGTGATAAATCCCGCTGTTCAAAGTATACAGATTTACGATCAGTGGAAGAAAGTATATCCTTTCTTTATGGATATTGAAAAAGACGGGGTGGCGGTATGAAGCAGGAGTTTTATGGAAGGGATTTGGCAAAGTATAAATTAGAGAGGGCCAAAGAGGAATTTAGTACTGCGGAACTTCTTTTTAATAATGATAAGTTAAAGGCGGCAAATAACAGGGCATATTATTCGATTTATTATTCATTGA
The DNA here is from genome assembly GCA_021770615.1 of Lachnospiraceae bacterium. The sequence continues at coordinate 14,099 of JAETQR010000002.1, read as the reverse complement.
CAGCGGTATTATGTTTAGAACCAATTGCTTTTAAAAAACATAAAGATACGATTGGGTATTTTAATAAAAATTATGTTCATACTGGTATATTTCCTAAAGAAATAGGAAGAAGTATATCAAAAGCGGCAAAGGTCAGACATGCGAGTGATTATGATGATTTTTATATAGCAGGTAAAGAGGAAACGAAAAGTCAGATTCAGACGGCAAGGCTTCTTATTGATCTGGTGGATAATTTTATTTGTAAAAAGTAGCAAACGAGTGAAAATCTCTGGTGCGCTCAGATACTGTTGGAGCCAGCATCGTCTTTCTTTTTACAAACACAAAAAGAAAAAAATATTTGACAACACAAAAAAAATTTGGTATTATAGTCAAGCAGTGTTTCATTGCATGCGGAGTTGCTGGAATTGGCAGACAGGCATGACTAAGGATCATGTGTCTCTGAGACGTGTGGGTTCAAGTCCCATACTCCGCATTGACAGTTAAGGGAATGCTTTTATGCTCGCACATGAAAGCATTCTTTTTTTGAATAAGAACGTTCTTGTAAGGGGGATTCTAAATTGAGGTTAAGATCAGGAATGAAAAAAGTTTTATGTATGGTGTTTATGATAGCGCTTGGTGTTTCTTTGCTAGGGACAGCGAAGGAGGCAGAAGCGGCGGGGAAAAAGAAAGTTGTTGCGATCGATGCGGGGCATCAGTTGAAGGGGAACAGCTCGACTGAGCCAAACGGCCCGGGATCGTCTGTGAAAAAGGCAAAGGTAACGTCGGGGACATCTGGCAGTGCGACCAGAGTTCCTGAGTATAAATTAAATCTCCAGGTGGCAAAAAAATTACAAAAAGAGCTTAAAAGCCGGGGCTATGAGGTCGTGATGATACGTACAAAACACAATGTGAATATATCCAATGTCAAACGTGCCCAGATCGCAAATGAGGCGAAAGCAGATGCTTTTATCCGGATCCATGCAAATTCTGCCTCGGATTCTTCCATTAACGGAGCTCTTTCCATGGGGCCGACAAACAGCAATAAATATCTGAGTGCAAAAATACGAAAAGAGAGCAGGAAATTGTCCCAGAAGGTCATCCAGAAATTTTGTCAGGCCACAGGCGCAAAAAACAGAGGAGTTATGTATACGGATACGATGACAGGGATAAACTGGTGTACAGTGCCGGTAACTATTATTGAGATGGGATTTATGAGTAATCCGGCAGAGGATCGGAAAATGTCTACGGCGTCATATCAGAAAAAAATGGTAAAAGGGATCGCAGATGGAATCGATGCCTATCTGAAATGACGGAAAACAGGGATTGCCTGTGCATAGAAAGTATGATAAAATAAGTTCTATACTTTAGGGATAAAAATACAAAAATCAAGAACAAGAACCGGGGAGGAAACAAGAGATGGCACTATTACAGGAATGGCGTGATTATGCATACGGGGAAGAGATGCAGAATTCAAAAAAGGGTGAGGAGCTCTGGAATAACTATTTTCAACTGGAAAAGGGCATTTATGAGCAGCTTCTTGAGAAACCGGAGGAGATCGTTGAGGGAACGGTAGAGGAACTGGCAGAAAAATATCAGGTGCCGCTTTCCATGATGGTAGGATTTCTTGATGGGATCAATGACAGTTTGAAAGAGCAGAATCCGATCGATACGATGGAAAAAGATACCGTTGTAAAAATCGAGATTGATTGTGAAAAACTTTATTATAATATGGTAGCCTGCAATGCCGAGTGGCTCTATACGCTTCCGCAGTGGGATGTTATTCTCACAAAGGAACGTCAGAAGGAGCTGTACCGCAAGCAGAAAGCTTCCGGTACGATACGGAATGAGGGACCTAAGGTAGGACGGAATGATCCGTGCCCGTGTGGCAGCGGGAAGAAGTATAAACACTGTTGCGGAAGAGGTTAAGGAAGCCTGTTATACGTACAGTTATCATAGAAAAAAGAAAATGGAGGTATCAGTAAATGTTAGTTTCAGCAAAAGAGATGCTTACAAAAGCAAAAGCAGGGAAATACGCAGTAGGGCAGTTTAATATCAATAACTTAGAGTGGACAAAGTCGATCCTTTTGACCGCAGAGGAGCTCCGTTCGCCGGTTATCCTCGGTGTGTCTGAGGGTGCAGGAAAGTATATGTGCGGTTATAAGACGGTTGTAGGTATGGTAAATGGAATGCTTGAAGAGCTTAACATTACCGTTCCGGTTGCCCTTCATCTTGATCACGGCAGCTATGAGGGAGCAAAGGCATGTATCGAGGCAGGATTTTCATCGATCATGTTTGATGGTTCCCATTATCCGATCGAAGAGAACGTGGCAAAGACGAAAGAGCTTGTGGCGATATGCAACGACAAGGGAATGTCGATCGAGGCAGAGGTAGGTTCCATCGGCGGTGAAGAGGATGGAGTAGTAGGTGCTGGTGAGTGTGCAGATCCGCAGGAATGTAAAATGATCGCAGACCTGGGTGTTACAATGCTCGCGGCAGGAATCGGAAATATCCATGGGAAATATCCGGAAAATTGGGCAGGCCTCAGTTTTGAAACATTGGATGCTGTTCAGAAGCTTACCGGTGAGATGCCGCTCGTACTTCATGGCGGGACAGGAATTCCGGAAGATATGATCCAGAAAGCGATCAGTCTTGGTGTGTCAAAGATTAACGTAAATACAGAGTGTCAGCTTTCTTTCGCAGATGCGACGCGCAAATACATAGAGGCAGGGAAAGATCTTGAAGGAAAAGGATTTGATCCCCGTAAACTTCTTGCTCCGGGAGCAGATGCGATCAAAGCGACTGTAAAAGAAAAAATGGAATTATTTGGCTCTGTTGGAAAAGCTTGAGTTGTATAACGATCGGTTTCGATGCCATACTAATCCTGTAACGTAAAATGTTATCAGACAGGAGGAATTACAAATGGCAAAGAATTTTTTAGATGACTACAATGAGAACAGCAGCAAGAATAACTCAAATGACAGTTCTAAGAACAGCACGAGGTCAAACTGTTCGAACTGCCGGAATTCTTCAAACAACAGCAGCAAAAACAGCACGAAGAATACAAGCAAAAATGCTAGCAAGAACACGAGTAAGAATGCCAATGATTCTCAGAACAGCACGAAGTAGTTTGAAACGAGCACATCAGGCCGTCACCGTTTGGGGGCGGCTTGATTCTTACATAACTCAACGGCACCAGCCCCGGCATGAAGGGGTACCCGGCTAACCTGACGGTAGTTTGCATGCCTGTTTGATGTCACATTTTACATAAACAGGTCATATAATGTAATAAAAAAGAACGTGATAAGCATGAGTTTTTCTATTATACCGATTCGGGACCTGGATCAGTACATGAAGAGGCCGGGAACCATTCTCATAGATCTACGGGACGAAGAGGAGTATGAAGAAGGGCATATACCAGGCGCAAAAAATATACCATATGAGCGGTGGCAGGTGGAGAAGGAAACATGGACTCACCGTTATGATACGGTGGTGTTTTATTGTGACAGAGGAAATCAGAGCATGTATGCGGCGAAAGAAATGAATAAGCGGGGATACTATGCGATCAGCATAGCCGGAGGATATCAGGGGTACGAAGTGTGGAAACAGAAAGGAAAAGCAGCACGGAATGAAAAATAAAACGTATGAGCTGATCGCACCATGTCATTTTGGGATGGAAGCGGTTCTGAAAAGAGAAATTACGGATCTGGGGTATGAGGTATCTGCGGTGGACAATGGAAAGGTGACATTTGTAGGTGATGCAGAAGGGATATGCCGGGCAAATTTGTTTTTGAGGACGACGGAAAGAATACTGCTGAAGGTGGCAGAGTTTAAGGCGCAGACATTTGATGAATTGTTTGAGAATGTAAAAGCGGTCCGGTGGGATGAATTCATACCAAAAGACGGAAAATTCTGGGTCGCAAAGGCCTCGTCCGTGAACAGTAAGCTTTTCAGCCCCTCTGATATACAGAGAATCGTAAAAAAGGCGATGGTCGAGAGCCTGAAAGGCGTCTATCATACGGACTGGTTTGAAGAAAACGGGGCAGAATACCCACTGAGGATCAGCATTTTAAAAGATGTGGTGACTGTGGGACTTGACACGACAGGAGTATCCCTTCATAAAAGGGGCTACCGTAAATATACGGCGCCGGCGCCGCTTACCGAGACGCTTGCAGCGGCGATCCTTCTTCTCTCTCCGTGGAAGGGAGAGAGAATGTTGATAGACCCGTTCTGCGGGAGCGGGACGATTCCGATCGAAGCGGCGATGATCGCTAAAAACATCGCTCCGGGTCTGAACCGTGATTTTATATCAGAAAAATGGTTAAACCTGATTCCCCAAAAGGAGTGGTATGAGGTGGCTGAGGAGGCGGAGGATCTTATAAACCATGATGCAGAGATAAATATACAGGGCTATGATATTGATGGTGACGCATTGAAGATGGCGAGGGCAAATGCTGCTCTTGCCGGGGTGGACAAGCATATTCATTTTCAGCAGCGGGATATCATTAATTTCAGTTCACCGAAAAAATATGGTTTTGTCATATCCAATCCGCCATATGGGGAAAGGCTGTCCACAAAAGACGAGATGGAAATTCTTTACCGGACGATCGGAAATATCATAAATGAAAATGAGACGTGGTCCTTTTTCTTACTCAGCGGTTATGAGAATGCCCAGAAAGCGATCGGGAAAAAGGCGACCAAGAATAGAAAAATCTATAATGGGATGATGAAAACCTATCTGTACCAGTACATGGGGGTAAAACCACCAAGACCCTCAAGAGGATGACAGGGAATAAAATTCCCAGGGAATAGAATTCCAAGGAAAATGATCCCGTACATTCCGCTTGCTATTTTCAGCGTTTACGCTTATACTGATAAAGTATCTGTGAGGCGGTGCATTTGCAGCCCGGCCCGGACACCCGGATGTGTCTATGCGGGCGTTGGAGGAAAGTTATGGCGAAAAAACTTATATTTGCGACGAATAATCAGGGAAAGGTAAATGAGATAAAGCAGATTCTTGGAGATGGGTATGACGTATATTCTTTGAAAGATCTGGATATACATACAGATATCGTCGAAGATGGAAAGACATTTGAAGAAAATGCGATCATCAAGGCAAGGGCGATCTGTGAGGAGACCCATGAGATGGTTCTTGCAGATGATTCCGGATTTGAAGTGGATTATCTGGATGGCGAGCCGGGGATATATTCGGCCAGATATCTCGGTGAGGATACTTCTTACGACATAAAAAATGCAGAGATACTCAGACGTTGTGAGAAGGCAGAGGATCATGAGCGGGCAGCGAGGTTCGTGTGTGCGATCGCCTGTGCTTATCCGGATGGAAGAGTGGAAACGACAAAAGGCGTCATCGAAGGAGTGCTCGCCAGAGAGCCAAAAGGGACGAATGGATTTGGTTATGATCCCATTTTCTATCTGCCGGAACGGGGATGCACGACCGGGGAGATGGAACCGGAAGAAAAAAACCGGATCAGCCACCGGGGGATCGCCTTGAGAAAAATGGTAGAAAAACTCGAGAAGCAGGTGGTGGAATAACGATGGCTAAATATATTGTGTTCAGTGATTCCCATGGCTGGGATGAGAGGATGCTGGAGATCATAAAAAAGCAAAAAGAGATAGACGGCCTGTTTTTTCTGGGGGACATCGAAAATAGCGGAGACAGGCTGAGAAATTCTGTCCAGGGACCAGCCTATATGGTACGTGGTAATTGCGACTGGTCATTTGATGCGCCTGATTTTCAGGTGATAAAACTGCATGGTCATACAGTGGCTATGACTCATGGGCACAGGCAGCATGTAAATGCAGGGATTGACATATTGAAGTACTGGGCGCAGGAAAAAGAGGCAGACATCGTTATGTATGGACATACCCATGTGCCGTTTCTGGAACAGTCCTCCCAGATGATCGTATTAAATCCGGGAAGCATATCCAGACCGAGGCAGAGCAGCCACAAACCTACCTATGCCATCCTCGATTTTATGGAAAATGGTGAGGTTAAGGCCAGGATTTGTGAAGCATAAGAAAGGAAATAAAAAATGTTACAGTATTTAATCGTATTTTTAGTATCTATGGTACCATTGATCGAACTCAGGGGGGCGATCCCGATCGCAGCCACATATATTGCAGCAGGTTATGATATATCCATGCCGCTCTCGTTTGTGATCGCTGTGGTGGGGAATATGCTGCCGGTTCCGTTTATTTATCTGTTCGCGAGAAAGGTTCTCGTATGGGGGGCAGACAAACCGGTGATTGGAAAATTCTTTACGTTCTGTCTCGAAAAAGGCGAAAAGGGCGGAAAGAAGCTTCAGGAGAAGGCAGGAAGGGGACTTTTTGTCGCACTTCTTTTATTTGTAGGGATTCCGCTTCCGGGTACGGGCGCATGGACGGGAACGCTTGCTGCCAGCCTTCTGGATATGGATTTTAAGTCCAGTATCCTGGCGTGTGTGGGAGGTGTGCTTCTGGCCGGTACGATCATGTATACATTGAGCGTTGTTGCCGCAGAGACTTTCACAGCCTTGTTCTTATAAAAATTGGAACTATGGAATTATTTTCAAAAATTTTCAGAAAATAGCTTGACAAACATGGTTTGTCCTAATATAATAGTCAATGGCGCTGCTGATAAGTAGCAAATGGGATCTTAGCTCAGCTGGGAGAGCATCTGCCTTACAAGCAGAGGGTCATAGGTTCGAGCCCTATAGGTCCCATTTTTCTTATTTTACAGCAGCTTTTATATATAAGCCATATTTATATGGCATATGGCGGGATAGCTCAGTTGGCAAGAGCACACGGTTCATACCCGTGGTGTCGGGGGTTCAAATCCCTTTCCCGCTACTGCACAAGCCTTGATTATTCAGGGCTTTTTTCTGTATATGCTTCACAAGATCGGAGGAATGAGGAGAATATGAGAGTTGGTATTGGCTATGACGTGCACAGGCTTGCAGAGGGGAGGGAACTGATCCTTGGTGGTGTGAAGATTGATCATGACCTTGGCCTTCTGGGGCATTCCGATGCGGATGTCCTTGTGCATGCGGTTATGGATGCCCTGCTCGGAGCAGCATGCCTTGGGGATATCGGAAAGCATTTCCCGGATACGGATGACAGATACCGGGGGATATCCAGTATAAAGCTTCTGGAGCATGTGGCAGAGCTTCTTGAACAAAATGGATATAAGGTAGGTAATGTGGATGCAATCATCGTGGCACAAAAACCCAGGATGGCGCCTTATATCGAAACAATGCGTGAAAATATGGCAAGGGCGCTTTGTGTAGATGCAGAAAGGGTCAGCATAAAGGCAACGACAGAAGAAGGATTAGGGTTTACAGGAAGCGGTGAGGGAATCGCTTCCCAGGCGGTCTGTATGCTGATATAAAATGAAAAAGGAGTTTTGCATGGATGGATCATAAAGAACTTTGGAAAAGAACATTTTGTGATATGGATTCCTATGTCGATTTTTATTTTAAAGAAAAGGCAAAGAAAAGTATTGTATATTCGAAATATGAGGATGGCGAATTGGCCAGTATGGCGTTTTTCACCCCATATCCGGTGATTTACCGTGGGGAAGAGTGCACCTGTCCGTATATCGTGGGTGTGGCTACGAGAGAAGAGAGCCGGCATAAGGGATATATGACCAGATTGTTGGAGCAGGGGCTTATGGACTCAAAAGAAGCCGGCGCCAAATTGGCATTCTTATCTCCGGCAGACGAGAAGATTTATGAGCCGTTTGGTTTTCGGGGAGGTTATTACCGAAAGCAGATCGAGGTCATGATGTCGTATATCGAGGGAAACCAGATGAAGTGGTATGGGACAGAAAGATATTCTGAACTGGATACACAGCGAAAAAAAAGAGTGGGGGAATTTTCTAACTCGCAGCTTTATACGTCGGATCTGGATCTGTATATCCGCAGAAGCAGAGGGTATTATGATCTTTTATGTAAAGAGGTGGAGGCACTTAATGGCTCTGTTCTTGTTCTCGGGGAAGGCGGATATATAAAGGCGGTGGTTGTTTATATCCACGAGGAGGATGTTTACGAAGTTACAGAGGTGATCTGTGCCAGGGAGGATGGCCAAAAAGTTCTGGAGACGATATGTGCTTATTTTGCAGAGGAAGAAACCGGTAAAGTTATATTTAGTGACGGGTATTTTCTTAAGGATGTTACCGGGACGGGCATTCGCATCCGGCAGATGGAAAAGCCATATATTATGATAAAGATGCTTGATGAAACGGAGGATATATCAGGGCTGAAAGTTTATATCAACGACATCACATAATACGGGGCAGAAGTAGTTTGATCCTGTTGTCAACAGATAGAAAGACGGAGGGTATATATTGGAGAATGAGAGCAGGCTGGAGGGACGTCACAGTGTACTGGAAGCGTTCCGGGCAGGGCAAAAGATTGATAAACTGTATGTGCTGAAGGGGTGCCAAGACGGGCCGGTGCTGAATATACTCCGGGAAGCGAAGAAAGTCGGTACACTTGTAGACTTTGTGGATAGGGACAGGCTGAACCATATGAGCGAAAGCGGGAAGCACCAGGGGGTGTTGGCGGTGCTGGCAGCCTTTGAATATGGTACAGTGGATGATATGCTTTCTCTGGCGGAACGAAAAGGGGAGAGCCCGTTTATTTTCATATTGGATGGGATCGAGGATCCGCATAATCTGGGGGCCATCATACGGACAGCGAATCTTGCGGGTGCCCATGGAGTCATCATACCAAAAAGAAGAGCGGTAGGACTCACGGCTACGGTGGTAAAGGCATCTGCCGGGGCAGTCCACTACACGCCGGTAGCCCGTGTCACAAATCTGTCAGCAGAGATGGAGAAGCTGAAGCAGCGGGGGATGTGGTTTGTGTGTGCGGATATGGAAGGAGAAGTCATGTACCGCCATAACCTGACAGGTTCTATCGGATTGGTCATAGGAAACGAGGGGACCGGGGTATCCAGACTGGTAAAGGAGCATTGTGATTATATAGCGGGAATCCCGACGAGCGGGGATATTGATTCCCTGAATGCTTCTGTGGCAGCAGGCGTGCTTGCCTTTGAGATCGTAAGACAACGAAGATTTGGGTGATAAGGGAAGAAAAGGATGGAAGCGAAATATCATGTTCTTGAGGATGAGGAGATCGTAAGACAGATTCGCAGCGGGGATAATACCGGTGTGGATTTTCTTATGGAGAAATATAAAAATCTGGTGAGAAAGAAAGCCAGGGCGCTTTATCTCATCGGAGGGGACAGCGATGATCTGATCCAGGAGGGAATGATCGGTCTCTATAAGGCGATCCGCGATTTTCAGCCGGATAAAGAAAGTTCTTTTTGCGGATTTGCGAATCTGTGTATCGAGAGACAGCTTTATAATGCGGTAAAGGGTGCAAACCGTCTGAAAAATTCACCTTTGAATTCGTACGTATCATTAGATGTCCCGGTAGGGGGAGACGGGCTTTCCGAGGAGTTCCGTCAGACGCTGGGGGAAACGCTTGAAGAGGCGGGGATCTCTAATCCGGAGGATATTCTGATCGACAGGGAAAGAGTTGGCAGGATTGAGGACTACATCCGGAACCGCCTGAGTGATTTTGAACAGAATGTGGTAAACTTATATATAGAGGGAATGAATTACCAGCAGATCGCGGAACACCTTGAGAAAACGCCGAAGTCTATTGATAATGCGCTTCAGCGTATCAAGAAAAAATTAGGGGAGCTGTGTTGATACGGAAATCAATTTTCGGCGCTCGCAATTCATAGAAAACTGACTAAATTTTGTACAACAGGCGAAAAATATTTCCTGATGAGAACCCGCTTGCGCTTAAAATAAACATGTAGCGGTACAAAGGCTGCAAGGTGCAAACGTACCTGGTGTAAAAATCACACCTTGTGCGTAGCACCTTGTACGCAGCCTAAGGACCGACACGTTTATACGGTCCTCATCAGGAAATATTTTTCGCCTGTTGTACAAAGGTCACTATTCTTATGAATTGCGAGCGCCGAAAATTGATTTCCGTGCTGTGTTGATTTTTTTATTGACAGAGGCATGCTACTCTGCTAGAATAATGCATGGGTTAGTTATTAACTTAAGCTGGCGTGGCACAGTCGGTAGCGCACTTCATTGGTAGTGAAGAGGTCACGGGTTCGATTCCCGTCGCTAGCTTTCGCGATAAGGATATACGGGCAAAGGAAAATCATGGTGTCTTTCGCTGAGTTTACTTGAGCGAAGGGAACCATGATTTTTTGGCGATAAAGGTGGGTTTTGTTGCTAAGCCGGGAGGGGATACAGGATGAATGCTTCGAGAAGCCGTGGGGAGATCATTGCTTCCCATACATTTACGTACTTTAATTTTCTGAATCTGGTTCTGGCCGGACTTATCTTTTTTTCCGGACAGTATAAAAATATGCTCTTTATGGGGATCGTGATAACAAATGCCCTGATTGGTATCGTGCAGGAGCTCAAGGTAAAGAAGCTGATCGATGCGCTCTCTGTTGTAACTGCGACTAAGGCAAAACGGATCTGTGGACAGGAGATAAAAGAGGTACAGATCGAGGAACTAAAGGTTGGCGATGTCATACGGATATCGATGGGGGATCAGATTCCGGTAGACTGTGAGACTTTGGAGTCGCAGGGACTGGAAGTTAATGAATCCCTGCTTACAGGAGAGTCGCTGGCGGTCTTAAAAAAGACAGGAGATGTGTTGTATTCCGGAAGTAGTGCGGTGGCGGGGACGGCGACCGCAAAAGTGATCCACGTGGGAGAAGAAAATTATGCGACTCAGCTTGTAAAAAAGGCAAAGACAAAACGGCGTGCCACATCAGAAATGCAGATCGCGATCAAACGGATCATAAAATATGTCGGTTATGCGATCATCCCGATTGGTTTGATCCTTTTTTATATCCAGCGTCAGGTGGCCATAAATTCGTTATCGGATTCTATCGTCAATACAGTCGCAGGCGTTCTGGGAATGATACCGGAAGGACTTGTTCTTCTGACAAGTATTTCCTTTATCCTGGGAGTGGGAAGACTGGCTAAGAAAAATGCATTGGTCCAGGAGATGGAGGCAATCGAGGCTCTGGCAAGGGTAGATGTGCTTTGCCTGGACAAAACAGGGACGATCACTACGGGGGAACTGAAAGTGGAAAAGATTATTCCGATGGGGCAGTTCCGGATCCGGCAGATTGATGAGATCATGGAGTGTATTTCTTATGCGTTTGAGGAGACAAATAATACGACAGAGGCACTTAGAAAATTTTATGAGGATACGAAGAAACTGGAAGTGAAGGATAAGATTCCATTCAGCTCAAAAAGGAAATATATGGGGATAACTACGGTGGAGGATTCTGTTGAAAAGAAATATTTCCTTGGAGCACCGGAATATCTCACGGAGGATGGAACGGCATTAAAAAAGGCGGGCGATTGCGCTTCGGAGGGGATGAGGGTTCTTCTTCTGGCAGATGAAGAAAGAAGGCCGATGGCTCTTGTTGTCCTTTCGGATGTGATAAAAGAAGATGCGGCGGACACATTTTGCTTTTTCAGGGAAAAAGAAGTGGATATACGGGTTCTGTCAGGCGACAATCCGTTGACGGTGTCTATCGTGGGGCGCAGGGCAGGGCTGGTTGGAGCAGAAAATTATATTGATGCCAGAAAATTGCCGGAAGATATTGAAGAACTTCGGAAAGAGGTTTTTAAATATACGGTATTTGGAAGGGTGTCTCCGGAAAAGAAGCAGTTGATCATAAAAGCGTTTGAGGCAGAGGATAAAGTTACCGGAATGGTAGGGGATGGGGTCAATGATGTGCTTGCGCTGAAGGATGCAGACTGTGGGATTGCTATGGCGTCGGGAAGTGATGCAGCAAAACAAAGTGCCCACATTGTTTTGCTCGATTCTGATTTTGCTTCGATGAAAGAAATCGTCAATGAAGGAAGGACGATCATATCCAATATCGAACGGGTCAGCACGCTGTATCTGACAAAGACGCTTTATTCGATCCTGTTGTGTGTGATATTCATTATAATCGGAAAATCTTATCCGTTTATTCCGATCCAGCTCAGTCTGATCGGAGCTACGGCGATCGGAATACCGAGTTTCATACTGGCGCTTGAGCGACACGAAGACACGATACCAAAGGGGTTTCTGAGAAATGTACTGCGTATTTCGCTGCCGGCAGCAGTTATTCTTACAGGAGGCCTGGTAGTGATCACATTTCTGGGAAATGTTTTTCATATTGGGGAACTTGGGATTTCCACGTTAAATCTTCTGGCTGGAGGCGGAGTGAGTTTCGGCGTCCTTGTTACCGTGTGTATCCCCATGAGCCGGATGCGTTTTGCTCTGTGTGTGACAGTTATCAGTATTTTTTGCGCCGCTGTATTCCTTTTCCCGCATTTTTTTGGAGCAGTATCTGTCTTTGAATTGATTTTCTGATTTCTTATGATTCAAAATGTGACGGGCGGGTCAGGCGGAGGCCGTGCTGGACCAGTTCTATGCAACGATCCGTTTTTCCGCTCAGGTAAAGCCATCCCATCAGTGCTTCGAAGCCGGTGGCTACCCGGTAATCGTGAATACTGGCATTTTTTGCGGACGTGTGCGATTTTGCATTGCGTCCTCTTTTATATATAGTAAGTTCTTCTTCGGAAAGCTCTTCCAGGATAGCATTCATGATTTCTGCCTGAGTGCCTGCATTGACCAGGCTGCTGGAGCGTCTGTGAAGGATGTTTACAGTTCCGTTGCTGCCCTCTACGATGATCGTGCGGATGATGATTTCATAGATGGCGTCTCCTATATAAGCAAGTGTGAGTGGCGGGTGGTTTTTTGTTTCTTTTCCATGGAGACCAAACCGGTTGTGTATCTGTCTAAGGAGATTTTCTTTTTTTTCCATATCGTATATTTATGCCCCTTTCTAACAATTCTTCATCATAAATGGCCTGATACAGGGATATGTGAAAATGCCATGTTAATGACAAAGTGTTCTTATATATTTTATATTGAAACAACATAACTCGTCAAATTAAAAATAGATATATGCAGTACATTTCTGAAAAAATGTAAAAAAAAGGAGGGGTGCAATCGTTCTAAAAATGAAAAATGGCCTTGCATATTGGGTGGAGTGGTGTTATAATGATGTTAAATTTCATTGTGGAGGTATTGGAGTTTTTTCCACAGGAAGTAAATCAGATTAGGAGGTATTTCGATGAGACAGATTGGTACACAGTCATCCAGGTATTTCAGAAAGATTGTGACATTTGTACTGGCATTTGCCATGGTAGTCACATCTTTGGCTGTATCATCAACTGACTCCCAGGCGGCGAAGAAGAAAGTGAAAAAAGTTTCGATCGGGGTCAAGGTGGGCAGTTCTGGTATACTGGTGCTGAAAAAGGGACAGAAGAAAAAACTTAAAGTTTCTGTTACCCCTAAAAAGGCAAGTAAAAAAGTTACTTACAAGTCAAGTAAAAGTTCAGTTGTAAGTGTAAGCTCAAAAGGTGTGGTAAAAGCACGCAAGAGCAAAGGTTCTGCTAAGATTACAGTTACATCCCAGCAGAACAAAAAGAAAAAGGCTACGATCAAGGTTAAGATCGGTACGCCGATAAAGAAAGTATCTATTAATAAAAAAGCACTTTGTACATGGTCAAGTGCGAACTGGGTATTACAGATGAAAAACGGACAGATGCAGAAAGTATGGCCTTCTTATAAGAAGACATTGACTGCTTCCAAAAATACTTTCGAGGTTATGGCGGGTAGGGTTATAACTCTTAAGACATCGACATCCCCGAAAAAAGCCACTTACCGGAAGTACCGCTGGACCTCCAGCAAGGGTTCCGTGGCAGTCATCCCGGAGGCGAGCAAAGTGGGTACAAGCTGCAAAGTCTCCACGAAAAAGGAAGGGACTGCTACGATCACAGCGACAGCCATGGACGGAAGCGGCAAAAAGACAAAGGTGAAGCTGAAAGTCACGAAATTTGAGAGCGACAAGACGCCGGCGCCGACTGCGACACCTGACCCGAGGAAGTCGACGATGATCGAGGACTTCGAGAGCTATGCGCCGGGAACGGTGTGGACAAAGTATACATCCAGGGGCAAGAACGCCGGGACGATGACCGTCGTACAGGATCCGGAGAATGCGGAGAACAA
>JAETQR010000114.1 GCA_021770615.1 Lachnospiraceae bacterium | reverse complement strand
TTTGTATAAATCCGCATAACCGCCCTCTGCCCCTCCGCATAGGTTTTACTGTTTTTAATCGCCTCCTGGACATCTTTCCGCCCTAAAAGACCGAAATCATCCGCCAGTGTCTTTAACTCCTTTTTATCCGCTTTACATAAATTCCTTGCCTTTCCCATCTTCCCACCCGCCTTTCCTATTAAACCCCCATAACTCATCTGCATATTTTATCAAGCATCTGTTCTAATATCTCACTCCCGCTTTGGATAAAATATAATTCCCCATTAATCTTTAACGGCTCGCCCTCCTCATACGCAGTAAGGATTTTCTGTTGATGAATGTTTATCCCCACTGCAATTCCAGTGGCAAAACCTCCACTCTCTGGTAAATCATCCAATGTCACCATTCCTCCAATCATAAATTTTTCACATTATATATTTCTCCATTTGCAAAAATAAGTGCAGGCGGATTTTTCATTTTTCCATCTGCACTTGTTTCTTCTTTTTGCAGATTTACTGCAATGCCTAACTCGGCATGGCTAATCAAAACAAATCATAACCCAACATAGCTTGGCTCAACATATCTTATAATGCCTAACATAGCATAGCGAAACACAACGCAACCTAACAAAACACATCCCAGCTAAACGAAACGCATCTTAGCGAAACATAACTCAAAATACTCAGCTCACTTTTCTTTTAGTTTTTTGCAAGTCCATTATGGGCTTCTGCCTTTTGGAACATACAATACCATTCCCCCACCCCTCCTTTTATCTTACCGCATATCTCCTATATGTTATATTCCCCTTTCTACTGCCATTTTTGCTTTTCCCTGCCAGCTGGCGGAAATATTCTTCCAGGCTGAATTTATATGCCCTTCCAAGCAAAGAAACACATTTTCCGTCTTTCAGCGTTGTTACTGCTGCAACCACAACAGTATTTGTCGCTGTCAGGTTCTCACGGATGATACTTTCCAGTGCTGACCGTAAACCGTCATACTGTGTATCCACATAGTGTTTCTCGCTTTTACTCCCAAAATTTACGAAATAAACCAGCCTATATACAAAATATGTTTCAATCATATTATTAGCCGTGGTTTTTCTTTGAATATCTTCAAGAATATTTGAAATTGTATACATAGCTATTCCCTCCCTGCCTAAACCATTCCGCACAGACAAGCCACCCTATATAATAAATTCCTTGAAAACTTCCTTCTATGCTGTTCTTCTAATTTCCGTCTGCTCCTCATTTTCTCCATAACTGCAAGCTGAATATCCACTTCCACATATTCCACCATTTGAAGCGGCGTAAGGCTGTTATATGGCGTTTTAAGGCTTCTGTCTATAACCTGGTTCCCATCTTCCATTTCAATAATCCGAAATTCATACATAATATTTTCCATCCTTTCTGTTTTTGAACCGGGAAGACTGTCTGTCCAGCCCTCCCGAATATCTCATTAGGTTCATTTCCTATGCCGCATCCACTAACCGCATATAATCTTCTAGATCGCACTTCATATATTGGAAATTCTCGACCTGGTCACTGATATAGGAATCATTCCGTTTAAAGTAATCCACAAACCAGTTATCTATCTGTATATCCTTTCTGCATGCATAAGCGATAACCGCAATCAATGAAGCATGGTTCTGCTTATCCAACAATTTGCTTTCTGCATCCACTTTAGAAGCGAACCCCTTTAGCATGTCCGTATAGAGCCATATATCATCGGATACCACGTCCGGGCTTACATTCTCCCTGGCAAATCCTAATATGTCCGTCTCCTTCAAATCCTCCTTATTTATATGCAGATATTCACACATCAGCGTTCCAAGCTTGTCCAGCTTCTGAATAACCACATTTTTATCTTTTGTGGAGCTGTTCTTGTCAATGTCGTAAAATTCATTCATGTCCTGGCCGTCTGTCAGTTCCTTGAAATATGAAAGGAACCCTGTGAATGTTCCATCCTCCATATTAAGCCGTGTAAACTTATGGAACAATGTAAACAGGATAAATGAATCCCGGTTTGTGAACAGGCTGTATAAATCTTCTGTGATGGCAGTTTCCAGCCGTTCTATGATATTTTCCAGGATGTCAAACTCTTCCATGGATGCATTCTCATTGATGTACGCCCCGATCTGGACTGCTTTCTTCCAGTCGCCTAAATGGAACATACACATAACCGTTTCCATAAGAACACGCTCAAGAGATCCATTTTTCCGCTCCGCTTTCGTATATGGGACTTCAATGAAGAATTTCCGCTTCAATATCTCACGAATCTTCCGTGCATAAACATCACAAAATGTAAGAGATTTTTGTGCTACGGTCATACCTTTATTGAAATTAAAACGGCGTACAAGCCTTGAAATCTGCTGCATAGTATAATTTTCGTGGATGACCGTTTCAATCTGATATTCATTGAATTTATTTTTTAATTCTTCCGGAAGGCGTTCATATGTTTTCCTTCGGATATCAAATGATTTGGATTCCCAGCAGATATCACCGTTTCCATCATATTTTATATTTCCATCCGCATCCTTGGATTTTGCTCGGTATTCAATAACTGGCTCCTCCACACTAGGACTGATTTTAAGGTTCCCATACCTAAATAATATTAAAGCGGTGCTTCTTTGCAGCCCATCTATCAACCACATTTGGGAATCGCCCTCCTGCCCTAAAATAATCGGCGGAACATATTCATCGTTCAGGATGGAAACAATCAGTTCGCTGGACATGCTGTTATTCCACTGATTAGCCATACGCTGGACATCCTGATCCTGCCGGACATCCTGGCTTTTCAATTTTTTCAGGTACATATCCAATGTAAACGTCTGTTTTCTTACTTTTGCCATAATATTAATCCTCCATCATTAAAGCAGTATCTTTACTTTTTCATAGGCACGGATGATTTCCAGCGTATCCGTATATTCTTTTGGTGTCATATGTAAGATTTCCTGTATTTCTGCCGCCTTGTAACATTCTGCCAGAAGCCATAATACCTTCTTCTGCCATTTGGATAATAACGAAAGGTAACATTCCAGCTTATAAGCCATGGAATCCAGCTCCGCAAAGATCTTCTGTTCCGTGTTGAAATCATCCGCTATCATATCCGCAAGGGTACAGTCCCCCTCTTCCCCTATTGGCATGTCAATGGACAAGGCCATCCGGTCAGCCTTGCGCTTCTCACGGTTCCTTCTGGTGATCTCTGACTTAATTTTGTTGGACAGACAGGCATATAAGAACCCGTCAAAGGACTGTTCCCCGTCATATCTCTTCATTGCATATACGAACGTTTCATTCGCCAGGGAATAGAAATCGTCCTTGTCCTTGCCGTATATCCCGCCAAATTTAGACAGTATCCTGTCCACCATCCTGTGGAGCTTCCTTGCGTTATCGGCATAATATGT
>JAETQR010000113.1 GCA_021770615.1 Lachnospiraceae bacterium | reverse complement strand
CTCCTAAGCGAGGGGTCGGAGGTTCAAATCCTCTTGGCGACGGGCTTCAAAGCGTTCGAAAATGTTAGCTGGATTAGCTGACAACGAACGCTTTTGTTATTTTCAAATCACGTTCGTGACACAAAATTCCATTCAAAATGATCAATTTCCAGCTAACGCAATCCGATTTTTGTTAGCTGACAGCTAATCAAAATTACCGGTTTGCAAACATGGGTTTTAAGAAGTCCAGCTAACATTTGGGTTCCGCTCCGTTGTCACCCCTTATTCGGGGATGTAAATCAGAGAAAAGGCGGGAAAAGAAACAATCTCTCCCAAACCTGCAAACATGAATTAGCTGAAACAGTATTCAATTCTATTAGCTACAGCTAATGGTCAAACAGCAATGTCTGTTTGGAACTTTACTATCTATAAAAGTTCCAGGCAGGCATTTTTTATTTTCTGAATCCTGGAGGAAAGGAGTCAAGATGACTGAGCCAAACAGACAATCAGGAGAAAGCGAAGAAAGAATCATAGAAATTGAGATTGAGCGTCTTCGTCCATTCAAAGAGCATCCGTTTCAAGTGAAAGATGATAAGGAAATGTTTCTTCTGCAGGAAAGCATTGAGAAGTATGGCATTTTAAATCCGCTGATCGTCAGACCAGTACCGGATGGCTACTATGAGATCATATCCGGCCACAGAAGAAAACATGCTGCGGAGAAACTAGGATACCGTAAAGTACCGGTGATCATCCGAGTATTAAGTGAAGATGATTCCATTTTAAGTATGGTAGATTCCAATCTTCACAGAGAACGGATCAGTTACAGTGAAAAAGCTTTTGCTTACAAACTGAAGAATGATGTATTGAAAAGAAAAAGTGGTCGAAAAAAGAGCCAAGTTGACCACAAAACACCAAGAAAACGATCGATAGAGATTATCAGCGAGGATTGTGGTGATAGCCCAAAACAAGTGCAGCGTTATATCTCATTGACAAAACTGATACCGGAAATGTTGCAGAAACTGGATGATGAGATCATTTCTTTTTGCCCGGCTGTAGAGATAGCTGCATTAAATGAAACAGAACAAAAGGAACTGCTTGTAGCAATGGAGTATGCACAGGCAATCCCATCACTCTCACAGGCCCAGAGAATCCGGCAACTGAGTAAAGAAAAGCAGTTGTCACTGGAAAAGATGGAAGAAATCATGTGTGAAGTGAAAAAGGGTGAGATCACAAGAGTGGCATTCACAAACGAGCAGTTACACAAGTATTTTCCAAATTCCTATACACCGGCAATGATGAAACGGGAAATACTGGCACTGCTGAAATTATGGAAAAAAGAATCATGGGAAAGTTAAAGGAGGAAGAAATCATGTGTAAAGTTATATCCGTAGTAAACCAGAAAGGCGGCGTTGGAAAGACCACCACAACCGTAAATGTAGGCATTGGATTGGCAAGAGAAGGTAAGAAAGTGTTGCTGATCGACGCGGATCCACAGGGAAGTTTAACTGCAAGTCTTGGATATGAGGAACCGGATGATCTCCGTATCACACTGGCAACGATCATGATGGATGTCATCAACGAAGAAGAAATCTCCCTGGAAGATGGAATCTTACATCATCAGGAAAATGTGGATCTTCTCCCGGCAAATATTGAGCTTTCCGCATTGGAAGTAACGATGGGAAATGTTATGAGCAGGGAAATGATCATGAAAGAATATATCGATGCGATAAGATGCCGATACGATTATATCCTGATCGACTGTATGCCGAGCCTTGGTATGATGACAATCAATGCACTGGTCTCTTCTGATTCTGTTCTGATACCTGTGCAGGCCGCATATCTGCCTGTTAAAGGACTTCAGCAGCTGATCAAGACCATTCTTACAGTAAAGAAAAGACTGAACCGAAAACTGGCGATTGAGGGCATTCTCCTGACTATGGTAGATTTCAGAACCAATTATGCAAGGGACATTGCATCAAGAGTACACACAACCTACGGAAGCCAGATTGAGATATTTGAAAATGTGATCCCGATGTCTGTAAAAGCTGCTGAGACCAGTGCAGAGGGAAAAAGTATCTACATGCACTGTCCGAAAGGAAAGGTTACCGAAGCATATATGAACTTAACACAGGAGGTTTTGAAGAATGAAAAATAGAAGTGGCGAAAAGATCAAACTGGCAAGTATTGATGAACTGCTTGGTGTGGTAAATGAAGAATCTGCAATGGAGATAGAGATCAGTAAGATCCATCCGTTTAAAAATCATCCGTTCAAGGTGCTGGATGATGAAAAGATGCAGGATCTGGTTGAAAGTGTAAAGATTAATGGAGTACTGACACCGGTACTGCTTCGCATGGATGAAAATGAAGAATATGAAATGGTATCCGGTCACAGAAGAATGCATGCAGCACAGCTTGCAGGACTGACGACAATTCCGGCAATCGTAAGAGAATTATCAGATGATGATGCCATTGTGGCTATGGTGGACGCTAACATTCAGCGAGAGGAATTATTGCCGAGTGAGAAAGCCTTTGCTTATAAGATGAAACTTGAGGCAATGAAAAGAAAAGCTGGTAGACCCAGTAAAGGAAATACGGGACAAATTGTCCCGAATTTAACCACAGATATAATTGGTGAAACGGAGGGAATAAGTGGTCGTCAGGTAAAAAGATTTATCCGCCTGACAGAGTTAATTCCGGAACTGCTTGATCTGGTAGATAACAAAAAGCTTCAGTTCACGGTTGCTGTTGATATCTCCTATATCGATAAGGAAGTACAGAAATGGATTTACGAATATATCAGCGACACTGGATTTATCAAGCCAAAACAGATTGCATCACTCAGAAATCAACTGAATGATGGGCCAATCAATCAGATTCAGATGTTATCAATTTTCAATAACTGTGTGATGGCAAAGAAAGTATCCCGGTCTCTCACATTCTCGGAAAAGAAACTGACAAAGTACTTTCCGGATGATTACACAGCCAAAGATATGGAACAGGTGATTGAATCATTATTAGAAAAATGGATGCAGGAACAGTCCTGTTAAAGATAGAAAAAGCTAAGAAAACAAAGTCAAAGAAGTTTAAAAAGAGGACTTCTTAGCAGAAAATGAAAGGAGGAAATTATGGAGAAAAAAATGATATTTAATTATTTTTACGGTACTGAAGCTGATCAGTTCAGCTTCTACCGCATACCAAAAGCATTATTTACAGACAGCTATTTTAAAGATTTATCAAGCGATGCTAAAATTTTATATGGACTGATGTTGGATCGAATGTCTCTTTCCATCAAGAATCAGTGGTTTGACGACAAAAATAGAGCATATATCTACTTTTCCATCGAAGATATCATGGAATTACTGAACTGTGGCAGAAATAAAGCCATCAAATCCATGAGAGAACTGGATGACGAAATAGGGATTGGCCTGATTGAGAAACGCAGACAGGGATTTGGAAAGGTGAACGTCATCTACGTGAAAACCTTTATGCCTGAGAAAACAGATGAGAAAAAATTTGAAGAGGAATTAAAGAAGTTTAAAAA
>JAETQR010000034.1 GCA_021770615.1 Lachnospiraceae bacterium | reverse complement strand
GTGGGTGTCTCCTTTGAATGATGATTTGTCAACCGGCCAGTTAACAATCATTATTCTAGGGCAGGCACTCATTTTTTGCAAATCTGCTATTTGTTACTTAACAGGAATGCTCCTCAAGTTTATAAAATGAATCAATCAATTACAATAAATATTACCACATGAGTGTCCTTGATTTTTTTCCGTTTTTTTCACTTTGGCATGTTGTGGACCTTTTTTAGAAAAAATTTTAATTTTTACAAAAAAATAAGCCATCCTCAAATGACTTATTTTCACATTACTGCACACTATATACTCTTAACCCTTCCGGGATATTTTATTTAATAGCTGTTCAAATAAATTTTTACTTATATGACGGCCTGTACCTCTCAGCAACTCAATAGCTGATTTAATATCTTCCTCATTTAATATCCCTGATTCATAAGCAAGTAACAGAACTCCCACTGTACCCATAATACGAATCCCCATCTGCGTTGCAATTTTTCTTCCTTTTACCTCATCCATCAGCAGAAAATCAGCATGCAGATCATCGGACAAAATGATTGCTTCACTTTCCCCTATATCCAAACCAGTTCCTCGTTTAAATAGTGTTACCATTTCCCGGTCCTCTATGTTTACCTTATGGATAAACTCACTATCCGCAATTACACTAGCTTCTTCTGTAAATTTAGGATTAGACGTTAATTCTCTATATACCGCCTCTGGTATCCTCACCTCACCAAACAAATCCCGTAACACCTCTAAACAATCACACTTCATCAATGAAATCAATGGGGTTGTATCTGCCACAATAATCATGCCTTCACTCCTTGCAACAGATGATAGGAAGCTACTTCTCTTTCAACTTCTGATATATCCATATCCAAATAGGGCAGCCCCATATCTTCATACAATTCTATCAAATCCCATTTCGGAATCCCTAAAATCTCAGCAGCTCTTCCATGGGAAATCGTCAAATCTTTAATATATGGATACAATATCAGAGCATTCCGCCTTAATTCATCAAATGCATTTTCGTTTAAAAGAAATGTTTTCATTTCCTTTGGCACACGAATGTTAATATTCGTCAGTTCCATAACATCCCTCTCTCCTACTCATTCAATATTAAAACCATTTTACCATGACCTTATACAAAAATCAAATAACATCTTACGCATTCCCCGACAGCGTATATAATCCATAATACACACCCTTCTTTTCCATCAGCTCTGCGTGGCTTCCCTCCTCGGCGATCCCCTCGTCTGTCAGGACAAGAATGCGCCCTGCATTCCGGATCGTGGAAAGCCGGTGGGCGATAACAAATGTCGTCCGGTTCTTCGCCAGTTTTTCCAGCGATTCCTGCACGACCCTCTCACTCTCATTGTCAAGCGCCGACGTCGCCTCATCAAAAATAAGGATCGGCGGATTTTTCAAAAACACACGGGCGATCGAGAGACGCTGCTTTTGTCCCCCGGAGAGTTTGACTCCTCTCTGGCCGATATTCGTCTCATATCCCTCCGGCAGATTCATAATAAACTCATGGGCATTCGCGCTCTTCGCCGCCTCAATGATCTCATCCCTTGTGGCATCCGGTTTCCCGTATCGGATATTATCAATGACCGTCCCGGCAAACAGGTACACATCCTGCTGCACCACGCCGATATTTTTCCGAAGGCTCTTTAAGGAATACCGGCGGATATCCACATCATCCACATAAACGGTACCAAATGTAACCTCATAAAATCTTGGGATCAGACTGCACAGCGTCGTCTTTCCCGCTCCGGAAGAACCGACAAGTGCTACGTATTCTCCCTCTTTTACATCGAGGCTTACGTGGCTGAGTACCTTTTCCTGATCCTCCTCATAACGGAATCCGACGTCGTCAAACCGTACATTTCCTTTTATATTTTTTGCTTCTACCGGGTGCTCTGCCTCCCGGATCTCCGGCTCAATGGCAAGGATTTCCCGGAATCTCTCATATCCGGAGATGCCATTCTGAAACTGCTCCGTAAAATTGATCAGTTTTTGCACCGGTTCGGTAAAATTATTAATATAGAGAAGAAATGTGATGAGATCGGGAGCATCCAATACTCCCTTTGTCAAAAATACAGCACCCACCACGATCACAAGCACGGTGATCATCGTAATAAATGCAGTCAGACCGGCGTGATATTGTCCCATATAAAAATAACTGTTTTTCTTACTGTCGAGAAATCCTTTGTTTCCCACCATGAATTTTTCTTTTTCCGTCTCTTCATTGGCAAAGGACTTCACGACACGGATGCCCGACAGATTATCTTCGATACTGGCGTTGATCTCTGCCACCTTCTCGCGGTTTCTCTTAAAGGCACGCTTCATTTTTTTATTCAGAACATACGCATACACGAACATAACCGGAATAAGTACAAAGGCGGCGATAGCAAGCCTCCAGTTTATCCAGATCAAAATAGCAAGCGTCCCCAAAAATTTGATCAGGGACATAACGACATCCTCAGGCCCGTGATGTAAAAGTTCCGTGATCTCAAACAGATCGTTTGTGATGCGGGACATGAGCTGGCCGACTTTCTGGTTATCATAAAAAGAGAACGAAAGTCTCTGATAATGATCAAAGATCTCCTTTCGCATATTAAACTCGATCTTTGCCCCCATGACATGGCCGTAATTTCCGGTAAAATAATTACTGAAGCACTGGATTCCCACAAGAATGACCATCACCGCCCCTAATCTCAGGATCATCCCCATGATCTCGTCTGACGGCATATATACGACTGTTCCGGTTATATAGCGGACAATAAGCGGGATGACCAGCGTAGTAGCCGCCCCCAGAAAAGCAAAAAACATATCCGCCGCAAAAATCCCTTTAAACGGCTTATAATAACTCAAAAATTCATTCCATTTAAAATATTTTTTCTCTTCCATTTGCTGCCTCCCTCTGAGAATGTTACAAGACTTATCATAGCATTGGTGTTTGTAAATTGCAAGAGTTGGGGATTTCCGAACACAGAATTTGATTTTTGATGACTGCTATTCATAAAGAGCGAATAAACCTCATACGATGGCAGACATATTGGGGGGATGAGGACCTTATAAACATGTCGGTCCTTAGGCTGCGTGTAAGGTGCGGTTTTTGTACCTGATGCAAAAATTGCGCCTTGCAGCCTTAGTACCGCTACATGTTTATTCAGCGGGAGCGGGTTCTCATCCCCCCAATATGTCTGCCATCGTACGAAATTTATCCATTTCAGGAACTGCAGTCATTAAAAATCAATTTCTGTGTTTTGGATCCAGTCACGATCCGCTCGATTTATAATGCCGCACGCCAAAGCGCCACAGGCCATAGCACGGGATCAAAAACAGTACCGCCACGAGAGGAAGCAACATATATATCGGGTTTGCTGTGCGATCAAGGATATACAGCAGCGGATAATACTGTACCAGTGCATATGGCACTACAAACGTAGTAAAAAGAAGCATCTTTTTCCCATATACGATGGCAGGATATTTCCCGTATTCAACCGCCCCGTTTGTAAACACATTTATTACTTCCAGTCCCTCCAGCGTAAAGAAGCAGAGCGCTGCATATATGAAAAAAATCCCCGTAAATAAAGCGATCCCACCAATGAGCATAAAAATAACCGTCGCTATTTTTGCCGGCGACCACCGGACATCCCCGAGATTGATCCCATATACAAACATAACAATGGCCTGTAACAGCCTTCCGATACGGGTCAGTTCAAATTTACTCCCGAGTACCTGCAGCACTTCCCCTCTCGGCCGCACCAACACGCGGTCAAATTCCCCCATCCTTACCATCCCGGAAAAGGAATCAAAGCCACGGGCATACATTTCTGCGATTGAAAATTCCAAAAGCACCATAGAAAAACAAAATACGATCTCCCGGTAAGAAAATCCTTTTACCTGTGGAAAGCGCTGAAACATAAAGTACACGCCGAGAAACGTGCCAAATGACACAAGAAACTGTCCCATCGTTGCAAAAAAGAACGACGCCTTATATTGCATCATACTCCTGATATTAATGGATATATACGATAAATAAAGACGGAGTCCCTGCCGGATCTTCAATCTTAATCCCCCTTTCTGCGTATAACGTTTGCTTCGTACTATCCTCCCTGAACGACTGCTTTTCTCTCTGCCAGACGGCATAAGACTTTGCCGCTAATAACCAGAAGAAAAAGCCATATAACCTGCAATAAAACTGCCTTTTCAATCTCTGTTCCCGACATACTTCCCCCATAAATACGAAGCGGTACATTTTGCATGGAAGCAAACGGTAGTATTTCTAAAATCCGCTGGATTCCCGGAGGAAAAAACGGGATCGGAATAATCGCCCCGGAAAAAAACTCCACGACAGAAACGATCAGGATCCGAAGCCCTTCCGGCGAGATTGTAAAAAAAGCAAGCGCATAAACCAGCATACAAAATGCAACTGTTACCATCAGCCCGAGAAGCAGCGTCACCAAAAACAAAATAAAACCACTACCGGAGGGACGTCTTATCCCATACGATCCCGGCAGAAATACTGCCAGGATAAGAATCGGAAAACAGCGCAATATTGCTTTTGACAGTCGGTTTGCAATGCTTCGGAAAAACCACATATCATAAATATGGATCGGCCGGCAGAGCTCATAGGCGATATTTCCATCGATGATCGCCTGGAAGATCTCATTTTCCATCATCCAGACAACGAAAAAGGCTAAAAATGCCTGCTGCAGCCAGACATAAGATACTGTAGCTGCGAGGCTCATGGGAAAACGCTCCGGAGATGCTTCATAAAATGCATGGAACATTAAAATCTCCATAAATCCCCACGCAAACTGCGTGGCAACTCCCGCCAGTGCCGCCGTCCTGTACTGTAACCCCATCGTAAACCGGAGGCGGAAAAAAGCTATATATTTTTTCATCCCTTTCCCCTCCTAAATCTCATACGTGCGATATAATTCAGCAATCGTCTCGTCAATATTCCGATCGCCTTTTTTTATATCTTCCAGCGTTCCATCTAAAAGGACTTCTCCTTTTCCGATCAGTATGATACGCTTTGTCAACGCCTCGATATCCTGCATATCGTGCGTCGTGAGAATAACTGTCGTGCCATGGCTCTCATTCTGCCTGCGTATAAAATCACGCACTGCCAGTTTCGACACCGCATCAAGGCCGATCGTCGGCTCATCGAGAAAAAGGATTTTGGGACTATGTAAAAGAGAAGCTGCAATCTCACACCGCATCCGCTGTCCCAGTGACAACTGCCTCGCCGGAGAGCGCAAAAGCTCCTTCAGATCAAGCAATTCTGTTAATTCGTGTAAATTCGACCGATAGGTCGGATCCGGGATAGAATAGATTTCCTTTAAGAGTTCAAAAGAATCTGTGACCGGAACATCCCACCAGAGCTGAGACCGCTGTCCAAATACTACACCGATCTCCTTTACGTGACGTATTCTGTCCTTCCACGGAACCCGCCCGTCTACCATGCACGTCCCGCTGTCTGGTGTCAATATTCCACTAAGAATTTTAATCGTTGAACTTTTTCCTGCTCCGTTTGGACCGATGTAGCCAACCATCTCCCCGTCGTGTATCGTAAATGATACATGGTTCAGAGCATGGATTTCCTCATACTCCCTACGGAACAATGCTTTACAGGCTTCCTTAAAGCCCGCATTCCGTTTTGCGATCTTGTACGTTTTGCATACATTTTCCATCATTATCATGTCTGCTTCCTCCTGGTAGTTATATCTTGTGATACTGTCATCACATCATATCTTGCCAAGTCGGTCTGGTTTTCCTGGATTTTGCCAGTGAAATACCGAAGGTAAAATATAAAATTTCCCCTTACAGGGAAAATTTTTCCTGCGGGGAATTTTTATATTAGCATATTGAGGATGAGAAGTCAACCTGCGTAAGCAACTTAAGCGCCCGCTCATAGTCCTTTTCTTTTGTCAAAATATAGTCCGTATTATAAGTCGATACAACAAAAATACCGATACCGCCTTCTGCTAAGACAGCAGAAATCTTCGCAAGCACACCGATCAGGGAAAAATCAAGAACTCCCTGTATCCGGAACGCCCTCCATCCATCTTCTCTCGAAATTGTCTTTTCCGGCACCTCCTCTGTCGGACAGACAAGTGAAATCTCCTCATCGGTTTTCGCAGCAAAGAAAAATTGCTGCTGCCTGCTGGTCTTCGGCAAATCTTCAAGACGGCATATGGAAAAGTTTCCTTCTATTTTCTGGAACTGTATTTCCATTTTCATATTCATACTTGCAAGTCTCCTTTTGGGGCAGTTGTTTTTTCAGGCTTTTTATAAATCACGACAAAGCTTTTTCCTTCTTTGGACAAAAACTTCCTGTAAAGCAAAATAAACCGGCCTCTCTGCCGGTTCATCCTAAAATAGTAATAGTCCGTAGGGGAATCGAACCCCTGTTTCTGCCGTGAGAGGGCAGCGTCTTAGCCGCTTGACCAACGGACCGTGTCAACATCTGATATGATACTATAATTTTCTCTCTGTGTCAACACTTTTTTTATTTTTTATGAATTATCCAGGATCCAAAAATCTATTATGAAAATACCAAATGGAGAAATAAAAAACCACACATTCTTGACAATGGGACGGATGCTTTATTATAATAATATCAGGGTCATAGAAGCTTTATAACATTGTGATCCATAATAAAGAGGAAACGCTATGTTTAAAACAAAGGCAAAAAAATCCCTGTGCATCATACTTTCTATAGGGATTATCTGTTCTGCTTTTTCAGGCAGTCTTTCACAGGCCGCGAAAAAGGCAGTGCTGAAAACAAAAAAAGTGTCTATGAAAGTAGGCCAAAAGAAGAAAATTATGATAAAGAACCGTAAGAAAAAGGCAGTTTATCGTTTTGCTTCTTCATCAAAAAAGGCATCTGTTTCAAAAAGCGGAGTCATTACAGCAAAAAAAGTGGGAAAGGTGAAGATTACCGTGACGGAGAAAATCAAGAAAAAAAACCGAAAATTAGGTAAAGTTACTGTTCAGATCAAAGCGAAAGATGCAAAGAACGTGCCAAGTGTTTCGGCTGCTCCGGCATCAGCTGCTCCGGTGTCATCAGCTCCGGCATCGTCTGCTCCGGCGGCTCCGACGGCCTCAACTGTTCCAACGGCTTCGGCATCGTCTATTCCAACACCTCAGACGAGTGAACAGCCGACACAGACACCGGTTTCTACCATGAAACCAATTGGGCCGTATGTAGAAGATACAAGTTCTAACGTTCCGACTGATTATTCAAAAGTGATTGCGGAGAATGAAGGAACGGTGGAGAATATTACATATGAATCGACTGTGATCAAAGAAGGTGCCATTGTCGAAAGAAAAGCAAAAGTAGTTCTGCCCAAAGGTTACAGTGCAGACAAGAAATATCCGGTCGTATATATGCAACACGGTATTTTCGGAAATGAAACATCCCTGTACGGAGAAAAGGTGCAGAACGTATTCTGGAATGCGATGGCAAATGGCGATGCGGAGGAAATGATTGCAGTATTTCCGAACGCATGCGCAAATGAGACCGGAGGCCCGGTAGGTGAAAATGGTGGATTTAACCTGGAACACTATTCCGCCTACAATAACTTCCTCAATGATTTAAAGGAATGTCTGATGCCTTATATCAATGAACACTATTCGACCCTGACGGGCCGGGAAAACACGGCAATCTGCGGATTTTCCATGGGAGGACGCGTGACGCTGCATATCGGTTTTACGCTTCAGGATACATTCCGCTATGTCGGAGCCTTTTGTCCGGCACCCGGTATTTTTAGCCACAACGATAATAATGTGAATGAGACGGGGCTTTTCACACCGGAAACGTTTAAACTTCAGGAACCGTATATGAATGATACACTCGTAATGATCGTAAAGGGAAAGAGCGATAATGTAGTAAAACAGTTCCCGAAAGATTATCACGATGCGCTGACAGCAAACGGAGTACCTCATATATACATGGAACTTCCGGGCGGTCATGATGCCAGTGTTTATAAGCCGGGACTGTATAATTTCCTTCGCCGTATTTTCCATCGGGAAGGATAAAATGTAAAAGGCACGAAGTCTTACAATGCTTGAGAAAATCTTGCGGAGTAAGACTTCGTTTTGTTTTAAAACAATTCATCCAGCAGGATAAAATACCGGATCTTCTCCCAGTCCGGCTCAATCTCAAGTTCCTCAAACAATCGCTCTGCCCGAAATCCGGTAACTGCTTTCCTTCCATATTTGCCATTCAGATTGTGCTTCAGACTCCGGTAACACAGGGCAATATCCTGATATTTATCTGCGATCCCGCAATTCCCCAGATCAATAAACCCGCTTACCCTTCCACCCTCAAAAAATACATTTGGAAGACAAAAATCACCATGAGAAAAAATTAATTCTTCCTCCGGCTGATGTTCTGTAAGCCACTGCAACAAATCCTCCGGTCTCCGGAATTTATCTTCTCCGTAGGTTTCCGGCTCCGCATTTTCTATGTCACATGATCCGTTTTTTACCTGCTCCTCTGCCAAACGGAGCTTATTGTGAACATCGTTAACATAAGGACAGCCCCGGACATCCACCTGCCACAGTATCTTTAGCCCCTCTGCCAGCAGCCGCACCAACTCATCCGGTTCACGGTAATATTTATCTGCGCATGCCATCTCCCCGGACATACGGCTCATCAGCAGATAATTCATGCCCTCCTTTTCTTGCCGGCACAAAACATCCGGAACCGGTAACCGGTCTTTCAGCCATAACATCATCTGGCATTCATGATCCACTTCCTCCCCGGATGGTTCTATTTTCAGTATCATATCTTCAAAACAAAGGATCCGGGCACCGGACATGCCAACTCCGTCCAATGTATATGGCCTTCCCTTTGTGTACGCTTTTATCGAATCCGGAATATACATAAAAATCTCCATTTCTGCAATATACAAATAATATCATGAAATTAAACTTAAGTATATCAGGAAAAACTTTTCTTGACAACCTTGCATACATGTAATATATTACTTATATAGGTAACAGATTACCTACTGACGATATATGCGCCGACAATGGCGCAGAAATGGAGACTATTATGTATGACTTTGAACACATGGATCCGCGGCTCATCGCATATGTCAATCTTTTCATCTGTGCGAATCACTTACAGACCATCATGGATAATGGCATGAAAGAAATCACTGCCAAACAATGGCTGGCTCTGACGATGATCGATGCCTTTCCCGAACCACCGATACTCAAAGAGGTTGCCGACAAAGCCGGGGTCACACACCAAAACATGCGCCAGCTCATAAATAAACTGGAAGAACGGGGCTATATAGAGATCGTTCCTGATGAAAATGACAAGCGGGCTCTCCGTCTGAAAAAAACAGAGCAATCCCGACAACTCCGGGAACAGGATCTGGAACGAAACTGGGGATTTGTTTTTGATCTGTTTTCCTGTCTCGCAAAAGAAGAAACGACAATCTTCTGCCAGGCTCTTGAAAAATTATGTAACCGTCTGGCCGAGGAAAAAGAAAGGATAAAAACCATATGAAAACACTTATCGCCTACCGTTCTAAAACCGGATACACAAAAAAATACGCTCACTGGCTCGCCGAAGCACTCCACTGCGACTGTAAAGAAGCACCATCTGTTTCCGAACTGCTCTCCTATGACACAGTCATCTATGGCGGCGGTCTCTATATGGGAAAAATAAATGGGATTAAACTTATCACCGATAATTTTGACCAGTTAAAAAATAAGCAGCTCATCCTCTTTGCAGTCGGTATCTCACCGGGCAAAGAAGAGGAACTTGAGACACTCTGGAAAAACAACCTTCCCTCAGAAGAACATCTGAAAACAATAAAAACCTTTTATCTGCGGGGCGGTTTTAACTATCAAAAACTAGACTTTAAAAGTAAGTTTCTCATGTACGGACTAAAGAAATTTTATTTGGAACGCAAAGAAAATCCTACCGAAGATGACAAAGGCATGCTTGCCATGTACGATGCACCACAGGATTTTACTGACCGGTCAGCACTTGACAACATCCTGAAATTTCTTGCAGAACAATAACTTGTTTTTTTACATTTACATCACTTCGTCAATCACAGATGCTCAGAATGGAGGAACCTATAAAACAAGAAAATGAAATGCTTCTAAAAAGAATAATATTTATGTATTAAAACTATTTATCACCTCAAAAAATTCATTTATGTTTGAGCCTCTTCTCCCTAATTTCCCCCAATCATAAATAGTAGAAGCTTTTATCTCATACTGTTTTCTGTTAATTGAGTAGTCGTTAATAACCAAACAGTTTTCCCTTTTTAGTAAGGATAACATTAAATCATAGGAATTTCCGTTTGTATTAAGAACATTATAAACTTTTTCGTCCGCTTTAAATTCATCAACACTTTTATATCCCAATTCTTTAACAATATATTGTATGACATTTTGTCCTTTATATTTTGGTGTATGCATACATGCAATATATTCAAAATCAGGATGATCAATAATTAGAAAATGCGGAATTCTTCCACTTTGGTTTTGTATTATACAGTATTCTAAAAGTTCTTGCAGATTTTTCTTTTCACCTTCCTCTGCTACTGCCCGGTCTCCATCAATAATTATAAATTTTGCCAAACAATTTGTCGCACCATCAATTTTAACCTGCTCTAAAAAATTACTATAACCTCCACCTCTCATATTCACTGGTTTTAAGGAAATAGAAAGTCTTCTCTGTCGACGCATTTCGTCTATATAATTATATTCGGTATCTCCTTCACAAAAAACTTTGAAGTTCTTTTTTGTCACTCGTGTTTTTCTATTCAATAGCCGTACCTCCTAAAATACCTTTCATGTAAAATTCATATATTTTAGTAGTTTCATACCGTATTTCTGGAAAATCTGCTAATGAATATAATTCTGACTCCAAAGTCTCAATATCTTTTGTGATAAAATAGATTTGTTCTTTCATGTAATTCTTTAAATCCAGATGCAAAACATTGTGTGTAGTAAATACAAATTGTCCAAAGTGTTTTTTTCCACAGATAAAAGAAATCACCCTGTCTGATAAAACGGGATTTAATACTCTATCCATTTCATCTGCAAAGACAATTTTATTTTCATATACTACTTTAAAAATCTGTACAGCCCATGCAAAGAATTCACGAACACCACTTGAATCTCGTGCAAGTTCTCTGGCAAAGGTACTACCATCCTTATTCTTTCTGATTATGATTGTTTTTGAAAACGGCTTTTCTTCATCCACTTTGAAATCTATAATACTATAATCAATCATCCGGAAGATATCTAAATACCTTGGATCATGTAATATCTGCAAATCCCCTTCTGCATTTTTCATAGATTTATAAATATCATAATTTATAATATTCGTCTCTGGACACAAGTCATTTTTTATCCAATCTGTAAAAGTAATGGCATGTTCATTGCCTAATATCGCAAGCTTAGTTATAATTAATCCAAGCGTTTTTTCTTTATTGACAACTTTTCTTAACGATTCTTCTATTTCATCCTCAGATTCTAGTACATCCAAACGATATGCTGCTTTAACCTGGGTGTAGCACTTATTACTATTTTTACACTCATTCTCATTTTCGCACTCTATCGTATAATCTTTTCTTTCCATAGAAAATATTTTTTTGTATTTATTTTTTACCCGATTTTTGAAATAAAATACCTCTTTTACAATACCCACGAAATCTACTTCTAAATGATAGCGGTATATGGTATTTTCTTTAATAAAAACTTCAATATCAAAGGATTGTAAGGTTTTATTCTCTTTAGAGCAAAAATTTTGATTATTATTAGTGTTTATAACGTTTTTATATGCTTTTACTGCTCCAGTTTCTACAAAGAATGATTGTAAATAGGATAAACTTGTAACAAAATTTGATTTTCCGCCAGCATTTTCTCCAACTACTACGGCAGTTTTTAACACATCAATTCCAACATCAGAAGTAATATAATTATTGGGAAACCTGTTTTTCACCTTTGTTTTGGGTGCCATCATCGAAAATTCTACATTTTCCCGAAAAGACATAAAGTTTTCAAATTTGTAATTAAGTATCATGGTAGTCCTCCAAAAAACATTTTTTTGCTTTGCATCGCCACTTTTTGATATTATAACACATGTAACCAAATTAGTAAAATCATTTTTTTGTTTTAATAAGTATATCCAACCTTTCGTAATAATATAAAAACTGCCAGCAGCATAAAGCACTGGCAGAAAAAATTTTATCCTTTTCAATATTCCGTTTCCACGACGACTACCTGTACACCCACGAAATCAGATCATTTTCCACACGTTTGCCGCCGACGTAAATCTTTGGCTGTACCGAATAATAATAAATCTTTTTGCTGTTCAGTTTGTTCTTTCCATCTTTCGTGATCCGGATGGACGTACTATTTTTCCCAAGTGATTTGATTTTCTTAAATCCCTCTTTCGTCAGATCCCTTGCCACAAAAGTAGTCGACACCATCTTTCCGTAAGTACGGACGCCTCTCTCCTTTGATGCCAGTGCATAACAATCATATCCCTTCACATCCGGTGCCTTTTTCCACTTGATCTCAAATCCTTTTGAACTGCGTTTGCCAGACAACGATGGCGCATAAAAATAACGGTAATCCGAATACTCTCCATACACTTTTTGCGGAACACCGGATGCCTCACTGTAATACCGGATGCGGTAGCGGTAAAGCACATTCAGCCTGGCAGTGAAAAAGTCCAATAACTCTTCTGCCGATACGACCTTTCCGCTCTTTACTTCACTCACCTCGATCTCAAACCCATCCGCCCCCATACTGGTTGGCGACTTATGGGTCCAGACAACACGGTTCTTTCCCCTCTGGAAATTCTTGATCCCAAAATCCGTAAGAAGCGGTTTAGCCGGCGGGGCTGTCTCCTCCGCGAAAGATACTTTCGGCAATAAAAGCATCATCCCCATGCAAAATAACATTACTAATATCCTCTTTGTTGATCGTTTCATAAAACTCCTCCTTTCACTTCTAACACTCCGTAACACCCAAAAAGGTTGCTCAGAACCTGAATTTTGTGCGGCTTCTTTGTCTCTCAGATCCGTTCCGGTCATTTTTAAAACAACCCTCTATCCAAAGAAATCCAGAATCGACATCTGATCCGTCTCCGGCAGGTCTCCCAAAAGCCCCATCTCTGCCATTTTATCTACGACCGTGCCGGATATTTTACACCGCTCCTTAAAGTTCTCCCTCGAAGAAAACGGGCCATCCTTCACTGCCTCTACCACACCGTCTGCCGCCTTTCCGCCCATTCCGTCGATCGAACTCAAAGCCGGCATGAGCTTGCCGTCGATGATCTGAAAATCCGCTGCCTTTGCCCGGAAAATATCAATCGGCATAAATTCAAACCCTCTGGCATACATCTCCTGGACGATCTTCATATCCCCAAGGCTGTCCTGATCTTTCTTGGAAAGTTCGTTGGAACGCCGTTTATAATCCCTCATTGTAGCCTCCAGCCTCTCTTTCCCCTGACACATGAGCTCATAATCAAACGCCTTCGCACGGATACTGAAAAACGCCGCATAGTAAGCGAGCGGGTAGAACACCTTAAAATATGCGATGCGGAATGCCATCATAACATATGCGACCGCATGAGCCTTGGGAAACATATATTTGATCCTCTTACAGGATTCGATATACCAGTCCTCCACCCCTGCCTCTAACATCGCTTTTTCCATATCCGGCGTAAGCCCCTTTCCCTTCCGGACACTCTCCATGATCTTAAAAGCAAGTCCATTTTCCACGCCTGTATGGATCAGATATGTCATGATATCGTCACGGGTACAGATTGCAGTGGAAAGAGTACAGTTTCCCTCTTTTATAAAGTACTGGGCATTATTGAGCCATACATCCGTCCCATGGGAAAGTCCGGAGATCCGCACAAGATCCGAAAAATTCTTTGGCTTCGTATCCCGGAGCATCTGCATGACAAATTCGGTCCCAAACTCCGGAATGCCAAGGCTTCCCAGATCACATCCCATCAGTTCCTCCGGTGAGACTTTCAGGGCAGACGTATCGGCAAACAGGGATAATACCTCTTTATTATCTAAAGAAATCGTCTTTGCGTCCACCCCGGTCAGATCCTCTAGCATCCGGATCATCGTCGGATCATCGTGTCCCAGTATATCAAGTTTTAAAAGATTGTGGTCGATGGAATGATAGTCAAAATGTGTCGTGACGATCGATGTCTCCTGATCGTTCGCCGGATGCTGTACCGGGGTAAACGTATAGATCTCCCAACCAAACGGAAGGACGATGATCCCTCCCGGATGCTGCCCGGTCGAACGGCGGATGCCCACACATCCCTCAATGATCCTCTCGATCTCTTCGATCCGCTTATGGTCTCCCCGCTCCTCAAAATAATTTTTCACGTACCCAAACGCCGTCTTATCTGCAAGCGTGGCGATCGTCCCGGCACGGAATGTCTGCCTGGCCCCGAAGATCACCTCGGTATAAGCATGCGCTTTACTCTGGTACTCCCCGGAAAAATTCAGGTCGATATCCGGCTCCTTATCCCCATAAAACCCAAGGAATGTCTCAAAAGGAATGTCATGTCCATCTTGGATCAGTGGTTTTCCGCATTTGGGACAGTTCTTTGGCGGCATATCACACCCGGAACTCCCTGAATATTTCTTTACCTCCTCTGAGTCAAAGTCCACATAGTGGCAGTGCTGACAGTAATAATGAGCCGGCAGGGGATTTACTTCCGTGATCCCTGACATCGTAGCCACAAAGGAAGACCCCACCGAACCACGCGACCCCACCAGATATCCATCTTCATTCGACTTCCACACCAGCTTCTGAGCGATGATATACATGACGGCAAATCCATTTTTTATGATCGAATCGAGTTCGTGATCGAGACGCTCTTTTACCTGTGGCGGCAGGGGATCTCCATACATGCTCGTCGCTTTGTTATAACAGATTTCCCGCAGCGTCTCATCCGAGTTCGGGATGACCGGCGGACACTTATCGGGATAAACCGGGGACATTTTCTCAATGCGGTCAGCGATAAGATTCGTATTCGTCACGACGACCTCATACGCCTTTTCTTCCCCCAAATAGGAAAATTCCTCTAACATCTCCTCCGTCGTCCTCAGATAGAGCGGCGGCTGATCATCCGCATCCTTCATTTTCTTCCCCGCAAAAATAATCTTCCGGTAAATCTCATCCTCCGGATCGAGAAAATGGACGTCGCACGTCGCCACAACAGGCTTATCATACTTCTCCCCGAGTTTTACGATGCGGCGGTTCATTTCTTTCAAATCTTCTATGCTGTTTATATTCTCAACCCGCTCACTTTCGATCATAAAATGATTGTTTCCAAGGGGCTGGATCTCCAGATAATCATAAAAATCAACCAATTCACGGATCCGCTCCTCCGGTGCATCATCCAGAAGAGAGCGATACAGTTCGCCCGCTTCACAGGCCGAACCGATGATAAGACCCTCCCGGTATTTATTGAACATACTTTTGGGTATCCTCGGTCTGCGGTAAAAATAATCCAGATGCCCCATCGACACAAGACGGTAAAGGTTCACCCTGCCTGTCTCATTTGCCGCAAGGATGATAGCATGATAAGAGGGCTTTTTCTTTACG
Source organism: Lachnospiraceae bacterium (assembly GCA_021770615.1). Next base: position 24,558 of record JAETQR010000034.1, on the reverse strand, counting down.
ATGTCCGCAGAACCGGTCGTAATCTCCGAAAGTTTTGTCAGGTCATGGACATCCTTCTCAGCAAACATCTCCACAAACTTTTCAAAAATCTCCGCTGTCGCCCCGGCGTCATCAACCGCCCGGTGATGGTTTTCCAGAGAAATTTTTAATTTCTTTGCAATATTGTCAAGCTTAAACTTGGCAAGCTCCGGGAACAAAACTCTCGCCAGTCCTACCGTATCCACTACGGTAAAATCCGTTTCGATCCCCTGCTCCTTTGCCTTTGTGCGGATAAAGCCGTGGTCAAACCCCGCATTATGTGCAACGAGTACATTATCTCCGATAAAATCAAGAAACTCCGGAAGCACCTCCTCGATCGGCGGCGCATCCTTTACCATGGCATCCGTGATCGTAGTAAGTTCCGTGATCCTCTCCGGTATATGTATGCCCGGATTTACAAATGTAGAGTACCGCTCGCAGATCTTCCCGCCGCTCACCCTCACCGCCCCGATTTCGATGATGCGGTCATTCACCGGGGAAAATCCTGTCGTCTCCAGGTCAAATACGACAAAATCACCGGTCAGGAGCTGCCCCTTTTCATTTTCAACTGCAAGGTCGCTTAAGTCATCGACGAGATAGGCCTCACAACCATAGATCACCTTAAAATCATCTTCTTCCGAAAGCTTCAGGCCCTCCACTGCATGGTTGGCGTCCGGGAACGCCTGCACCACTCCGTGGTCTGTGATCGCCACGGCGCGGTGGCCCCATGCATGCGCACGGTTTACTAATTGTTTTACATTCGTGATGCCGTCCATATCGCTCATCTGGGTATGTGCATGAAGCTCCACCCTCTTCACCGGTGCATGATCGCTTCTGCCCACACGAAAGTCTTTGATCTCCTTGATCCCCATGATCCCGCCGATCCGGATCTCTTTATCATAGGAATCGAGGCTTGCCACGCCCTTAACTCTTACAAAATTTCCCTTTTTTACAAATTCAAAAAAATCCGTATCGATGACCTGCTCCTTTTTGATAAAAACTTTGCAGACGATCGTATCCGTATAATCTGTGACCGCAAAGGTAACGATCAGCTTCTCCCCCTTGATCTCCCTGCTGTCCACTTTCCGGATCTGTCCATCGATGACCACCTCACCGATCTCATCCTGTATTTCTTTGATCGGAACTATGGTTCCCTCACAGTTTTTTCCATAAAACACTTCCGGGTCATTCGCCGGCCGCCGGAAGTTTCCTTTCGACCGCTGATTTTTCCTCTGGTTTGACCTTTGGTCTGACCTATGGTCTGACCTCTGGTCTGATTTCTGACCGGATCGCTGTCCGGAAGCTTTCCCCGAATTTCCTGTCCCGGAATGCTCCTGTCCGTCACTCTTTCTTTTTCCGGAAGCATTTTCCCCTGCGTGATCTGCGCCAGCCGCAGAACCTGTCTCCGGTTTATCTTCCTTCCCCGACAATGTCACAAAATATGTCTCCGGCTTTGTATCTTTTTTCCTCTCAAACTCCTTAAAATGAAATTCCACAGAGATATCTTTTCCAAAGCGCTGCAAAAAGACCGTATGAAGAAAGTCCTTCACCCTGTCACAGCGTTTTCTCGTGAGAAATGAATCCCCACATGTTATGTACAGCGACTCCCCTTCCGCCTCAAACGGTTCTTCACAAAATTCCAGTCCATCCACCAGATCCTTTTCCCGGATTTCTTCTTTGAGATCCTCCTCGATCCGGGAAAGAAGGCTGGAAAGGGATTCCTCTTTCATCTCCGGATAAGAGATCCTTAGCTGTGGCCGAAATCCCATCCGCTTAAAAACCTGCTTATACAGTTCTCTCTCCATGATCTGTATTTTTTTATACGACAAGAGCTGGTGTTTCCTGCAATAGATAAACACCAGCTTCTTTGACTGGGATGCGCTGATCTTCTCAACCATCACATCCTCATATTCTCTCATTATGTTGTCACTGCAGTTTAATTTGGAAAATGCATGAAAAAAATTCTCCACGATGCCCCTCCATCTCAGATCGTATCCCAATTCATGAGTTCCTGCCTCAAAGCCTCTAAAAGCTGATCTTCCGGCACTTTTTTTATGACTTCTCCCTTTTTGATCAGAAGCCCCTCGCCAATTCCGCCGGCGATACCGATATCCGCTTCCCTTGCTTCTCCGGGACCATTTACCACACATCCCATAACAGCTACTTTAATATCTAAGTCAAAATCCTGTACCATTTCTTCTACACGTGTAGCAAGACCGATCAGATCGATCTGGGTGCGCCCGCACGTCGGACAGGACACGACACTGATTCCACCCTTTTTCAATCCAAGGGATTTGAGGATGATACCAGCCGCCCGGATTTCTTCTACCGGATCACCGGTGAGTGAGACACGGATCGTATCCCCGATTCCCTGATACAAAATATTCCCAAGCCCCACTGCCGATTTCAGGCCTCCTGAAAAAACAGTACCGGACTCTGTAATCCCTACATGGAGTGGATAATCTGTCTTTGAGGAAATCTGCTCATGGGCTCTGATACACTGCAAAACATCCGATGATTTAATACTGATGACGATATTTTCATATCCCATTTCCTCGATCATCCTAACTTTATCCAGTGCGCTTTCCACAAGCCCTTCCGGTGTCACACCGCCATATTTTTCGATGAGTTGTTTTTCCAGCGAACCGCTGTTCACACCGACACGGATCGGTATCTCCCGCTCCCTGCAGGCATCCACGACAGCCTGGAGACGCTCCCTGCTCCCGATATTGCCGGGATTGATGCGTATCTTATCCACACCATTTTTGACCGCCGCGATCGCAAGTTTATAGTCAAAATGGATATCCGCCACGACCGGGATCTGTACCTGTTTTTTGATCTCCGTGACCGCCTCCGCTGCCTCCATCGTCGGAACCGCCACACGGACGATATCGCATCCCGCCTGGACCAGACGCCCGATCTGGTCAACTGTGGCCTTCACATCCTCTGTCTTTGTATTTGTCATGGACTGTACGGCAATCGGGTTCTCACCGCCGATTGTTACATTCCCGATCGAAATTTCCCTCGTTTTTTTTCTCATCTTACATCCTTTCAGATCGATCTGCTTCTAACCCCTTACGGCATCAGCTTAATGATATCATTGGCCAGTATGACGACCATCAGTCCCATCAGGAGGATAAAACCACCTACATTTACATAATTTTCAAACTTTTCCGGAAGCGGCTTTCTGCGGATTCCCTCTATGATCAGGAACAAAAGCCTTCCGCCGTCAAGCGCCGGGATCGGTAGAAGGTTCATAACACCGAGATTGGCGGTAAGCAGGATTCCCATGCTGAGTACATTCAGTATGATATAATAGATTCCACCCGGACGGCTTTCATTTACCACATCCCCGACTGTCTGGATGATCCCGACCGGTCCGGCTACATCTTTCGGACTTACATTACCGGAGATCATCTGCCCCAGACTCTCCACTGTCGTAAAGATCCAGAACTTAACTTCATAGGCAGAATATTTGATCGTATCCCAAACACCGGACTTCGTCCGCTTGCTCCCGTAACTGAATCCGAGCCGGTACACCTCATTTCCCTCTTCATCCTTTACAAGCTCGGGCGTAACAACAGCTGTGATCTCCTTTCCATCACGCTCCGCCGTCAATTCCACCGATTCATCGGAAAGCGGGTGGAACTGCAGATAGTAGACCAGTTCCCTGTTTACGACGATTTTTCTCCCATTGATCTCTGTGATCACGTCGCCGTCCTGAAATCCACTCTGGGCCATCGGCATCTCCGGCTGCACATTATTGATCGCAGCTTTATCATATCCTGCCATTCCGATCACAAACAGAGCCAGCACAAATGCAAGGATAAAGTTAAAAAAGGGCCCTGCAAAAATGACAGCCATCCTGGCCAGTACACCTTTTTTTCCAAATGCTCTCTCATCCTCGATGTCTTCCATCTCACCAAGCATCATACAGGAACCGCCAAATGGAAATACCTTCCATGAATAAAGCGTGTGATCCGCATACTCTGTATGCTCTTCAAAATATTTACCAGAACCAAAAAATTTTACCCGTTTTCCTTCATCCGTCTTTGCAAAAGAAAGGATCCTCGGTCCCATTCCAAGTGAAAACTCGATCACCCCGACTCCATTTGCCTTGGCCAGAAGAAAATGTCCCAGCTCATGAAAAAGTATGATCGCACTAAAGAGAATGACTGCGATCAAAATATTAATACTTCCCATTCTATCCTCCATTCTGTCTGACTTCACATAAAAATATCCGGTATAAATATATGCTTAAAACAAATATACACCAGTTTCTATGCGTAGATGACTAGATCTTATATTTTTCCAATATGGAATATGTCTCTTGTTCTGTTTCGAGTATATCATCTAAAGATGGCTTTTTTATGAACATATGCCTGTCCATCGCATATTCGATCATGGAATAAATATCCGTAAAACGGATCTCCTTCTTCAAAAACCGGGAAACCGCATATTCATTCGCCGCATTCATCACAGTCGTCATGCTTCCGCCAATCTCAAAAGACTTTCTCGCCAGTTCAGTCCCTCTGAGCACCTCCGTATTCGGCCGCTCAAAGGAAATCGAAGCCAGTTTTTCAAAATCCAGCCTCTCCCCTTCTAATTCCGGACGCGCCGGATACATGAGTGCATACTGGATCGGAAGCCGCATATCCGGCGTACCAAGCTGTGCCATAACAGCGCCATCCCGGAATCCTACCATCGAATGTATGATACTGTTTGGTTGTATGAGAACGTGGATCCGGTCGATCTCCACTCCAAACAGCCAGCACGCCTCTATGACCTCCAGCCCCTTATTGATCATCGTCGCCGAATCGATCGTGATCTTATTTCCCATAAACCAGTTGGGATGGGCAAGAGCCTGCTCTACTGTCACATTCTCTAATTCTTCTGCACGGTAATGCCGGAATGGCCCTCCCGATGCAGTGAGAAAAATCTCCTCAATCTCATCGCGGGTACCACTTTGAAGACATTGAAAGATCGCCGAATGCTCGCTGTCTACCGGAAAAAGGGAAACCCCATACTCTTCCACAAGCGGCATAATGATATGTCCTGCCGTTACAAGCGTTTCTTTATTTGCAAGGGCAATATCCTTTCCGCTTTTTATCGCTTCGATGACCGGGCGCAGACCGATCATTCCTACCATGGCCGCCACTGTCATATCTGCCTCCGGCAATGTGGCGCAGCGGATAAACCCTTCCATACCATACATGATCTCCGGAAGCCTGAACTCCTGCATGTTTCTCATACAGATCAACTTGTCTTTCAGGCGGGAAGCGCCCTCTTCACTCTTAACACTGACAACCCCCGGTTCATACTTTGCGATCTGTTCCGAGAGAAGCTCGATATTATCCCCCGCTGTCAGAGAAACAATATCCAGGGATTCCTTATTATTATCTACCACCTGCAGAGTCTGGGTTCCGATCGACCCCGTAGATCCAAGCACGCTTAACTTCTTTTTCATCCGATATTCTCCATTCTTTAGGAAATAAACCAGTACAACAGGTAATATACAAAGGGGCCCACAAAGAGAATACTGTCAAAGCGGTCCAGAATTCCCCCATGCCCCGGTATCAGATCGCTGTAATCCTTAATATTATAGTTCCGTTTTACCGCCGACGCTGCAAGATCCCCGATCTGGGATACCACAGAACAAAACGCCCCGATACCTGCAAATAACACATGTATATTGATGTGGAACAAAGAAACAGCCTGCCCGGGTATAAAGAAAGAATAGATCACAGCGAGGAGCGCCGCTCCTACTACTCCCCCCACACAGCCTTCAACCGTCTTTTTCGGGCTCAGCTCAGAAAAATGATGCTTCCCGATCAGCATACCTGTCAGATATGCAAAAGTATCTGAGCCGGATGCCCCGATCAGGATCAGCCATACAAACCAGTTTCCATACAAAAGACACCTGGTCTGATAAATATATGAGGTCAGGACACCTACATATAAAATAGCAAACAGACATATCCCAATATTTTTTATATGATATTTCGGGTAGGTAAATACGTATGCCGCGAGCAGAAGCAGAATCGATATTACGATTCCAAACATCCAAAAATTCCCTGTCTCCAAATACAACATCAGATAAAAACCAATGACCGAGACATAACTAATACATCCCGGCACCGATTTCTGCATATTATCTACCTTTAAAAATTCATAGGTTCCCCCCAGTGCGACCGCCACACTCAATACGAGTAAAAACATTCCGCCAGTCACAAGCGCAACCGCAGCAACCGCAAGCAGAACCACAGCACTTATAAATCGTTTGGCAAACATACAAAACTCCATTTCTGCACAAATATTTTCATGATCCGTTCAGACGCCGCCAAATCTGCGCTCACGTCCGCTGTAATAGTCGATTGCCTTCTGAAGCTCCTTTTTATTAAAGTCCGGCCACAAAACATCCGTAAAATAAAATTCGGTATACGCCAGCTGCCATAAAAGAAAATTTGACAATCTCTCTTCCCCACTCGTCCGGATTAAAAGATCCGGATCCGGAATTCCCTTTGTATCCAGATAAGAGGCAAATAACTCCTCACTGATCTCTTCTGCCCGGTACTTTCCGGCAACGATATCTCCTGAGATACTCCTCATGGCACGAACCATTTCATCCCGGCTTCCATAATTCAATGCGACCTGAAAATGCAGGCCGGTATTGTCCCTGGAAACCTCTTCTAACTCACGTATGCTTTTCTTTAAATCCTCATCCAGAGGAGTAATATCCCCGATCACCCGGACGCACATATTATTTTTCATACTCCTCTTAATACAGTCTTTTAAATACTGTCTGAGGAGCTTCATCAGAGCAGCCACCTCATCCTCTGAACGCTTCCAGTTTTCTGTGGAAAACGCATACACAGTCAGATATTTGATCCCAAGATTCCATGCATCCTCGCAAATCTGCTCCACCGTCCGGCTTCCCGCCGCATGCCCGGCTTTTTGAGGCAAAAGACGCTTTTTGGCCCATCTGCGGTTGCCATCGAGAATGATCGCCACATGTTCCGGTACCTGATTTCTCTCATTATCCATAGTTTTATACCGTCATGACCTCCGAAGACTTTGCCTCCATTGCCCCATCGATCTTGGAAATATATTTGTCCGTAAGCTTCTGGATCCTGTCTTCAAGCTGTTTCTGTTCATCTTCCGAAATTTCATTCGCCTTCGCCTGCTTTTTTATACTGTCATTGGCATCACGACGGATATTCCGGATCGCAACTTTGGCATTTTCGCCCTTCTTCTTAACATCTTTTACAAGTTCCTTACGCCTCTCTTCCGTAAGTTCCGGAAATACAAGACGAATCGCCTTTCCGTCATTGGCTGGAGTAAGCCCGAGATCAGAAGCAATGATCACTTTCTCGATCTCCTTGATCAGGTTCGCCTCCCACGGCTGGATCAGTATCATCCTTGCCTCCGGCACGGAAATATTCGCCACGCTCTGAAGCGGCGATGGCGTCCCATAATAATCGACCTGGATCTTATCCAGAATATGCGGATTCGCACGTCCTGCACGGATTGAAACATATTCCTCCTGCAGATTTGAAAGTGTTTTCTCCATTTTATCTTCATATACGTTCATATCAAATTCCATTTCACTTACCCTCCATAAAACATCAGTCAGCTGTAATAACTGTCCCGCTGCACTTACCATTCACACAGTTCAGGATACTGTTTTCCTCATTTAATCCAAAGACACACATCGGCATCTTATTCTCATAACAAAGTACAGCAGCAGCAAGATCCACAACTCCTAATTTTTCATCGATCACCCTAGAAATCGGCAGAATATCATATTTCTTCGCATCCGGATTTTCCTTTGGATCCGAATCATAGACACCATCTACTGATTTTGCGGCAAGGATCACGTCCGCCTCGATCTCAACCGCACGGAGTGCCGTCGCCGTATCGGTAGAAAAATAAGGGTGTCCGGTTCCCCCTGCGAGAAACACGACCATATTCTTTTTCAAATATTTCTCCGCCCGGTCCCTGCTGAAGAGTTTTGTAAAAGAACCACATTCAAACGGCGTGAGAACCTGTGTCATCATTCCCTCATGCCGGCAGATCTCCGACATATAAATACCGTTCATGACAGTGGCAAGCATTCCGATCTGATCCGCCTGATTCCTCATGATCGTCTCGCTGGTCCTGCCCCGCCAGAAATTTCCTCCACCGATCACAACCGCTACCTGGCATCCCTCATCCACGATCTCTTTGATCTGGGCTGCCACACGGATACATGTCGCTTCGTCAAACCCGGTACCCTTTTCTCCCGAGAGCGCTTCGCCGCTGAGTTTCAACAAAACCCGATTATATTTCATAACAATATGCCCTTTCTGTTACTCAAAAAATGTATCCAGATCCACATCCGCATACTTCAACGAGCAGTTACCATCAATGACCGCTCCGCTGTTGATCTGAATGGATTTACCGATGATGCTCCCCTGTACTACGGCAGTAGAATCAATGATGATCGGTCCATTTACCTCGATATCTCCTTTTACAGCACCAGCCACAACGACAGAAGCACTTAAGATCGATCCGATCACAACAGTACCTACATCTATTTTTATGCTTCCACGGCTTTCCAGATTCCCTTCCAGTCTCGGCGTATTTACATAGATTTCAGCCGCCTTGCTGTTTCCTGCCACGCGTCCTGTGATCGTAAGTTTTCCCTGACACTCCACGTCACCTTCGATCACACCCTTTACCTCAAGAGATGTATCCGATTTGATACCACCATTTATAGTCGTTCCTTTTGTGATCACCGTTGTTTCTTCACTGCTGTTTACTTCTGTCTCATCTACTTCACTCACCGTCTCGTCCTCCTGAATTTCTTTTATTTCTTCTGCTTCTTCCCTGATCTTCAATGGAATCTCATCCTGTAAAACGGCCTCTTCTGTCTCTTCGGCAGAATCCTCCGCTTCTGCTTCATCCATATCCGGGAATTCTGTTTCTTCTTCATTCGATATTTCTTCCTCTGCATCCGCAGATATATCATTCAAAAGACTTTCGTCCTCCAATATGGAATCCATTTCTTTCTGAACCTCATTTTCTAACGCCTGCCCGCCGGCATCCGTTCCTGCAGTTCCATTCACGGATTCTTCCAGCGAATCACTCAATTCATTCACAGACTGAGCGATATCTTCCTTCAGTTCTTTAAAAAAACTCATTTTTGTTTTCCTCCTAATATATAGTCAAGGTCTGCCTGGGCAGACATTGGTTACTGATTTTATATCCGGCATTTATGCCCCGGCCTTCTCAGGATGCATGTTGGACTGGTACGGTATTTTCATCTATGGGAAGGATTTCATATCCTCCGGCCAGAAGGCTGTCGATGATATCCTCCAGCGATTTCGCTGTCATCTTCTTATCGGCAGAATCGTATAAAAGCACGATCGACGTATCATATTTTGCTACGCCATCCATAACCGACTGCACCATTTCCTCTTTCGTGACATTATCTGTCGTGCCATTCGCCGCGATCACGTTCCAATCCATATATGTCACTCCCTGTTCATTCAGGAATTTCGTATATTCTTTGATCGGAAACTGATTTATAGAATTGCTGCTTCCTCCCGGAAAACGGTAAAAAGCAGATCTTACACCTGTTATGGCAAACAAATGATCCGAAATTTTATTGAAATCTTTCTGAAAACCCTCTAAGGAACCATAAATCTCTTTGTAACGATGCGAATAGGAGTGCATTCCTAACGTATGGCCTTCTCTGACCACTCTCTTATATAAGCTTTCCGAATACTCATCGTCTCTTCCGATCATAAAAAAGGTAGCCTTCACTTTTTTCTTTTTCAAAATATCCAGCACCTTTTCGGTCTGTCTGCTCGGTCCGTCGTCAAACGTCAGATAGACCTTTTTCGGAACCCCCGGTTCAGCAGAAACAGAAGCAGGCGAAACCGGCGTCTTCTTTTCCTCTGCCTTTACAACTCCCGTCGACGCCTGATGGGTCTGTTCCTCCAGACCATTTTCAGATATGATCGTCTCTAACTTGTTCTCCAGACTCCTTACTCTGCAGAAAAGAACAACAGATAAAACGATCGGCAGTAAAATTAAGATCACGCCTAAGGTAACAATTATTCTTTTGATTCGTTTTACTCTTTTTCTTCTATATTGTAAATCGTCTTTGGTAGCATCTGCCAAAGCGTTTTCCTCCTTTCGGACTATATATCCTCTTTCCTTATTACATTATCGAGCTTCCCTGCCTTCTTTTTTCTCTTCGTCTCATAAAGATGATTATCACTCTCAACGATCGCCGCCTCCAAAGAAATATCGTGAGACTCTGAAATGAGGTGATAACCACAGCTTGCACTGACAAGATAGGGCAGGCCGCTATCCACATTAAAATCATCCAGATAGGAATGAAACTTATCTAAAAAGTCTTCTATCTTCTCTTTGTCATAACCAATACCCACTACTGAGAATTCATCTCCGCCGATCCTTGCGCACACATCTCCCGGAAGGGCGGCACTCTCGATCGCATTTGCAATCGTCTGTAAGGCTACATCTCCCTGCATATGGCCAAATTTATCATTTACAATCTTAAGATTATCCATATCGATCGAAAATATGACCATCGTATTCTGATTCACGGAACTTACTTTATAATATTCCCGGGAATTATTTTCAAATCCACGCCGGTTTAAAAGACCGGTAAGCGCATCATGTACATAGAGATTGTTCAACTCATCGAGAAGCGTATGTGTCTTACGCTTCAGCCTCAGATTTTCAAGAGCATTCCCAAGTATGGCGATCCAACTGTGGAATGTCTTTTCACAGCTATGTTCTCCACTGTAGCTGATCGCAAAATATCCAAATGTCTGATCCAGATTGTGAAGAGGAAAGAAGTAATATACCATCGGTTGTTCTTCCACCGCCTCTTTCGGAAGAAGATCCTCCGTCGGAAAAACGTCCGTATCTATGACTTTACGCTCAAACACACTTCCGATCGCCTTTGTATATTTGGGATAACCGGGTTTAACCGAACGGTATTTGGGATACTCGTTCCCCTTTCCCTCTCCAAGGCAGATAAAAAAGTGTCTTACAAAATTATCCTCATTCTCTAAAAGCCTTACGTAATTTACAATTTCTTCCGCAGAATCGACATCTGACATCTCCACAAACATATATGTGTTATTCTGAACCAGATCAAGCATTTTTTCATATTCCTGGTTCTGCCTGACACGCTTTTTCAAAATAGCGTTCATATTCATACCTTCACATCCGCAGGAATTACGGATGACCGGACTCATATTGATCTTCTGGATCTGCGGCACTTCTTCTCCGTTCATCATCTTTTCCAACGTAACAAACGCCCGCTCACTCATCTGCTCTACCGGCATCATAATAGTAGTTACCGGGGGCATATTCGTCGCAGCCTCCCAGATATCGTCTACCCCGGATACGGCAATATGATCCGGAACCAGAAGCCCCATATCAATAAACGCATTGCAGAGCGAAATCGCCATATAATCATTCGCACACACAACAGCCTGTGGCCTCTCTGGCAGTTCCAACGCATAATATCTGGCTGCATCTTTCGAAAGCTCCCGCCAGAAATCGCCATAAAAAACAAGCTTCTCATCATATGGAAGTCCTCTGCTGGCAAGCCCTTCCCGGTAATCGGCAAGACGGGACTGCGCATCCGGATGATCCTTGGGCCCGCTCATAAAAGCGATGCGGGTAAATCCATGAACATCAATAAAATGCTGCACAATTTTCCTGACTGCCCCGGCATTCTCCGCCAGAACGCACGGATAATCCCCCCATGGTCTTCTCAACGTCACAACCGGCACACTGGTTCTCTCACTGATGTATTTAAAAATCTGACTGACTGCCTTTTGGTTCTGGAATGTATCATGACAAATGATGAAACCGTCAAAATTCTCATAGGGAACAAGATTAATAATATTAGCTTCCCCTTTTCCGTTTTTTGTATTTACCCCATAACATAAAAAAAACGAAAAATAAGCCAGATTATAACCCTTTGCATGCGCACATGAAGTAAGCGTCCGGCAAACCTGCTCCTGATAATGGTCTGCCACATCACATAGTATCACACATATATTTCTTCTTCCGTTATCAAACATTTTATCAACCCCTATATATATGGAAATCATGTATAAATGAATCTATATATACATATACAGATTTATTATACATGATTTCACACAAATTGCCAATATAAATTTTTCCAGCATGCGAATTTTTTTTACAGATCGTCATAATCTGCGCATGACTTTTATGCTTATCTCACCATTTTTTATTGTCCTGTAATATGTTTTTCCCAAAACTTTACTGCATCGTTTATCCACCCCTCTGCCACCGTTCCTGTTCCAATCCCAAACCCATGCGATAGTCCTTCATAGCTATGAAATTCAGTAGGGATATTCATGCTCTCCAGTTTTTCCAATCGATCTTTCATCGTTCTCCATGAAGCAATCCCATCACGGGTTCCCACGCACGCATAAGTGGGCGCATCTGCATTTGAGGTATCCGTATAACCCGTATACTGCATAATGACTGCTGCCGCCTGCGGTATATCATTTCTTTTTGTTAATTCCTGCAGATATTTCTTATTTCCAAGAACTGCAGCCATCCTTGCCCCGGCTGAACCACCCCAGAGAGAATATCCATCGGCCTTTATTCCAAGCTCCTCTGCATGATCATATAAGTAAGTGATCGCTCTTGCCAGATCTTCATATGCCTGATCCGGCCGATAGATCAGGGCAAAGGTGTTATATCCCATTTTACTGACCTCCAACGCATGGGGAAAACTATCATGCATGGCACCCACATACATAAACCCTCCCCCCGCATTCATGATAGCAAATTTTTCACCCGGGTCGCCCCCGAAATAAAATAACCCTGTATCTGCTTTAGAGGCATCCTGACGGATCTCCTCCTCCGAGTAAATGGGAAAATATATTTTCTCACCCGCATCTGCCCTTGCTTTCAAATGATTGACGATCTCTACCGTCTTCTGTGGCCGGATCCCGGAATACCAGACATAGACATCGTCAGAAGAAACTTCAGACAAAGATGCGTCTTCTGACACAGCACGGTCTACCGGAAAAAGAAGCCTCCCAAAATCCCCAAAGGCCGGGTCTGCTATTACTTCCCCAACGGTAGAATCCTGTGTGAAATACGAATCTTCTTGTGCCATATCCCCTGTCCTTTCAGGTCGTTTCTGACCACACGCCGTCATCCCGGTGATCAGCAAAACAACTGCGCAACTTACTATTACTTCTTTCAGGTACATCCCCGTCCTCCTTCCTTTCCTGACACCTCTGATTTAATCCTGCCATAAATCTCTCACAAGCTTTTGGACAATTTCTGCGCCTCTTTTTTACAGTTGCCATTCCAACAGCAATTTACCAACATTCCTCTAAGATCTGAAGAACTTCCTCCCTGAAAAGCTTTTTGCAGCATCCTACGGTAAGATTACAGGTATTCGCCACTTTCTTTAATACACTTTTATCCGTAATTCCCATTTCAGTAAACGTAGATGGCAGACCAATCTCTTTTACAAAATCCGCGAGAGCCCGGACGCCTGCCTCTGCCAACTCTTCCTGTGACTTTCCTTCTGCCGGGATTTCCCATACTTTCTCCGCCAGACGGGCAAACTGTTTCACACCATCTTTATACATATGACGGTAGAGGACCGGGTGGATCACGGCAAGTCCCTGTCCATGATTACAATCCGTGTAAGCCCCCAACTGATGCTCGATCTGATGCGCCTGGAAATCCGTTACCTTTCCGATCTTCAAAATTCCATTTTCTGCCATGGCAGACGCCCACATCAGTTCGCTTCTTGCCTCTTTATCATCCATATCTTTCAAAAGCGCACGGATATTCCGGATGATATTACGCATCACTGCCTCTCCGATCTCATCCGATAGATTGATATCCCTCGGAAGGCCCAAATATGTTTCCATACTATGGCTCAACGTATCAAATGCGCCGGAGATCACCTGCTTTGCCGGAAGTGACATCGTATAGTTCACATTAAGTATGGCAAAACGGGCATACGCTCCCAAAACTCCCGCTTTTTCATGAGTGTCCTCATTGGTGATCACCGCACCGTTATTCATCTCTGCCCCGGTTCCGGAAGCAGTGACTACCGCTCCCATCGGCAGATATTCGGAAGGATATACATGATCCTCAAATTCCATTTCCCAGATATCTTTATCCGTCACTGCCTGCGCTGCTATGATCTTGCAGCAATCGATCACTGAACCACCGCCCACAGCGAGAATAAAATCCACTCCTTTTTCTCTGGCAAGAGCGGCTCCTTCCTGCACTTTCTTATAGGTCGGGTTCGGCATGATCCCGGAAAAATCAATAATTTCCTTACCGGCATCTTTCAGATAACCACAGATCTCCTCATAGATCCCATTACGTTTTACCGAACCACCACCATATGCCAGCATCACTGTCTTCCCTATCTTTTCCAGTTCAGCCGGAAAAGCTTTCTCTGCTGCTGTTTCTCCAAAATATACCTTTGTCGGGTAAGAATAAATAAAATCTTTCATCATATCAATCTCTCCTGTCTTTTTATTTTTCTTTTACCTTTGAGCCGCCAAACACATCTGACATTTCCATACGGTCAAGTGCCTGATCCAGTTCATTTATCTCATCTGTCGTTAATACAACATCCGCAGCATCTGCATTCTCCCGCAGGCGTTCTTCCTTCCTGCTTCCCGGTATCGGAACAAAATACGGTTTTTTGCATAATATCCAGGCAAGCGAGATCTGTGCCGGAGTTGCATTTTTTTCTCCCGCCATTTTATGAAGTAATGCAAGCAGTTCCTGATTCTTATCGACCCCCTCACTGGTAAACTGAGGCATCATGCTGCGGTAATCATAAACTCCGTCAAACTTTGTATCTTTTCCATACTTTGCCGATAAAAAGCCATTCGCCAGAGGTGAAAATGCCACATAACCAATATCCAGTTCCTCCAATACAGGAAATAACGCCTCATACCATCTCGCCATCATGGAGTAGCGGTTTTGCACCGCTGTTACGGGACAAACTGCATGGGCACGCCGGATCGTTTTCTCGTCGGCCTCCGAAAGCCCCCAGTGTGTTATTTTCCCTTCCCGTATCAGTTCTGACATGACTCCGGCCACTTCCTCAACCGGAATCTCCGGGTCTGCACGGTGTTGATAATACAGATCAATATGATCGGTATTCAGCCGCTTAAGGGATGCCTCCACCGATGCCCGGATCACTTCCGGACGGGAATCCGGCACCAACGGTTTATTGACAGCATTGCTTTCCATATCAAAATGGATACCAAATTTCGTAGCGATCACTACTTTGTCCCGACAGCCTTTCAGCGCCCCGCCAACCAGCGCCTCATTCTGGTGGGGATCATCCGAAGTGCCATAAACTTCTGCCGTATCAAAAAAAGTGTATCCCATCTCTACTGCCTGCTGCAGCCGGTAAATCGCTTCTTTCCTTTCTGTTGGTTCTCCGTAGGCATGGGAAAACCCCATACAGCCAAGCCCCACCGCAGATACTTTCAGATCTTTTCCTAATATTCTCTCTCTCACTTCTTTTCTCCTTTCCCGCACTCCATAAAGATTGAGAAAATTTCCTGATGCGTCATCTTCTTATAACTTCCGCAAACGATCGAACAGGAATCTGCTACTTCCTTCAGATTGATCTTCTCAGACACTCCCAATTCCTGCAATGTGGTAGGAAGACCGATTTCTCTGATAAAATCTGCCAATGCCTCCACACCGGCTCCGGCCATCTCCTCATCACTTTTTCCACCATCCGGAATTTCCCACACATTGACGGCAAACCGTTTGAACTTCTCAATCGCATTTTTATAAATGTGCCGGTAATAAACGGGCTGGAGTACCGCCAGACCCGCGCCGTGACCACAATCGGTGTATGCCCCCAGCTGGTGTTCCATCTGGTGGCACTGGAAATCAGTCCTCTTCCCTAACTTGATCATCCTGTTTTCTGCCATCGCAGCGTCCCACATCAGGTTACTCCTCGCTGTATAGTCTTTCGGATCACGGATCGCCGCCCGAAGGTTACGGATAACATTCCTCATCAGTGCTTCCGCCATATCATCTGAAACATTGTCTCCATCCGGACCGCTGAAATAAATCTCCATGAGGTGGGATAATGTATCAAAACCGCCGGAAACCATTTGAAATTTGGGAACACTGTAAGTATAGGACGGATCCATAAGGGCAAACTTCGGATTGCACTGCGGGTAATCCCTCCCGGTTTTTACTTTTCGTTCCTCATTTGTGATCACGGCACCGCCATTGCATTCGCTCCCGGTTCCTGCTACTGTGACAATCGCCCCCAATGGTAATGGCCGGAAATCAATAATACCCGGATTTGCCCAGAAATCTTCCCATACATCACCGTCATACCGGGCCGCAATCGAAATTGCCTTGCAACAGTCGATCACAGATCCACCACCCACGCCAAGGATCAGGCCGATTTCATTCTCCCTGGCAAACTTTGCCCCCTCTATCACTTTACGGTAAGTAGGATTCGGCATAATATCCGGAAATTCACAAATACGTTTACCGGTCGATGCCAGTGCTTCTGTCACTTCCCCGTAAATTCCATTTTTGCGGATCGAACCTTTTCCGTAACAGAGCATGATATTTCCATCCTGCTTTCCTGCCAGACACGCCAGATATTCTTTGACACATCCTGTTCCAAAATAAACTTTTGTTGTATTTTCAAAAATAAAATTATTCATAGCCTTACCTCTTTTCTGTTTTCATTATAAAAAAAATGAGACCTGCTTAGAAGTCTCATTTTGTTCATTGGTTTATACCAAAAGGTTATGACATCGTCTTCTGAACTGCCGAGAGAAAACGCTGTACCGTTCCTGATGGTTCCGGTGAGTGAAGCAGGCCATATGGAATGGTATGTTCCCATTCAACCGGAATGATTTTTAACAATGGATGTACATTCACCCACGCCTTCGTTGCCATCAGTATATCGTTGCTGTTTTCACAGCGGTTAAAGATATCTACATTATAAAAATCAAAATCCACAATATTGATTCCATTATGGTTCTCCCAGATATCATCCCTGAGTTCATCTACATAGTGACTCCATCCCCTGTGCATCAACATCAGATTCTCGCCATACATATCTTCCACTGCAAGCTTATTCTTGTTTGCAAGACGATGGTGGATGGACACAGCGCAGCAAATCGGTTCCCTCGATATCTCGAATCCCGCACATTTTCTCAGATCCAGCATCGTTTCATCAAAAATTCCGGCTACAACATCGATATTCTGTCCCAGATTCGCCAGGATCTCCCGCGCATTTTCCGGCGTGTTGTCAAAAGGAACCAGTTGAAATTTGATTTCAGGACTGTACTCGTGGATTTTAGGCCATAACTCCACAAGGATCTGTGCCGGCGTCATCGGGGAAGTCCCGATCCGAAGTACCGCCTCATCTTCCTGCATGGCATTTTTTGCCCGTATGACAGAATCCCTGCAATATCCAATAATATATTTGGCATCCTGATAGAGCGAAACGCCCGCTTTCGTCAGATTCAATCCCCGGTGCGTCCGCTCAAACAACTTTACTCCAAGCCCTTCCTCAAGCAGGTTGATCTGTTTGATCACCGCAGTGGGCGTAATAAAGGCTTTCTCCGCCGCCTTATTAAAACTTCCCGCATCCGCCACACGGATAAATGTCTCAAGCTGTGGGTTATACATAAAAATCACTCCCCTGACAATATATTCTCATAGATTTCCCTGTCCTGCTGCTTAAAAACATTAAAAATAATCCTATCAAAAACATTATCATGATCCGCCAGAAAATCAGTTACCGTCTTCACCGCGATTTCTGCCGCTTTCTCATTGGGAAAACGAAACTCTCCCGTTGAAATACAGCAGAATGCAACGGATTTGATATCGTTTTCCACACAGCACTTCAAAACATTTTCATAGCAATTCCTCAAATCCTGACAAAGCGTATCATTTAAGCTTCCGTATACGATCGGCCCCACTGTATGGATCACATGATCACAGGGAAGATTATAGGCTTTTGTCAAGGTGGCTGTTCCTGTCGGTTCTTCATACCCTCTGCCATACTTCATCCGTCTGTGGTTCATGATATGCTTACATTCTTCCCGAAGCTGCATCCCTGCCGCACTGTGGATGGCATTGTCAATACATCTGTGACAGGGTACAAAACACCCCAACATCTGCGAATTGGCAGCATTTACAATCGCTCCCACTTTCAGTCTTGTAATATCACCCTGCCAGAGTGACAATCTTTCCCGCAGAAAAAGTTCCTTTCCCACAAGAGAAGATTTACCGCCAAATTGTTCTTTTATCGTTGGAATATCCGACAAAGCTACAACACCCTTTGATTTCAGTTCCTCCTGCAGGTACTCGTCCTGCACCTCCAGCAGCTCCTCGTGAAGCCCTCCCGGCATACGGATGTTCATAAGGGAACGGATCGTATTTTTCTTTTCCTCCAGACTATACCCGGCCGTTTCAAGCCCACTGTATTCCAGGGAATCTTCTTTTAACCTTTCCAGAAAAATATCCGTTTTGCCCACTCCAGCCATTCCAAACACCAGCCTTTCCTCATGTTTTAAGTCTCATCGGCAGTCGATTATTTCCCCAAAAAATATTTTGCATGTTCGATAAATTTCGTCGCGGCCAGACTAAACGGCTGCTTCCGTTTCCATGCCAGCACGCAGGTTGCTGTCAACTCCGGAGATAACGGTCTGTATGTAATCTTTGTCTGATCCCAAAAGGGAACAGAACCTTCGATCACCACCGAGTATGCCAAACCATTCCTTACCATGACCGCCCCATTTGTATTCAGGTTACTGGTGAACAATACATGCAGATCGGCATAATAGTCACCAAACCAACTGGCAAGCTCGCTCTGCACATTTAAACGCCGTGGCAGGATTACCGGCAATTCAGATAAATCTTTCGCACGAACAGATTCTTTCTTTGCCAGATCATCATCCGCCCGCATTAATACAACCCATTTTTCTTTCATATCCAGACGGATGAACTCATACTTTTCAATATCAACCGGTTCCAGTAAAAGTCCAATATCAATCAGTCCCCGATCCATCTGCTCCTTTACCAGGTCAGCCGTTGCCGTAAAAATATCGTAACTGACTCCGGGATGCTTTTTGCTGAATGCCTGGATAAGTTCCGATAAAACCTGAACGGAGGCAAGCTCCCCACAGCCTATTGTGATCTTCCCCTCAATCTGTTCTTCCTGCTCAAGCAGCTCTCTTTCTGTATTATCCACAAGCTGCAATATCTCCTCTGCTCTCCTCCTGAGCAGCATTCCTTCATTTGTCAGGGTGATTTTCCTTGTACCCCTGTGAAACAGTTTTACACCGATCTCATCCTCCATCTGGGATAACTGGCGGCTGAGTGTAGGCTGTGTGATATGAAGCACATCGGCAGCCTTTGTGATACTTTCTTCCCTTACCACAGTAAGAAAATAACGGAGAACCCGGATTTCCATAAGCACAACTCCCCCTTGTCCTTGTTATCCTTAAGTATAACAGAGCAATGCCAGAAAGACAAGGATTACGTTATCTTATGCATGCGTCAGATGGTCATAAGGAGACCGTTTACTACTATGGCTGTTCCCATCTATCAAACAAGAGGACAGGCTGTCGCTTCCCGTCCTCTTGCCAAATCTGCTTTTCTATTTCTTTACCTTGATCTTAATCTTCCGTCTGCATCCGTTTTTCGCAAAAACATATATGGTACATTCACCCGTTCCTTTTGCCTTTACCTTTCCGCCTGCCGTTACCGTTGCCACTTTTTTATTGCTGTTCAGATAGCGGAATTCTTTACAATGGGCTACGGAAAGCTGCTTTTTATGCTTGTCATACAGGACTGCTTTCGGACGGAGCGTTACGGTGCCGCCTTTCTTCAGCGTATAAGAGCTTTTCCCTGCCTGAATGCTTTTGACATTGGTATATTTTACACTGTCTTTGCCTGCGATATGGATCGTCAGTGTTTTGGCAAGGGTACTCTTTTTGCCATTTTTCCATTTCCATGCCACGACATACAGTTTGAAGTTCTTTGTGGTATCCAGCTTTTTGCCGTTTACCTTTTTGACAGTAATCTTTGTCTTTTTGCCACTCTTTACCTGATTCAGCGACTTAGTGCTAAAGTCCTTTCCGCAATACTGCACGTAGACGCTGTAGCCGTCGGCTCCTGTTACCCTGCCCCATGAGATTTGGAATTTCTTTCCTGTCTGGATGGCTTTCAATCCGGAATGGATTTCTATTTTCTGGTTTTCCTGTTGGCGACGGGGCGGTGTAACGTTATCCCTTCCACCTGGTGCCGGGGACGGCGTAATACCGCCATCCGATGTCGGGCTTGGTTTATCGCCGCCCGGTGTCGGGGACGGTGTCACATCTGCTCCGCTGCCCGCTTCTTTATAGACAAGCGCATAGGCGGAGAAACGGTCCGTGGCTATCGTAACCGTATCGGAATCGCCGTCTAAATCTGCCAATACTTCTGCCACGCCGTCATGTACACGGATGATAGCATAGATTCTTGGCTTTGCACTGTCTTTACTTTTCAGGCTGTCCGGCACATTGATGACAATGGTCAGTTTTCTTGCTGTCTGGGAAATAGCGCTGCGGGTGTCCCCGATGACTTTGAAGAGACTGATGTCAAGGTACTGCCCGATGGAAAACCCTTCGACTGCGGTGTTTCCGTCTAATACCTGCTGTACTGCTGTCTTGTCGCCGCTGCTTACCGTGTCTCCGGCGTCTTTTACATTAAGGATGAATTTGATGTCTGTCCCGTTTCCGATCTGCCCTTTTTCTTCTTCCGTCAAAATAATATCTGCCAGTTGTTCCGCACTGTCAGATAATACTGTATCGGGAGCTTTTTCATCCTTTTCCACATCTTTGCTGACGTTGCCCGGACTTTCAATATTTCTCCGATAGCCGCATTGGTTACAGTCCGTGTCTGTATCGGAATCGTAGACATGAACCTCCTTTGGTCCGGCTTCCCCGCAGCGGGAGCATACTTTCCAATGCTCGTTTTCATCAGACTGATACCCTCCGCTGAAATCATGCCCACCTTTTTCTACGATTACGCTTGCATGGTCTGCAATCTCATTCACACAGCCACTGTCAGAAAACCACTTCCCGCAAGAACAGGTGTAATATGCCTCATGCCCGTCCTCCGTACAGGTCGGTTCTACTGCCGGAACCAATACCCCGCTGTGGGTATGTTGAATCGTTCTTACATAACCGCATACATTACAATCCGTGTCAAAATTATCATCATATTCATGCAGCCCTCTTGACTGTTCAAAAGAACAGCGGGAACATTGCTGCCAGTGTTCGTTCTGGTCGTGTTTCATTACGAAATCATGTTCCAGCGCTGCTATCTCAATCTTTGACTTATCTGTAATTTCCACCGTACAACTGCTGTCGGAAAACCACTTGCCGCAGGTACAGGTATAATATTCTTTGTTTCCTGCCGTGGTGCATGTTGGCTCTACCCTTTCATGTAATTCCCCTCTGTGCGTATGGCCTTCCCCGGCTTTTTCAAACTCGCATTTGGTACAATGATTACTGCCTTCCCCAAAGCTGTGAGCCTCTCTCGAATCCGTTGCTGCGCAGCGGGAACATTTCTTCCAGTGTTCCTCTGTATCAAACTGGTACTTTCCGGTAAAATCATGCCCCAGGGCATTTTGGATTACCTCTGTATGGTCTGTTATCTCATTCGTACAGCCGCTGTCTGAAAACTCCTTTCCGCAGCTACAGGTATAATATTCTTTGTTTCCTGCCACGGTACAGGTCGGCTCTACTGCCGGAACCAGTGTTCCGCTATGGGTATGCACTTTAACTGTATAGTTTTGCGTAACGCTGTTTCCCGCATTGTCAGTGGCTGTCACAGTAATTTTCGTTTCTCCGGCAGAAATCTCGCCTGCCGGAATCGTAAAGCTGTCATGAAGCACCATGCTTGTCGTGTATTCATGCGGTACTGTCTTTGCACTTCCGCCGTTAATCTGATAGCTCACAGAGGCAATTCCGGCAGAAATCGCATTGTCCTTGTTATCCGTTACGGTCACGGTAATGTCCGGAGCTGTTTTGTACTCTCCCGTTGTCTGCAGCAGTTCGGCATTTTCCGCCTGAAAGGCAATCTGAGGTGCATTGTCCTCAATAATAATGCCGCCTGCCTCTTTCCCTACTGTCACACTGTCTGCAGCATTGCCTGCCCCATCTGTACAGCTAATCGCAATGGTTCCCCGGAAATCCTTGTCAAAAGTGATCTTTGCCTCGCCGTTCGTAACCGCCTCTGTCTTTGTCTCCGCTTTACTACTGTCAAGATTTCCTGCTGCGTCTCTGGGCGTTAAGGTGTAGCTGATCTTAGTCACGCCGCTGCCTGTATCCGTGACAGGCACATGGATGATCATGCTCTTTTTGCCAATGATCCAATGCCAGAAATTTAGATGCGCCTCATTTTCATAGATAAGGGTACCGATCACAGGCTTTGTCTGATCCAGTTTGACCGTAAATATATCGCTTTCCGCAAAATTACCTGCTGCATCCACAGCCTTAAACTGATAGGTATGCTCCCCCTCCTGAACAGCGGTGTAGTTATAATTTACGCTGCCAGTGCCGCCGGAAAAACCACTTACTTCTACATAAGGGCTTCCGTCAACGCTTACCAGCAGTGCGGTCACTTCCACGCCGTCATATAGTTTGAGTGGGATTGTGTCCTGGGCATTCGTACAGCCTGTGGGCAGGGTTACGCCATCCTGCAGTACGGGCTGATTGGGAGCTGTTTCGTCCAACCAGTAAGCATGGAGAGTATGGGCGGATGTCGTTTTTACAGTCGTATCCGCATCAACCTTACTGCCCTTTCCGTTTTCTTCGGTATACCAACCCTTGAACGTATAGCCTGTTCTGGTCGGTACGGGAAGGGTGCCATATTTGCTGTCATATGTCACATTTTGGCTCTGGGTGGTATCTCCGCCGTCCGCACCGTGATAGTTAAATGTTACCCGACAGGTCTTGGGCGTCCACTTCGCCCAGAATGTTTTATTCCCGGTGTCCGTGTCAGGAATTTCTTTTACCGGAGCTCCTGTAAAGTTCTGATTGTCATACCAGCCCGCAAATTTATACCCTGTTTTCTGCCAGTCTGCCGGCAATTTCGCTCCTGTGCCATAGGTATAAGAAGTAAGGTCTGTGCCACCGCTCCCGCCGTTTCCATTCAGGGTAACGGTATAAGACGCTGCCTTTATTGTAAAATTGATCTGAGCCGTTGCTCCTCCGATTGTCAGCTTTGCCGTTGCAGTTCCGGCATTAATATTATTCTCATAGGTAATCACAGTATTATCCGGCTTATTATTATCTTCTTCTACCCAGCTATCGCTATATTTAACTTGAACCGGCTTAAGCGCATTTCCGGTATAAGTCAGGTCTGCTCCCTCCTGCACAAAAAGCGTTGCTGTAGCGGACACCGTCTTACATGCCGTACAGGACTGTCTAACGACTGCGCCTGCTGCGACATAAGAAAGTCCGGTATGTTTATCATTTATATAAGATTCATAATCTGACCACCCATCCGTACTCAAATAGCCAGCCCTGGTTCCACACGGAATATAGATTCCCTTTTGATTCTCTTTTACAAATTTACAATCCTTAAAAATATATCCATCAGTCCCATCAAAACTTTTTGATAATTTGGGGATAGTTTCTCTTCCATAAAATGTCACTTTACCCAATTTACCACAATCCTGAAATGCCTTAACATTTATGGTTGTCACTCCAGCCGGTATCTCGACACTCTCTAAACTTCTGCAAGCCCAAAACGCAGATGCTCCTATCGTCTTCACGCTGTCCGGTATCTTGATACTTGTTAATGCGGTGCAGCTCTGAAATGTAGACGTCTCGATACTTGTCACGCCTTCCGGTATCTCTATACTCGTTAAACCAGTGCTCATAAAAGCATAACTCTCGATACTACTGACACTGTCCGGTATCGTTATACTATTTAAATTCCCACAGTTACTAAATGCTCTAGTCACTATTGTTTTCACGCCATCCTTTATTTCTACGCTTATGACCTGTTCCTTACTATCCGTACCATTTTTCTTCCAATTAGCCATGCCTTGATCCGATTGAATCGTCAGCTTACCACTGCTCTCATCAAGTTCCCATCCCGTCCCGGAAGCCGCCTGCACCATAACACCATCCCACAAATTCGGCTGTGCGGTAAGTAATATACAAACGGATAAAGCAACTGCCAGAATTTTTCGTCCTGTTTTTTTCTTTCTTTTCACTTTCATCCTTGTTTCACCTCTCCCGATTTTCTAAATCTACAAAGTAAAAATAGCCTGTCACGCTATGGCTTTCATGTTTTATACACCATATAATACTATGAGTTGCCCGACAAATGGGCAACAGTACCTTGAAAACTTAACATATTAGCTTCCATGTAGTATAATAGAGACAAATTCTAAGTGAGGAGTGTATAACAAAATGTCATTTGCTA
>JAETQR010000112.1 GCA_021770615.1 Lachnospiraceae bacterium | reverse complement strand
TGCCCTGACAGAGATCCAGAATTCCATCAAAGAGATCCACAGCTCGGAGAATTCGATTATTAAGGATTTCCAGAGTGCGATTGAAAATATTGATACATGCTGTTGATAGGAGGAAGAAAAGGATGCCAAATATAGAAGTAAATTATACCAGGATCGGACAGATGGTGGAAGAAGCAAATGGTGTCATCCGCGGGGGACTAAGTTCGGCAGTGGATGATTACAGTAAGGTTGGAAGTGGTATTTCCAGATCAGCAGGGGAAACCCTGGATGCGATCAAGGCCCAGGCTGCGGCGGAGCAGCAGCTGGCGGGAGCAATGGCGGATGTGTGCGCCCAGTTCGTATCCAGTATCAGCTACGCCGCGGAATCCTTCCGAGGGTTAGACGTAAGTATGAAGAGCGCCATGAATTTCGGGTAACAAAGGAGGGAACAAGACATGTCAGACGATATCTTTCAGGCCGGTGATATTGAAGAGATCTGTGCCGGCGCAAAGAAAGCCATAGACGATACGAAGGACTGCATCAGCAGCCTCAAGACCATAGCCTCAGAGATCCAGTCCCAGTGTGACAAAGTGCCTTGGGAGGCCAGGAGGGGGAATGCCCGGGGTCTTGCCGCTGGTCTCGGTACGAAATTAGACAAAGACAACTTAAAGAGGTCTTTCGGGTCTTTGTAGATATAATAAAAAATAATGAAGAAGTAGCAAGTATAATATGTACTGATGAATAGTAGGAGAGGAAAAGTAAAGATGCATACAGCAGATTTAGTGTCGTTCTATGGATGGCAGATTGTATTTTTCATGTGTATAATCTGGTTTTGTATTAGAGTCTTGAAAAATAAGAATGTCATTTATTTAGATGAAGCTGTTTCTAAAAAGACAGCAAAACGAGTAAATATCATTGCTAAGATAGTGGGAGGAATAATTTTTGCACTAATATTTGTATGGTGGACAATACCAGCAATTCAAGATATCCCTTTTGTAATAGAAAATAAATATAAAACAGTAACAGGTTATGCTGTAAGTGAGGACTCTGGAAGGGATACAAGGAAGATACGTAGTTTTACAGTGGAGGATGAAAATCATAAAAGGATTCATGTAAGTGTGTATGCAGAAAATGTATATGTTGGAGATTATATGAAGATAGTTTATCTTCCACATATGCAGGTGGGTACTGTTATAGAAAGGAGTAAAAAGGATGAGTGAATTGAAACATTTGATATATGCATTAGGAATGGCTGTTATTTTTATTTTGATAAAGCAATATGAGAGAAATCATGTTGTTTTATCAAATGGTACAGCAGATAATTATATGGTAATTACTCCATCAATTTTAAAGAAAGTTTATATGATGATGTTTGCAGTAGGAATAATATTATATGGGGCATTTTTGATTCTATATTTAAAAAAGGTAGCAGGCGTGACGAAAGGACATTTGAGGTTTGCATTCGTTTTTGCTGTTATAGGGCTTATTGTAGTTGCCTTTGCGTGTAAGTGGAAGCTTGAAGTGTCAGGGGAAAGAATGAAGATGAGCCCGTTATTAAACAAAACGATAATGGTAGATGTATGTGAGCTCGATAAAGCGAAAATAGATAGTAAAGGTGGGTTGACGATATATTATAAAGGGAAAAAGGTAATGAAGGTGGATCCATTATGTGTGAATTACGATAAATTATGTGATACCTTATTTAAGTATCATAAGTTGTAACCTTTAATGATAACCTGAGGCTGTCAGAATTAAAGGACGGGGACAGGATCATCAGTTATGCTTACGACCAGGCGGGAAGGCTGGCGGAGAAGAGGTTCCCCAATGGCATGAGGAGCAGCTACCGGTATGATTCCAAAGGCCGGATCATAGAATTACTCCACGAAGACCGGGAAGGGGTTTTAGTCCGCTATCAATACCAGTATGACCTGTCGGGGAATAAGACGGGAATCACGAAAGAGAGGAGGGGACTTCAGGAGGAAAGTGGGGACTACCGCTATGGCTATGATGCTATCGGAAGGCTGGAATCTGTAATGAAAGACGGGGATTCCTTACGCCGTTATAGCTATGATGCGTTCGGGAACCGGATAAACTTGCTGGAAGGCAGGAAGACAACTGTCTATACTTATATTGCCATGAACCAGCTGACGGAAAAAGTCATTAGAGGTGCTGAAGATATAGGGAACCCTACAACGGAAAACCACAGCTACGATAAGAGAGGCAACCTGATCCGGACATTGGAGAATGGAACTATCAAAAACCAGTATCTCTATGGAGCGATCAATCGGCTGGAAAAAGCAGTGAACGGAAAAGGGGAAGCGGCAAGCTACCAGTATAATGGACTGGGCTTTCGGGTAGGAAAGCAGGAAGGCAGAGTGACAGATATTCACAGATTGGAAGACAGTCTTGATCCGCTGAACCAACTGGAGGAGCAGAAGTTAGACCCGGTAAAGGACATCCGTTACACCATTGATCTGACAAGGGAGTACCATAACCTGCTGGAAAAGGCGGAGTGCAGAGAGCAGGAAGATAACGTACAGAACCATACCCAGACTTACTTATGGGACGGGAATGTGGCAGGCTTCTACGGAGAAAACGTGGATACTCCAAAGTATTACCTGCAGGATGAGCTGGGGAGTCCTGTCCGCATAGAAGGAATGGACGGGAATCTGGTGCAGAGCTATAGTTACGATGAGTTTGGATGTGACCTGTATGGGAACCAAGGTGAGGTGCAGCCATTTGGGTATACCGGATATCAGCATGACAGAGTGGCGGGAACGTACTTTGCACAGGCGAGGGAGTACGTATCAGTTCACGGACGGTTTGCAGAAGTGGATCGGATTAAAGGAGATATTGCTTTGCCGCTTACATTGGATTGCTGCGGATATTGTTGGGGAAATCCTATAAAGTGGGTGGACGTAAATGGCAGGGAACCAAATGACTCAGAATATACAGGTGTTGTTTATCTGAATGTTGAGAGTGGTGCTTATACTATGGGGCATGCAGCTATTCTTTTAGTGAGAGAGAATGGTAAGGGTGATTTATATAGTTATGTAGGCACGCCATCACCAACGGTTATTGCTGGATATAATGATGCATACGTGAATTATGCGTATGATGTGGATATAAGTACGGTTATTAAAAAGGATAATAAAAATGAAAAAGGATACCTTTTTTCCGTAGTAACGAGAACACAGGAGGACAATGCAGATCCATACAACAGGGGGATTTTTATTCCTATTACAAATAGTCAGGGAGAGGATATAAGAAAAGCAGCAGAAGTAACAAAAAAAGCTGTTAATGGAGCAGGAAAGGATGAAGAAGATTATAATTTATTTTTCAATAATTGTGCTCAGAATGCGAGGAGTTGGATTAAGGCCGGTGGTATTGAGGTTGATAAAGGTGGATTCTGGTTGTCACTTTTTGGAGTTACAGGATATGCGGTAGAGAATATTAGGCCAAATTCTATATATCCTAATCTCCCGAAAAATTATACACAGGCTTTCGTTAATAGACCTCGTAAACCCGCATAAATACTGGATTTATCTCCATTTTTCTCTTTACATAACAGTGTATAAATGGTATAATA
>JAETQR010000111.1 GCA_021770615.1 Lachnospiraceae bacterium | reverse complement strand
GCTGGTGCAACTGAGGAACTGAAAGCCCGCGACCAGATGGCGTGGTTAGGGTTGGTAAATAATTGCAGGGCCAGGGCCGAAGAAATTATTTTCACAGAACTGATATATATTTGAAATCCTCTGAATTTACAATTTTAACAATAAAAGGTCGTTGCTTATTTTGAGTAGCGACCTCTTATTGTCTGCGCTAAATGAGTCATTTTGATTTCACAGGTATTTCAATCTGCACGAGAGAGTCCTCAATCTGGTCGATTACGTTTATATTGATAACGGCTTCATAAGAGAATCCTGATAAAACAAGACCATGTTCTTTAACATAATCAAATATCCTTTGGTAACACAGCTCAGGGCTTTCCGCCGCGTCTCTATAAAACGCCCGCACATAATTCCCGGCTGGTTGGATGTGTAATTCATCGCTTTTTGTGGGAGACGGAATTTCAACAAAAAGTTTAGAATAATCCTCGAATCTTCCATTTTTCAGGCTATCTACCGTAATCATTGTCCCATAAGAAAAATCATGCAAGTTGCATAATTGGTACTTTTTCCTTTCGGCTGAAATTATCTCCACTTGTTTATCGAACGTAGTGTTTCGATTGATGTCCACGGTAACTAAACTGCGCGCCTTTTTCTGCACAATACCGATTTTCGATAAATCCATTGTCAATAATGTCTGCATATTCTGGCAATGGTAGGACAACGTTTTCCGCAGTGCCTTTAGATGGGCTATATTGCGGTCTATATCTTCAATTTTCTCTTGCATAAGCTGCTCCATGCTGGAGGCGCAACGGTTTTTCATAAAATCCTGAATTTCGCTAATTGGCAAATTCAGCTCCCGTAGCAGCAGAATTGTTTCCAAAACAGGACTTTGCTCGTAGCTATAATACCTGTATCCATTTTGGGGATGGATAAACGCTGGATGGAAAAGGCCAATTTCATCATACCACATCAGAGTTTTTTTGTTTATGCTATGCAGGGACGCAAATTGACCGATTGTGAGCAATTTTTTATTTTTCTCCATTTTTCAAAATACCTCTTGACTGTACAGTTACTGTACGGGTTATTATATCGCATATGCCGGAGAAACACAAGAAAAAAGGAGAAAAATAATGGAAAATGAAAACGCCTATAACAAGCCGGTTACGTTGGGGAACATCCTCAAATTCGCAGTCCCCACCATTGCAATGGCTGTCTTTATGTCTTTTTACACTATGGTTGACGGCCTGTTTGTATCAAATCTGATCGGTACAACCGCACTGTCTGCAATCAATCTGACAGCCCCTGTGATTCAAGTGATTACAGCAATTTCCACTATGCTGGCAACTGGCGGAAGTGCGGTCATCATGAAAAAGATGGGGGAGCAAAAGCAAAAAGAGGCAAGGGAAGATTTCACGTTCTTGATTTTAGTGAATGTGGTTGTTGGCCTGGTCATGACGGTGCTTGGGTACTCTCTGATGGAAACTATTTTTGGGAGCATGGGGCTGTCCCCGGAGGTCGCAGGCTATTGTACCTCGTATCTCAGCCGCTATCTTCTCTTTACAATCCCAATCCTGCTGATGAACAATTTTGCTCTGTATATGATCGCCTCTGAAAAAGCAACCCTGTCCCTGATTTGTTCCGTGACAGGTGGCGTACTGAACATCGTGCTTGACTATGTATTTATCGGCCTTTTGGACATGGGAATCGGCGGTGCGGCCATCGCCACGGGCCTGGGCTACTCTGTGACTGCCGTTGTAGGTCTGGTTGTGTCCGGAAACAAACAAAGCCTCCTTCACTTTACAAGGCCCGCTTTCCGATTAAGGGTTCTTGCAAGTGCGGCTACAAACGGATGCTCAGAAATGGCGACCACTTTGGTCATGGGAATCATTACAATGATGATCAATGGGGCCATGCTCTATTATGTTGGTGAAGATGGAGTTGCCGCCGTGACCATCATCACATATATACTGGTATTCGCAAGTTCCCTTTACACGGGGTATTCCTATGGCATCGCTCCTATGCTCAGTTACTACTATGGTGAGGAGAACTACGGGAAGCTAAAAAAGCTGGTTTCCACCAGTCTGAAAGTGATTGCTGTCATTTCTCTTGTGACAGTGGCAGCGTCCTTTGCCGCAACAAAGCCCCTGGTATCTATTTTTGCCCGACCGGATAATCCAGTCTACGATCTGGCTATCACTGGAAATCGAATCTGTACCCTGGCGTTGTTCTTTATCGGTTTTAATATCTTTGCCAGCGGGATGTTTACCGCATTGTCCAACGGTATTGTCTCCGCAATCCTCGCCTTCTCTCGCTCCTTTGTATTCATGCTGATTACCATGCTGATTCTTCCCGCAGTTTTGGGTGTAACTGGCATCTGGCTGGCTACACCAGTAGCAGAGACGATGGCGATGGTATTATCGGTGTTAATGCTCGTGAAATATCGGAAGCGGTATCAATACTAAGGGGGTACCGTCTTGAACGCAGAAAACCGCAACTTAAATATAAGCGAGAAGCACAAAAGTTTATCCGTCGCTTTTCTGTAGCTATCCTAAAGGAGATTTGAATGGAGTACAGTGTATTGACTATCGGAATACCCGATGAGTTATTTTCTAATTTGAAAAAGCTGATAGTCCAATACCGTCTGCGCTTTATTATGTCCCCCACAGTTCATGCGGCAGGCCAGATGTTAAGTCACCAGCCTTTTCATTTGCTGATGGTTAACCTGGAATATCTACGAAGCATCCAGCAAACGGACTGGTTGATAGGAATACGGCGTATCAGTTTTGTGCCAGTCATTATCATCTCGGACACACTAGAAAAAGATATGAAGGGAATGATAGAACTTGGAGCGGATATGTGTGTTTCTGGAAAATGGCCCTACTCCATGATAGCAGATTTAGCTTACGCTCAACTGCGGCGTTACACAGAATATAATCATTACAGAGATCCCGGTGGAGCTGAAATATCTCCCTTCCAAGTAGGTGATATTTTCATAGACCCAGCACGACGCATTGTAATGGTTCAAGGACGATCTGTAGATCTCCGTCCCCGCGAATTTTCTTTGTTGCTATACTTTATGCAAAACCCCAAAATCGTGCTGACCGCAGAGCAGATATGTGAACACGCATGGGAAATGGAGGGCAGCTATAACCGGGGTGTTTCTGGCCCGATTGCTCTTTTACGAAAGGGCATTGAACCAGACATATCGAATCCTTGTTACATCGAAACGATTCCCCGTATTGGTTACCGCTTTACTGCGTATCGTGACGAAACTTGCGATGATTGTAGTAGTTCTGTAGGACTTTTGTAGGAGTTCTGTAGGGCTTGTATTGTAGAATACTTCCATCATACAGGAAAGGAGTATTCACATGAGGACACCGCCTCCAATTTTGAACAAGCAGCGAATGACCGCTATCCCAAGAAACGGGATAGCGGTCATTTTTTGTTCGACATGAAAGTCACTGTTGCCTGATTAAATCCTGTTTTCCACTTTTTCTCTCAAATCAATTTTACAGAAATGGAGTAATGTCAATGGATAAAAAAGAATCCCTGTTGAAGCAACGTGACGAAGCAAAAAAGGAAGCCGCCCAATACGAGAACCAGGTAAAGATTTTGCTGAACAAGCAGAGGGATGCAGAACGCCACGC
>JAETQR010000033.1 GCA_021770615.1 Lachnospiraceae bacterium | reverse complement strand
GACTTTTATCGTGGTCGGCATCTGCCACAATAAAAGTCTTGCACATTTCATTTTATACGGGTGCTTATTAAAAAGCACCAAGAAGACGATTTAAAATCCACCGATGGTGGTTCGCTGCTCCTTTTTATTGGAATGTATTAAATCACTGCCCTGATTCACTGTCAAATAAGTTTTCTTTAGTTGCCGTTACGACCTCTAGTGTATATATCCCAATAACTATCTGATTTTCTCTTACATAGTTGGAAACCTACTACCGTGACTAAAGCACCTATTCCTCTCGCAAGCCATATATTTATTTCAGTGCGTTCTAATACATTACATATGAATGTACCTATTCCTACCGACACAAACAGAATTATTAGTATTGTAATAGTATTAATCTTATTTTTCATAATTCACCTTATTTAATTTTATTCAACATATTCCTCCCATGAATCTGCTTCGTCCTGCACCAATTCATTCACATCAAAATGCCACAATTCAGGGTTTCGCAAATATAATCATTTATTGAGATATTTTCTAATATTGCCGTTACCAAGGCATCTGTTCCCATGAGAACCTTAGTAAAAAAATTCCTTTGGATTATATTTGAACCAGAAACCTCAAACGGTGAAAATTAACGGGCATGCCGTCAATTATAGCTTTAACGCCATAATCCATTTTGCATGTTAAAATAGAATGTCGTTGAATCCTATTTTATTTGTTCCAAAAGTCCTTCCCAGACTCTAAGATTTCACTCGCAGGTAATATAATCGCCAAATAATGCTTGGCTTATGAATTTTTTTATCAGCATTGCGGCTTCTTCTGCATTGGAAAAGAGAGAGGGGTGTCCTCCTTTCGGGAAAAGATATACGGAAGATTGAGAAAGCATAGAAGCCATTTCTCTATATTCTTCTTCCATGTTGTTTCGGCAACTTTCATCTTCCCTACTTCCCATGAACAGGATAGGCGTTTTTAATTCCTCCAACGGTTTATGAAATAGTGGACGCTTTTCCTCCGCACATTTCAATAATGCTTCTGTATCAAGGTCAACCACCTTTTCCCAGTCTGCTCCCTGGCACAATTCGTAGAATTGCCTTGACTGTGTATCTTCTTTTGCCGCTTTCCTTTCAGATAAAAGGTTAGCGGAAAAATTCTCATTAAGAGTGCGCCCGTCAAAGCTGTCTGCTACGACTGCATGAAACAAGTCGGGGCGTTCCAACGCCGCATTGACCGCCGCCCATGCGCCGCCGCTTGTTCCGATAAGACTGACCTTTCCGTATTGTAAGTGTTCAGTAAGAGCAATCGTCTGTAAGGCTTCATCATGCCACATATCCGGCGAAAAGTTTTCTACTCGGTCCGACTGCCCGTTACCCAAAAAGTCAATCAAAATACATCTAAAATTTTCTGCATACAGCGGCATAAGAAATTCAGACATTTTTGAAGAAGCAGTATTGCCATGTAGGAAGATAATCGGCTCGCCTTGTCCGTATTCTTCATAAAAAATGGATTTATCTTGATATTTGAAATATGACATACACGCACCTACCTTTCTTTTGTTTTATCTATCATGTTCAGAATCCCCAGAAAGTAACCGATTGGTTACTCTCTGTTTGATATTATAGTAAACGACCGATTACTTGTCAAGCGTGTTTTGTATTTTTATCTATCGGTCTCTCAAACTAAGAACTACACGGAATTAACTACTCCTAAGCATTGAATTATATTTCATACACATAAAATCACCCAAAATATCGAATGATATCGGGTGAAATGATAATGAATACAAGGGAACAAGACAGTTTTACTTTCACGCATTGGGGCTTGCTCTCAAAGACGCCAGAGAGAGAAAAGAATGGACGTTTAATCTGTAATGTTTGTTACAAGATATTCCGTAGTTCCATCTGAAAGAGTAAAATGTATAATTCTAAGCAACAAGTGAGTTTTTGCACTTCTGGGCTTATAAATTATCTATCTATCCAACTTACTGGTATCAATGAGCTTCTTGAATGACTTTGATAATCTCATTACGAAAAATATGCGATTATTGACTAATTTTTGAAATAATTCATAGGATCGATGCCTCGATTAAATAAAAAATTGATTTTACTGTGATTTTTAATTTCATAAATGAATCAATATGCTTCATCGCAGACTCCCGCTCGTTCATCCGGTACTTTCCTATATGTGCGTCAACTACAAGTCCTTCCATAACATCATAAAGCATAGATGCTGAAGCCACAATAAAAGCCGATAACCACATCGGATAGATGGGGTATCGGCTCTGCGTTTACGTCTGACTCTACGTTTCCTATGATTTTTTAATTCAAGCTCCCGTCACCAGCCATTAGGTTAGTCATTTCTTCAATCCTCTCTACTGGAAACGGCGGCAATGCTACGGGTTTCATGGCGATTGACATCAGTTTCATCGGATTATCATCAGCTGCTATGCGATTAGATGAAAGTTGCCCACATCTACGGCAACGATGGATAATTGCCCATTCTCCATTTTTTCGGACCCATACCGCGATTGGCTCCATAATGCCACCGCAATCAGACTCACGATCTCCAGATTCTATATCCACATGGAGACTTTGTAAACAATTCGGACAATGATTGCGATGTTCACTTCCAGCACCTGCCGGAATTACAAGTCTACCACAAACTTTGCAAGTAAAACTATCATTACAAGCATGAGTTTTGTAGTACCCTTTTTCGTATTGTTTTCTTTTATTCTCTCTATTCATGTATTTTATCCTTCCAAAAAAATTATAATGATAATAATTTTATGGGAGGCTTGGTAGAGATTGGATTTACACAAACCTCCCAGCTATAAAACAAGCTCCGATAACATAATTTTCATCCTCCAAATTCTAATTTGTTTTTATAAGAACAACTTTAGTTGAACTTTTTTTAATTGTATGACTATTTTCTTTGGCAACGATTACTCTTAAGTCTTTTTCAAAAATAAGCTTTTACTGTTTTCGTTTTGGACACTCGCAAACAGGACACAAAATCCATTTGTATTTCATATTTGAATATCCTCATTATTTTGTAGTTTACTTGTGGCATATTTTTCTATAAAACAATCAATATGTGCTGTAAAAATATCTGCAATTTTTTCTTTTTCCTCATTGTCTGATGTAGCATCTGAGATGCTCAACAGCAGATAGAAGGGAGCATAGAATTCGACTGCCATTTGTTTGGGGTCACCTTTACGCCAAGTCCCTTCTTCCATCATTTCTCGAAATAAATCTTCAATAAAATCGACAGGGCCACGCCCTAAAACTTTTTGATATAGATTTGTCGCTTCTAAATTTCTATACTGTTCTAATGTAAGTATTTTGCGAAAATTGCAGGCAAATTCATCGTTTGTCCAGTATTGAAATTGCGATTGCATATATGCCTTAACACTTTTTGTAGAAACATTCCTAAAAAGTTTGGTCGCTCCATCAAACTCTTTTTCAGGAACACCTGCTTTTCTTGAACGCTCGATATCTAATTGACACAAACGTTCAAAAATAGTATCAAAAATATCACGCTTATTTTTATAGTGTTTATATAATGCACCTTTTGTTATGCTCAATTTCCCAGCTATTTTACTCATGGAAACAGCTTCGTAACCATCTTGTGCAAACAGGTGGAGAGCAGTTAGTAAAATTTTTTCCTTAGTATTTGACATTCTCAGAACCTCCAAAAAGTCACCGATTGGTTACTCTCTGTTTGATATTATAGTAAACGACCGATTACTTGTCAAGCGTGTTTAGTATTTTTTATTTATCAGTCTCTCAAACTAAGAACTACACGGAATAAACTACTCCTAAACATTGAATTATATTTCATACACATAAAATCACCCAAAATGTTGAATGATATCGGGTGAAATGATAATGAATGCAAGGGAACAAGACAGTTTTACTTTCACGCATTGGGGCTTGCTCTCAAAGACGCCAAAGAGAGAAAAGGATGGACCCAGG
This sequence comes from Lachnospiraceae bacterium, assembly GCA_021770615.1. Next base: position 57,203 of record JAETQR010000033.1, on the reverse strand, counting down.
AATATGTTGCAGAGCTTATAGAAAAAAACTCTCGCACCATTTTGAGGATTGAGAACCCGTCTTATGTATAGCAGAAAATCCCTCGGATTCCCCAATACTATAGCTTCTGGCAATCTTTCCCAGCTCCTGATAATCCTCCATGTCTATGCTGGTTGCAACCTGGGGCAACATAGTCTCCAGAAGGCGATTAATTGTTAGCAATTCTGCCTGCTTCAGTTTCTCCAAATACTGCGAATAGGCAGTTTCTTGCTGTAATCGGGCCAGTAACTGCCCATAATTTAAAATACATCATAACACATTGCTTTATGTGCAGCATTTCCCATAATACTCTTTTTTAATTAAATCAGTCATTGCACTCAACCGCTGTCTTACGCAGACGTCTATGTGGATAGGCTGGAAAACATACGCTTCCGCGACTTTGATTTTATTTATCAATTTTAACATCATTTGAATATCATCTAAAACAGGCGAGCCCGGTCAATGTCCGGTACTCGCCTTGTTCTATTTTAATTTGACCGTGGACATGGACGTCTATTCCATCTTCCGTCTTCAAATCCTACCGTATACCCATCGTTAAACCCCTCTCTGTATGCCCAGCGTCTTTCATTCGCACAAGGATCCCAATTGTCGCCCCAATTACCGCCCCAATTGTTTTCTCCACCAGTACTGCACCACCATGGACAACAACAGCAACAACAGCAACCGCAGCTATTACTATTACTATTACTATTACTATTACCACAGCATCTGCAACAGCATTTGCAACAACATCTACAACAACATCTACAACAACACATTCTTTACTCCTCCTTTTAATATAGGTTTGTACTATACTATATGGGACGATTAGACAAGGTGTTACTTTTTAATATCATTTTTATTATAAGTAATCTTAATTCGACCTTTTTCGTCATAATGTATTGTTTTTCGCCATATTTTTTCTTGAACATCCATTTCCTGCCATATAAGTTTACTATTGTGACAATTAGGAGGGATTAGTGTGAAAGAAAGTAGAGGACAGCCAAAAAGTGGCGCACTAATCTAAGCTGTCAAGAAATGGCAACTTTTTGAAGTGTTCGATTTTGTATAAGTCGCTTGGATTCCATGCTTCACCAGTTGATAACATCTGGTAGATTGCAGTAAGAATCATTGGAGCGATAGCAACTATGGCTCTTTTCTTGCCACGGCGTTTCATAAGAGATTCTTATTTCTTTTTGTAGTAAGGAGACTTTTCGGATTTAACGGCTGCATGAGCACATTGTACTAATGCAGGTTTGAGGTAAACTCCAGCACGTGCGATCCGAACAGATTTCTTCTTGCCACCAGATTCATTCCTGCCAGGGACTAAACCAGCCCAACAGCATAAACGTTTAGAAGAACAGAATTGAGACATATCAATACCTGTTTCGGAGATGATAGTGATTGCACTATCACGTTTAACACCCGGAATAGTCATTAGGAACTGGATAGCATTTTCATAATCAGGATCAGAGGAAATCATAGATTCTATCATAGAGTCTATATCATTGATTTCAGCTGTGATATAATCCATATGTGCACGGACGAGGCGCATACGATATTTCTGGGAATCAGTCATCTGATGATATCGATTCTTTTCACTGGAACGGCAGGAAACCAATTTGTAGCGATACCTTGTATATTCTCGTAAAATACGGATTTTCTTACAAGGAATGTAGCTGCCTTTCACAAGTCCGAGACGGAACAAGTCCCCAATCCATTTAGAATCTTTGGTGTCATCTTTGTTACATTCACAGCTTTTACCCATTTTGGATTAGCAATGGTAACATTGATTTCATCTTCTAAAAGATTAAAGGCAGGAACCCAGTATTTACCAGTGGATTCCATGCAGACATCATGACATTCATTTTCAAGAAGCCATTGCTTGAACTCAAGAATTGAGTGGTTGAAGGTGGAAAAACGTTTCTTTTGATAAGAAGGTTCGATACCACCAGTAGTCTTGACGGTTGTGGCAACGAGAAATGATTTGTGAACATCGACACCACAACAGGTTAGGTAAGTAACTTTCATAGTCATACTCCTTTCGTGAAAAAGATAAGAAGCCATTGACTGAACTGCCACACAATTTAACCAAGGCGTTAAAACAATTCTTAGTGTATGGGCTCATGGCGCCACTTATTTGTGCTTGAAAAGGCAGGACTTACACTGATTAGTATGCTGTCTAAAACGAGAAAGAATTTACAACTCCTCCTCCCGTGCTTTGTAGTGTAGCTTAGGTCAGTTTACAAGGAACTACACGCAGACCGAGAAACGGGCTGCTGACAACAAACGGCGGTATGCTCCCGGAGAGGGTAGCATACCGCCTGTTTTGTTGTCCGGGGATTCCAAAGGGGCTTGCCCCTTGGCACACGACTTTGCTTGCAAAGTGTAGTGTGTTATACGCTCTGTCGGCGTTGCCGTGAAAATGCCGTTGCCGCCGAGGAGGGCAAGGGGATTTGAAACGGCAGGAAAACAGGGCTGTGATTGCGTGGCGTGGAGCCGCAAGCGCAGGACTGGTTTCATCAGCAGACAGGGCGTATATGCAAGCCTCCGCCCCTCGTCCCACGCCGGCCTTCGGGACAAAATGTCCCGAACTTGTGGACACACTCACGAAAAAGCAGACGGATTTTTCTCTCAAAATTGAAATGGGCGGGAAGCCATTTTAGGGCTTTCCCGCCTTGATTGCCTGTTAGCAAAGGAGGGCGGGACTGTCAACGGCGGCGCAGTATGCGCCGTTCATCTTGACCGTTGACTGGCTCGGCTGTCTTTGCTATTTCCCCGACAACCTGGAAGTTATAACGTTATAGCAGTATCAATTCCTACACCATTGACCAAAAAATCAGTAAAGGTATCGGCAATTTTATCTGCTTCTTCAACCCCAAAACTAGCATCTTCTACCCGATACAAGCCAAGACCATCTTTTCCTTTTCCATAAAAATAAACCAAGTCCCCCAAATCATTTCCAAAAAACCAAACGCTTTCGATAAATTCTACAAGTTCATTACTAATAAAAAAATCTTCTGTATACATCCGGTGGTAATCTTCGTATTGCGTCAATGCCATCTTAGCGCTCCAAATACATATTGATGAACCATCGTTTTTAACCAAGAACTCTACTCCTACATTTTGAGGACCGACAATGCTTTTTAAGAGTTCTATATAGTCATCTGGTAATTGTATTGGTGATTTGCTTAATACCTGCTCGATTTCCTTCTCTCCACCGCAACCAATGGTTTCCATATCAAAAGATAACCGTTCATTAATATTTTCGATAATGCTCATTTTATCCTCCATCAATTCCTGTTTGTCATTCTCTTACTTTCTCCCCCGCTGTGGGTTTGAATTTTTCAGCAAGTCCGACTTCTCCGAAATCCTTTTGAGCCACTTCTTTTCTTCCTCGGACAGCTTCTTAAAGTTCAGCCGGAGCCGCTTGCAGATAAACGCCAGTGACGCTTGCTCCGGGTCGCTGTCCGGGCTGGCGGTTTCATCAGCGGCTTGCAACAATCCTTTCAGCGGGGTGTCCTCCGGGACGCTGAAAAAATCGTCCTTATGTGCTTCCCGCAGGTCAAGGGCTATGCCGTTTATGTCCTGCTGTATCACATAGCGGCAAAAGTTGTCATCGTCAATGTGGGCGGCGACAAGCTGTCTTAACTGCGGGTCGGTCAAGCCGGGATTGTACTGCTTCATAATCGTTGGGCTCATGGTGTCCACTATGGCGTTTACGGTCTGCACCTGCTTCACCGCCACGCCATTCACATAGATTTCAAGGTCAGCCATGAGCCGGGGAAAATCCGGGTGCGCCGCCAGTTCACACAAGAGGGAATTGTCCACCAGCCCGCTTTTCAGCAGTTCAATCATATCGTCACTCAAATGCAGTTCTGCAAGATCGGCGTTTGGGTGATTTTTTGTTTCAGACAGTCCCAGCAGATAATCGGCAGTCACACCGTAAAACTTCGCCAGCTTGATAAGGGCATAGTGGCTGATGTCTTTGAAGTCCTCCGCTTCATAACTGCCCAGCGCAGACTTGGAGAGGTGGGTCTGCTCCGCAAGCTGTTCCAGCGTCAGCCCACGCTCCACACGCAGGTCTTTTAAGCGTTCCTGTATAGATAATTCCATGTGTTATCTCTTTTCTTTAATCTTTAATCAAATTTTATTTCTTCACCGCAATCGAAAACTTTAGCATTAAAAAACCGGGCTATCTCAATCAGTTTTCCTTGAATCTCATCTGATAAACCGTCACAGCCAATCTTTCCGTTTTCATAATAAATCTCATAGTTATTTTTATAGATAACTCTACCTGGAATTTCAAAATACATTGTTGTACGGGTTAAGGGATTTATCCCCTTTCCTTGTTCTGATAATGACAATTCTTTGTCTGATTGCACATATTTTTTCCATTCCTCTAAAGTTATCACTTTCCCTATCCGTTCGACATATATGTCCATACAATCTCCTCCTTTTTGTATTCTACCACAATTCCGAGAGCGTGGAAATAGTGAGTTTTCCGGGCTGATTTCCGACTTTATGGATATACGGGGCGGGCGGTCATTTAGGTGTAGACTTATCTTAGTTCATCGGTGAACAGCACCTTGCTACGAAAATAAAACTCGTAGTCAAGAACTGAACCTTGACAACAAATGTTTTCAACAACTATGAAAGCTACACAATCTCAAAGACCAATTGCTGGTGCTTGCGCCCCATGAGGGAATCGTTCCCTCTGATATATGGCTGGCGTGCCGCCGGAAGCTGATGAACAACATGAAAATCCAGTCGGCCCGGAAAGCTACCCATACCTGGCTGGCGGGAAAAATCAAGTGCGGCAACTGTGGCTATGCCCTTATGAGTATCGTCAACCGGGTAGGCAAGCAGTACCTACGTTGCACAAAGCGGCTGGATAATAAAAGCTGTCCCGGCTGTGGAAAAATCGTCACGGTAGAATTAGAGGGGCTTGTCTATCAGCGCATTGTAAAGAAGCTGGAGGGCTACAAGACGCTGACGGGCCGGAAGAAAGCGGCAAAGGCCAACCCGAAAATCGCCGCCCTGCAAGTGGAGCTTGCCCGCGTGGACAATGAGATTGAAAAGCTGGTGGACAGTCTGACCGGGGCGAACAATGTCCTGCTCTCCTATGTGAATGTGAAGATAGCCGAGCTGGACAGCCGCAAGCAGGAGCTTGTGAAGAAGATAGCCGAACTGACCATGGACACCATCAGCCCGGAACAGGTTAAACAGGTTTCCGGCTATCTGGACACATGGGACAACGTATCCTTTGACGATAAGCGGCGGGTGGTGGATTTACTGATTACCACTATCGCCGCCACAAGCGACAAGTTGAACATCACATGGAAAATCTGACGGGCGCTACAATGCCCGCCAGACCGTTACCCTGTGTAGTTCCTTGTAAACTGTAGTTTCTTGAAGCTATTATCTCATGGAGTAGAGGGCTTGAAAATCTTTCATTACTATTTGTGCCGCGCCCGAAGGCGCGCGGAATGGAGATTAGTATGAAATACGAAAGAGAAACCAGTAACCTGCTTCGGCGCTATGAAATAATTGATTTTCTATGGAATGGTAAATGAATGATTAAGAAATTCCTAAGGCGATATACTCCTCTTTCTAAGATTTATCAGTTCAAAAACATTATCCATAATCTCCTTATCCCGTACTTCTAACATCAGCCATTTCTGTCCGTTACCAGTTTTTGCATCTCTGAATACTTTCTGCACATAGTCAGAAAATAACGGCATTAATAATTCTGCCTCCGTAAGTTCACGGCTTCCTATCACCACAAGAGCGATAAAATAACCCTGCATTGGGTAACAGGTACAAAGAGATTTCCCGCTTTTCTTGTATTTAATATTCCAGCCTGGCTGCATGGAACAGCGGCTGTAATCCATATAAAGCTTAATCCGGTAAGCGGACCGGATACGGCTGTCAAACTCTGCCCATAGCGGATTGTCAATATACTCCGCTATTTGCTTCAGAGATGGAGCATCGCCGTTTGTATAAAGCATATTCCAATCCATCCCAATATCCCTCCTACTCTTTTTTTTCCAATGGTATAGGCTTGACCCAAATTTCCATACAGGCCATATCTTTTAAGGCACGATAATACTTTTCTGCTGAGAATGGCTCCGTTGTTAAGCTGTGATGCGGCAGCCATGTACCAAAAAGGTATTTTTCACCCTGATTCAAGGCAACCGTTACCAAATCCTCAAAATTTTCTGCTTCAATCCTGCAAACGATGTATTCTCCCGCAGGGAGTTCTCTCTTTACAAAGTCTCCCTGCTGTTTATCCGGGATATTTCGAACAAGACCTCCCGCAAAATACGTGAAAAGGCCCTGTACCGTATCTTCCGTATGGGACATTCCCATTTCCACATTTGTATCGAAGTCTTCTGCGATTGACGTCTTCTCCATATGGTAGCGTTTCCAGAGCTGTCCCGGCACATCTACACCTGTGCTTTCACCAGCCGGAATTTGTTCAGAAATACAAACTTCCGTTTCCAAGCCGAGATAAACTTCCGGTTCCGCCAACGTTTTTCTCTGGATTTCCAAGACGATATTTCCTACCACCAGCGGAACCCCTTCATCTACTAAAACGTAATTCATGGAAACTTCCGGCTTGTCGAATGTGTTGAGCATTGGTAAATCTCTCCTGTACTCTTCGGGTGTGATTCCATACGTTTCCTTGAAGGCCCGCGTAAAATTTGCATGGCTTGTAAAGCCATAGTCCAGGGCAACGTCAAGTATTCTCTGTTCGGTATTACCCAGATTTTCAATCACCTTTGCCAGGCGGCGGAGCTTCACATATTCCTGAACCGGTTTATTTACCAGCCGCTTGAACAAACGCTGAAAATAGAAAGGGGACAGGCCGGCGATATTTGCCAGTTCCTCCGTATAAATTTCTTCTGTTAAGCGTTCCTCGATAAATGTTAAGGATTGTTCGATTGCTTCCCATGCGTACATTGTTGTACCTCCTGTATTTGATGTTCACATTATATCATCTTATTTTTTACCGGGCTTATCACACAATGCGCTTTTTTTCAGGAAATCGCTAGGTCTCTGTCCACAGCAGTGAGCCGACATTAAATGATATTTTCGTGGATATAACAGGGAGGACGCTGCAATGAAATTAAGAAGATTAGTCTGCGGCGATATTCACTTCCAATGGAAATATGGCTTTTACTTTATTTATTTTGTTTTGACGGTGATTTATGTCTTCGGCATTACAGCTTTACCGGATAACTGGAAACACAATGCAGCCGCCATTATGATTTATTCCGATCCGGCGGCCATGGGGCTGTTCTTCATGGGAGCGATTGTTTTACTTGAAAAAAGTCAAAAACCTACCGGAAATTTTACGGTTCTTTCCATTTATGGCCTGCATGAATTTAATAACAGGGTACAGCCAGAACCCGTTTTTGGATTTGGTTCTTGTTCTTGCGGCAAATTTTCCCATTGATAGAAAAAGCGGCAAAATTTTCTTTACAGCCCTATTATCCGATGTTTGACTTGTTCCTTTCTATCATGGCACCAGTGCTTCTTTGTTTTGCTTTTGCCATGATTACCTTAGAAGAAATTGATGATAAAGTTTCCAGGTATTTTTCAATAACTCCGCTTGGAAAATCAGGGTATATTTTTTCAAGACTTGGAATGCCTGCAACTCTGTCAACGGTTGTTACATTTATTGTGATGGTAGTCTTTTCATTGGAAAAACGGTCCGCCATCATGGTTTTAGGCTTGTCCGTTTTAGGGGCGGTCCAGGCTATCATGGTGGCCCTGATGATCATTACCCTTTCCGCTAATAAACTGGAGGGAATGGCAGTTACAAAACTGGCTACACTTACATTACTAGGAATACCAGCCCCCTTCTTGATTGATAGTTACTGCCAGTTTGCGGTTGGCTTCCTTCCATCATTTTGGGCAGCTAAAGCCGTACAGAGTGAGGCGGTTCTTTATTTTCCCATGGCTTTGGCGGCAGCTTTAATCTGGTATTATTTCCTTACAAAACGTCTGTTTCAGAAGCTGGCAGGATAATCAACTTCCCCATTCTGCATAGGACGGGGCAGATGATTTAAGACAACTGAAAGGGAGTGAATTAGGTTATGAAGCAATACTGGTGGATTATCATTGCCGCGGTTTTGATTGTCGTTGGCTTACTAAAAATGGTTATTATGAAAAAATACAATGATAAAAAGAATCCCAAAAAGTGTCCACATAATGATGGAGATTAGTCAGCCGTACATGGGCCACAGCACCCGGTCTTGTTGCGGGTGCTGTGGCCATGTATGCGACAGGACGCTGTTTATGCGGGAAAAGTACAATCTTGCCGCTTGATTTCCGTGCCCGAAAAGCCCTATTATACAACGTCTTTTCGCCCCTGCCGTAACAGTCTGAGTTGACTTGACATTTACAGCAAATAATCTGTACTTGACATAACCGTTGCAAATCTACCATTCAGTGAAGCCATATATACATCATTGATAAAACTTGCAGACAGCTTTAGACCGTTCCATTCTAAGTCTTTTGTTGCACAAGCGTCAGATATAAGAGTAACCAAATAACCAAGATCTTTTGCAGCTCTCACAGTCGTATCTACACACATATGTGTCATCATTCCACACATTACCAAATTCTTTATTGACAAAGAGGTTAATTTTTCTTGCAATGTTGTTTCATGGAAGCCATTAGGCGTATGCTTTACAATAATATATTCTGAACCTAAAGGTTCTATCTCCTTATGAAGTTGAACGCCTTTCGTATTTGGGAGAAAAAAAGCTGCGTCCTCTGGTGATATGTGTTGTACATAAAAAATCGGGAGTTTCCTTTCTCTAAAATGTTTCAGCAGTCTTTTTGTGACCTTTAATGCCTGTTCTGATTGAAAAAGCTCACATTTCCCTTGTGGAAAATAGTCATTTTGAACGTCAATTATTACTAATGCAGTATCCATTTTATCAAATCCCTTCTACATTTCTATATGATAAAATAATACATGAAAGCCGCCAGCAAGTAAATTACTTACTTTTTCGTGCATAGCGTCAATAACAAATTCCTTTTTCATCAAGAATTTCTGACATTCCGTGTTTTACCATATACTCTATACCAATACCCTGCATTATCTCAATCGCTGATAGCATTTTTAAGCCCATATCAGTTAGAAAATATTCTACTTTGAGAGGATAACCAGCGTAGGATTTTTTCCCGACTAAGCCAAACTGTTTTAATTCTTTCAGTTGCTCCAAAAGCATTTTTTGACTTATTCCATCAATGCTATGTAACAAATCAGAAAATGAGCACGAGCCTTTCCTCAAATTAAAAATTATAATAAGTTTCCATTTGCCCTTTACCATATCGTGAACCAATTCTAACGGACATGTAAATTCACTGCGAATTTTCAAAATGCTCACCACCTTTTCAATGTATTATATAATCGTCTGATTCCCCGCCTGTTCTATCAGGTCGATTGAAATGACAGATGTATTAAAATCGCTAAGATGCCGTGACAGAGATTTTGGATGATGCTGATGGGATTTCAATAATGAAAGCAGTGCGTCCATTACTGCTTTCAGCCCTTATCTGTCCGCCATGCAGTACAATAATATTTTTTGCAATAGCGAGCCCCAGGCCGGAGCCTCCTGTTTCGCTTAATCTCGCATTGCTTAAACGGCAGAATTTATCAAAAATCACATTGAGCTTATCCTCCGGAATTTCCCCATCATTTTCAAATCGAATCACAGTCCATGCTGAAAGCTCTATGGCTGAGACTTTGATAACGCTGTTTTCCGCACTATAAGAAATGGCATTTTTCAGGATATTATTAAACACTCTGGCCAGCTTATCAGAGTCTCCATATACAGATATGTCCTCATCCACATGATTCTCTATGATTTTTCCGCATGCATTCAACTGCGGATACAACTCATCTGAAATCTGAGCAATCATATAGAAAAGATCAACCTTTGCCTTATGAAGCGGAAGAGATTCGGAATGGCTGCGGGTAATCTCAAAAAACTCATTCACCAGGGTCCTGAGCCGGTTCGCCTTTTCCCATGCAGTATGGATATATTTTGCTTTCTCCTCATCGGGCATATCCGGTGTTTCATCTAAAAGGCTGAGATATCCTATTACTGAAGTCAGTGGGGTTTTGATATCATGGGCCAGATATACTACCAAATCATTCTTCTGCTGCTCTGCCCTCTTAGCCTTATCCGCCCTTTCTGCAAGTGTCCGCTTTACATCAGCCAGCTTATGCTCCACACTCTCCAGTTCCGGAGACAGGGAAATCGCTGCCCTTTCTTCCATAAGCTTGTCAATCCCTGTAACTACCTCATCGAAATATCTTTTATATGTGTCCAACAGCATGCGGAACAACAAAAAAACAAATATGATTATGACTAACGCAAGAATAAACTGCATATTGACAGTCACTAGCTTGAAATATAACAAATCAGCTTCCATCTCACTGATTGAAAGACTACGTGCAAACCACCTAACAATCGCATCTGCCAAGTGTCCACGTGTCAGCATCCGCAGTCCAAAGACTGCAGCAACTGCTCCCACTGTAATCCATAATCCTCGGATAAACGTAATACGGCCGAGTTTTGAATAATTGTACTTTGCTTTTTTAAATTTCACCAATTTTATATCCTACCCCCCAAACCGTTTTTATATATCTGGGATTTTCCCCGGTATCCTTCATCTTCTCGCGAAGATGGCGGATGTGTACGGTAATTGTATTGTTACTCTTGGTATAATATTCTTCCTGCCAGACTTCATGGAATAATTCTTCGGCACTGACGACACTGCACTTGTGCTCTAAAAGAATTCTTAGTATGGAAAATTCCGTAGGAGTCAATGACAGAGTCTCTCCATTAAGCCGGCATTCATATGTCTTAATGTTCATCGTCAAACCTGCATATTTAAAGATTTCATCTGCTGCCGGAACCGCTGATCCCGCATTATATTTCTTGTAACGGCGTAGCTGGGCCTTTACCCTTGCTACCAGCTCAAGGGGCAGGAACGGTTTTGTAATATAATCATCTGCACCGAGTGTAAGCCCGGTAATTTTATCCGTCTCTCCATCCTTAGCCGTAAGCATAATTACCGGATATGTGTACTCCTTACTTCGGATGGACTGACATATCGAAAGTCCGCTGATATCCGGAAGCATGATATCCAATATAGCCAAATCAAAATCTGTGCTCCCGATACAGACAAGCGCTTCCTCCCCTGAATAAAACTTATATACATCCATATTTTCATTCTGAAGATATACTTCAATCAGATCCGCAATTTCTTTCTCATCATCAACAACAAGTATTTTTTCAAGCAAAGCATGACACTCCTTTCAGATTAAATCATATACATTATACCGGATCCGTGACACTAATGTGTTTATATATAATGGATAAATGATTAATTATTTCCTAAGATACGCAAAATTACCATTTTTATTTATGTTGGAGAAATGTGATATTAAAGCCCGAACTGTTTGGCTGGAGCCTTAGTTTATAAAAAGAAAAGGGCGGCCTGAAAATGAATTCAAAACCGCCAGTGGAACTCGCATGCTTGTTGTAAAACTCCAAATTGTATTTTATTTGTTCCAAAAGTCCTCCACACAATCTAAGATTTCACTCGCAGATAATATAATCGGCTCGCCTTGTCCGTATTCTTCATAAAAAATGAATTTATCTTGATATTTGAAATATGACATATTCGCACCTACCTTTCTTTTGTTTTATCTATCATGTATGATTGCAGGCTTTTTTGACAGCCGTTTTTTTCGTAAAATGCTTCTACCCCCGGCTGTGCGCCAAAATACAACATGGTCGGGGCGTTCTCCTTTGCAAGTTCAAGAAGTTTACTACCTACACCTTGTTTTTGATACTTCGGGAGAACAAGCAGTTCTGTAATTGTTCCAAAAAAATATCCGTCTGTAAGCATACGCAAACACCCTACAAGCATTTTATTATCATACGCCGTAATATTCAGCGTTTTAGATAATGCGGCTTGTGTACGTTCCAGATCATAGTCGCCTTAATCAGATTTGTATCATTTACTTTATATTCCATTTCGTTCCTCCGTTAAATGCAATACTACTTTTTTCAAACCAGAAACAAATATCAATCAAACTTTGCAATACTTACTGTTGCAATCGCTGATTGATTAGGTTCTCCCGTTTTCCTGTCCGATAATCACTGCGGTAATACCTGCACCACTATTTCAAATACATTATCCCTTTTTCTTGCGTAGCTTTAAATCAATATTTTTCATTTCTGCTGCATCCTGCAGTAATCCAGCAACAAAGGCGCTTTTTTCTTTAAGCGGCAGTGTTTCCATATCAGGTTTACAGTCAACTTCTTTAAGTACCGTTTGCAGGTCTTGCAGTTCCAGCAGGTTGACCGCTACACAAAAAAGTGTCTTTTTGCGGCCATCATTATAATTAGATAATAAAACCTCCAGAATGTTGGTCTTCTCCGCCTGCTCTGTATTATAAGCGTCTATCCCAAGGCGTTTGGCCTTTTCCATATCGGATTTTCGGTTCCAGTGTGTTATGAAGGAATCAAAATCGTCAATATGAGCGTATTTATCACAAGGGTACTCTTTGCATTGAAAGCAATATTGAGCACCATCATGCTCCATGCTGTACTTTGCGATTTTGCAGGATTGATTACCTTCGCCACCACCGCAGCCAGGACAATATTGATTCAAAAACATAGGGCAAAGCCCGCAATTCAAACCACAGAGAGAAAATAATTGGTTTGGCCGATTAAATCCTTTCATAGCATCTCCTCATGAATCCTAATCACTGCTAAACGTGACTCTCATAAGGCAGTAATCACAGCCCTGCCGTATGCTTTGCAATATTTCCACATCCACGGGAGTCTCGAAAACCAATTCAAATAGCTTCTTGCTATATCCTGCAGTACAATGGCACCAAGTTAGGGATTGAGAAAGAGCCGCCGCCTCCAACATCGGACACTCACAAATAAACATTTTCGTATATAACTGATTTCCTTCTATATACCAACCGGCACCGTTTTCATTTAATGAAGCTACTAAGCGATGCAGATCTTTATCATGGGATGCGTATAACTGCTTCAGCTCCCTGGCCACATTTTCTAACCTTCCATTTTCATTGCAATAGCAATTTTGGCGAATCACCTTAACGGTATTTTCATCAAACCTTTTCTCCAGAAGAAAAGATAGCTTTTCTACCCATTCCGCGCGTTCTGCAGGCGTTGAATTTGCCGCTAACGGTAATTCAGATATTACTCTATCTGCTGCCTCTTTTGAAACTGTCATCTCCAAACTGCATTTCAGTCTCATAAGTTCATCCAATTCTAAAGTTGGAGTTATGTCCTCCGGCATGGAAAAATTCTTCATATTTATTGCCCCCTCTGGCTCAAAATCTGTATTTCCAGCCCGGCATACTGATTGATTTACAGTCTCCCTCCTCAGCCACAACAGTAGGTATAGCTTTTGCAGATTGCAATCAGTTGCCAAAGAAGTCTATGTCATACCTTGTCCCATGTGAGAAAAGAATTCCTTCTGTTAATTGAACACACAATATAATCGTATTTTCATCATTCAAATCCGTATGGCCGTTATCGATCCATTCAGCAAATACCTCTTTCAGCTTATCAGCAATCACATAATTCTCTTTTTTCCCGAAATAACCCAGGCTGATGCCGTTCCCATGCGCTGTAAACCACTCGCCGGCGATTGCAACAACAGGATTATTTTTTATATGTTTCATTTTATTTGAGAGTGCGTATGTAATGATATAAAATGCACCATTTTCGTAATAGGCATTTACATATCGCACATGAGGCGTTTCATTTTCCGTAGTTGCCAGTGCTATAACTGTATTTTTTCCGAAACGATCAATCATGACCTGTTCTGCTTCTTGACTAAATTCTTTCATTGAACTATTCTCCTTTTAAAATACACTTTTCAAGTCTGATCAAATTCCAGATAAACCGGAAGCTATATTGTTATCGAAAATGTTTCAGTACCATTGCTGAGTAATTATCATATTGCTGAAACCCATATCGTTCATAAAACGCAATCATTTTAGGATCAGACGGCATAATTTTGACATAAAGGAGGTTTTCAAAGCAACTCATAATCTTTTTCATCAATTCATCGCCAATATGATGCCCCTGATATGCAGGGTCTACCAGAAGATAATGTAGAAATGCAACTGTTTCGCCATCATCAAGTGCCCGTACCAGTCCAATCAGTTTGTTATCATCCCATGCTGAAATTACATGTGAAGAATTTAGCATTGCCCCAACAAGTTTATCCGGGTAATTCCCGGACTCCCATCCCACGGACAAAAACAGTCTTTGCAGTTCTTTCTCTGTAAAAATATGGGTGTCTTTATACTCAATTTTCATACCACAATCTCTCAATATTTCTTATTTAATTTTCTGCTACTCCTTGACCAAGTTTGACTTAATGAAAGACTTTACTTGTTCAAATACATTATCAGTTTCTTTGATGCCTAACATAGGAATATTCAAGTTTTCCGCCTTTATTCGATTGCTAAGTTCGCTCATAAAAATACCTTTACCGCTTATCTCTTTGTTAAAATCTGATGTGGTTTCAACACCGCAGTTCGGCGAGCGATTTGCACCAATAATCCCGATTATCTCAAAGCCGTAGGCATTGTATTCCGTTATTTGTTTCATCACATAGTCAACTTGAGCCATTAGCATTTTGTAAGATTTCGCTTTTTGCATTTCCTTACGAATGCGGGTATTTCAATGACAACGGGAACATCTGCCCCATCGTTATTTCCTCTATTAAGCCCTAAACAGCAAAGTTCTGGACATGGCATTTGGACAATGCCAATATCAGCATCAAGAAGAATTTTTATTACATCCTTAAAAGCTGCTGGAAAAACGGCTGTCCCGTCAGATATTGAATTTTGATTTAATATACAATGCGCTATAAAAATAACTTTTTTGCTTCGACCGTCCTCAAACATAAATTTTCCTCTTTTTAAGCCCAAATTTGTTTTGTCGTGTTACTCAGCAAGCTGTGTTAATGTATCGCCTGCAATGCGATAGACTGTCCAATCAGACATGGCCTCTGCTCCAAGAGACAGATAAAAGTCAATGCTGGGTTTGTTCCAGTCAAGACACCACCATTCAAGCCGTCCGCAGCCACGTTCCACAGCGATAGATGCCAGTTTTTTCAGAATAGCTTTTCCGTAACCTTTCCCGCGGCATTCCGGCTTGACATACAGATCCTCCAAGTAAATACCGACTCGTCCTAAGAACGTAGAAAAATTGTGGAAAAAAAGCGCAAATCCAACCTCTTTTCCATCTTCAAGAGCAAAAATCACTTCTGCTTTTTGTTTATCGAAGATCCATGTTTCAAGTGTGGTCTCGTCAGCCACAACTTCGTTCAGCATTTTTTCGTTATCCGCAAGTTCTTTGATAAACTGCAAGATCAATAAAGTATCTTTCCGTTCTGCATTTCTAAAAGTTAAATTCATTTGTGTTATCCTCAATAAAACGAAAGTTGTAAGATTGTCTTGTTTATCCTTTCAGGTTTTCCAAAGCTTCTGGACCATTTGAGATAATCTCTCTAACAGTCTGACATCTTTCCATGTCCGGACAGTCACCGCATGTCGTCACATCTTTTTTCAATGCACACTGGCGAATTTCGCAAAGACTATCGCAGAATACAGTTTTAATTCCATCAACACGACATCCTTCACAATTGATATGTTCAGGCAAAATGGGAGCATTATTTAACTCGGCCCACTGTTTTGCAGTTTTCTCACGCAACGCCTGATCGTCATTGATTGTTGCAAGATATGCATCGCATTTTCCACAATCCAGCCCACAGTATGCAATCATATTTCTCATGGTTATGTACCTCCTAAAATCCTTCTTTATACCCGATAAATACTTTACTCCGAATGCTGATTTCTTACCCTTTATATCAACTTTAGCAGTTCTGTATGGATATATCCGTTTGTAGCTGCTACGCTGCTGCCTTTCCTCGGATTAAGTGCTTTCCCTGTAAAATCAGTCACTTTACCGCCAGCCTCCTGAATCAACAGCATGCCGGCAGCATAATCCCAAGGATTCAGATATATCTCGAAATATCCTCCCTGTCTGCCACAGGCGGTATATGCCAATTCCAGAGCGGCAGAACCAATCCTGCGGACATCCTGGCACTGGCCAAACACTCTGCGGAACCGGGCAAAGTTTTCATCGGCCAGCTCTCTTTTTGCTGTTCCAAATCCAATCATCGTGTCGGATAGTTTTTCTGCGTTTGATACATGTATGGGCTGTCCATTTAAAAAGCTGCCCTTGCCTTTAACCGCTGAAAACACTTCTTCATGGAAGGGATCATACACAATCCCCATAACAATTTCACCCTGGCGGCAAAGGGCTAAAGATACAACGCTATGCTGATAATCGTGCATAAGGTTTGTAGTCCCGTCAACCGGGTCTAAAATCCAAAAGCTATCCGTATTTATTTCCTGCAAACCGGTTTCTTCTCCGAGAAATTGAACATCCGGTGCAAGGACAAACAGCTCCTTCTTTAAGAAATTTTGCACGGCAATATCTACCTGCGTTACATAGTCAGCATAAATCCCGGTTTGTTTATTAGTCTACCATGTATTAGATATTCAGAAGTTTTGTTAAATCCTCTACGAAAGCATCCATTTTCACAGTAACTTCTTCCATCATCATACCGGTAGCAAGGAAACGCTTTATCACCATTTTCATATCCTCGCCGACCTCAATGATGTGGGTATTCTTTTAGCTTGTTTAAAAAACCGTCAAAATCCTGTTCCTCGTTTGAAAAAACTCAACAAACTGGGAGTTGTTACATTGTAGGGTACGTTCATTATACATGCATTGTTGTTTTTACTCTTGATTGTGCAATTTCTTCAAATAGCTGTTTTTCGTTTAGGTCTTTAAACTCTTTTTGGAATTAACGTATATATTCGTGGTGCTTGAATTAAGTAATAAAAATCATGGCTCTCCCCTAGTGCAGAGTAAATGTCCCACTTCATTTCTGATTCAACGCTCTGTGTTTTAAATTTAATGGTTTCCTTAGAAAATACCAGCGTATATTCCTCATGATATTTTGCAGTTTGTTTGAATTTCAGTATAGGCATTAGAATATATAAATAGCTTCCCAATGCAGTTACAACAATTATCAATCCAGTTATTAAAATACTAAATACGCTCAAAGAAGAGAACAGCATGTAAACTATTGACAGCAACAAAAATACAGCGACTAAAGCAATATCATATTTATGTATAGTTTTACTAATTAAATATTGCCTTTCTGCTTTTATATATTCACTTTGAGTATATTGAAATCTTAATTTTACTGTTTCCAAAGGTATACCCCCATTCGTTATATAATCTTTGTTGCAGTCGAGTAGACTCACACCTCACAATGCAAGCCCCTCACAGAACCGTACGTGCGGCTTTCCCCCATACGGCTCTTCATAATAATATTTACAGTTTCAAAACAAGCTGACGTATATCTTAGGCATTGCCAAAGGATAATATTTCAGCATTTCAATGAATCCTTCCTTTGTGTAACTCTTTCTGTCACTTCGTCTATTCAGCACTTTAAATAACAGCTCTCTTACTTGCTGTTTATAGTTTGCAATCATTCTGCCATTAAAGCTGATGCCATAGTACCTGTAATGTCCGACCAGTTTCAGATTAAGCATTCCCATTAGTTCCTTTAACGTTTGGTCTCTATTCGCATATAGCCACTCTTTTATATCCCTCATTTTCTGCCTAAATTTCTTACTGCTGGTTTTGGGCATTATATATGGCGTCCCTTTGCGTGAGCGTCCACAGTAAAAAATGAATCCCAGATAGTCGAATGTTTCTATTCTTGTGTATTCTCCATTCTTTTGCTTTGCCCTTGCAACATAGGCTCCATTTTGTAATAAATGACTTTTGCTTTCTTCAAGCTGTAATCCGAACTTGTCCATTCGTTCTTTGAGAAGCTTATAATAATTCTCGGCTTCCCACTTATACTGAAATCCTGCGATAAAGTCATCCGCATAAACAATCAGGAAGTTATCTCCCCGGCACTCCTTCGTAATGATGAATTTGTACCAAAGGGTCAATACGTTGTGCATATATATATTTGCAAGTATTGGACTGATGATATTCCCCTGTGCTGAACCTTCTTCGCTTGCCATAAGTTCTCCGCCGTCCAGTACTCCAACTTTTAGGTACTTCTTGACAAGACCTATAATGTTGGGGTCTTTGATGTATAGGTTGAGGAACTTGATTATCCACTCATATTTCATATGGTCGAAGAAACCTTTAATATCAGCATCCACGATATAGCAGATTTTCGTGTTGTTCATTCTTTTATATAACTCTTTTATCGCTCCATGACACCCCCGATTAGGTCTAAACCCATACATGCAGTTCAGAACTCTTGGTTCATAGATGGCTTCCAATATCTTCTTTAATGCCAGTTGGATTATCTTATCCTCATAGCACGCTATTCCTAATGGTCGAAGTTTTCCATTGCTTTTAGGAATGTAAACCCTAATTGATGGCTGTGGCTTGTAGGGTTTTCTTTTCAATCTTTCCACCAGACCATCTATGTTTTGCTCCAGATTTCTCTCGTATTCTTTCTTGGTTATTTCATCAATGCCAACTGCTTTGTTTCCGTCTAACTCTTTGTGACATTGCAGTAGCATTTCTTTATTGATTAGATAATACAACGATGTGAATTCTGGTCTCGGCGAGTTCGCCGAGATTTCTGCTATTCTTTCTAATTTCGTTTCCATCAATACCTCCGTCCCTGAGTACGGTTGATGTGTCCTCAGAAAGACCATTATTATGTAGCTCCCTTTCCTCCATTGGCATTACCCAATCTCTTCGGTACTATGAAGCTATCCGACTGCCTATCGCTCTTTTGACATTCTCCTGTTTTGCAGTTGTTTATCATACTTGCCGAAGCAAGAAACAATAGACTCTCCCCAGTTGACTGAATAGTCACTATGTGAAACATAAAGTGCTCTTTGACCCCGCAGAAGTAAATCATTTCTTACCATAACGACTTGGTCTATGTTGCTTTCCGCCGAAAGTAAAGCGTCAGCCTTCTAAATGTCAAAATTTCGAGGCTCAATCACACGCTCTGCTTCCTCGCTGTCTACGCTTAGCCACTGCCATTACTGACAGCCACTCAAGACTCGCTACTGGTGGTTGGTTAGACCTTTCCAGACAGGTTTCGCACCTGTTAGACTATTCGCACTTCGTCTGGGCGCACACTTCCGATTTGTTTATTCGCCTACCGTACATTAACTATTCAGAAGTTTCGTTAAGTCCTCTACGGAAGCATCCATTTTTACAGAAACCTCTTCCATGGTCATAGCGGTAGCAAGAAAACGCTTTATCACCATTTTCATATCCTCACCAACCTCAATAATATGGCCATCCAAATCGTAGAACCGGATTACCCGCTGCCCCCAGCTATGTTCGATCACTTCTCCCAGATATTCGATGTCCGGGTACTGTTTCAACTTGTTCAGGAAAGTGTCAAAGTCCTGTTCCTCAAAGACGATTTCCGTGTTGTTGGATTTTTTTAGTACCTTTTCTTTCGGCAGATTCATAAACCAGTCAAAATCCTGCTGCAATGCCAGGCCGCAGGTAAATGCGATGTTTCTTCCGTAGTCCTGAAATACCTCCAATCCGAACAAATCCTCATAAAATTTTCTTGCAGCATTAATGTTAGCCACCGATATAAGCATACACGTGTACTTCATAAAATTATTCCTTTCAGTTTTGCTTTTCTCAATCCTTTTATTGTTGTTCGGCTCTGGCAAATAATGATTACATTTTCTCATTGCTTTTTCTTATCGCTTATTCTTGTGCAGTTTCAGATCAATCCCTCTAAATCAGGTCTGCCCTCAATTTCCCTAAGTACGGCTCGCAGCTTTTGTAAATCCAAAATATTTACTGCTATACAAAAGAGTGTCTTTTTCCGTCCAGCATTATAGCCGGACAGGAGCATGTTCAGTATCCTGGCCTTTCCAAATCAGCCTCTTACTGGCGGTACCTAATAATGGTATCGAAGTCGTCAATATGATTGTATTTTTCAGAGGGGTATACACTGCACTAAAAGCAGTATTCTACTCCGCCATGCTCCATGCTGCTTCTTGCAATTTTGCAAGCCTGGTTTCCTTCACCGCCGCAGCCAGGACAGTTTTTATCCAAAAACATGGGACAAAGTCCACAATTTAATACACAGAGGGACAAGAGTTGATTCTGTCGTTTAAATCCTTTCATGATACCGCCTTCATTATTTTACCAGCATCCAATCCAGCTGAAGTGAATTAATACTTGCCCCAACAGACTTATTTCCTCTAACATTATATTGGGTCTGTAGGATAATTGTATTATTTAATGCTAAAGAATTTATTAATCATTTCCTAAGGTGCAGATAGTATGCGTTTTCCCGCTATCAGAGGACTCTTCGTCCGGAACCACATCCTCCGCAGGCCGCCAGACCTGTCCAAACTTCACATCACGGAACAGGGCCGCCAGGCCGGTAATCTGCCTAAGCCTCAAAATCTCATTCCGGTCCATACCCAGGTGTTTGGAAATCCATGCATCAGAACGTCCTAACTCGTACAGTTCCTTAATGATATTACTCATTAGGTCCACATCATGTGTTCCACGGGCGCGGTTATGACGGATGGTGCTGGCCATACGGCCGGACAGCGGCTTATCTATTATCGAAACCGGCATCATCCCCTTCTCACGCTCATAAATATCCGGGTAATCCCGCATCACCCGCCAGCGGTGAAAGCCATCTACAATCACATACTTATCATTGCTTTTTACATGATAACAGACAATCGGCATCGTATAACCGTCCTCCTTGATGCTGTCGTACAACAACCGCATTTCCGGCGGGGCCACGTTGTTCGGGTTATATGTATTGGGTACAATCTTTTCAAATGGTACTGCAATGATATTGTATACCGGGCTTCTGAATTCCTTATTTGCCATCTATCATCCCTCCGTACTTGCATCTGATAATATCCACGCGTTTTTGTTCCTGCCGCGTAAGCCCAAATCCCATAAACCGACAGGTATGGTCATTTTTTAAAATACAATAGCACATCCGTTTCCAGCTTGGTATATCTTTCGTGCTTTTGATATTATCGGTATGATCGGGAATCGGCCCAAGAAAAATAATACGAGGATTTTTATTGATTGTATAATTAGATATACCATTTCTCCGAATGTGATATCCCTTCTCCAAATGCTCACGTACCGTAAAGTAACAATAATATATTGACAGTATAAGCCTTGCTATCCGCAATTGTAAAAATTATTAAGTCCGTGTATAATATTTCTATGAAAAGGGGGTATCTTGCTGTTTTCATATGATGAGATTCAAAAATATAATGAAACAGAAGTTATGATTTATAAATATGTAATTTCTAATATCGAAAAAATTCCCTACATGACAATCCGTGAACTAGCAAACGAGATGCATATATCAACATCAACACTATTACGCTTTTGTAGTAAAAATGGTTATGACGGATACTCTGAATTTAAAAAAGCTGTAAAAGCCGAAACATATGTTCTTAAAATGCAACCACCATTAGAGGATTTACAAGAACTGAGCCTTTTTTTTGAAAGAACAAATTCAAGTGCTTTTGAAAGAAAAATTTCATTTCCTGTTGAAACGATTAAAAATTCTGACTATTTGATTTTTATTGGAAATGGTTCGTCAGGAACTTTGGCAAAGTATGGTGCAAGACTTTTTTCTAATATGGGTAAATTTTCTGTTGGATTGGAGGATACCTTTTACCCTATAGCCACATACTCCTATAAAAATACTGTGGTTATTGCGCTATCTGAAAGTGGAGAAACTAAAGAATTGATTGATATGGTTCGACAATTCCAACAGAAAAAATGTGTGGTTTTAAGTATCACTAATGCGGCAACCAGTACATTAGCAAAAATATCCGATTGGAGTTTTACTTATAACATGAAAGAACACCGTGTTAATGGGAATTACAATGCAACCACACAAGTCCCAACCTTATTTGTTTTAGAAGCCCTTGCAAGAAGAATATAAAAAAACAGCCTGTTACTTTATTTGTAACAGGTTTTTTTTATACTATCAGAGTAGGAGGTAAAAAATTAAAAAACATTTGGAAGTAACTATGTAAATCAAATTTTATAAGGAGGATTTAATAATGAAAGTAAATGCAGCATTCATTTTCATCGCACCGGAAGTAGACTATAAAAATCATAGAAGTGTTATTGATACTTCAACAGTCAAATTGACAGTTATTGGAGTAAAAAACTATTCTGAAGCTGAAACCGTTGCACAAGAACTCGTAGAACAAGGTGTAAAGGCCATAGAATTATGCGCTGGTTTCGGGAATGAAGGTATAGCACGCATTTGTAAAGCGACAAAAGGCATGGCAAGCGTCGGTGCAGTAAAATTTGACTATCACCCAGGCTTTGATTTCAAAAGTGGTGATGAATTATTTCAATAACAGTAAAATCTAAAAAAAGCAAACACAGACGAGTCAATCAATAACAAGTAAACGGCTTTTCAAGCCTTTACTGACAGACTCGTCCGGTTTTGCAGTTGGACAATCAAGGAGCAACAGCCTAAAGTACTGCCACCCACCAAAGTGGCACATCAAGCAGTAAGTCTTAAAAAGATTTGCTGCTTTTTTTGTTCTTTTGCGACTTGCACCGCTTGAACAGTTCCACACATGAAGCCTTATACGAAAAGCACAGAGCAGGACTTTAAGAAGGAGATATTACAATCAGAGGAAAGGCATGGTATTTTATCCGCGCCCCTGCCAGATGCGGGACAGCAGGAGCCGCCGCAACAACAATATGCGCCCCGCGCAGCAACCGCGCGGGACTTCCAGCCGCTGAACAACAGGTGGATTTCTTTATACACAGAACACCACAATAAACAACTATTTTGACAGCCGCAAAGCGGCGGAAAGTGAGGTGATATATGGAGTTTTTCAACAGCGCAGTAGACGTATTACAGACTTTTGGTTATCGCCCTTGGAGCAGGGCTTGGCATTTGGGGCGTTATCAATCTCATGGAGGGCTACGGCAACGACAACCCCGGCGCGAATGCTCATGTGCGGTAAAGAAGCACTAACAAAACAAGACAAGACAAGAACAGCCAGCCCCGCCACTATTCCGTACAGCCGAGGGAAGATAGCAGAACAGGCGACAGCCGTCAAGGGTAAAATGAACGGCGCATACTGCGCCGCCCTATGACAGCCGCCGCCCGCCCTGCTTTTGCGGCAATCAAGGGAGCGACAGACTAAAGTGCCGTCACTCCCGCCCATTATGTGGAAAGACGGTAGAAATATTCACATCTGTATGCTATAATAATTCTGATTGTAGGATTTGTGAGTGTTATATAAGGGCGAGGTAGAACAATGACGCAAAATAATGTAATTTCAATAGACTTATAGTCCCATCCAGATTTCCAAAAGCACTCTATTTATCAAAAGGAGGATTTTATCATGATTCGAGTTGGAATTGCCGGAATCGGCTTTATTGCGGAAGAATACATCAAATTTTTTTCTCAGGGGAAAATAAAGGGCGCCGTGATCAGCGCGCTCTCCAGCAGAAATGTTTCTCACATGGAGGACATCAAAGCTGCTTACGATTTAAAAGACACCGAGCTTTTTACAGACTATGAGGCCATGCTGGACAGCGGAAAAATCGACATGGTCATGATCTGCACGCCGCATTTTCAGCATCCTGATATGGCAATCCGTTCCATTGAGCGGGGAATCCACACCCTGGTTGAAAAACCGATTGGTGTATTCCCAGACGAAATTACATCTCTTATGAACTGCGTAAATTCCCACCCCGACACCCTTTCCGGGGTGCTCTATTGCCGAAGGGCAAACCCGACCTTTGCCAAAATGAAACAACTGCTGAATGAGGGCACTGTCGGCAATCTGAAGCGGGTCACATGGATCGTGACAGATATGTACCGCCCCCAGGCTTACTTTGACACAGCTCCCTGGAGAGGGACATTTCGGGGAGAAGGCGGCGGAATGATGATGACGCAGGTATCCCACCAGCTGAACATCCTCACATGGCTGTGCGGCCTGCCCGCGGCATTACAGGCATTTTGCTATGTGGGACAGGAACGCAGGATTGAAGTAGAAAACGAAATCACAATCATGATGGAATATCCAAACGGCGCAGCCGGGCAGTTTATCGCCTCCTCCCGGGAGTGCCCCGGCAGCAACAGGCTGGAACTCAGCGGGAGCAAGGGCCAGATTATCCTGGAAAATGAAAATCTGCTGACCCTTCGTTCGCTGCAGACTGACGAGAGCCATTTCGCCAAAACCTGTGAAGAGCCCTTTGGCCGTATTCCGTATACAGAACAGCAATTTTCCTTCGGCACAATAGAAAACACCGCGATACAGACAGATATCATCAACAATTTTATTTCCGCCCTCTCTGAAAATACGCCGATTTTGTGCTCCGTGCAGGACGCAGTCGATACACAGAGCCTGATTCAGGGAGCCTATCTGTCCGCATGGGAGCAAAAGAAGCTGAAACTTCCGGCTGACCCGGCTGCATTTACGGAAGAGTTAAAGAAGCGGATGGACTCTTAATTTCTTGTCTTAAAGGAAATTCCTTTGGAATCTCCTTTAAGACAAAACGCACTTCGTGCGATGATGCGCAGCTCGCGGGGATGAAATTATCGCTTTGCGGTCTACGCTCCGCTCCGGTCGTTGCTAACCAAGTGCCACTGGCACTTAGCAACGCTCGCGCGCGGCGGGGCTGTAAAAAAGTCTCCAAAAAAATCGCTGAAGTCGTGAAGTTTACAGTGATAAGGAAGTATTTTCAACAATTTATCACTAACGCTGACAGACAAGGTGCAAGCAGAGAGTTAATCACTTTTAGGAGTGGTCGGCTCTCTGCTTTTCTGTCTGTACCATGTTACGCAGTAGAACGCATTAACAACTGAATACCCACCGCCCCACCACAGCGGCACACCGAGCAGGAAATCACAAAACGGTTTCCTGCTTTTTTTGCGCCCACACGGTAGCTGAAATTTCATTTTCCGCATTTCCTATACGAGCCGGACAGGAAATTTCCCCGGACTGTTCGGCGTTTTGAAAAATTCTCTGTATTACAGGGCGAAAAGGGAGAAATGAGTTGGCAAAATCAAAAGGTTTCCGTGGAGGGGATTTGAAAAAGGCAACAAAATATTTGGCAAAAATGAGCTTTTTGGTGGTGTGGAGAACGAAAGGGAAAATGAAAAAGTTTTGAAAATCTCCGTCCATTTTGCTTTGTCAAGTGTTGAAGGGAGTGAGAAGGATTTTTTCAAAAATGCAGCCGCAGAGTTGGCAAAAAAATATTTTTCTCCGTCGAGGGGGAATAGCGGGTAGAAAAGCCCTTTGGAAATGTCTTGTTAGCGAAGGACGGCAGAAACCGCCGCCCCGCCCGATTTATCAGCGGAAGCCAAAACGCCCCGGAAAATTTGTAGTATGGATAGCTGCCAAAGTTGGCAGAAATCGCTTCTGCGGAACAGAGGGGATTGACGGAAGCCCAGACAGCGGGAAGCGGCAGTTTTTTAGAGCAAGTTTCTACCACAGTACCAAAATTCGCGTATTCGCTCATTTTACCCCTGCGGGAAACTTGTTGGGGAGTGCCTTCCCCAAACCCTGCTATGGCGGCTTGCGCCGCTAAAAACCACGCCCGCCGGAACGCTGTTTTTGTGCGGGAAAAAGAAAGGAGGTCAGCGACCATGCGAAAGAAATACAACACGCCCCACCGCAGCCGGGTAGTCAAAACCCGCATGACGGACGAGGAATACGCCGAGTTTGCCGGGCGGCTGGAACAGTACGACATGAGCCAAGCCGAGTTTATCCGGCAAGCCATACAGCGGGCGACCATTCGCCCCGTGATAACCGTTTCCCCTGTCAATGATGAATTGCTTGCCGCTCTGGGGAGACTTGCCGCCGAATACGGGCGGATCGGCGGCAACTTAAACCAGATAGCCCGCTGTCTGAATGAATACGGTACGCCATACGCCGCCCTGTCCGGCGAGGTGCGGGCAGCAGCCGCCGAGCTTGCCGCCCTCAAGTTTGAAGTCTTGCAGAAAGTAGGTGAAGCCATTGGCGATACTCAAACATATCAACTCTAAAAATGCCAACTACGGGGACGCTGAAAAGTACCTCTTATTCGAGCATGACGAGTTTACCATGAAGCCCACCCTTGACGCGGACGGGCATTTGATACCGAGGGCAGACTACCGCATTTCTTCTCTGAATTGCGAGGGGGAGGATTTTGCAATCGCCTGTATGCGGGCAAATCTCCGCTACGGAAAAAACCAGAAACGGGAGGACGTAAAGAGCCACCACTACATCATCAGCTTTGCCCCCCGTGACGGCCCCGAAAATGGATTGACCGTTGACCGGGCGCAGGAGCTGGGCGAGCAGTTTTGCAAAGAGCATTTCCCCGGACATCAGGCGTTGGTCTGCACCCACCCGGACGGGCATAACGGGAGCGGCAACATTCATGTGCATATCGTCATCAATTCCTTGCGGATTGCGGAAGTGCCGCTATTGCCCCACATGGACAGACCAGCGGACAGGCGGGCGGGCTGCAAGCACCGCTGCACCGACGCCTGCATGAATTATCTGAAAGCGGAAGTCATGGAGATGTGCCACCGTGAGGGGCTTTACCAGAAAGATTTGCTGAACGGGAGCAAGGAGCGAGTGAACGAGCGGGAATACTGGGCGCAGAAGAAAGGGCAGCTTGCCCTTGACAGCGAGAACGCCGCCAGAGCCGCCACCGGGCAGCCCGTGAAGCAGACGAAATTTGAAACGGACAAGGCGAAGCTGCGCCGGACTATCCGGGAAGCACTTTCACACGCCGCCAGCTTTGACGAGTTTTCTTCTCTGCTATTGCGGGAGGGTGTGAATGTCAAGGAGAGCCGGGGGCGATTGTCCTACCTCACGCCGGACAGGACGAAGCCTATCACAGCCCGCAAGCTGGGCGACGATTTTGAGCGGGCTTCCGTATTCGCTGTTTTGGAACAGAACGCCGCTAGAGCCGCCGAACAGCCCGCACCCATAGCGGAATACCCCGACACCATAAAAGAGCGCATACAGCGGGAAAAATCCCCGAAAATTGCCCCGAACAATGACGGAGTGCAGCGCATGGTTGATATAGCCGCCAAGAAAGCCGAGGGGAAAGGACGGGGCTATGAGAAGTGGGCGACCATGCACAACCTCAAACAAATGTCCGCTACCCTTGCCGCCTACCAGAATTACGGTTTTGCTTCCCCCGACGAGTTGGACGCTGCCCTTGCCGCAGCCCATGAGGAAATGCAGACGAGCCTTGCCGGACTGAAAGAACTGGAAAGCACCCTTGCCGGGAAAAAGGAATTGCAGCGCAGCCTTCTGAGCTATATCGGCACGAAGCCCGCCCGTGACGGTCTGAAAGCGCAGAAATCAGACAAGGCACGCCGGGCATATCGGGAGCAGCACGAAAGTGATTTTATCATAGCCGAAGCCGCAACCCGCTATTTCAAAGAGCATGGAATCTCCAAGCTGCCGAAGCGGAAGGAACTGCAAGAGGAAATCCAGCGGCTTACCGCAGAGAAGAACGCCGGGTACAACGACTACCGGGCGAAGCGTGAGCGTTTCCGGGAGCTTCAGACGGTAAAAAGCAATATCGACCAAATTTTGCACCGTGAGCCGAGCCGCCAGAGAAAGCACGAACAGGAGCGTTGAAAACCGCCCCGAAACGATACCGAAAATATACAAATCCTTTGGCTTTTGCTTCCCCTACCTGCAATCCCACCGATGGAGAAAACGCCGCTTACAGAGGGGAAAATGAGCCAAAATGACACCGAAAACATACACAAAACGCCGCCTATCCCATTACCCCGATAGAAGCGGCAGAAAGGAGCCGCCATGCCGAGAATGAGCAAGAAGCGGAAAGAGGAATGGGCGTTCTTCCTCAATGAGCGCAACCGTATCACTTACAACGACCTCTGCCGCAAATGCCGCCGGGACTGTAAACAGAGCTTCCGGGCACAGGTTATCGAGTGCCCGCCCTTTGTTTCCAAGCGGGCGAAGCCATGAAGCCGGAGGAAATGCGGGAAACGGTCTATGTGGGGCTTGATACGGAATTGCCGTCCTTTATGCCCTATCCCCGTTTCGTGCTGAAAATGGACATATCGCACACCGCAAAGCTGCTCTATGCGCTGCTGTTAGACCGCACCACCCTGTCACAGAAAAACCAGTGGCAGGACGACGAGGGGAGGGGTTTCATTGTCTACCCCTTAGCGGAGATGTCGGAAATGCTGGACAGGGGCAGCACCGCCATAAAGAGCGCATTAAACGAGCTGGACGCTGCCGGGCTGCTGGAACGGAAGCGGGCGGGCTTTTCCGCAGCCAACCGCCTTTATGTGAAAGTGCCGCCAGTGCCAGTGGTACAGTTTTCCGACCCTATGACGGTCGGAAAAGCGACCATCACAGAGCCGGAAAACCGACCAACTGACAGCCGGAAAACCGACTTTATGATGGTCGGAAAACCGTCCCCTAACCAACTTACTATAAACAAACTTACAGAGAGCCAAACAAAAGGAGCGAGTGGGGAGCAGCCGCCCGCCGCCTTTGGCAGATATGAGAATATTTTCCTGTCAGAAACAGAATACGCCGAGCTAAAGGCAGAGTACCCGGACAGGCTGGAACGGTTTATCGAGGAAATGAGCCGCTACATGGAAGCTACCGGGAAAACCTACCGCAGCCATGCCGCCGCTCTGCGTATCTGGGCGGACAGGGACAAAAAGGAGAAGCCGAAGAAAGGCATACCAGACTATTCGTTCAAGGAGGGCGAGAGCTTATGACTGATACTTTTACCGATACGATTTTGAACATGACCGACACCGCCGCCACGCCGGAGGACTACACCGGGGAGGACGGGCTTTTATACTGCGGGAAGTGCCGCCAGCCAAAAGAAGCATTCAACATAATATATACTCAAATTGGCTTAGAGTTTTTTCTTTATACGCATATGGGTTGCTTTGTGTATCTGTTAACGTGAAAAAGGGGATAGAAGAAAATTTGCTGTACGGAATGCCAATGCATAATGAAAAAATAATATTCTATAAAGAGATTCTAGTGAAGGATGCATCTATTTATGTTAAAATAACGGAGCAGCATCTGCTGCTCTGCAAAAAAATAAGAGTAGGAAATTCACATTCCCTATTCTTATTTTTACTCTTAATTGTACTAGTTATAATGGATATAGCTAATCAATCATATCTTTAGCCATTGCCACCATTTCATCTTTTGAAACATTCTTATTGATGTCCATAAGGCTGTAGCAAACATCCCCATTAATCCAAGACAGAGAATTAGCCTGAGCCGTACCATAATACATATCTATTTCCCCATGTTTTATAACAATAGTATCTTTTGAAAGAGATTGCCCTGATGCCGGTTCGGCAGACAAGGAAACCGATTTGGTGGTATTATTGTCCTTTTTTAAATATTGGAAGTCTATACCTTTATGTTTGTTGATTTGAGCGCCATTTGTATCCAAATCAAATAATTCTGTTATATGACCACTATTAAACTGATAACCGCCTGCTAGGGTTTCTGGGGCCTTAGGCTTGAATCCCACATCTTTTTGCAGAGTATCTGCATCCGGGAGCGTGGTATATTGAGCTTCTTCGGAATTGGAAACACTGACCATCGACGACTGGGATGCAAAACAGGGTACTGTATTCATCAGACAAATTCCTGTCATTAATAATATTGCAATCTTTCTTTTCACGACTCATAACTCCTTTCTTAAATGAGGTTATTTAATGTTTTACAAATACGATTATAGCAAATACTTCTCTAAAAAACATCTAAGGATATATTTGGAAATTTATATCAACCCATTACCAGCTGTTTTTATTAACACACTGCTGCAGCCTGTATTCCTGCGATTGCTCCATCAGCAACTGCTGTAGCTACCTGTCTTACCTTTTTTACACAGATATCTCCCGCAGCAAAAACTCCGGGAATTTCTGTCTGCATCAATTCATCCACTGGAATATATCCGTTATCTAACTTCAATTCCGTATATATCTGAGTGTTCGGAACAATACCTGCATATACAAATACTCCGAACTCTGCATCCTTTATGATCTGTTTTTTCCCTGTTTTGTTGTCCGTAAATTCAAGCTCCTCAGCTCTTTCGTTACCATATACTGCTGTGAGACTTGAATGCGGCATAATTTCAATATTATGGTATGCAGCAACTTTATCTTTAAATTCTTGTATACATACAAGTTCATCTTCCACACATACAATTGTTACCTTTCCTGCAATTCCAGCCAGGTAAACGGCTTCCTTTACTGCGCCATCTGCTCCACCAATGATATAGATATTCTTACCCTTATAATCAAAACCATCTTTTGGTGCATTTAATCTGATACCTTTTAAACTTTCACCTGGAATTCCTAACATACGGCCAGAGCCACCATTCGCAAGAATTACTGTTTTACATTCATAACTTTCTTTATCTGTAACGATTTTCTTAATATTACCTATGAGTTTTGTCTCTGTCACATTTTCATAGCGAATCTCTACACCAGCACTAAGTGCTTGCTCTTTCATACGTTCAGCGAATGTCTTACCAGATTCTTCTTTCATGATTGCAGTATAATGCGTAACTGTTGAGACAGTTCCAATCAAACCGCCAACCTGATTCTTTTCCAACATCAGAATCCTTTTTCCTCTGCTTTTTCCATAAATAGCTGCACTGATACCGGCTGGTCCAGCTCCAATAATAATTATATCATACATTTGAATATCCTCCTGTTGCTTATACGAAAATATTACCTTATTTATATAGCTATCCCACTGATTCTACAATCTTATTTAAGTTTTATTCGTTTCAGAGATCCTTGATTGATAGCATATGCAATATACTATATTTTACCCTTTATGAACATTATATTCATAATATTTGTGACAGATATTTCTACAATCACCAGCAAAATAAAGAAAACTTTTAATGTAATAGCTACTCCAAATGTAATATGCGGTTATGCGGCAGGCAGGATTACAAAATACTTTTTAATGCTCTTGTCCCCATTACCATGGCATTGTCAAAATACCCCTGTTCAATTAATACACTCCCATTAATTGTTCCACAAAAACCGAGCAAATGCTGCCGATAACTATTACTGCCTCGGATAGTAGATGAAATGTAGGAAGTAGTACGATAAGATTAAGTATTAATGGAGGAATGGATTTCAGCGCCAAAATAATCGGCTGCAGGCTTTTATTCAAGATTGGGTGAAGCCCAATCAGTACACCAAGGACTATACCGCTTATCAAAGCTTAAAAATATCCTAGGATTAATAACTTCATGAAGCTGATAAAACAGCTTCTTTTCTTCTCATTGTAGATATATTACTTCCGTCTACCTTTTAATATTTCTTTTTTTATATACAATGATCTCCGCATTGGATCCATCCGCATCATATTCACTAACTATCAGAACGCTCTCATCCGCTGCTATCCCATAGTATCTGCTACTATCTTTTTTGCTAAGCTGGTTACCTAAATATATCTTGTCATCATCTAACAGTTTCACTGCCTGACCGCTCGAAAACGTATATGTAAGATTGATATATGATCCCTTGCACGCATTAAGCCCAGTAATTTCTTCCATATCTTCAATGCCAAGCATACAGAATTCTGCAATCATCTGTTCTTTAAGCCTGCATTTTTCATTGTGGCATTTCCCGCAATGCTCATATCCATTACTTAGACAGCATGCCGCCAGCACACACCCGCCATGAAAAGGATGTCCCTCTGTCATAGCACAACCATAGCATGTTTCTTTTAATTCACATTTCATAC
The DNA here is from genome assembly GCA_021770615.1 of Lachnospiraceae bacterium. The sequence goes on along the minus strand of JAETQR010000033.1, from coordinate 25,249 downwards.
AATCAATCCCACAAATTGAATTTCTCATAGATTTCCTCCATAAAAAAGTCTTTTTTGTTACATTGTTAGCGCAAGTAATGGGTGTAGCTCCCCTTTTCGTTCCATCTTGATCAACTCTTCATCCGTCACCCATTTTACATCTACAACCTCTGTTTCCTGAAGTGTGATATCTGAAATATCGACATCTTTATAAAATACCCACACATCATACAAATCCCTCGTTTGTTCCCGACAAATCCGGGAAATCCTCTTCCCATCTTTCGGATTCAGAATAATCCCCAATTCTTCATTTACTTCCCGGAGAGCTCCACCCAAACTGTCTTCCCCTGAAAGGACCGCCCCCCCTGTACACTCCCAGCGGAGTGGATATGGTTTGTCCGGATGTCTCTGGGAAAGAAGATATTCTCCCCGATTGTTTATAATCCACACACTCACAACCAGATGATAACATCCTTCCGGAATAGGTCTTCCCCGTACCAATGTGTAACCCGTCTTATTTCCTTTGGCATCATACAGATCCCAGACCTCTTTCATAATAATACCACCTATGATATATACAATTTCCTACTTAGTTTTTCAATATTATGGAGCTTTCTTATTACAAGCACACTTTGTTAGTACAATTGTACCTCTGTAATCTATTCATTCCCATACTGAAAAAAGCAACCTTCTGACCTATCTATAACTTTCTGATTGAAAAAAACATATAATTCTTCCCAGTAAGCGGGCTAATAAAATCATGAACCGCTCCCACCAATGAGATACCATTATCTTTCAAATATTTTATTGAACAAGAATCCTCACTGTCACGTTCCACATAAATGTACTCATAACCAGGAATAATCCACTTTGCCCAGCCATCAGGAGCTTCTGCCTCATCATTACATTCAATCCCTTTTTGCGGACAGATTACCGTGTCCAACTAAAAATTCAGCACTTAAATTTTGTACCACCAGCCTGTATATTCCCGGCTCCAGCGTTCCATAAATATTAAGGTCATATGTTTCACTCGCACTTTTCCCATCTGGCAAGACACAGGCTAAATCCTCAAAACCTATATTATCTGCCTGAACTGGCATCGTGTACCACTGGCCGTCTATCTGCTTCTGGAGAGAGAAATATCTGCCGTAAGAAAATTCTTCACCGCTGTTATTTGTAATAGACACGGTAATCCTACTTGGTTGAATATCCTCCACAGACATAACCACCCCTTCCACTACTTCCCCATCCGGTTCCTCCGCTTTCATCATAAAGAACAGATGATAGGCGGCAAAAGCCCTGCATTGGGAAAATTCAGCACCGTTAGGGAATTATCCTCATCCTCCCCCTCCATTTGTTCCCATAAAAGTGAAAGGTCTGTGTCCCCATAATAAATCGTACCGTCATTTTTAAGCCAGACACCTTTGGATAGTGCCACGGTAATATCATATCCCTCCTTATCACTAATCCGTATTCCATAAAAGGGAACTTCCATACCTGCAATTGCATCTTTGTCTGCAATCTCCATAGGTAGTGCATTAATCTTTTTTATCAATTCTTTTTCCATGGCGGGGTCGTACAGGGTTCTTAGTGTAACGGCTTTCCCATCAAAATAATAAAACTGGAAAGCACTTGTATCCGGACTTGCCCCAGCAAGGATATTTCCATCTTTGCTGCTGTTCTGTTTCCCATACAGAACTATTATCAGAAGAATACCCATTATAATAAGCAATATTAAGAGATAACACAGGTACACTTTTTTCACTTTCATCTACGGAAATAACTTCACTATTACTCTCCTGATTTTTTTGCAAACATATTTGATTTTTCTATTTCGTCATCTTTCACTAGTCAAGTTTTTTTAATATTACTATTTTAAGAACTAGGTTATCCATTCTCTTATCACCCAAAGTATCCTAATTACTTTTTTCAGATATTTATACAACCATCACGATACAAATCCAGGTTGCTTTCAGTCCATTGCTGGACGGTGTTCCCCATACTTTCACCATATGACCTTCTGACAGAAAATCAGCAGTTGCTTCTGACATTTCATAACTGTCCCCTCCATTCTTAATAGTCTGTATTGCGACTATGGTATTCTCATCATATGTAACCGTGACTTTGTTAAATTCCGAATCATCACCATTTCCTGGGGATACCACGATATCGCCGCCATTGTCTGCTTTTTCTGTAATAGCCTCTACAACTGTGAACTGTCCTTCCTGGAGCTCCTTAATACTTCCTTCCAGATTCGGATTGCTGTCTTCCCATTTCTCGAAAGTGTTTTCTGTAAATGATTCTAGAGTGGAAGCCTTCTCTTCCGAAGGTGTTTCACCTGACTCCTCTGGTTGCTGTGTCGGAGCAGTTTCAACTGCATCTATCTGTTCGAGTTTTTTACCTCCACAGGCACACACCACAAGGCTCACGACACACAGAATACTTGCCATAAGAAACAGCTTTCTTACTCTCTTTTTCATTTGATTCTCCTCTCATTTGTAAAATCGCTGCAGATTATAGTTAAATTTTACCATATTTTCCTCTAAATATCCTCTAAGGCACCTTAAGTCAGAAACCTTTTCAGTAAACGGGACACTTCCACGATATCAATAGGTTTTGCTATATGAGCATTCATACCGAACTCCAAGCAACGTTGTATGTCATCAGAAAAAGCATCTGCACTCATCGCTATAATTGGAATCGACAGGGCATCAGGGTGATTCAGTCCCCGAATCGCTTTTGTGGCTTCATATCCTGTCATATGCGGCATTCGTATGTCCATAAGAATGATATCGTAATAACCCTCCGATGATTTTTGGAACTTGTCCAGACATATCCGGCCATCCTCCGCCCAATCCAGTTCCACGCCCAAGTCTGTCAGAAGTTCTTTTGCAACCTCCCAGTTCAGCTCATTATCCTCGGCAAGCAGGATGCGGCGTCCGGATAGATCAATATTTTGATTCAATGTATGCTCATGCTCTGTTCCAACGTCCATATACTGACATAAAGCATGATACAGCGTAGATTTAAAAAGCGGCTTGGAAATAAAACCGCTGATACCGGCTTCACGGGCCTCTGCTTCAAATTCACTCCAGTCATATGCAGAAATCAACAAAATCGGCACTTCATCTCCCAGATTACTCCGGATTTCTTTCGCAACCTGAATTCCATTCATACCCGGCAGTTTCCAATCCAGCAGAATAATTTGATAATCTTCTCTCTTTTTGTGGTGTTCATTTACTAATTCTATTGCCTTTTCTCCGCTTAATGTCCATTCTGCTCTTATTCCGATGGATTTCAGCGCGTCCATGGCTGTCTCGCATAATAATTCGTCATCATCAACCACCAGCATATTCCAGGCGGGAAGAACCATATCCATTTCCACTGCGGCGGCTTTTTCAAAATCAAACATGAGTAGAAATTCGGTACCTTTATCTGGCTCACTTTGTATATCGATGGTTCCTTCCATTGCATCCACAATATACTTTGTAATCGCCATGCCCAAACCGGCCCCCTCCGTTTTATGTATCCGGGCTCCATCCGCACGGCTATAGGATTCATATATTCTTTTCAGGAATTCGGGCGACATGCCAATTCCATTATCCTTAACTTTGATATAAATCCGTACATAGTTTTCCCCTTTCGGAGATTTTTCTTCAGAGAGGGATAACTGTATTGAGCCTCCCTCCGGTGTATACTTCGTTGCATTCGATAAGAGATTAAGTAAAACCTGATTTAAGCGTATGCCGTCACACCACACATTTTCTGTTAATATATTTTCAACGTGTATGTCAAAGGTCTGCTTTTTAGTCTTAACCTGTGGCTGCATGATGTTAACAATGCCTTCAACGACTTCCTTTAATGAAATTTGTTCGGTTGTCAACGTTAATTTGCCACTTTCAATTTTAGACATATCTAAAACGTCATTGATCAGCCCTAAGAGATGTTTGCTTGATAATGTAATCTTTCTGAGGCAATTCTCTACTTGTTTCCTGTCATCCATGTGGGCTGTGGCAATCGCTGTCATGCCTACAATCGCGTTCATAGGTGTACGGATATCATGGCTCATATTCGCTAAAAATTCACTTTTGGCTTTGTTCGCTTCAAGAGCCGTCTGCCGGGCCTTCTCCAATTCATTCAGCTGTGAACGTGTTATAGAGAAATACCGGAGGAAAATCAGTGTCAAAATAATTAGAACAGAAGCACATGACAACAATGTCATGAACATGCGCTGGCTGCTCAGATTATTTATGGCATCGTCTAATATGCTATACGGCATCACCGATACTAAATACCACTCGGAATAAGGCAATGAAATACCATAGATTTGACATTCTTCACCATTTACTTCCAATGTTGCAGCATATTCTTCATGTTTTTTAAGAGCAGCGTTAAATTTTTCAACAGGACTTTCAGCTGATGATTCATTCACTGCAGAATCAGACTGTTTTTGCAGCTGTTCAAAGAAATTCCACAGCTCCGTGTTGGGATTTTGTATTACAAAACTACCATCCGGCCTGATAATATGATAATACATCAGCTGCCCTTCATCTTCTAAGGAAAGGAAATCGGTGATGTACTCCAGTGGGACGGCTGCTACCAGTCCAGTGCTCATACTGCCATTCTGCATAGGGTAAGCAGTAGCATCAACGCCAAACAATACCACTAGATTTCCAGCAGGATCACTACCTAAAGCGACTCTTTGTTCTCCTCGTACTAATGCTTCTACAAAGGGCTCCGGGTTCAGTGGCTGTATTGATTGTCCATAAAGAGTCTGAAAATTTCCCTCAGTAGAACAAAGTGCTAAATGGTCAAAGTTCCTGACCTGTGCCCTGTAAACAAGTTCCTCATATAACTTTTCTTTATTGTTATTATCTGCTGAGACAACAGATACAATGCCGCTGACCTGACCAAAACGCAACTTAATAACAGTTTCAAAGTGGTTGGACATTTGTTTATTCATTCCAGACATATAAATTTGACCAATTTCGTAAACGGTCTTTTCGCTCTTTCGACTCATGTAGATTCCGAGCAGACTGAAAATAATAATACTAAAGATTAAAAGTCCAATAAAACTGTATATCAGAAAACGTGTTGTAGAATCCTTGGTTTTACTATTTCTCATATGTTATTCCTCCCTGGAATTTGGCAAATACCTTTGAGTGTATGAACGGCTCTGAGGGCCTCGGAATAGTCCTTTTTCACCATAGACGCTTCAAATAAGCTGAAGCTTTTATCGTCCAGGAATTTAAATACAAATTTCCGGACGGTCTGTTCCCGGCGCAGTCTGCCCAGTACCTCATCAAAATCGCCGCCAAATTTTAAATAGCAGTCTTTCAGGTTCATAATCACTTTTCCTCCGTTTTAGATATTGTCCGCGATGTCTTTATTCTCATCAAGATAACATATAGTCACTTTGTTTTTCGTGTTTTTTGATTGATACATCATACTGTCTGCAGCCTTGAAAAGTCCTTTTGCAGTTCCTGTTCCATATACCCCGCCTATACTTACTGTCATATGTAATTCGGGATGGCCGTCAATGATCAGACTATCGACTGAATACCGAATCCTCTCCAGTTTTTTCTCAAATATATTGGCAGGAATACTAAAAAAGATAATTACAAATTCATCGCCGCCATATCGGATCACGGCATCTGTCTTTCGAACACAGGATAAGACCGTTTGTGCAATGTTCTGCAGCACAATATCGCCTACGTCATGGCCGTAATTATCATTGATATGCTTAAAGTTATCCACATCGATTACGACCATTGCCTGAATATTATCTGAGCCTTGAAAATGCTCGTCATAATAACGACGGTTATAGACACTGGTTAATGAATCAATATATAATAATTGCAGATGCCGCTGTTTGCGGGACAGGAAGGTATATTTTTCATAGGAAAACAACCTGTCGTAATCTATTTTATTTCTTATATCCTGAATGTTTTTAGTCTCCTGTTCAGGAGAATTATCAGTTAGCTCACTTTCCAGCGTATCCGCAATCTCTTGCAGACACAGTAAAAGGGTCGGATTAAATGCTCCGCATTGTCCTTCCAAAATCATGTTCAAAGCTTCTTTATGTGAATAAGCTTTCTTATAACACCGCTCACTGGTCAGGGCATCATATACATCGGCCAGCGCGACCACCTGGGCGGCTATGGGAATTTCGTCTCCCTTAAGCCCGTCCGGATAACCATTTCCATCATACCGTTCGTGGTGCCACCGGCAAATCTCAGAAGCTACTTTGACAAGCGGAGCCTCCTGCTGCTCAAAGGGCAGGTCCGACAGCATTCTGGCTCCGACCATCGAATGGGTTTTCATCACTTCAAACTCCTCTGCCGTAAGACGTCCAGGTTTATTCAATATTGTATCGGAAATTGCGATTTTTCCAATATCATGCAGCGCTGAAGCCGTACTGATTAAAGAAATATCAGCTTTGGACAAAGGATATTGATCAGTACACCTGACCAGCTGTTTTAGCAGATACTTTGTAATCGTATTGACATGCAGTATATGTAAGCCGCTCTCTCCATTCCGAAATTCCACAATATGGGACAGGATTGAAATCATCAGCTTATTATTTTTCTCCTGCTCGTGGAATTGTTCTGCGATGATTTTCTCAAGACGCTGCTGCCTTGCATATAAAAACATTGTATTGGAAATCCGCCTCTTTACAATGGTCGAATCAAAAGGACGGCTGATATAGTCAAAAGCACCCAAGTCATAAGCCCGCTTTATATTTGCGGGGGAATCATCGGCAGAAATCATAATAACAGCAAAAGTGTCATTCCAGTGGTATTTGTTTATGTAGGCTAATACTTCAAATCCATCCATTTCAGGCATCATAATGTCCAGAAGCAAAAGGGAAAAATCGGCTCTTTGCCTCGAGAGAAGAGAAATTGCTTCTATACCATTCTCAGCCTCTACCACATCATATTGCTCTTCCAGGATATCTGCTAAAAGAGCGCGGTTCATTTCTGAATCGTCTACGATTAAAATTTTTTGTTTTTCCATAATACTGAAACTCTTTCCTAATAAATTTACGGTTTTATTATAAATGTTATCCTTACATTTTGGCAACATTCGTATTGGTTAGGTGTGCAAATAGGTCTCCCGCTTTCTTATTACTTACTGACAAAATTATTCCATCATGATATAATTCAGATAGATAGGAGGCAAATTATGAACCCACAAGAAACAAAATTTACATTTGTATATAACGAAATTAAGCAGTGTATTTTAGAGGGTAAAATACTTCCTGGAAATGCATTGCCATCTTCACGGCTGTATTGTGAACAATTCCATGTGAGCAGATATACGATTAACCGCGTTTTTAACGCATTGAGGAAGGAAGGGTTGGTTGATATTCAGCCTCGCCTTGCACCGATTGTTGTTTCAACTATAGATGCTTATGATTCATCAAATGCTGTTTTCGAGATTTTAAAACAAAAGGAAGGTATTTTACAGGTATATCAGACTTTTGCCTTAATACTGCCTTCCCTTATGGTTTTTTCTTTACAAGGCTGTGATGTGGAGGTACTACCTCACTATAAACAGGCTATGAAAGCATTGCGTTTAGGATATGCCGCTGGTGGATGGCGTCCTCCTTCTAAATTAGGATATGATATATTAAGAATAGGAGGTAATTCCCTATTCAGCGAACTCTATTCTACGTTTGGTCTCTATAATAAGCTTACATTTTTTGCAGAGGTGTGCCCCTATTTCTCTACACACTTTTTACAGGAATCTGTATCTGCAACCAATGACATTATGGATATATTAAAGGTCAATGAACCACTCACAAGGTACAACCAGCTCTCAAATATGTATCAAAGACTTACGGATGCCATTCAAAATACGTTAAATTACCTGTCAGAGACCAATCCCAAATGTCCTGCACAAACGGGTTTGAAGTTTTCGTGGAATCCCATGCGTGGTCAGGATTATTATTACTCAAAGATTATTGATGATCTGAATCTAAAAATAGGTCTTGGAGAGTATTCTGTTGGAATGTTTCTTCCATACGAAAAGCAACTGGCCAAACAGTACGATGTATCTATATCGACGGTTAGAAAGGCGTTATCAGGACTTGAACAAAGAGGTTTTGTAAAGACATTAAATGGTAAAGGCACTATTGTTATAAAACCGGATGATACGAAACTTCATCAGCTGGCTCTTAATTCCAGATATGTAGAAAAAGCACAACGTTACCTTCACGCTCTACAGCTAATGGTATTAATTATTCGTCCGGCAGCATTAGTTGCAGCTCCAAGGTTTTCTAGAGAAGAACTGGACGAGTTGGCAGATAAATTTACTTCTTCTGACTCTATTCATTTGGCAGATATTTTGGAATCTATAATGAAACATACCACTTTAGAACCCTTATATGTTATATTATCTAAGACCAATCATCTTCTTGAATGGGGACACCATTTTGCTTATTATCCGTCAAAGAAACATACTCTTTCACATCTCAACAAGCAAGTCATTCTAGCACTTGAGCAATTACGTGAAGGTAATGCTGACTCCTTTGCGGATGGTATAGCAGATTGCTACCGTTACAATTTGGTTCTTATGAAGAAACGTATGGTAGAAAAATATAAGTTTCATAATGTTGCTAATATCCGGGTTCCAGAAAAATACTAGTTACAAGCACTGAATGAAAAGTGGTAACCTTTTCTTCTTGTTGGAGAGTATAAGGCCTCGACCTCTCACTTACTACGATTATACAAAAGGAGGGCCTGCGCCCTCCATAATTTTATTATCCATATTTTACCATATACCATCATATAACCTTCATCTAAGCCCGTTCTGTATGATTGACGTCTTTTATTTGTACAGGGATATACAGTTTTACTATGCTTTATGGGAAAGACAGACGATGTGTTACTATCATATTTTATTGCAACAGCAATATCATTAGTAAATCATATCAACAACCCCTTATTTGTACTTTTCTGCGGCCCGAATTGCTACTGTTCAGAATTGTAACAATGCCATTCTGGGCATACCGAATATTTTCTGCTGGTTAGAATACTTTTCACTGCAATTTTCCTTGGAAGTTGGCTGAAGTTATGTATCACATCGCACTTATCAGCAACTACACGCTTCTACCCTATCATTTCTCCCGAATGGCCACAACAACCAAGCGGCTGTCCTTTTTCCAGTAACCACACGTTATTAGGAATAACAGTGGAGCACGATGATCTGGAAATATCCGATTTTCATGCATCCCTCTCTCAATTAGTATTTCAATCAATTCCTCTCTTTTCATGCTCCCCAAACCAGCATCAGCAAACAGCCCCCCCTCTTCACTCCATTCTGTTTCTTCTGCATAGAATACCGAAAATACCCGGTATTCCCGATGCTCATAGAGATTATCCACTTGAATGACCTGATGGGCCTCCCAAAATGGCTTCTTCTGGTACTTTAGCAAATCGGCAAACATTGTCCCATTTCTCATGTTATGTCCATATAAAAAGAGATCTCTTTTCTCCTGCAGGTTCCCCCTTCCCACAAAAGGAGTTCCGGCATAAGAGGCCTTGCCTTTAAAATCCCGGTGTAGATAATATTCCAGTTCTTTTGGAGTTTGCATGATTGGATAGTTAATCGCAGTATCATCAATAACAATCCATCCAGCAAAATCAGGATTTTTCAAGGCCAGTTCATGATATTCCGGTAGAATTTTCGCCTCTTTATCTTCTATTTTTCCCTTATTATCCACGGTTTTAACGTTTTCACTATTTGTGCCCTCATCCAATACATTCTTCTTTTTATCCTCAATGTAAGCCGCTAACTCTACAAACGCCTGCTGCTCAGAATCTAATCCCTGCCAATTATGAGCCAATAGAACGGTCAAAAATATAGTAAGAATAAAAAGTGTGGTCATAACAATCCCTTTCATCATTCCAGCCCCGTCCCCCGATTATCTTCCCACAAAATCCTAGAAAAATAAATAAAACGGCCGTTCCACCAACGACAGACTCGGTTCTCGGTGAGATAATCCTCAGTCCGAAGTTCTGGATTGTTTCTTTCCCATCCCGTAGCCTCAAAAAACTCGTCCGCATTTTCATAAACAAAAATCGCCCTCCGGGCTTTTGCATAATCTTCATCCTCAAATGAGTCTATATGTATGAAAAACTCCCGTTCCAAAAGAAATTTCAACTCTTTCTTTTCAAAAGTCAAGCTATCATTCATCTGTAAATAAATCCTCCACTTTCTCTATTATTCCCAGTTTCCGCTCTGTCGGTTCCTCCTGAATATTTTTTTCATTAGCCTTGCTTTTTCCAACTTCTTGGGATTCATCTTCCTTTTTCAATTCCTTCCCAGACCAGATTCCCTGTTCAAATCCGGATTCCTGCTCCCCGATATCCTCCTGGCGGACCTTACTATCCTGTTCAGCTCTCAGTTCCTCTTCCCGTCTCCATACCGGCACATGAGAATCCGTTTTTTCCTGGATAAGTTTTTTTGCATCTGGATGCATAGTATAATCCATCTTCCTTACACGCAGTATTTTCTGTCCTCGGATAATCACAAGTGCCTGATCAAGAGGGAAGCGCAGTACCTCATCCGGCAAAAGCAGCATCCTCTTTCCCACGGAACTGGATTCTGAATAGCCTGGCACATAGTTGCTCATTCTCACCGTACTTAAATTTTTTCGGACCGAGGACACACTCACGGTTACTTCACCGGAACGATTGCTAAAATAGGTGGCTGTAGTCATATCATTACAGCCTAAAAACAGGGACATATCACAGCCTCCTAATATCTCCTCCCATTGCCCGTCCGGATATCGATTCTGTAGCTGTGGAATATTCTGGTATATGATACTCATTCCAATATTACGACCTCTGGCTGTTGCCAACTTTTTTTTGAAATCAGGTACAATCCCAATATTCGGAAATTCATCCAGAATAAAATGCACTGGCAACAGCAATTTCCGGTTTTTCTGGCGGTCAGCAAACCGTATCAACTTAATGCACAGAAAAGACACAAACAGCGTAGCCAAAACATCATAGGTTGATTCCTGGTCAGAGGTAATACAGAAATATGCACACTTCTCCCGTCCAGGCAACGTTAAATCAATTTCCTTATGGCTGGTAATTTTCTGCACCTTCTCATTCTGCATAATCTGAAGCCGGGTTCCCAGGCCTAGTACTGCATTTCCCTTTACCTTTTCAGCTTTGGCAAAGAGTCGGTAGGGACCCTTTGCTGGGTGAGAAGTAGGGAGCCGGTCAAAAATTCCATCTATTGCTTCCAAACTCTGGTTAATTAAAATCTTATAACTCTCTGCAAAGGTTTTATCTTTATCTTTGTATTCATGGTATACATACAGGCAGAGCGCCTTTAATAAATCCATTTCAACATTATCATAAAAATGATCGAATTTGTCAGTCGTGTTGCGGATTACTACGTCCACAAAGATATCAATCAGTCCTCCCTCGTCAATCTCTGCCAAACAATCCCATGCATCGGAATTTTCAAGGTTAATCAAATTCCATTGACGGACCGTATAGTTCTGCTCTTTTAAGTATGCAACCATATCCTCATACAGTTCGGATTTCGGATCCGTCACAAACATACTCTCCCCCCGTCTGACACACTGAAGAATCATGTTTCGGGCAAATGCCCTGGACTTCATGGAACCCTGTGAGCCACACACGGCAATATTACGATTCAGTCTGGAATTCACAGGAAGGCTTAATATATTCCCGCTCGTCATTTCCAGACCCAAAATAATTCCATCTACATTCCTTATATCTTTATTCTCCTTTAACACCTTCTTCCGCTCGGTATCCTTCATATATCCAGCCGTACCATAGGTTCCAAGATTCGAGTAGGTAAAATTCCGTTCCTCATCTTTCCCGTCCGTATCGCTTATACTACCCTGGAATGCAATAACCCCGGAAATCACAAAAAAAAGCAATACGGTAAACACCGATGTTTTTAAGCCATTCATGGAAGATACCGCAAAATACAGACACCGGAACGGGTTAAGACTCACATGACCGGCATCTACCATAAGCTGCAGTAAGAAACCGCCGCTATAAAGAGCCACCAGAAGCAAGCAGGCCAGTCCTATGGCAAATTTCTTTTTCCTAAATTTTTGTTCTTCCTCCATCTGAATCCTCCATTTCTATAATTGGCAACAAAAACAGACTGCCATCTTGTCTGCTTTCCCAACCTATTTATGTTTATTCTCGTTTTATTTTCTTGTGATACTGGAACAGATTTCCGTAATAGGTCCCAATCGTACTCACGGAGTTATAAAGCGCCGTCACCATTACTGCCCGGATATTCCTCGCCTTTGATTCCGTCTCCTGCAGGCAGGATAACACGTACTGAATATGGAACATGGTTAAGCGCCGATATTGTTCTTTGACAAGCCCGGCCGGCTTGTCCTCCCGGTTGACACGAATGGTATCTCTGTTGGACGCCAGGATTTCCACGGCCACCTCCACCAGTTCCTCCAATTCCTCCTTCGCTCCTAAATCCCTTTTTAAAATGTCATACTCAATCTGCTCTTTAAATTCCTCCTTCAACTCCTGATATGATTGGATAGGATATTCTCTGTTGTGATTTATGTATGTAATTTCTGTATTTGTCTCCCTCATTTCGGAGAGAGATGTCACTTTTTTTGGTATAGATATGTCACCAATTTCGGGGGGAGGTGTCACCGATTTGAGTGACACGTCCCCCTTATTTCGGGGATACTGCCTGCTTGGTGCTCCCGTTCCGGTTGGCCGGCTCTTTTTTTCTTTTATTTTTAGCCTTTCCGGTTCCTCTTTATACTCCTCCGGGAAGGTAAGCCGCTCCAGGATGTCCACATCGAGGTCAAGAAACAGAACATTGGGAATGGACTGCCCATTTGAAGTCAATGTACGGAAAACACGGCGGACCACTCCCAGTTTCTCTAACTCCACCACCGCGTTGGCCGCGTCCCGTTTTGTAATCCCAAACTGTTCCGCTATCTGCTGGTAACTTCTCTGCAACAAGTCAGCCTTAAACCGCTTGCGGTAACCCAGAAGCTGTCCGCTCCCTTCATCCCGCACTTCGGCTGCGCGGTACCAGTACACAATATCAGACAGGATTACTATTGCAATCAAATATGGTTTTCCTGTGTCTCTTAAAATGGTTCGGTACCAGGCCGGAGGAATCACATTGCCGGTAAACCGAATTCGGCTCAACCGGTCTACCGTGTCATTACCAGTTTGATAAATCGGTTCCATATTGCTCTCTCCTTTTTCTGTTCAGCTCTGCCCTACTGCCTCCACCCCAGATATCGGTACACTTTCTCTGGCCGGATTGCCTCCACCTGAAACCATTTTGGTACAAGTAAACGGAGTACCTCTGCCTGATAAGTAAAACAGAATATTCTGCCACCCTTTCTTATCGACAGACTCATAATACGTTTAATCTGCCACAAATCCATTAAGTAACAAAAGTAAACCGGAGTCCCGTTCTCATCTTCTCCGGCCTCCGGTGAGAATCGGTCATTATTCACGCTTTTTAACGCGCCACACAAAAAGCGGTAAAACCTAACCCCATCGGATTCACTGCCTAATAATCTCAGTTGAATAGCCGCCTCTGCATAAAAGGGAATATAGTAATAACTCTCATACACATCATCTAAAGAAAAGAGGTTCCCCTTCAGTCCTCCGTCACTGATTAATATTCTCTGTACCATCTCCATACCGACTCCCATGATAATGGCACCGCCCGGTAAAAGCCGTCTGCACTTTCTAAGCCGTATCTCCAGACGGCTTTTTAAATTCCGTTCTATTTTTGGTGTCCATTTCATCAGGTTTCCCATCGTATTGTAGACCACATAAAACTGATCCGCCGCCAGTACCCCACAGGCCCTTGAGCCTTTGATTTCCATGTCCGTTTCCTGCTTCCACTCCATTGTCCCGTAATAAGATACCGGGGTACTGCCTATGATAGTTGAGGAATCGAACGGAACCTGATGGAAAACAGGGAAAAGTTCCGGTTTTTCACTCTGAAAAATCCGTATCCCGGCGCGATGAATATAAATCCATACCATACTCATACGATGAAGCCGCAACCGTTTTTCTGGTTCACTCTTCACGTGATTGGTGGAGTTGGCTCCGGATAAATAGAGCCGCACATCATCCCAATAATGAACCAATAGATACTGTTTAGCTTTATTTCGAAGCAGATAACCTCTGATACCATCTTTACTCCGAAGTTTAACTTCTCCCTCCCGCTTCAATCGGGTCAAAAGCACAGCGGCGTAAGATTCAGAACCGACTGCACGGCCAATCCAATCTGACGGTATTTCCCCGCTGACTGCTATAAGTAACAGAAGTTCATCTTTTCTATCCATTTTCATATCTGTCCCCTTCTTCTTATTCCGTTTTGTTCCTTTTCATACCCTGTCCTCTCCATCCCTGGGTAAAATGAATCTCCCTTTTTCTGTCTATGGATACGTTTTTAAAGCTCTCACCAAAATTTTACCCTGTCGAAAAACCTGTAGCGGGAATCGGATGATTTTTCGATATGATGCCCAGGTGGTACCTTTTACAAATCCACTTAGGAAACTGGTTATATTCCATCAAAAAAAGGAACGTGCAATCCCGTTCCCCCAATATGGTAGTATGATAAGTGTCTAGATGCAGACCGCTGTCCGATACAAGGAAGTACATTCCTAAAGCATCCACGACCTGTTTTTCCTCTATATTGTCATGGTCCCGAATCCTGGATCCTGGCAGTTTCTTATCATACTCATGAATAAAGCAGACCGTTGCCCGCTCATATACAGGAATTTCTTTTCCCTGCTGCTGACGCTCTTTACACCAATTCTGCAGAGCCAGAAATAAAGGTTTATAGATATAATCTGTATATTTATTTTTACGGTGAGGCAGTAAAACCGGAAGTTCTGCTTTCAATATGCAATCCTCATATTCCACACGGATTTTGTGGATTTGTACTAAATTCAGACAATATTCCTCTTTGAGAGAACTGCTAAATGTGTTTCTCAATATAAATCTCCGCAGCCGGTCTGTCAGACATTCAGCACGTTCAGAAGCTTCCATCATACAATCTAACAGTCGTCCATACTGGAAACTGGAAGCACTACGATTATAAAGTGTTTTTACGCTCTGTGCCTCAGCAAGTTTATCCTGTACTACTCCTGCAACTCTCTGAACCTCCAAAAGCTGATGTTCCAATTGTTCCATCATCTCAAATTCATGTCCTTTTTCTATAATATTCGACTTCTCCACCCTCCTTCACAACACAAAACCCAATAATTCCAGGGACCTCTATCTGACTAATTAGCGCTTTATCCTCCAAAACGATAATGTTATTTTCCTCTGAGCGCCTGCTTTTGGCGAACATACCATTTACCAGCTTTAAATCCCTAATTCCTATATAAATAATATCGTAGATGTCCTGACCACAGAAAAACAAGATTCTTACTGGAAAATCCTCTTTCACCGCCATATAGTGACCGTCCACTTCCCGTTTATGCATCATATCGATTAATACCCAAAGGCTTTGTATTGTACCCTCGTCTTTCAGCGAATAGGCAAATTCGTTGGATGCAAGAAGGCCGGTATAAGGATTTCTGTAAATCTGCCTGTTCTTTAAAAGCCTTGACACCGCTTTTCCCGCAGCCTTTTCTTCCCCATCAAAAAATTTCAAAAGCTGTTCCATATAAAGAACATTATACTTGCGTATTACCATGAGTATCCTCTCCTCCATTACCTCAGGGCTAATATATACTGCCATCCAGTTATCCTCCCCTCCTACCATATGCATGGTTTCCGAATTTTTCGAGCCGTTCCTTCAAGTTCTGCAGGTCTTTCCTGTCTGTAGTAATCAAATCATTCTCAAGCTGGCTTGCCCTAAATTCCAGTGTAAGATTATTACTGTTCGTGGAAATCATCCCTTTTCCACGCTCAAAATGTACAATCTCCATGCGTTCCGAATCGGACAGGTGAAGCAGCCCCTGCACTTTTTTTGCCTCGTCATTTTCCAGGTTAAGGACGATTTTTGTTTTCGTGGCGTTAATAATGCCACGTCCATATTTTCCTTCCTTGAGCGCCATAAAATCCGACAAATCTTGTGTCGCGCACACTGCTCCACCTGCGTAACCTCTAATTATCTTAAAAATCTCTAGAACATATTCCGCCGCCAGTTCGTTGGAGGAAGCCCCAATCAGCTGCCAGACCTCATCCAGGAATACCATCTTTTTCTCTGTCCGGTCCTCCTTTACCTTTGACCATACATAGTCCACCGCCACGAACATTCCCACTGGCAGCAAGTCCCCGGTAAGCTCTGATATGTCTAAAACAATATATTTGTTCTTCAGATCCACGTTGGTCTGCTGGTTGAAACTGGAGGCAGAACCATGCACCAGACGGTTCAAGATATTGGCCAGCCTCTTGGTCTCCTGCTTCTTAATCAGTTCATTGTAAACATCCCCCAGAACCGGCATTTCTTTATATTGTTCCGGTTTTTCCGGGTCAACCAGGCTTTCGTTCTCATGGGTAATCCCCTTCTGCTGATAGGTCAGTACCAATGCTTCATCCAGGAGCTGTTTTTCCTCATGGGACATATCGGGAATCAAAAGAGAAAAGAAAATATGCAAATCCTGGATTTTCGCCGCCAGTTCAGAATATTCCATGACTTCCCCGTCAAGGATTGCATTCGTTTCCTTATTTTTTTTCCTGATTTCCATTACATTGATACAGCTTTTTGAAGATGACGATATCTTAATAAATTCGCCTCCGATATTGGTACATGCCCTGGCAAATTCATGTCCTTTGTCTGGAGCTATAATAAAAACCTGTATGTTTTTTCTTCTCATACGCAGGGCCATTAACTGGAGAAGGAAAGTTTTTCCCGCTCCAGTTGTCCCCATGATAGAAATATTCGCATTTTTATATAAGGATGAATTAAAAATATCCACAATTACCAATGAACTGTTTGCAGTATTCACCCCCATCAATATGCCGTCCTTGTCCGACATCTCAAACGAAGTGAAGGGGTAACAGCTCGCAGCGCCAGATGTCAAAACATTCCGCTTAGAACGCTCATAAATGCTTTTATCAAGCTTTAACAGTGGCAGGGCGGACAAGAATGCCTGTTCCTCCTGAAACAGGCAGGAAACTGTGTCTAAATCCTGGGCATTTAAGAGCTTCCTCATTTCCTTAGCCCTCCACTCCACTTCCTTTGCGCTGTATCCAGTTACGGTTATCAGGATAGCAATATAATAAAATTCCTCATTTGCCGCGAGTCCATTTTTCAGATAATATCCGGATTGGATTGACTCTGCGAGATCATCAAAATCAGTATTGGTATCGGAGGCATCCTTGATTTTTGAGCGGTTCAGCCGGATTCTCCTTCCAATGCGCTCAATAGTCTTAACCTTATCCTGTTTATATAAAAAAAGGTCCACGTCAATACCCTCCCCCGCATTGACAAGAAGGGACAACCAGCCGGCCGGCACCCGGTTCCGGTACCTTGCCGATGGGACAAAGAGATATGTATGGTATACTCCGTCCATGATAACATAATTCCCATGCCTGAAGTCCAGTCTTTCGGGCGCAAAGTATTCCGCAACCGGAATCCGGCCGGTACTTTCCTCCCCATTCTCGCGGATATACCACTCGGCCACCTGATTTAACCTCTGGGAAAGAGAAACTGTGGCGCTGGTTTTCCTGTTTAACAGCAGATACAGCATTTCCACCATATCTTGTGTCGGATTATCTGATGTTTCAACTTCATTTCCACACTGGTATAAATATTTCTTTGCTGTCTGTGCATAAGAGTTTAATGTCGCTGCGATTTCAGACTCAGTTCCCCGCCTGCCGTCCACAGAAAATACCAGAAAAAACCTCCGGGTTACCGCTTCCCGGTATCCGACCGAACGCAGAAGCTTGATATAATCTTTTTGGAGCATCCGGCACCGTTCATCCGGCTCTGCCTCAATGTCCTGCTTCACAGCCTCAATATACAGGCCGATATCTGCCTTTTTCGAGATGGATTTTATCTGCAGTTCAGGAGGTGCTATCTTTAAATAGCCTATGTAAGAATAAATGATGTTACGCTGTTCGCTGGCGCTCCGGTGCAGGAAGTTAATCGGCAGAACCTCAACGATTTTTACATACCGTCCATCTGTTGTGTGAATCACTCCGTCACGGATTGATTCAATTGGAATTTCTTTAGAGGCTCTTGTGTAAGGCAGGTCATAAAACTCCTCCTGCTTTGCTGCTGTGATTTTCTCCTTTGTCTGTTTTTGGGGAGCGTTTTCTCCCTTTTGCTTTAGTTTTCTTCTTTTTTGCTCCTGCTTCAGTTTTTTCCTGACTCTCCGTAGTTCCCGCCTCCAGGCTTTTCTTTGGTTTTTCGCGCTTTTTTCCTCTTTCATGCTTTATCGTCCCTCCTTTCTCTGACCTTTCTCTCTTCCGGCTCTGTTCTAAGCGGTATCTCTCATCCGGTACGGACAGGTTGCGGCGACGCTTTAAAAATTTGAAAAAGCTTGCGATAAATGCCAAAAGACTTTCTCCCTGAACTCCCATGATAGCCAGGATTATAACCGGCACCAGGACTATCATGCCGATGTATAGTTTTGTCTTTCCCGTAACATTCAGTGACATAATAATTGGTACCAATACCGCGAGAATCAGTGCTGTTTCAAATGCATTTCTGGTTTTTACCCGCCCGGAAAGAATTGTCCCCTCCTCAGCAAAATTGGGCGGGATTGTATAAATATCAATCCGGTTATCCTCATTCATTACTCGTCACCCTCCTATTTATCCCGTTTTCTCAAATAAAACAGGCTGCCGGCACAGCTCAGGATTAATACAGTGCCAAGAATACCCAAAACTGGTATGTGCCTCCAATCCGGTTCTGTTTTAAACATCTCTTTCTCCACGGCTGGCTTTATCTGTTCTGTCTGTTTTTTCCTCTCTGCTATTTCTTGTTTTTCAGCCTGCTCTGTTATCTGCGTTTCAGTTTCTTCCGGAAATTTCTGGATACTGCCCGGTTTCACAAACACCTTACAGATAGAAATCCTGCCAGCTTCCACACAAACAGTATTCGGCTCTACATGGCAGTCATATTCCCGCAATTCTGATATGGCCGTGACTCCTGTTACTTTGTACTGCTCCCCCGCCAGCGAAAGATTTGCTATATAATCACCATCTTTATCAAGTGACACAGTAAATGTCCTTCCTCCTGCCATACCAGTAAAATGAATGGTGACTGCGCCCTGAAACCCCTGAAACACCTGGCACCGGACAGCCAGCATTCCCTTCCCTGTGTCTGTATCGGTATACTCTTCCCCCCACATTGTTTCTTCTTTTGCCCCCGCCAGACTATCAGCATGGCAAACTCCAGATATGCCAAGAATCAGGCTGAGCGCAAGACTGGAAAAGAAACTCCATTTTAAACTATGCTTCATTCCTTCACTCTCCTATAACCCATATGCCGCCATCGCTTAAATCCCTGGCGTATGACTGAATTGTGGAAGGGCTGTACAGGTTTCCAGTCCTCCCCCGGCTCCCAGGGTCGGCAATGGTTATATTTCCATCACTGGTCACTCCGGTTAATACAATAAAGTGTCCGCTGCTTCCTGATATCGTATTTTCCGCACAAATTACCACCGCAAGCTTACCATTCTTCAATTCCGCAACAACATGATTCATCTGTTCCCGCCTCACACGTTCCACCGACAGTCCCCAGTTCCGAGCCGCATTCGCCGGATATGCATGGCTGGTTCCACGCCCCGAAACATATCCTCCGGTGTCCATTGCATATTGCGCTGTCATCTCCGGCGTTATCTGTTCACCTGTCAGTGTCGAAATCACAATAGCAAGCGCTGTAGGGCCGCAGCCAGAAGTGCGTATTGTGCTTCCACCGTAGGAAAGAGAGGCCCAGGGTTCCTCCCCCTGGTTGTAATACACTACCTCCCTCACACAACCGGGCACTGTCTCATAGGAGATTTTATCCCCTCCAGTAGCGATGGTACTGGTATAAATACCTCCTGACGCTCCCAAACCTAATATATAATTTTTCCAGCTTGCGGCCTTAAACAGTATATCCAGTGCCCCGTCCTTCCCATTTTGAACTAACTGGAACAGCTTCAGCACGTTATTAAAGCTATTTGGGTCCGTCACATAACGGAAACTATATCCGGTTCCTGTTGAAGACAAATGTGGATTCAACTTTACCACAATAGAATAGTCCACAATTTCAATTTCTTCTTCCTCATCGCCGGAACCAATGGTTTCTGTATGTGTTCCTGTCTCTGCCCAATCAAAAAAGGCGCTCTCTTTTTCATCAATAAAGGATTTTAAGAGCACTTTCGATATGGACGAATCGGTCTGTGTGATTCCCGGTATCGTGTTTCCGCCACCCTCTCCCATATATCCCAGAACCTTTTGCACATAGGCTGGTGTTTCTCCATTTTGGGGAATTTGATACCCTGCTCTCTTCACAGCGCCTGGCCCCGCGTTATATGCAGCAATCGCCAATTCCAGCCCATTCGGATAAACAGAAAAAGCTGCAAGTTGCTGTGAGATATAGTTAGCTCCTCCCATAATATTCTGTTTAGGATCGTAGGGATTGGTAACTCCCAGGTTCACTGCCGTTTCGGGCATAAGCTGCATGATTCCAATAGCACCTGCACTGGATACACAATTTGGATTAAAATCGGATTCTGCTTTTGCCATAGCCTTTAATAGTACTTCTGACACCTGATAAGTGGCGGACGCAAGCGTAAAATATTCATCATACGCACTGGTAAGACTGCTTGTCCCTCCCCCTGTACCGTACCCATTAAATCCTTCTATTTGTTTCCCGTTCCAGGTTTCTTCCATCAGAACGGCCAGATACTGGCTCAATTTTGGTTTCAGGACTGTCTCATATTCATCATCCACCTCATACCCATCGTATCCACTCTGGTTATTATCATAGTCAGCCCGGATTTCCTCTGCTGCCTTATCTCTTAGGGCCTCGACCAAACCATATATTTCTGACTCAAAAGCCGAATCAGCGGCAAAAAGAGCCTCTATTTGTATTTTTATGTTATTGCATTCTGCGGTACGAGCCTGGGACACATATGCATCCGCATCTGCAAAGCCGAGATACATAAAAATAAGGCTGACAGAATTTACAAGCAGATATGCAAAAAGCAGGATTGTAAGCAGGATAGAACCTATTACATTCCAAACGGTTTTACTTGTAAGCAAAGCGCCGACTAATGTTCCAAGCGGTCCCCCCAACGCGGTTCCCACCGTGGCACCGCTGGCCGCACCTCCAGCCCTGACAGCCCCAGCGGCGGCATGTACCGCCTGTATCGAATGGGCAATTTTTTCTGTCTGCCCCGCTGCCCGAACGATTCGTGCAGCCGTTTCTGCCGCTTTGTCAAGCGGCTCATTGCTCCGGTCTTCGTTCATTCTCTCTCCTATAAAACAGCCGGTCCCATTTAGACCGGCTGTTTGTTATCTTTTTTCTCCTTTCCCGTCCGCATACCTCTTTCCGGTATTCTTTTTGTTCTCCGGTTTCTTTTTCGACGCTTGCTTCGGTACGCCTCTCTCTTGAGGAGTTTCCTTGTATACTTTCTCCAGACGTATCATGCCGTTCTTTTCCAAAACCGCTTTTGTTTCCGGTAAAACCGCTGGAGCTTGTTCCTTTTCCGGAAGTTCGTAATAGGTTTTTCCATCTTCATGTATCGTCTGATAGGCTCCCTGTGGTTTTTCAAACCGACTGGCATCATAACGCATATACCGTTCTCCATCACGCTCCGCAAGATAAGAATCATAATTTTCATCAGAACTGCCCTTTCCGGATTGACCATAAGTTCCGGTACCAGTTTCCATAACTGTACCGCTCTCCATTCCGCCCTGGGATACACCTTTGACCTCTTGCATACTTTCAGCGCCTGAGACAGCACCAACACCATTGGAAACACTGCCATCCATTCCCATGCTATGGGGCTGACCTTCGTCCATGGCGCCACCACCTGCCATTTCGTTTATTGCGGTATCAGTATCCGATATGCCGGCTCCTGCCGTACTGGTTCCCGGCAGACCAGAATGTACAGAAGAGGCCGGGCTATCCAAACCACCTGCATAATCTGCAGCCATGGCTTCTGCTCCACCAGGCAATGTTCCTGCATGTTCTTTTACCTGTGCGGATTCACTATCATATGAAAGAATACCAGTGTCTGCCATTCCTGCACCTGGTTCTGCTTCCTGCCCGCCATCCTGCATTCCGGTAATTCCACCAGTCTCTCCTGATACCTCCATACCGCCACCCGGTTCTGCTCCTACAAAGCCAGAAATATTGCCTTCGTCCATTCCGATTTCAGTTCCAAACGCTTCTTCAGGCTCATCAAGGGAGGCTCCAAACGGCCCATCTTTTCCATATCCCATTCCGGGAATTTCCCCTGCCTCATCATAAGAACTATCCCTAGGTACATCCTCATCATAATTAAAGCCAGGGTAATCCATACCTTCCCTACTCTCCATCCCGTCAAAGGAGCCTTCTTGTGCATCAAAATCGGATTCATCCGGCATTCCAAAGGGGGCATTTGCACTCTCAGTACCAGGCATTCCACTGTCAAAATTATTTTCAGCCCCATGCCAGTCAATGTCCTCCCCTAGTTCTGGGTTTTCATCGGCATTTACTCCACCACTCACGCCGCCAATATTGGAACTATTCTGCATACCGGACATACCAGCTATTCCAAAGTCCGGAGAACCACTTCCCATTGGAATTGGTTTTCCTGTGCTGAATCCCATGGGGGAAGTTCCCTTTTCCTGGCTTCCGCCTCCGATTCTGCCACCGCTGCCTCCCATATGAAGCAGCCGGCCTGCCATAAGAAGTGCGCCCATACCACTAAGGCCGCCTCCGATTCTGCCCAGATTCACTCCCAGAGAAGCCATATAACTATCAAGCTTCGCGGTTATCTTACAAAATCCAATCAGACACATGGTTGCCGCAAAAAACTTCGTAAATCCATAACTGCTGGACATTAAGTTACCATAGCCCGAAAGGAACATCTTCAGACACCACGCGTCCAGTATGATAATCAATATCTGTCCACCAAACATCCTCACCCATGTGGTGGTAATATTATTTGTGGATTTTGAACCGCCGGCTGCAAATGCCAATGGTGCGGTATAAGAAAAGATTCCCAGCAGGACATACCGTTCCGCCAAAATAAAAAGCATTTTAAAATAGTTCCAAGCTACAACAAAATGCATGATTAACAAAAGCATCTGAATGCTGATTATATCGATGCCCAATACAGATACCACTGCCTCCGCTGCTGTCACGTATGCTGAAAAAGAATTAACTGTGATTGCGCTTCCCGCTACCCACTGGTAAGGAGTTCCTACAATATTCAGAATATAATTGACAATATCTTTTGCGTAGACAATCATGAAAAGGCTGATGGCCGACCGAAGTATGAGTTCAATTGGCTCCTCCGATGAGGTTGTTATCTTGCTGAATATTCCCTTAAATAACTGCCAGACCAAAATCATAAGAAGAATCATAACCGCAATCGGCATAATGCCATCCCGGTACAAATTACCGGCAACGCCAAACAATTCTTCAAACAGATTTAAATTACAGGATAAAATTTCCGTAAACATACTGCTTGCGACATCCATCATATCTATGATAAATTGGGAACACATTTCTTTAATACTTTCAAATAATAATTCTAACAGCCAGCCCATTTTATTATCCCGTTACAGGATTTTACACACCTCCTTGCTGGGAGAGCACCAGCCTTTTTTATACACTCCATATAGTTACGCAGAAAACATACTCTTTGGAATAATACTTTCCATATAGGTTACAATACCGCCAAGAGTCATTAGGGCGGCCCAACAGATAATAATACGCTTTAGCCAGGCACGTGATTCATCCACGGTTTTTCCTGACTTTGAAAAATTCATAAGAAAGAGACATACTGCCGCACACACAACTGCACCTACCGTTGCAATTCCAGCAACATCTGTATACACTTGCTGCATGGCGGATTTAGCTGTATCAAAAATATCTGCATAGGCAGTCTGACACCTAAAAAGCACCATCATGCTGACTACATAAAACTGTCCTGTAAGCGCCGGTATGTTTATATGCTTTTTTTGATTAAACACCAGAAACCCCGCCTGTCTGTCCTTGCTCAAATTAATCACTCCTTTTTTGGTACAAAAAAAGCAACCATCACAATGATGATTGCCTTCTCTGCATATTTTACAATTTTTATGGCTCTCCACGGAAATATTCCCATGCATAAAAACTGATGATATCATTATAAAAACTTTGAAATCTCAAGTCAATGCATGTTCGGTCCCAATATAGTCCCTTTCTTATCTCTTTTTTGATCTTGCTTAAGCCGCACCTTTTAACTGCCCACACTCTCTGCCATTTCTTTCGATTGTATAGTAGTAGGAGGTAGTCTCAATCCGTACATAATCCGCCGCAACCTCCAGAATGCGATGTACCCTATCCGTCCACATTAGATGACCATCATATCGATAGCATACTTCTTCACCCACTTTAATTGGTAACTGTACGTCTCCTGCGGTTATCACGATTCTTTTTGCCTGCAAATTATTCTTCATCATAGCAGCCTCCTTCTCAACTGGCTAACTGATCCAACGATAATACACTCACCTTGTCAGTATAATCCACCTTTTTTCCGTTACCAAAAGCAAATTCCAGCTTTTTAACTGAAAAGGGGATAGTCTTTCTTAAGCGGAAGTCTAATAGTTCTGCTTTCACTTCCGTAATCACTGTTTTTGGCAACCTGGAACGAAAAAAATTATAATCCAGAATCTCCGCCTGCTTGCTGGTGCCTAAATTCCTCAGTTTCTCATCTTCTGTCCTGATACCTTTGGCCTCCAGTCCAACTAATATTGTTCCGTCAGGCATCCAGCTTTTTTTCTGCATTGCCTGACCGATTGACAATTCCATTGGTTCTGGATTTTCCATCTTAACTTCGCTTAGTAGTAAAACACAGTTATCTGGATAGCTCACTGGTTCAAGTGTCTGGATATCAAGTTTCATTTTCTTAAATTTGTCACGTTTCATTTGATTCCTCCTTTGAATTAAGCTCTGATTCCTAATCGCTATCCTCCTTCTGTATTGTTGCTTTTTTCTGCACAAATCGAGTAGGAGGAATTTCTCTTGAGAAATTCCGACCTCTCACACCACCGTGCGTACCGTTCGGTACACGGCGGTTCAATCAACTTAACAAGTAACACACCTTTCGGTGTAG
>JAETQR010000110.1 GCA_021770615.1 Lachnospiraceae bacterium | reverse complement strand
CGGACAGTGGGCGCAGGTCCATTCTTACAGCACAGGGGACAGGTCTGTGGAGGGGATTGTGGAATCAGACCTGTATCTCCTGTCCACGGATGCTTTTGAGGACGCGCAGGAGGCCATCACACAGCTGGAGCAGCTGGGGGTGAACCAGTGTCTATGATGATAGATTTACAGTGGATTTCAAATCAGGAACGAGTGTGGATGTGGGGAGATGAAACAGAATAACGAATTCTTTATTGTAAGCATGACTTTATACAAAAATGTTATAAATTTTGTATGAAGTTATGCTTGATTTTTCACTGAAAAGCATTTATAATAAATCATAACTTTTAACAAAAACGATTTAAAATTTGTATGAAGTTATGATTGCGAGGTGAAACTGCGGTGATGGAAGAACAAATAAAAAATATATTTGAAAAACAAGGCGGTGTTATGCGTACAAAGGAATTATCGGAACATGGCATCTATTATCGCAAATTGAGAACATTGATAGAAGAGGGTAAGGTCGAGAAAATTCGCTATGGTTATTATCAATGGCAGGATGATAAGGCATTCAGTGAGGCATCACTAGTGGCAGCTCTTTTTCCCGAGGGGATTCTGTGTATGGAAACAGCCCTTCTTTATTATGACTATACAGATCGAACACCGGATGCGTGGCATATTGCAGTGGATAATCGTTCCGGGCGGACACAATTTTACATTGAGCATCCTAAGGTAAGGCCTCACTTTGTCCAGCAAAACAGACTGGATATTGGCAAATCTGAAGGCGAAGTGGACGGAATAAAAGTTAATATTTATGACCGGGAACGGGTTATCTGTGACTGTCTCCGTCACGTAAATCGCATGGATGGCGAGATTTTTAACGAAGCAATAAAGCGATATGTCAGAGATCCTAAAAAGAATGTAGCGCAGCTTATGGAATATGCAAAGAAACTTGGCGTGGAGAACAAGGTGAGGAGGACGGTGGCGATATGGCTGTAAAAGATATGGCGGCATCAATACTTACGAGGTTAAAAACTCAGGCAAAAGAGACGGGTTTAACTTATCAGATGTGTCTGCAGCTCTTTTGCCAGGAGGAGTTTTTGAGAAAGATAGAGGCATCGAGGTATTCTGAAAACTTTATTCTCAAAGGGGGAATGTTTTTATACACGATAACAGAATTTGCAGGCCGACCTACCCGCGACATTGACTTTATGATACGATGGATTTCTAATGATACGGAAAATATGAATCAGATAATGGAAGAAATATGCACTGCCAATACAGGGAACGATTTTATAAGGATTGAGGTGCTTGCCTCTGAAAACATTACAGAGGAAAAGGAATATCACGGTGTTAAAACAAAATTCAGAGCATATATCAAGAATGTCAAGATACCGTTCTCCATTGATGTGGGTGTGGACGATGTTATTGTGCCGGGAGCAGTCAAAAGAACAGTTAGTACAAGGCTTGACGGATTTCATCCACCAACTATTTATACCTATTCTCTAGAAAGCACCATAGCGGAAAAATTTGATGCTATCATCAAACGCATGGAAGCCACAAGCCGTATGAAAGACTTTTTTGATATTTATTATCTGTCGGGGGTGTTTGACTTTGAGGGGAGAAAGCTGCAGGAGGCTATATTTCGCACACTTGAGTATCGAGGAACTATTTATGAATCGGATAGTTTTGAACGAATCAGAGATTTCAAAAACAACACATCCTTGTTAAAACTATGGGATAATTATCAAAGCGGAACGAGAG
This sequence comes from Lachnospiraceae bacterium, assembly GCA_021770615.1. Next base: position 1,939 of record JAETQR010000110.1, on the reverse strand, counting down.
AGGACAAACCGGATTTTAATGTGGTGATAGACCGATTGGAGAAATTCCTTGAGCCGATATTCCATGCAGTTATTATGGAGGAAGAGTGGTTTTGTATTTGGGATAGCTCTGTGCAGAAATGGCTTCCAGGCAGTGAAAAGCCATAACACAGATTGACTTTGACACGGAGCGAAGAAGTGGAGGGATGTAGATGGATGAAGAGATAAATAAGAAAATATCACTGCTTGAAGTTGAAAACCAATCCCTCAAAGCAGAAATACAACGTTTGCAGAGTCTGCTTGAGGCTGCGGGAGTGGAGTATGCTATTCCCTCGCAGTCCCCCAAAACAGAACATCTAACAGATAGCCATGAATGCATTATGAATGAGAATATTTCGGTAGAACAGATTGCTCCGGGAACATCTGGAGGGACATAAACCAGATGGAACAGACGTGATTGGAATTTATCCGATGTTTGGGGATGAAACCTGCTATTTTATCGTGTAATAGTAATTGTAAATCAGATTTTTATAGAAAATCAGAATGTGAAAGCCCGGACACTGAACCGATTCAGAAGGCTTGCTGCTTTTAGTAATTCAGAGTTTTATAAAAATCAGGCGATGGGGTTTTCTACAAATGGGATTCCCCATATTATACAGTGTGGTTCAGATACTTCGGATCATGTTTGTCTTCCACGGGGAAGTGAAGATAAACTGCAGGAGTTATTAAAGGAGTCCGGCATTCCATATCATATCACAGAGAAGAAGCAGAAAGGCCGGAGCATTCATGTGGAATTTACGGGCAAGCTATATCAGGAACAGGAGAATGCAGCAGAGAGGATGCTTCAATATACATATGGAATTCTTGGAGCTGCGACAGGGTTTGGAAATAAATGAGCCATTGCCAACCTATGAAACAAAAAAAGGAAAAAGAACAAGAAAAAGCCTGGTAGGAACGCTATATGCGGGGCATGATGGTTGGAGGATGAGGCCAAAAGCTGCTGATTCACTATTGTAAAGGAATGCTTAGTCGATATGTTTTTGCAAATGGGCAAAACAGCAAAAAGAACGTGGATATGTTCCCGGCAACGCCCAATGCCATTTGACGTACTTCCTATCCACTCGTGCCACGTCGAGTCGGTAATAATGATGCGGAATTGTGGTTAATAAGGGAAAGGGAGGGGTTATGCCACAAGATATAGTGTCTATTGACAAAAAAACGAGAAAAAAATCGGCCCCAAAATGGACGTTTTTGACCCCGATTTTTTGGCCTTTTCATAGATGTGAGACGGGGAAAAGAGGATATGAGGTAAAAATTCAGGTCAGCCAGATCAAAAAATGGCTGGCCTTTTTAAATAGATAATAAAAATGAAGGAGGAGTTTCATGCGGATCACAACCGATGAGTTACGCAGAATGACAAATTGTTTCCGTTTGAGGGCGTGAAACTCAATCTTGGCAAGCTGGCGATATGGAGAATTAAGAGTCATGAAGCATTTGGGGGCACATGGCTATCTGATCATGTTCCGAATCGGCTGGGAGGTTTTCTGGACGAGACGCCTGCACAAAAGACAGAAGAGATTCAGATGTCGGGAGAACATTTGTCTCATCCTGAATGGGAAGGTGAGGAAGTTGGTCTGGACGTCTACAAGGTAAGGGTGGCGTATGAGTTTTCCTGTTACGATGAAAATGAACAGGAGGCGGAAGGATTTTCCAACTACTGTGTAAAAGGAGTCCGGAGCAAACTGGAAGAACTGGGATACCGTATGGAATGTATTAGTTCAAAAGCAGAAGATATGGATATGGGGTGGCTGGATGAATTGGAATCCATGGTATTCCGTTAGAGGGAATCCAGTTTATTATCTCATAAAAATCATAGGTATAAAAGCAAAACTTTTAACGGATACGGAATTACCAATAAAAGCAAATTGCACATTCAGCAGCATTTTGTTAATATGGTTTTA
>JAETQR010000032.1 GCA_021770615.1 Lachnospiraceae bacterium | reverse complement strand
CAGAGCGGGTTAATAACCGGATCCTCAACGATTATCATTTACATGATATGAAGATCCACAGTAAAAAACGGTATTCCTTCTTTGCAATGATTGCCGGAATCAACATCCATCTGGATACCAGAATCAAAAAGCAAAAGCAGGATTCTGCTGCATAGTCGCAACACTTAACATAGATGATCCCCCCGGCTTGCCTCTCAGGAGGCAGGTCTGGGAAAGTGCGCCCTTCACCAAAAACTCGTAACGGATTCGGGCACACCGCAGCCTCGTCTGGCTGATTCCTCTCTTTATGCAAGAATCTCATTCGTTATGCATTGTGTTTCCGAGACTGCTCTTTGCTTTTCAAAAAAGAGACGATTTCATTTTCCCCTGAAACCGTCTCCTTTTTTTACACTCTAAATTTCAACCAGATCTTTTACAAGTCTTCTGATTCTGTAATTCCTTTTGGCATACATCCTTTTTTTGCGCCTCTTCCGTATTTTGCAGCCGCATTCATAAATGCGATCATATTCTCTTTTGAAGTATCTACAGGGGTTGTACATCCCGGACACAGACTATATCCACATGGATTATCTCCTGCCGCCATAATACATTTTTTTACTTCCTGCTCAATTTCTTCACAGGTACCGTTTTTCAAGACATCAACCGGCGACAGATTCCCGGTAACTCCAATTCGATCTCCATATAAAAGCTTTAATTCTTCCAGACTCTCACAATTGTCTACCCAAAAACTGCTGATCCCAGAATTAACAACTTCTTCCCACCGGTCTCTTGTAGAACCACAGATATGAATCGATGGTGCCTTCTGAAATTCACTCATCCTTTCCACACATTGTTTTAAATATGGAATAAAAAACTGTTCAAACTGCCGCTTACTCAATAAGTTTTTAGAAACCATTGGTTCTGAAAGCATAAATCCAATTCCAAGGATCTCATTCATATCCTTACAGCACTTCACAATACAATCTGTCGTGTATTGCAGTAATTTATGAACTCCGTCCTTATTCTTAACAGTTGCTTTTAAAAGATTTTCTGTTCCGATCAGATTTGCAGCTGTTGTGAATGGACCGGCCAGTCCACTTCCAAAAATTCTTTCCTGGCCAAACTTCTGCTGCAATCTTTGAAAAGCTTCTATAATAATTGGAAATCTTCCATCCCTTCTGACATTGATCAGCTCCATATTGTCAATATCATTAAAATCTTTTAAAGCAGGTTCTACAATATAGGAAACACTTTTCTTTGGGTATTCAAGCTTTGTACCCAATCCTTCTACCAATGTTCGAAGCCCCAGTCCAATTCCCATATTGTCTGCATGAAAATCTTCTGCCAGTCTTGTCTCAACTTCTACCATTTTATCTGCTGAAAAATAATATTCAGGAATCGTAATTCCATAAAGAGGTCCAACTGTCTCACTTGCACTTAAGGAAGTTGGAATACGATCCACTTCTTCTCCTCTTGCGTAAGCCTGTGCTCTTTCCTTTGGTGTCATTTCTAATTTGATTAATTCCATATTAACTAACCTCTCGTTTATTTTATACCAGAAAATGTCACTATGGTTTTTTTAGAGAACAAGGTACACCTACCACACATTTTCCACATGTATTTATATTATTATAAACCTGTCTATTTTTATCACACTGTTGTTTACATAACAAAATTCCATTGTCTACGTTAACTAATGCTTGAACTGGGCATCTTTCAATACACCTTCCACAAGTACCATTTCTTTTTTTTAAACAATACTCCAATTCTATAGGAAAATCGTAAAAAATATCTAAATTGGTAACGACACTCCCAATACGTCCGCAGCATCCTTTATCAGTAATTAACATGTGATTTATTCCAAAAGTCCCAAGACCGCAAATTTTTGCTATATGTCTTTGTGACCAACGACTTTTCAAAAGCTCTTTATCAAAAGCTTTTGTTTCATCAATTTTTCGTACCTTATACCCTTTGTCCTGAATATACTTTACCAATTCATCTTCTAATTTTGCTACTAGTTGTTTTGTAGTTTCATAGGTCATAGCCCATTCTTTCGAATTTAATTCTCCGTTAAGATTACTGCTTGCTATTTTTTCACTATATGGAATAAAATATGCGATTACTATTTTTGCTCCTTCAAGAACTTCCGTTGGAATAAAATGCTCTGGATGAACGATCTTCCGTAATTGTTCAAAATCCATAGAGTCTGCATTGCCAAATTTAACAATTGGCTCCCCCCAAACATCGGCTCCATCATTAGCCTTACTATACTCTTTAACAAAATTAATAATAAAGCTTCGGATATTTTCTTTCATTTAATCCACACTTTCTTTAAAAATTTTAAATGCAGTCTCCTTATCAATATATTTCCCAAGTTCCCCTTCTTTATTGACTACTCCAACCACATCATTTTGAGATAAAATAGATAATACTTCTTCCATAGGTGTATCTTCAGAAACAATGTAATCATATTCTATCGCTTCGACAATCTTCTTTCCAATATTTCCAGCCTTATAGACTTTTGTTTTATTGATATCTTTTATAAAATTTTTTACATAGTCATCAGCTGGCTTTTCCATTATTTCATGTGGATACCCTATTTGCTCAAATTTTCCATCTTTCATTATTGCAATTCTATCTCCAAGTCGAAATGCTTCATCAATATCATGTGTGATAAACACAATTGTTTTTTTCAAAACACTTTGCAATCGCAATAGCTCATCTTGCATTTGTCTTCTTATTAATGGATCCAAAGCACTAAACGGTTCATCCATCAATATAATCTCTGGTTCATTTGCTAATACTCTAGCTAATCCTACTCTCTGTTGCATTCCCCCTGATAACTCTTTCGGCTTACTATTTTCCCAACCTTTAAGACCAACCAATTCAATCATTTCCATTGCTTTATCATGTCTTTGTTTCTTGTCAACCTTGCATATTTCTAGTCCAAACTCCACATTTTGCAAGACTGTTCGTTGTGGCAATAACCCAAAATTCTGAAACACCATTCCAACAGTATTCTGGCAGTACCTTCGCAATTCTTTTTTATCATAATCAAGAATATTTTTACCATCTACTATGATTTCGCCTGCGGTCGGAGTGTTTAGTCTATTTAAACATTTAAGCAATGATGACTTTCCACTTCCTGACAGCCCCATAATTACCATCATTTCATGTTCATAAACATCAAAACTAATATTATTCACAGCTGCCATGGACTTCGTTTTTTCAAAAACCGTATTCTGCGTTACTCCTTGGTCTAATAATTGTTGAGCTTTTTCAATATTTTTTCCATAAATTAAAAGTAAATCTTTAACCTGAATTTTCCTTTTTTTATCCATTCCTATTCTCCATTAAACAATCTAGCCAGTCCCTGTGTTAATCTATCTAATGTTATTGCCACAAATACAATGCAAATCCCAACTTCTGCACAAACGCCTACTTCTAATCGCCCAATGGCACTTAAAATGACAATCCCCAAACCTTTCGCACCAATCATCGCTGATGTAATTATCATTCCTAAAGCCATCATTGTTGTCTGATTAATTCCCGCTGTAATCATTGTCATTGCTTGCGGTAACTGGATTTTTACTAACTTTTGAAAAGGTGTACACCCAAAGGAATCTGCCACCATAATTGATGTATCATCAACATTTCTAATTCCAAGATTTGTCATACGAACAACTGGAGGCAATGCATAAATTGTTGTTGCAAAAACCGCCGGAACTTTACCTAATCCAAACAACATTACAGCTGGTAATAAATATACAAAACTTGGTGTTGTTTGCATTGCATCTAGAATTGGATGAATAATTTTTTCAACAGTGTCACTTTTAGCCATTATAATTCCCATCGGAATTCCCATAAACAGTGAAAAGAAAATAGATGTAATTACAATTGCAACCGTAATGTTCATCATTTCCCAGTATCCTAGCCAACCAATAACAAAAGTCATACCTGAAAGAATAATACCTTTTTTCCAGTTTAACAATTTACAGCTAGCGCCAAAAATAATAATCATCCATCCCCACCAAGGCAACCATGCTAAAAATGTTTCTAACCTGGCAATAAAAAACAAAGTAAATTGCTGAATTGCTTCTATCACAGGTTCTCCATGTAAGATTAAATAATCCAACCCTTTTTCAACATTTTCTGCCAAATTCAGAGATGGTAAAATATTAAATATATTATTAAATGACTGCAACATTTTCAACTCCTCAAATACCACAAATAGGGACATTAAAAATGTCCCTACGTTGACCTTATTAATCCTAAATTATTTTGCATCTAAAAAATTTTGAATATTTGTTGCCACATCTTCAGGCACCCATTTATTCCAAGTCTCTGTATTATTCTTAAGCCAATCAATTGCAGCATCATCACCCTCTGGGTCATTATTATTCGTCATATAACCAATTCCGTTAGCAATGATTGGACCTGAGAGCTGGAATTTTGAAAGAAAATCTGTTACTTCTGGCGCTTTATCTTCAAAAGATACAGAACTGCATACCTTATAAGAATCAAGAACAAAATCACATGCGTAACCGTTTTCTTCATTATACAATTCAGCATCATAATCGCATCGATCTTCTAATTTTATAAGATCAAACTGACTATACATATAAGATACAACAAAACCATATCCAACCCATGGTTCTCCTTTTTCATAAGCCGCTTTCAATGTAGCATCCTCTGCACTCTGACTTCCTGATGTAATAATATTATAATAATCAGTCAAACCATATGTTTCTAATTTATGATCTAAAACATTTGCAGCCAAATAATCTGCAGGTGCATTATAAAAAGCGCCTTTAGACGGATCTTCTGGATCTTTAAATACTTCCCAATAATCTGCCAAATCATCAATTGTCTTTAAATCTGGAGTAATTGGATCAATACCTCTTTCTTCATCTCCTTCAATCATATATGCCGGGACATACACCCCCTGCATTCCATCATTATGTATTGCTCCCCATTCAATTAATTTTCCACTGTCACGAAGTTCCTCATATGTTTCAAATGAAAGCTCTGCAATATATGTATGAATATCCAAATTGTCATTACACAATTCTTCAACCAAAGCCACATTAGTTGCTTCAACCGCCTCTGTAGAATATCCATATCCCTCTTCAAGAACTACTTTCATTACCTGATTTACAAATAATGTAGACATCCATCCAGGTTCTGCATAAGTAAGAGTAACATCCTTTTTGTTTTCTTCAGTAGTTTCCTTTGTTTCTTCTTGCTTCGTTCCTGATGCTCCACACGCTGTCAATGCTCCAAGCATACAAACAGTTAAAAGTGTTGCAACTAGTTTTTTAATTTTCATAATTTTTCTCCCTATCATTTTATTTGACTCTCATTTTCTTGATGTCGAAATAATTCTATCAAAGCTATTCTTTCTTTTCATCATCGTTAAACCCAAATCATATTCTATCCATTGTGCATCGTGCACAATTTATCTCAAATTTCCCTTGTTCATTTATAGCTATATTTTACAAATAACTTCTATATATAGAATTTATCTATAAAACTAAAAAGATCTCAACATTATTTCTAATACTGAGATCTCAAATTATCATCTTTACTTAATGACATTAGCTTAACAGGTTCCTTTTGCTTTATTTCGTTTGATTCTTTTTTGTATTTATCATTTCTATAAAAGCAGCCACTCTTGTGTTTATCTGGGCAACGTCACTTTCCGAAAAGTCAGTTGTAATATTGATATATCCGATATGCTTTTCTTCATGAATAAAATTGCGTATATTCACAGTTTCCATAAGCACGGAGTGACATCCGAACAGTGACATCTCAACAACACCATCCACTTTGAATTCATCCACCATTTCACCCAGCATGGTAATTCGATTATCATTTGGTGTCATGACCGCACACCCAATATTCAGATACTTTTCTGCAATCGCTTCATACACATCTAGCTTTTCTTCATCCACCATCTGTGAAATCGTTTTTGCACCCGTGCAATTTTCAAAAGCAACAACAACGCCTCCATTATTTTCAATGGCATGCACAAGCTTTTTGGTATCTTTCCCCATCGGACAACCTGTGATCAGGATTCTTGGTTTTTTCTCCCTTTTTTCTTCACTTTCATATTTTGCCCTGATTCCATCTGTCAATTGGTTTAATCGCGAAACCGCTTCATCCACGTCAAACTTATATTTAAAACCATATAATACATCCAAAAGTTCGACACCTGTCATAGGTACCGGATCCAATCTCATCAACTCATAAAAGTCACGAATTGACTTACGTCTTAAGTTCTCACTTCTGATTGCATTTCGAATATTGTCTTCTGTTATTACAATCTGAAATTTTTCTTCCAGATATTCTTTAAATTTGATAATAGATGACCGCCATAATTTTAATCCGTCTTTGCTCTGTCCTGTCGGAAGTTCCAAAACATAAACATCTTTAAACTCACCCAACATCTCATACATTTTCTTTTTTCCATCACATGTAGTCTCTCCCACAACGAGATCAGAAAAATAAAAATACGGACATTTATCCGATACCGCAAATCCATAACTTGATTTAATAATCGGGCACACTGCCTGCGGTAATGTCTGTTCAGCTATGGCAACTGTCGTTTCCGATGAAGAACATAAACCTACAGAAATTGCACCCATCGCAGTCGCAATTTCTCTCGGAAAAAAAGAACAATAGGAACCAATAACCGGAATCCCCTTTTCTTTATATTCTTTTATTTTTAAATATGATTGTTTTTCCTGCTCTGAAAACTCTTCAAAAATAGCAGGCAACTCTTTTACTATATTCATTAAACCCCACGCATCCTCAACTCTATCATACCTCTATCTTAGCACATTGTCGCTATTTTACACATCGTATTTTGTGCACAATTAATACCGGTATTGTTCCTGTTCCTGCAACATCATGCTGATTAACAGTTTTTGTGAAGTAATCGGATCGTTAATATCTACGTTAAGAAAATCAGAAATTTTATGTAAGCGATAAATCATCGTATTACGATGAATAAACAATGATCTGGCAGTCGTACTCACGTTATTTCTCTGAAGAAGATACATTTTCAATGTATTGTAAAACTCTGTCTCTTTGATCTCATCTTCTTTTTTCAACTCTTGAAGCTTATTCTCCATATATCTTGCTTCACCGATTTTTTCAACCGCGCAAGAACATACGATCTGCATATAATAGTCATATGCAAAATAACAGCTTTCATCAGGATGATTTCGTCTTCCGATTTTTAAAGCCTGCTCTGCCATATATTTCTTTTTTGAAAAAACACCCTGTTCTTCAAACAATTCGCTGATTCCACAATAGCTTTTATGTTTTTTGCAAACATTTTCAATTATTTTATATATTTTTTCCGCTGAGCGGACTCCCACAAAGATTCCATAGAGAATTTCTCCCTGTACGTAGAAAAACATATTATCATGCAAAGCTCTAAGTTCATCTCCGATGATTTGGAGCTTTTGAAAATCCCTCGTTTTCTGCTGCAACACAAACAAAACAAATCCCGGTTTTATTTTGGATTCAATCATTTCCTGAATCTCTTTTAACTGAGACTTCGTCTCCATATTGTTTTCCAGTAACATCTTTGCAACTATTTTCCGCAAAGTATTATGATGTCCACTCACCTTTCCCGGTACCGACGGTGTGATCATAGAAAGCGCCTTGCATACCAGTTCATTTAACTGGAAAAAAATATCTGCATCAACGTTTTCATTCTGATCTGATACCAAAAAACAAATCCCCAAATCATTTCCATGTGTGGAGATCATGCTCACACTTCTTGTGCCATATTCGTCAGAATATATCTTTATCTTTTGATTTCCAACCTCATCCTGACTATCCATACAATCAAATACTGTCTCTAAAAAATAATCTTCTTTCGTCAAATGCGTAATAAGACTTTGTTCCCCAGCCTTCTCACATACAGATTTTCCAAGAACATTTCCAATAATATCTGTCACAACTACAGATATCCTGGTATAATCTGATATTTCCTGCAACAGCTGCTGCATAGTACAAGAATGTCCGATCAATTCAAAAACCTTACGGTAGCATACATTAATGTCTAACTTATGTCCCATGTATATTCCCTCGATTTATCTAGTCTCGTTGCTGCCTATGAAATAATTATATCTTCCGTAATTTTTTTTGTCTAATTGTTAATACTGATTGTACTTATCGAAATTTTCTATAAACAACTATGCTATGACAACTTCCCGGATAAATCCGCCATCCATTTGGTACCCTGTATTTTTAATACATGTTTCTCCAACTATCGCTATTTTTCCGACAACTTCTTTGCATGCTTCTCCATATTTCATGGAACCGGACAATGGATATTTTTGAAGGGTAGCTTTTTGAGTTCCAAGCAGCGCAAAAGTTGTTTTAGGGCATAACAAAATCAATGCTTTTTCTTTTGTAATTTCCATCATTTTTTTTACATATTCATAAGTCCAATCATCCTCTAAACTTGAAGTCGCAATTTGCGACTTCAAGTTTTCATATTCCTCTTTCGTCAGTTGAAATCGGAATCTTTCTGGAAATCTTGAGATATTACGTTTTGCCGCTTCATTTAATCGCTTCGTTTCTACTTGATACAGCATCGCTAAATCACTGTCTATCATAACCTGCTGGTTACGAATAACATATATCATACTTTTTATATCGGACTCTGCTGATTCAATGTTTATTTCTTGGGTATCATCATTTGTCTTTGTCAGATCTGTTTGTTTTGTATCAGCCATCTTTATCGTCCTTTCTATTTTGAAATGCCAGATTGGAATCTCAAAACTATGAGTAACTTGAAATCACAATTTGCGACTTCGAGTTCTGTTACTTCGTATATGCTTAAACTTGAGATTCCAAATCGGAATACCAAGTTTTATGTGCGCTTATTGTTTGCTTTTACAATATATCACACATTTTTCTATGGGGATAGCCATAATCTTTCTCAATAGAAAAAGAGGACAAAACTAATCTAATCTGCTTTGCAGAATTGCCTTATCCTCTGTATAGCGAATATATCGCCAAGTTTGAAATAGCAACACATAAATAGATAAACAATGAAGAAAATAAAAGATAAGATCAGAAACATTCCACTGTCTTTCAACTTCGTCACAAGTTGGGACGAAGTTACGAATTAGGACAAGAGACTCTCGCCTTTTCAATTAGCAAGTTTTTCAGCGAAATTTTTCGGACAATTAGCAGAAACGCCATTTTGATTAGCAAATTCAGATATAGTAAAATACCGAGAACTCTGGCAATTCCAGTATTCTCGGCATTTCTTTTGACGTCGCTAAGAGGATTTGAACCTCCGGCCTACCGCTTAGGAGAGACCATAACCCATTATTCTTACGTGTAGCCAACACTCCTCTAATGTCCTTGGAAGCCCCTATTTTCCTGGACATTTCGCAATTTTCACTGGGAGGGAATATCCTCAAGTTCCCTCTCATATCTGCTAATATTCTGACGTGAAATTAGCAAGCTGTTAGCAGAAATAAGATTTGAACTCTGTACTAACACCAACTTATTAGCACAGGAACGCCTATTCATAAGCTGCTTTTGGCGGCTTATTTTATGTTTATTGTACCATAGGCTTCCTACTTCTACAAGAAAATTGATGTACCGTTTCCACATTTATACCTCGGGGCAATTCATTTCTTATAGATTAAAATATTTTGAAAGAAATAAAGGAGACATTTATGGAACAAATTAAGAACCATCAAGATTATCAATTAGAACTGAAGCAGATTGTGGAATTCCCACGCTGCAGAATCTACAGAGATTTCATACGGTCACTCGTCACTAACAAGGGCATCCGGACAAACGGAGGCTCTTTTCTTTTTTATTACATCGTCCTGTGCTCTTATGCAAATTACAGGTCATCCTACCGCCGTACAGAAACCATGACTTATCTTGTAGGATCTGGAGAATGGATCTGCACTCTGGCAGATCTGCGCACATGGTTCCGGTGCCGTTTCCAGCATCAGGCAGTTTCAATCCTAGATTATTTGCAGAAACAGAATTACATCACTTACTCTCTTCTGGAGAATAAGAAGGTCATAAAGTTTAAGATAACAGATTGGCCAAAGGACAATACTGTGCTGGAATACAACTTCCCCTGCAAGAAGGATGACGGCTTTTTCTTTTTCCCAATCGCCAAAGTCCATGAACTTATCAGCATGGGCAAATGCTCGGAGATGGACATGCTTCTGGATATGTGGATCCATGCCATCTATAACGATCCGTCTGTACAAGGCTCCTACTCCGGCCCGGTTGTATATTACCGCAACCATACCGGCAATCCGGTTACCAGCTTCCAGACATTAGGTAACCGCTGGAACCATTCCAAGACAACCGTATCACGTACCTTAAAGAAGTTTGAAGAAATGAATCTCATCACATTGGTTTCGTTTACCGGAAAGCATGGCAGTATGATCTATCTGAACGATTATCTGTCAGTCATGTTCGACATCAGTGATGTGATGATTGATAAGGAGGAGATCGCTATGACCATGCAGCTGCCAATCCACATATCCGAAAATAAGGAAGAACTCTGCGTTTCAGAAGTTGTGAAAGAGGAACAAGTCAGCGTTCCAGAAAATGATCCGTGCGTTCCGAAATCACACATGCAGTTTATCATCCAAAAAGTTGCGGAAATGCTGAAATCACAAGGGATTCCGTGCTGCGAGTGTCCCAAAACCCGCTATATATTATCTCCTTTATCCTCTGACTGCAAGAATATAGTAAATATATATACTCTAAGTATTATCTGCCCTTACGGAAATGCTGCCTACCGGTTTGAACTGACAGTCAAGCCTGAAGAGAAGGATTATCTGGAGCGGAATCCGATTCTGAAAGATCATGCGGATATTGTGGAAAAGATCCTGAAGGGAGCTGAATAGAATGATGGATACAAGCAGGAAGGATGCAGGGATGAATGGTGATAGATGGGATGCGGGAAGAAATGGTACTAACCCGGAAGATATGAAGAGGAATGGCGCCAAATTGAAAGATAACGGAGTAAATGCGGTTGGAATGAAAAATGTGAAGAGGGAGAATAGCCAAAAAGGAAATACAAAAGGGAAAAATGCAAGGATAAAGGATGCCTGGAATAAATCATACCTGAATCCAGAGGAGGATCCTCGCTTTCATGACACCTATAAATTCCTGCGCAGATACCGGGATGCAACCTATAGCCTGAAGGTGGTAGTACGCCAGATGGAGATGCAATTCCGAATGAAGTATGGGACAAGTGTAGATGAATTCCTTGATTCTATCTATTCTGCAGGGGCTGATCTGTCCGGAGATGATATCGAAGAGCGGGCAAAGAGCATCGAGCGGAGTAACCGGATGTTGAAGATGCTGGATTCTTCTGTGGATTTACTTAGAACCAACCACAAACACGGAGAACAGTATTACTGGATTCTTTACTATACCTTCCTGTCTCCCCAGGAGCTAAAGGGTACAAACGAGATTATAGAAGCGCTGAGACCTCATATTTCCAACATTTCGTATCGTACCTACTACCGGAAACGTCACGCTGCCATTGAAGCACTGAGTACGATACTGTGGGGATTTACAGCGAAAGAAACCATTGAGATACTAAACGAATTTTTCCCCGAAGATTAAAGTAATCGACATTTCATAGATGGATACTCATAATAGATATAAAAAACTAAGGAGTATCCATTTATGAACAGATTAGAGACTTTAATTGCAAGCTACATGAAAACTGTGAATCCATTAAAAAATTGGACAAGAAAACCCTGAAGGCTTATCACATTGATCTGGCACAATTTCAGACGTTTATGCCGGCATACCCTGATTTTGATGATAAGAATGCTATAAATGATTACATTTCCTCACTCCATGACCAATATAAGCCACGGACTACCAAAAGAAAAATTGCTGCTTTAAAAGCCTTCTTCCATTATTTGGTTTATGAAGAGCTGATTGCCGCAAATCCCTTTGACAAATAAATATGAATTTTCGGGAACCGCAGATACTACCCCACACAATACCGGAAACCACGATTACCACATTTATCTCCACGATGTATAAACAAAAATCACTTGCAACTACAACGTACCAATACAATGCGGTTCTTCGTGACATCACTATTATTGAAATGCTCTTTTCCACCGGTGTCAGAATCTCTGAACTGTGCGCCTTAAGAATACAGCAGGTGGATCTTGTATCATACAGGATAATCATTTATGGAAAAGACTCTAAAGAACGCCTGATCCAGATCGGCAATGATGATGTCAAAAAGGTGATTGCCGAATATTATACTGCATTTCAAACTAATATTGCCGCCACCGGATGGTTCTTTATCAATCGCCTCCATCAGCGGTATTCAGAGCAATTTGTACGGGCTATGATCGTAAAATACTTAAATTTAGCTATATTAATATGCATATCACTCCACATATATTCCGCCGCCATTCATCCACTTTACTACTGGGAACCCCCTTAATGTGTTGGACATTTACAATCATAATCGGAATACCTTCTTCTTCAAAAATATTATATACAGGTTTCCACTAAGATCCTGTACTTTCCATGGTAGCTATCTCACAATCAGTTTCTTTCAGCCACGAAACTAATTGGAGAATATCTTCCGTCATTGTTGAAAACTGGCATTTTTCTGACACTCGTAAAAAGCACAGGCTACCATCATATTTTTATGTATATCAATCCTACAACATCGCTTATATAATACTTTCATAAAGCAAACCTCCTTCGCATAAGCCGATGCAACTCCTTGCTTAATTGTTAGCTCTCCTGTGTCCTTTTCAAAATCCGATGGGAACAAAAAGTGATACATCTAAAGGAGTTGAAAATTAGCATGTTGCACGGGCTTGGAAACACCAATCCCCTTCCGATCTTATTCGGCATTTTAAGTGTACCACTACATAGCGTATAGCCAGTATCCAGTTTTCATTTATTATGGTGCGATTTTCTTATGATTGTCCGTTGCAAAACAGATGATTACTCATCTATTTTGCAATGATCCCTGCGACTTATTTATAACCTAATCCATATCAATCCATATGGAATGAATCTGTGCATTTAAGATATTCACTCTCTTTTCCAAATCAAAATCTGAAAAAAAGAGCTTTTTCCCATTTTCTGTAAGAGACTCCCGATCATTGAGAAAATTAAAAAACGCATACAATTCGTCATCACTCTCAATATAGTATCCCTCTTTACCTCTCACACATACAATGGTCAAAGGCACACAATCGTGCCCGGCCATATCCAGCAGCTTTTTAACCAAACAGCCAGATTTGCCGTTGTCCGGCCGTTTCAGTTTCACATATCCTTCCGCCTGTGCATCCAGCCAGTCTTTTATTGTATACCAGCAATAATAGTTTTTTAATCTTCTCACAAAATCCACCTCCGTTCATAGCATATCCTAAGAAGTCGGCGAATTTTATCAAATATGCAGAGAAGTTCTTTTAATTCTTTCGCCGATATTTGACAATTCTGGATAAATCATATCTTTAGATACTCCTATCGCTTTCAGCCATCCTGCTATTTTCTTCTTGCAGTTGCTTTTTATAATAACCTTATACATAAAAGGCTCCGCATCATTAAAATAGTCCAGAAAAAATTCCTGTATTTTTTCCAGAGACATATAATCAAAGTTTCCATTTTCACCTATAGGCGTAAAAATATTGAATGCCATAAACATTCCAAACTGCGCCCTGATCCTAGCGTTTGCTCTGGAAGAATAGATCGCCAGTGGAAGGTAAAGATACTTTTCCTGATTGAAATTATCCTGTAGTGTTTTGATTTCCCTCCCACAATATGCCGGAATCGAATCATTTTCTCCTATCTCTCCCAACAAAAACATGTTGTATTTGTCTTCGTTGTACTTTACCGACAAATTTGGAAGGCTGTTCGTACTTGTCTGTTCTGTTTCTTTCATGCATTTATCCAAAAAGATTCCCGTATCTGCCTTTTTCAATCCCATAATCCGGTTACGTGCTTCATTATACAGATTCGGATGCAAGACATATAAGGCTGCATCATCATTGTTCTGCTCATCCAATTTCGTCGGGTCAATATATGCTTCCAAGGCAAAGTATAGCGCTGCCAATGCATTTTCTGACCAGTCCATATAGATCGTCGGTGCGCTATAATGCTGCATCAGCGCAAGGTAATCGCAGGTCGTATAACCAATCCTGTCCTGCTTCTCCGACATATTATCCATTCGAAATTTGAATTCTTCATATGCTTCGCGCTGATAGGTCCGTAACTGATCACTTCGATGATTCTGCTGGGCATATCTGCGCATAGCTGATGGAAGCAGCCTGTAACTGGTTCTGCCCTGTCCCCTATACCAAAGTTCATGGCTGACAGAACCATATGTTTCTGTGTTCTGTCTAGAAAATCTCTGTAAAATTCTCTCCGTAACCCTGCATAATCCTTCAATGCCATCATCTACCTCGTAGCTGTAGTTTTCCGCCCCTTTTCGTTTCAGAACAGTCTCCCATTCCGCCATCCCCACATCTCCCCGAAATGACTTTATCAACTCAATCTCTCTCTCTTCATAAACCTGCTTTTCTTCCGCTTGATCTTTCAGACACTTTTCTAAGTCTGAAAAACTCTCCTGCTTCTGATATTCTTGAATCCATCGTATGTTGAGTTCGAAAAGATTATTGTTAAACATCTCCTTACATTTCAGGATTTCTGTCCGTGCCTCTTCTGGTCGATATGTTGGAGCCGCTTCTATTGCTTTCATAATCCCTGTTCCGTATGTTTGTAATAACGTGTAATATTTCTCACAATGAAGCTTTAGGATCCGATCATAGATATCCTGACACTTCTCCGACTTTGCCGCATCCTTTGTTCTTTTTTCCACACTGGCCTGATTTATGATCTCTTCAAAAATTGGGCTATAAATGCGGTATTCTTTTAAATAATGCAAATATACTTTTCTTATCCAACAAAACCGACACTTTGCTTTCTCTTCCAACTCTTTCAGAAACGCTTTAGGATTATTCCCCGCTCTCTTATTGCTATAATACAACCCCGTGTATATTTGGACGAAAGGAGCTTCACAAACATCAAATTGCTGAATGACATACGAAGAACGCTGATTGAATCCTAAAAGGTAATCAAGAACTGCACCAATTCGGATATAGTCCTGTATCTGCGGCTTGTCATTAGATCTTTTCAAAAGACCATCCTGAATCTTAACATAACTTATCATATAGTGTACCGGCTCCATTCCAGCCAGTTCCACCATAGGAATATCACTTGCTACCTCGCTCAGTGCCGTAGACATATCCCCCAGTTCCTGTATATGGAGCAGACTCTCATCCGATAATTTCGTCTCTCCTATCAGCTTATTGTAGACTGGTGCTTTAGCTCTGTTCCCTACTTCCCCTGACATCCCACTCAGTTCATTCATAAATTCATCAATCTTTTCCAGGATTACCGGAATTTCTGTATCTTTTATCTCATCTACTGCCCGTTCCATAAGGTTCTCTGCGGCTTCTTTCAGCTCTTCTCTTTGATTATACAGATCCACCAGCACATCAAATATGATATTATTTCGAGACACAACTACATGTTGCTCAGATGCATCTTTTTTGAGCTGTTCAAACAGCTCCCGCTCATACCTCTTCCATTCTTTTCGGTCAATATCTCCATTCCCGCATCCTTTACTATTTTTGCTTTTGATTTCTGCCATATCTTTATCATAATACCGTGTACACACCGAACGATAAATTGCCGGCAGAAAAACACCTCTTGTCAGCTTCTCTAATATGTTCTCTTCTTCAATTCCAGAATAAAACCCAAACAAATTTCTGAATACATTCTGGACTGCGGCAATTGTCAACCCAATACCTTTTATCCAGTTTCTTACCACCCGATCCCTTGGAACTGTATAGTGAAAGATTTCATGATATAGATATGGCACATATTCCGGCATATTATACAGCGCCATCATCGGGAGGTTAAAGTTTATTACGCGATCCTCGCCAGAAACACCATAATCAATATACATCGTGCTTTCGATGATTGGAACAATATCCACTGAAATCAGCGGCATGATTTGAGACTGTTGTTTTTTCCCTGACATTAGATAACATAGTTTTATTACATCCTTTGTAATACCAAAATAGGAGTACAGCGTCAGATTATTTTGTCCTGTATATCTAAGATGACAATTCGGTGTATCAATCAACAGATTATTTGACTCGGCTATATGTATTATCTGATATTCAAAGCAATTCAAAATCTCCCGGAACTCTTCCAAAAGCTGAGTAGTTGGAACTATAATCTTCTGAGCAATAAACTTTTCCAGATATTTTTTGATCACGTTTAATATAGCGAGGAATTGATATCCAAAGTCATATGCCCACATACTATTAGAAACCGTCGATATTTTCGACACAAAATCACTATAAAGCAAATCTAACGAATCCACCATCCCCGCCGTTTTGGGGAAATCTTCAAAAAACATCTTTCGAAGTTCTTTATAATTCTCTTTCACTTTCTTAACAATCTCACTTAACCTATTAGGCTGTTCCTGATAATCCTCCTTTTCTTCCTTCGCCTTTCCAGATTGTTCTTCTTCCATTGATGATTCCCAATCAGTTTCCACAGAAAGCTCATCGCAGAGACGCACGTTTGTTTGGAGGATATGCTTTTGATAAAACGGCTCTCCCGGATCCAGCAGTTCTTTTTCTTCAAAGAGCCAGTAGAGACTCTTAATGCTTGTTTTGATGATTAGATCATGTTCCCCCGCGCTATGCAGAAATTCTTCAGTCATAAACTGCTTTCCAAAACGACTTAGTACCACATCCGTCAGAGCAGACTCTAAAGTCACCTGTAGCAGTGCCGTCCCCCGTACACAATCAAGTCTCTCCCTTATCGCCTCTTTTTCCAAATTATTTTTGGCAAAGATAGAAAAAAGGGACAAAAAATTATGCTCCGCCTCATTTGTGTCACATTCCTCGTTATCTCCGGCGCTCATTCCTTTTATCTCATTAATTAGCTTTAAGATCTCAGATGGCTGATCGGCCGCCCACATGACCGCAAACCCATAAGTACCCAATGTACCAAAAACGGAACAGTATATCTCTTCTTTTTCTTCCGTTCTTTTCTTTTTCACCAGGCTCAATATCTTGTCCCTGTAAATTTTTAATCGCTGCTTCGTGTCCGTTTTGTCTTCTTCCTCTTTAAATTGCAGGATCGTTACAGCAATAAATAAGCTCTCGGAAAGGTATATGCCTTTATCCGCTTTTATATAAATTCCTTCGCTTCCTTCCGCATCCCGGTAAAACACTTCATTGTCCTGCTCAATCTCATATAATAAAAGTTTCTGCCTGTCTCCGATCCACATTTTAGATAATTCCGACATGTCTCTCATTCTGGAAAATGCCGTCACCCTAGAAATTGCCATCTTGTCAAATTCTCCAAATGTCACGTAAGTCTTCTTATGAAATTTCTCTTGTTTCTCCTTGTCATCGTCCTCTTGTTTTTGTCTTGGTTGATATCCGTCCGCTGATCGGATATTCTTGTATAGTTCAACAACATATCCCGCCATATTATCCTCCTCTGAATTATCATTCCCACATACAAAACTCTGCGGCTAACTATCTTTATATACTTAGGTGACAAAAAAAAGAGACTGCTTCCAGCCTCATTTTCTTTATCCTATCTTATCGTTTCCTGAACTAACTTTTTATTACTATCATCTATGTAATATGTATATTCTAAAGCCTCGTCTAAATCTTCCATTCGTTTCTCGTAATCCCCTAACCTTGGCATATCCATATAGAAAGAATTCTTTCTCTTTCCCGGGGCATATCTCTTTTCCATAAATTCACTGTACATTTCACAATCCTCCTTCCTAAAATGAATCTTCACGGTTCCACCGTCAGACTCTGTTTTTGTTAAATAAAAAACTATTCTCCACACAAGAATGCATCTGCCACTTTTACTAACAATACAGAAATGTGTTTTATCTTGATATTTTATCATATCAAGGTCAAACCGTCAACTTTTTTGTTTCATGAATTAATTTCGCTGTAGGGTTTTTATAAATTACCAAGGATCTTATTCCGGCTTTACCTTCACATAGACTCTTTAGCGCGACAGTCCCTGCCATAATCAGTCTCAAACATTGGGGCTGTGCGGGCTTCTCCTGATTTTTGGGCGCACTTACCCTCCTGAATTGGCTTCTTCCTTTTTTTTGCCTGCCTTCTGATCTTATCTGGTTATGCGTACAGCTTACACAGATGCTCTGTCTCTCCAGCCATTACCTTCGCTTTCTCCATAGCCATATATACAATAAATGTAACGGTCAGGAACATCTTCATTTTATCCAGTCCCCTTATGATATGACGCTCAAATCGACAGTCCATGTCTATCCACCCATTGATCCGTTCCACTCCCGTCCGTTTCTTATACAGACGCTTTCACTTATGGTTGCTGCGCACCACCGACGTGAAGATATCTCCGGTCTTCCTCACATTTGATCCTAAATATCCTCTTATCATGCTTCTGCGGCTTAAATCCATATCTTATGCTGTCCGTGCTATTGTCTAACCCCGGTAGATTAGTTCTGTCTTCTTCCCATCTTCTTCCACATACCAGACGCTCTCCTTATAATTGTATACTAGATTAGGTGTTTGCGAAACACCACAAACCGTATAAATACGATATTTTTTTGTTCCTAAAATAAAATATCTCCTCAAGGTTTATGGTAAAATAGAATTGTCCAGAAACTAATCCACCAGCCACCTGAAAGAAGAGATACTCATATGATAATACATAAGCAACTCACTTTGGCAGATGTTTTTCATGATTGCCAGAATAAATTCGACAATGACAAATACCAGTTCCTCCAACTTCTTGATGAATCCTTAAACCTTGATGATATTGTTCCTATTTCTTTTGTTACTCATTTTTACGCTTTGACTGGAAGACCTCGCAAATATCTGCTTTATCCTATGATCAAGGCGCTTCTCATTCAGCGTATCTTCTCAATCCCAACCGTCACACTCCTGATCATTTTTTTGAAATTCTCCCAGGAGTTACGTGATTTCTGCGGCTTTGACCATATCCCGGACGCCTCTAAATTCACCCGTTTCAAGCAGGATTTCCTCCCAGATCTGCAGGCTATGTTCGACCGCATGGTTGACCTTACCGAACCAATCTGCCAGAACCTTGACCCTTGCCTCGCTTCCATGACTATCTTTGATACCTCCGGTATTGAGGCGTGGGTTACTGAAAACAATCCCAAATATGCAAACCGCATCATCAGACAATTGAAAGCTTATGCGAGAGCACATCACTTCAACGTCTCTTTTGATCCTTATAAAGCCGCTTATAGCTCCTTGCCTTCCCATGCGGCCGCTAACCCTGCGATCCAGCAGATGTATATCAACGGCCATTTCTGCTATGCCTACAAATTCGGTATCATTACCAACGGCCTCGGCATTGTCCGGGATATCACTTTTTATAATAAGGATTTTCTTGCAGCACACCCTGATATCATCATTGAAAAGAAATCAGATTCCCCCGATGAAGATAAGTCCCTTGCCGATTCCAAAGCCCTGCTTCCGGTCCTCACATACTTTTTTCAAAAGCATCCGTTGATCAACCCAAAGTCTTTCCTTGGTGATGCGGCATTTGATACGATCGGAATCTACAAATCCCTCTTCCAAAATCTTGGTTTCCAGAAAGCCTTCATTCCGCTGAAGGTAAAGCTTTCGATGGAAGGCGTTGATTATACCGTTAACGAAAACGAGACCCCCTGCTGTCCTCATGACGCTTCCCTTCCACTGAAACGGGAGGGCAGTAAATCTCATTTAAAACGCGGGATTCCAACCATGAAGTTTGTATGTTCCAAAATAAAATGAGAGTATAACCGCACGAACAAATCCAAACGCCGCGTATGTCATTGCGACAATCCCTGTACATCCTCTTCCTGCGGACGGATGATCTATATTTATCCCGATCTCCGGGCTTATCCTGGTGTAGAACGTGGTTCTGCTGAATGGGATGCTACTTACAAAATCCGTGTTAATGTTGAAAAATCCATCAATCACTTTAAGGACAGCTTCTGTATTGCCGGGCAGAAAACTCAGAACGAAAAAAATTTACATGCAGATCTTCTGCTGGCTGTTCTGGTTGCTGATAAACTCCATCAATACCAATATCTCCGAAGCCTGAAACCACTTATCGCATAGAAGCTTACCATCTTCAACAAACCTCATCAGGCTTATTAAAGTGCGCCTAAAAAATAAAACACCTTTCCATCATCACAAAATCTTACATTTCAGAAGTTCTTCCTTGTTTGTGGTCAGGATTATAAACTTGTTTCGCAATTACCTAGTATACTAGATTGATATACTGATACTGATGCTCTTTTCCCCCCCCCGTTCACCGCTTTTGTTGTCCTTATTTATTTTTGTCCCGAAACTCTGGATGACTTTCCCATCCACCATCAGGATCTTGCCGAAATGTTCCAGGTGTTCATACATATACTACATTAGCCCCGTAAACATTTCCTCCAATTCCTTCTGGCATTTCTTCCGGTTCTGCAAGAATTTTGAGTAAGCGCTAGCAAACGAAGCAACATATATTTTATGCTACTGTCCTTCTGTTTTACCGTTTTTGGTTCAAATCCACACAGGGCGCGGAGCTGTTTGTTCCTCCTCAGTTCCCGCAGCAGCCCTTTGACGGTTTCTTGCTCAAACAAGAAGCTTGCGACGAAAGAGTTCCACATCGCTTCGCATGGCCAGTCGTTCCTTCCCCTTCCCCTGAACTTGTAAAGTTTGCGAATAAGCTTTGCGTCATCCATCGTGGAGAACACAAACTGCAGCCTCTCCAAATCCCCTAAATTTTCAAAATATCTTCCTCAAACAAGTTCATCTGTGGTATGCTGTTCATGGGAAAAGCCCTTTCTTTGATAGTGTTTGTTAGCACTTACATTATACTCTTTTTTGGAGCAGAAAGGCAGTTTTTCCCTTATTTTATACGGTTTTTCGGCATTTGTTTATCAAATCCTCTCGATTGTCCATTGCATATAGATTAAATCTTGACGCTCAAAAAATAACTACACTATTCAATTGTCAATGTACATAGTTACTAACCTCTATTCATACTCCTCTCCTTATTTTATACTGATTATACAATTTTTTCCAGTATATGCCAAATATCCAACATCATATCCGCAACTTTTTACATCATATTATAAAAAAATATCTTAAATCTCTTCAAATACCGTCAGTTTTTGACAACTTAATTGTCTTTATATATAGAACACCTTGAAAAGGATGTGTAAATATGGACTGGATACAGGAATTAACGCAAAAGGAATCTTTATGCTGTTCTCTGGCTGTCTTCTTAGACCAGCATGGATTCTCCGGGTTAGAAAAGGCCCTGCAGCTTTATTCAAATACACAGGCAGAATATATCTGCAAAACAAAAGCGGCCGTTACCAGAATTAAAATTGATGATATTGACTATCTGGAAATACAAACACATACCATTACAATCCATACAAAACATGGAATATATCAAAAATATGGCTCCCTGGCAGATGAGCAGAAATTCCTGGCACCATATGGATTTATTAGGTGCAGGCAAAACTGTCTCGTCTCTTTAGAAAAGATCCACAGCATTTGTAATGATACTATTATTTTAACAAACAACTTGCAACTTCACATGAGCCAGCGCTATGCGCCAAAGGTTCTGGCGGCCTTTGCACGAAGCCGTGTTTCAAGATAAAACACATACTTTTTTATTGTTTTGACGTAAAATATCCCTTATTTTTATAAAATATTTAGAATTGGCACTGAATTGTCATTCATTGGCACGGTTCTGCGATTGAACCGTATATCCGCGCGTGTTATAATGGTATTGCTTAAAGTTTTCTCTTTTCACAGCACCTTTACAGGGTGCTGTTTTTTACTTTAGCGCACGGAAGGAACTGCCAATATCAGATTCCGTATTTCCGTATTTGTAACCCATAAACTGATCATTGACAGCAGGACAATACATAGCCTGTACGTATACCATGCATACCATGATTAAAAATCAGTGCAACATGAGTATAGCACGCATACTGTACATACGTCATATGTATATGACACGCACATAATACGTACAGTCTATGCAGAGACCTGTTAATCCATGTAACAAAGGAGAACGTCATGAAATCAAGAAACCAAATTTACAGAGGGGAAGGTGAGCGTCTTCTAAAACTCATTACTACCTACCATGCGCTGCAGTACGAACAGGTACTGCAGTTTTTTATTCGTAACAGGACTTCCATGAAAGCCCTGATTACAAGCCTGATCAAGCAGGGGCGTATCTACTATGACCAGGACAGAGACCTTCTATGCGATACTCCAGAAGCTTCTGACACCCCGGATTACGGCATGATTGCCGCTGTCTGGGTTCTTCTGGACTTCAAAGAGGCGGTTGTCTACCACACCAGCGGAGAATTTCCGGTTAAGCTTCATTTTTTCTCACAGGATGAAGCATATGAGGTAATCTACGTAAATCCGGGACAGGAAGTGCTGATCAACCACGTAGTGGCAAGCCTTCCTGCCAAGGATACAAACCGTCTGGTTATACTGGAATCTGAACAGCAGGCCGCACAAGTCAACATTGACGGGATAACGGCATTTTGTTTGGTAAGCCCCGAAGGGACTGTCAATTACTACACAAAACAAAAGAAATGAGGATGATTTTATGGACAAAAAAGCAATTTATAAACAAACACAGAAGGTAGAAAGCGAACTTGTGAAACTGCAGAATACTGTTTTTGCTTTGCAGAACATTGATTTTCAAAAGCACAGTGCAAATTATGAGGAATTAAGTACCGAGGCTGCATATAAAGCTGAACGGCTTGCCTGCCAGCTGAGGAGGCTGGTCTATATCACAGATTTTACTGGTGAATCCGACTATCTGAAACACGCTGCCGAGGCTCAGGGAATCCATATATCCCTGAATAACGGTATATTATCTGTCACATTGCCGGCCCTGTTTCCAAAGAGAAAACTAAGATCCAACACGGCTTTTCTGCATGATCCTCTGAACTATGCTCTGCATGAATTTGTGAAGGAACAAAGTTTTCCGCTTTACCGGGACTGTATTGTATGCTTCATTCAAGTATATGATAAATCACTCTCCGAGAAACGAATCCGGGACTATGATAACCTGGAATTCAAACAGATTCTGGACGTTATTTCCACCCATGCCCTGATAGATGACAGCGGGAAGTTCTGTGACATCCACCATATGACAGAAATGGGAGCGGAAGATCATACAGTCATTCATATTATGGAAAAATCTGCTTTTCCAAAATGGTTAGCCGACCATGAAACTGCCATAAAAAACATATCGGATAATTCCTGATTTTTTTCACTGAAAACCCGATTTGTGTAAAAATACGATATTCCTCTCTTATTTCCTGTTTATTCCTGAGATTTAAGAGAGGAACATCCTACCCAAGTGTAGGCTAACATGCGTATCTAAATGAACTGAGGTGATACTAATTTGCTAAGACCAAATACCCAGAAATATCAACTGCTGGAGCTGACCGGAATCAGTGGGGAATTTCCGGCCGACCAGCTGAACAGACTATTTTACAGCCCTTCTTATGCTGAGAAGGTAATTACAGAGTTAAAGGCGGATAAGCTGATCCGTACCCACTATAGAGACAGGCTGCGGGGTTACCGTTTGACGAAACGGGCCAAGGATATGCTGGCTTCCAATCATCCCGCCCGCTTTCAATACTTTTTCACCGGCAGTACTGAGACAAACCATATCCGAAGCGAAGTGTCAAGAAGACTCCGGCTTCACCAGAAGGCGCAGACCTATCTAACGCTTTCTCATGTAAAGATTCCATTCTATTATGATGAGAAACCGCACATTTTTTCCACTGCCAGGGAAGCTATTGACCTACAGTCGCTTCCCTGCTTTTATTCATCCAGGGAAATCAAGGAACTCGGTGAGGTCACTCTAAAGATAAAAAGCTCCCGCAGTCTTGGAATCCTGCTGGCACCGCAATACGTTTATGCTGTTTATAACACTGGAAGCAGCATTTTAAAGTGGGAACACAAGACAGAAATAAAACTGAACGCGTTCCTGCAGCATTCTCTGCAGGGATTCCCTTACAACGGACATCCTAAAATCCGCGCAATGATGTTTGGCGACACGATGGAAACGGCCCTCCGGCTCTTGACCAGTACAGGCGGATACAAGAGGAGCCTGTTTATGCTGGATGATTCCTTTGATCATTTTCATTTTCTCCCCAGTAACGACCAGGGTGAAACCTTATTAAGATTGTTGGTAAAGCCAGAAATGATGGCAGTATTGGATCAACTTTTATTGTCCGATCAGGAAGAACTTCAGGGTGATGTTCCATTTGAGCACGATGCTGTTGCTTCTAATGGAACGCCGACACTGTTGGCATATGATTTTGATATGCAGAGAATCTGCCGGTTTAATAAAGGACTGGATGTCTATGGTATGTCCGGGAACCTGATCTGTTTTGATTTCCAGATTCCGGTCTTGAAGAAATTTATGAACAAAAATGTCAATTTCTCCAGCATTGACCTAGTTAAATTCAGAAAGGAGTTTTTACATGAACCGTAAATGGTGGAAGTTTATTTTCGTTCTTCCGATCTTCCTGTGCATTTTATATGCCGGAGGCTATATTGCACAATTTATCGGTAACTACAAGGTTTGGACCAGCGCCGGCAACTTCGCCGGTAACGGTTCCTACCCAAAGGCTCCCTCCCTGCATCCGATGGCATGCTTATTAGCACTGGCTCAGTTCCCATATAACCTGTATGGGATTTTTCTTTGCCTTCTTGCACTCGGACTTCTGGTTTTTCTGCTGATGAGGATGGGCGTTGACCGGAACGGGGAAGTCTTTGATAAAGAGCGCAACCTAAATTACTCCCTGAAAGGCACCTATGGCACATCCGGATTTATGACACCGGATGAGATGTACAAGGTGCTGGAGCTGACAGACCATGTGAAGAAAACCAAAGGGACAATTCTTGGAAAGCTGAATGGAAAGGCGGTCTGCCTTCCTTATGAAACACGCATGAACCGCAACATTGCCGTCTATGGTGCCAGCGGTTCTATGAAGTCCAGGGCATTTGCCCGTAATATGATTTTCCAGTGTGTCGCACGTGGGAAAAATG
Organism: Lachnospiraceae bacterium; assembly: GCA_021770615.1. Next base: position 17,679 of record JAETQR010000032.1, on the reverse strand, counting down.
GCGGAGTCGGGGAGAGTTTAATTATTACAGATCCAAAGTCAGAATTGTACGAAAGCATGGCTAGATATCTGGAGAATGAGGACTACACGGTGCGGTGTTTTAACCTTGTGAATCCGGAGAACTCGGACGCATGGAACTGTCTGATGGAAATTGACGGACAGGAGACCATGGCGCAGGTTTTTTCGGATGTTATCATCCAGAATACAGGTTCCGCAAAAGGGGATCATTTCTGGGATAACGCGGAACTAAATTTGTTAAAGGCGTTGGTTCTCTATGTAGAGCAGGGATTCCCTCCAGAGTCCAAGAACATCGGACAGGTATACAAACTATTGACGCTCAGCTCCGAAAAGGAACTGAACAGCCTCTTTGACCTGCTTCCGGTCAGCCATCCGGCAAAGGTTCCTTACTGCATCTATAAGCAGGCAAGTGATACGGTGCGGTCCGGGGTAATTATTGGGCTTGGAGCCAGGCTTCAGGTGTTCCAGAATAAGCTGATCCGGCAGATCACTTCCTATGATGAGATTGACCTGACACTGCCGGGGAAGCAGAAATGCGCTTACTTCTGCATTACCTCCGACCAGGACAGCACCTTTGATTTCCTGTCATCACTGTTTATGACCTTTGTGTTTATCAAGCTGGTACGGTTTGCGGATAAACACGGAGTAGACGGCCATCTGCCAGTCCCAGTACATATCCTCGCGGATGAGCTGGCCAACACTGGGGCTATCCTGGAGTTGAATAAGAAGATTTCTGTCTGCCGTTCCAGGGGCCTAAGCATTTCGTGCATTTTCCAAAACCTGCCCCAGATGCAGAACCGCTATCCCTTCAACCAATGGCAGGAAATTATAGGGAACTGCGATACTCAATTATTCTTAGGATGCACCGATGAAGTAACAGCTGAATTTATCAGTTCGCGCTCTGGAGACGTGACTGTGGGTGTCAGTTCGGAAGCGAAGCAGCTCAACACCTGGCGGGTGTCAGATTATTCTCCGGAATACCGGAAAACCCAGTCCATCGGCAAGCGGAAGCTCCTGACACCGGATGAGATCCTGCGGCTCCCTCTGGATACTGCACTCATTATCTTAAGAGGGCAGAAAGTGCTGAAAGTTCAGAAATATGATTACACACTGCACCCGGATGCAAAAAAACTGGTGACCAAAAAAGCGGCAGAATATATCCCGAAATGGCGGGAGGAGGGGAAAACCGAAGAGTATGACTACCTCCCCAAAGCTCCTACGAAACCGCGCAGGCAGAAAAGCGGTGCCGCTTCAGCTCCCCGTAAGCCACTGGCAACACCTAATGAAACCACAAAACACATTTATCAGGAACCACCATTTCCGGATTCTTCAGACAGGCCGCCAGATAACTTATGTCCGGATGAACCAGAGATGGTTCCATTAGATAAAAATTCAATCATGTCATAACGAAAAGGAGACCATTTATGCAAAACGAACAGAACACAATCACAAACGTACCTGTATTAACTCTTGATTCTGATGCTGTGCTGGAAACAGCACAATCGAAGGCAGACCTCATCTGGCACGAGATCCAGAATGCCTACCGTACAAAGAAAATTCTAACCGGGATGTTGGGCGGAATTGAAAAGACGGAGAATGGAAGTTTAATTGCCATCGTTTATTATAAGGACTTCCGTACCGTCATCCCAATCACGGAGATGATGATTAATCTGGTGCAGGATGAATCCCATGATTACGGAGACATTTCCCTCCGCCAGAACAAAGTCCTTAACAACATGCTCGGCTGTGAGATCGACTTTATTGTGAAGGGACTGGATGCCCAATCGAGAAGTGTGGTTGCCAGCCGGAAAGAGGCTATGCTGAAGAAACGCCAGATCTTTTATCTGGACCGGGATGCATCCGGAGGTCCCAAGATCTATGAAGACCGTATCGTGCAGGCAAGGGTTGTCGCTGTTGCAGAAAAGGTTGTACGGGCAGAGATTTTTGGTGTGGAAACTTCCATCCTGGCACGCGATCTGTCCTTTGACTGGTTAGGGGACGCACGGGAGCGATTCCATGTAGGCGAACATATCCTGGTGCGTATCCTGTCCGTGACTGCTGAAAGCCTGGATAAGATCACAGTCAAGGCAGATGTCAAGAGTGTGGAAGGCAATACCAGCAAGGAGAACATGAAGAAATGCAAGATTCAAGGCAAATATGCCGGAACCGTGGAAGATATCCACAAGGGGACAGTATTTGTCCGGCTCTCCATTGGAGTCAATGCCATTGCCCACTCCTGCTATGACAGCCGGACAGTAGGAAAGAAGGATGAAGTATCCTTTGTCGTGACGCACATTGATGAAGAGCGGAATGTAGCAGTGGGATTGATTTCCCGGATTATCCGGCAGAATCTATAATTTCAATATTAGATTCTTCGCTAAGACCCTTACCTTATTGCCTGCAGATCACTCTCATGTTATACTATGTCCTATAATCATTAAAAGAAGAAAACGGATGCATTTCGTTCCTGCCCTCTAGTAAAGAAGGAGGGTGATGCCCATGAACACAATGGAAATTTTAACATTACTATTGGTGATCTTTGCGGCTTTGACTTATATAGACCGACATAATAAGAAATAGCATCCTACACCGTCCAAAGTCAAGGATGCTATTTCTATTTTACTTATCATTTTGACTGAGGGCATCAGATCTTGCATCTGAGTACCTTCTTTTTCTTGATTATACACTGGGGACTTGGAAATTTCAAGTCCCCCTTTGCATCCCCTCGCCAAAATAGATGCAGTATATATTGACATTATACTCTTACTGTGGGCATCAGATCAACAAATATTTTTATTGAGCCTTCTGCCCGTCTATCCACTGTAAAATAACATTTACTACATAATCCTGCTCCTGTATGGTCAGTTCCCTGCCTTTAGGGATATTATGCCATTTCTCCAGGCATCCTCTGCAGCAAGTAGCTGTCGCATGCTGGGCAACAAACACCGGATGTCCTCTCATCGGCGTCTGCTTTCCATCATTCTGTGGTTCGGAAGGAGCCAGCCGCTTTTCTACGAAATCATGTGCATGGCGACGTATGGTATCCATTCCCTTGTCAGCAATATATGCCCTGTCGTTGGCGTTTAAGGAAAAACTGCTCCGAAACCTAGAACATGCCAGCCGTTCAAATAAATCGCCCCCATACCCAGCTGGTTCCTCTTCAATCCTCATCGGCTGCATGTGATTCTTATAGATCATCGTCTTTGGTTTCTTTTCCAGCTGACTTTCATTTTCACCATTTAACCGTCGCTTCAAAATATCTACCTCTACAGTCTTTGACTCCATGCTGCCCTCCATCAGACGTTTGGCAAGCTTCGTATTTCTTGCGGCGGTAGTCTCATTCTTTATGGCATAACTGACCGCTTTTTTCTCCCCGATCAGCACCAGGATCTTCTTTGCCCTAGTAACCCCTGTGTATAGCAGGTTTCTCTGCAGCATCACAAAATGGCTCATGGTAAAAGGCATGACTACAATCGGATATTCGCTTCCCTGCGCCTTATGGATCGTGGTCGCATAGGCCAGCACCAGTTCATCCAGCTCGCTGACATCATAGAGAACTTCCCGGCCTTCATAATCTACTATCAGTTCCCGTTCCTCCATGTCAACTTTACAAATAGTTCCGATATCGCCGTTAAAAACTTCTTTATCGTAATTGTTACGGATCTGCATGACCTTATCATGAAGCCGATACTGTGTGCCGCCCCTGCGAAGGAAGATTTTGGACGGATTCATGGTTTCCTGCAGCACCTGGTTTAAATTTGCCGCCCCGCAGATCCCCCTCTGCATCGGTGCAAGCACCTGGATATCCTGAAAGGCATCCACATGATAATAGCGGGGCAGATTCTTCGTACAGAACTTAACCAGCGTGTCCACCACTTCTTCGTTGGTATCTCTTCCGGCAAAAAAGAAATCGGACTCCTTACCGCCGCGCATATCAATAGGTTTGCCTTTGTTGATCCGATGAGCGTTCATGATGATCCTGCTTCCCTGCGCCTGTCTGAATATTTTGGTCAGCCGCACAACCGGGATCCGGTTCGAGGCGATGATATCTTTCAGGACATTTCCCGCTCCTACGCTAGGAAGCTGGTCCGTATCGCCCACCATAATCAATGTCATATGTTCCGGAAGCGCTTTCAGGAGATTGTACATAAGCATCACATCAATCATAGAACACTCGTCCAGTATCAGAACATCACCCTCCAAAGGATTTTCTTCATTTTTCTGATATCCTTCCGGAGGTTTATATTCCAGCAGCCGGTGAATCGTTTTCGCTTCCATCCCAGTAGTTTCAGACATCCTTTTTGCCGCTCTTCCGGTAGGCGCCGCCAGTATGATCCTGCATCCGGCCATCCGGTAGGCGGAAATAATTCCCATAGTTGTAGTCGTTTTTCCGGTCCCCGGCCCGCCGGTCAGAACCATCACTTTCGATGAAACCGCTGTACGGATCGCTTCCAACTGGATCTCATCGTATGTAATATCCGATTGCTTGCGAACCTGCGACAGAACTGCCTGCACATCCATTTTCATCCTGCGTTCGGACATCAACAGTTTGATCAGCCTTTTGGCGCACCCGGTCTCAGAAAAGAAAAAGGGCGGCAGATAAATTGCTTCTTCATCTCTGATCACATCCTCGGTGCGGAGCATTTCATCCAATGTGATCTCCAGCTCCGGGGTATCCACTTCCAAAAGTTCCACCGCCTTTTTAATCAGCTGTTCCCTGTCCCCATAACAGTGACCGTCTTCTGCCAGCTTGTTTAATGTATAGAACAGTCCGCTCCGCAAACGGATAAAGCGTCCCTTTTCAATACCCAGTTTTTCGGCGATCATATCCGCAGTCTTAAATCCGATTCCCCAGATGTCGTCTGCCAGGCGATAAGGATTCTCCTGTACCACGCTGATACTGTCACTTCCGTAGGTTTTAAAAATCTTTGTGGCATGGGTGGTATTCACTTCATGGCTCTGCAGAAAGAGCATGATATTCTTGATCTCCTTCTGCTCCTGCCAGCTCTTCTTAATCCGTTCTACGCGGATCTTCCCTATCCCTTCCACTGTAATGAGTTCATCCGGCGTATCCTCGATCACATCCAGTGTATCCTTTCCGAATTTCTGGACAATCCGCTTTGCAAACTTCGGCCCGACACCTTTAATTAAACCGGAACCTAAGTATTTCTCAATTCCATAGACTGTTGCAGGGAGAATCTCTTCAAACTTCTCTACGGAAAACTGCCTGCCGTATTTGGCATCCATCTTCCAGAAACCCTCCAGAGATAGAACAGAGCCAACATGCGTATCCGGCATGATTCCGACAACAGTGACCAGGTCGTTATAGTTCTTAGCCGCTACCTTTAATACGGTGTAACCATTTTCTGTATTCGTATAAGTAATCCTTTCAACTACGCATCGCAGGTGTTCCATACTGTTCTCCCTTAGTTTAGGCTGTCATCCATATAGAAAAGGCCTTATTCCTGATTTATTTCGGCTTCGTAAATTGCGTGGTCATAGGCACGGTGCGTATCCGCATCAAACAGCACGAAACGTACAATATCAATATCATCCGGATGCCGGATGCAGAACTCTTTCACCGTCCTCACAGCTATCGCTGCCGCCTGGTCTACGGGATAGCTGTAAATTCCTGTGGATATGGACGGAAATGCAATCGTCCGGATACCGTTTTCAACAGCCGTCTGCAAAGAATTCCGATAAGCATTTGCCAGCAACTTTGGCTCGCCGTCTTTACCGCCATGCCATACCGGCCCCACTGTATGGATCACATATTTACAGGGCAGTTTATATGCGCCCGTAATCTTTGCTTCTCCGGTATTGCACCCGTTCAGTGTCCTGCATTCTTCCAGCAGCTCTTTTCCTGCCGCCCGGTGTATGGCTCCGTCAACGCCTCCACCTCCAAGCAGACTTCTGTTCGCTGCATTTACGATAGCCTCTAAATCTTCAACCTCTGTAATATCACCCTGTACTGTTTGAATCTTCATATTCCACACTCCACTTAATCAATCATCAATTCCTTGTATCTTTTCATCTTCCCTGCAACTTTTCTGGGTCAAAGTATTTTCAAAATCAGCCGCTCCAGTGCCTCCTCAAACCTTATATCATCCTCTGCTGTCCGTTTTGCAGGTCCTTTCAGATGATGCTTTGATTTTGAGCACCGTACCTTCTTACTGATATGCCGTTCCATCAGCATACGGTCAATGTTCTCATCCGTATACCATTTCCCACTCTGATGGATTCCATAAGCTCCCTTCCCCAGAATCATTGCAGCAACGCCATAATCCTGCGTTACCACCAGATCTCCCTTCTGGCATAAGCCAACCAGTGCAAAGTCCACTGCATCTGTACCGGCTCCAATCACCTTGACTTCACTGTACGCTGACTGCAGTACATGGTTCGTATCACACAGGAGAATGACTGGTATCCTATATTTACTTGCCACATGCTCAACAATGGAAACAACCGGGCAGGCATCCGCATCTACCAATATTTTCATAGAAATGTTCTCCACAACTTCCGATTTCATGTCACCATCTTAACACAAGTATCAGGATTTTTCTATGATGTATTTCAAAGTACGGCATGAATGACCCTGCCTTTTTCCAGACGTTATTTTATATGCTCATCACTTACCTGCACATCTTCCGGGAGGATATCATCACGAAATCCTTTAAAAACCGGTTGCCGGAGGGAATGCAGCGTATTTGGCATATATTCCACCACACAGACCTGATCTGGTTTTACCCAGACAGCGCTTTCGTTCCCTATCGGCAGCATCTGAAACGGATTCCTTCCTGTTTTCTTCAGATGCATTACTGCATCCTTTGTCACTCCGGAGGTGACATGTCCCTTATAAACCAGCCTGCCAAGCCGGTATTTCGCCAGTACCAGGCTAAAGGTATGTTCCCCCTTTTGTATATATCCCGCGACAATGAATTCTTCATCTGCCATGCGTTTAAACTTTACCCAGTCCTTTGTCCGCTTCCCCATAAAGTAAAGGCTCTCTTTTCTTTTTGCTACAACCCCTTCCAGTTCCCTCGCCTCTGCCGCCTGATAAAGCGCCGTTCCCTCTTTTTCGATATAACGGGAGACTGCAATCCTATCACTTTCCGTAATCATCCCTGAAAGCTTCCATTTTCTTTCCATAAGTGGTTGAAAAACCAGCTCCTGATTCCCCTGATAAATACAGTCAAATGCCACGAAAGAAGCCGGAAACCGGCCTGCCTCCAGTTCAATCTTAAATGTGTCAGTCAGCAGAGTGCGTTTTTGAAGACGGTAGAAATCCGGCACACCGTCTGCAAGCACTACGATTTCCCCATCCAAAATACATCTTCCGTTTACATTCTTATAGATATCTGCAAGCTCTGGAAATTTCGGCATCATCTGCATATTCCGTTTATTGCGAAAGTCTACAGAATTCCGTTCAATATAAGCAAGGCACCGAAAACCATCCATTTTCAGTTCATAGATCCAGTCTGGATCATCGAATGCTTCCGTCTGCTGTGCAATCAGCATAGGACTTGCGCTGCGGGCTTCATAAATCCCCATCATGCGGTCCCCGTAAGCTGCTTTTTGCTGTCCTCATCTGGATTGTTTGATAGTTCCAGGCTTTTCTGCAGGGCTTCCATCAGGTCAATGACATTGGATGGCCCGCTGCTTTCCACTGCAACAACTTCCTGTCCCTGAATCTTCTTCATGATCGCCTCCCGCAGCCTCGCCTGATATTCATCCCGGAATTCTTCTGCTTTAAAAGGCTTTGTCATATTCTCAATCAGCATTTTAGCCATATTAAGCTCATTCTCATCCAGTTTCATCTTAGGAACCGCTTTCGGCATTGCTGCAATCTCATCATGGTAAAATAATGTCTTTACGATAATGCCTTCCTTTGTAGGATATAGTACCAGGAGCTTTTCGTTGGTTCCCATTACGGTTTTTGCGATAGCGACTTTCTTCTGGGACAGCAGAGACTGGCGGAGGAGTTCGTATGCCTTCTCTGCACCTGTATCCGGAACGGCATAATAATCCTTTTCGTAATAGATCATATTTACCTCAGACATTTTTGCGAACTGGATGATATGGATGGTCTTGTCTTTCCTGGTCTTGATCTTCTCCAGCTCCTCATCCGTCATGACAACATATTTGTCTTTTTCATATTCGTATCCTTTTATGATATCATTTGCCGTCACTTCTTTTCCACAATGGCTGCAGTATTTTTTATACTTGATCCGGGCCTTGCTTTCCTTATCAAGCTGGTTGAAATGGATATCATGATCCTGAGTTGCCTTATACATTCCTATGGGAATCAGCACCAGCCCCATGGAAATACTTCCTTTATGTGCGACTGCCATATCTTCACCTCAAATTCTTTTTTCATTATTATCTGCGCCTGGATTGTTTCTATACCTTAAAGCAGACCCGCACGGAAGATATGCATTACGATTTATTATCTGGATATGCAAAAGAAAACAGCACCGCTAAGACGATGCCGCTTTGTTCTTCTTTTTTCCATATCTATCTTCATACATCTCATGAATCCAGACCTTCACCGGTTGTTTCCACTGCTCCCTGGGACTGGGAATATTTTTGATCAGGCTTTTCGGATTCAGTCCCATTTCCTTCGCCATTCGGATTTCCTCTTCATTCAACCGACATTTTTTCTTTGCCTCCGCCCATAATTCCGGCTTATATGCCATCCCGCCTCCACCTTTCTTTTTGTTCATTTCTATTATTCTGCCCCCAGAATCTCCCTTACGAGTTCCATATGCGGCTTAGCCGGATTTTTCTGATAAACATTTACATGGTTCAGATCCCCGCACCGGTCTGTAAATGCAGGAAACAGGAATCCGCACTCCGGTTCTCCCGGCTCGTATTCTCCGGAAAGCGGGCAGACCACACAAATCAGATATTCAAACACTTCCTCCGATTCCCCTAACCGCTCTTTATCAGATGCCTTCGCCGGAATATCATAGCGGTCATGGAATACCAGGATGGCATATTCGGAATCTGCAGTGTAGCGCTCCATAACTACATCGTAAAACGTATCCATCAAAGCGTCATTCTTCAATCCACATTCCTTCATGGCCATGAGTAACTGCCACATGCTTCCTGGTTTCTGTGCTTCCGGTACAAATTCATATTTCTTCAGATTCTTATTCGTATCGGAAAACGGCACCGTCTTTGCCAGTTTCAGATTTTTCGCTCTGTCGGAACCGGAAAGCTTCAGGAAATTGGTATTGAAGCTTCCGTCAAACTCCCCATCCCGGTCTATGTAACACCCGGCCACCCTCGTCATGGATGTCCGGGCCGGCGTCATCCGCCTGGTCAGTTCCAGCATATCTTCCCTGTTGATCAAGCCTAAAGCCCTCCTTTATTTCACCAAAGTCTTTATCTGTTTTTCTGACACATTCGGATATTGCTCCATCACACGCCTGTAAATACGTTCTCCGGATGTCTCCGGCGTCTCTTTATATGCAGACGTTACCAGATTATGTCCCCACAGCTCTTCCGGAGTCATATAGACAGAAACCGCCATTCCATATTACGTGCCTTTTTTATTCCGTTTCTGCCGGAAATCGCGTGTGATAAGATAGGTCTGCATCTGAAGCTCTGTGATGATGCCGCTGTAATTCTTTTCTCCGCCTTTGCCAAATCCTGCCTGTTTTTTCAGTTCATGGCTCATCCATTCTTCCCGTTCCTCAAATTTATCCATAATCTTCTTGCAGCGCATACTTGCAAGACCATCCTCCCACCTTGCATCAAAATCATAACCGTCTCTCCGGTAATTTGCAAAATAAGGGAACCATTCTTTCGAAATGAATCCGGCCTTTTTATGAAAGAACTTCCCATATGCTGCTTCACCGCTCCTCGCGATGAGTTCACGCCACTCCCATGGATCCTGTTCTTTGTTTCCTGTCCACCAGTAAAGATTGGACGTATGCTCTTCAACTGAGAAGCCTTCAATTTCATTTTTAAAGAAAGGCAGAAAGCCAATCTCATTAATCCAGTTAATTAGCTCCCTAAAGGAACGGATACGGTACGGATCATTCCAATCCATGCCATGCATCGTCCATACTCCATTTTCTACCGCCACAGTTTGTTTCTCCTTTACTTTTCTATATCCAAATATGAAAGAATTTATTTTTTATCAGAAAAAGCCGCCGCCTCTTTAATCCATCCCATCAGCTCCTCATCAATCTCACCAGGATCTGATATCAAAACATGATGCGTCCACCTGTTCGGATAAGGCTCAGATACCGCTTCAATCCTCGGTGATTCCAACTTATAATTCAAGCCAAATGTAATAACAATATAATTTGGGGGACAGTCTTTCTTCCTGCGAACCTTTGCAAATGAGACACATGCAAATAAGTGCCTGTTATAAAATGAAATCTGGGTTTTCTGTACCTTTATCCGTACATCTTTAATCTCTTTCCTCACGCTGCTCTCAAAAGCTTCGTAAAAGTCCAGGGAATCCATATGCTCATCGAAGAAACTTAAAACATCCGTATCCATTAGCAGCCATTCTCCTTTTCACACCATTTTGCAATCTCTCCAATTAATTCAAGCGGCAGAGGATTATCATATGGAAGCTGTATGGCTCCTTTGCTTGTCTTATATTCCTTTAGCCTGTCCGCAAATGTCTCCACCGCTTCAGGGCCAGGATACAATCCGATATGCTTCTTAAAAGCCGCAAACTGGATCAGGTTATGTTTTTTCCAATAAGTCGGCATACTCCATGATATCTTTTCCACGGCATCCGGTAATGCGGATTTTATTGTGCCATTAATCTGCCGCAGAAAGGGCCGGGCCTGCTCTGGCTGGCGTTCTATATATTCTTCAATTGTTTTCGGAGCCTCACCGCAGTAATGCTCCTGATTGGTATTCTTAAATGTACAGCCGCATTTTGGACATTTCCACATTCTGTTCACCTCCCTGCCTGCATCCTTTGTCCATGTATTCCTTATTTCCAGTACGTTACATCAGAGCCGAATCTTCCAGACATGATCCATCTTCCCTATGATCAACGGCATCACATTCAGCCAGCTCTTACAGCGGTTTAAAATAATAGCATCCCCGCTGATCACGCCTTCCATCTGTTCTAAAACCCGGTCTACATCCGAAATAATCTGTGTCTGCACAGATATGCCGTATCCCTTCGCACACTGCCGGATCAACCCTGACAGCCTGCCTGAATTAGATACAGGTGCATCTAAATAAAAAACCGCCTCAGATATACGCAGAAGCTCCAACTGCCTAAACAGCAATTCAATCGCTGTCTGCGTTTTGTCAATGACGCGGTATGTTCCCCGTAATCCGGCCAGATCACGCAGTGTCCCGTCCCTGCAGTAAAACACAGGAGAGCCCGACAACGCTACTTCCAATGTGATAACCGTATTAAAACCATCTATATGCACCGTCTCTGGCGAGCGTCCCCTTTCTGTTTGCAGCAGCTCCTTATTCACCCGTTTCTGAATAGATTCCCTGGCTGACACAGACCGTGACAGAGCCAGTCGCTGCCGCTCGGAAAACAGGTAATGGTTGCCAACAAAAGTCGTGACAGGTTTGACGTCATATCCCCTGTCCAGGAGGAACTGCACTTCATCTGCTGCTTTTTGCAGCAATTCTAACTGCTTCCCGGTAAACTGTTTTTCATCCTCCGGAACATATCCCCTTCTGCCCATCGTCCTTTTATCCCTTTCCCACAATTCCCTGGCCTGCGAATGCAGCCAATACCCCAAGCGTAACACTGAGTACGGTATAAATGGCGGCCAGATGCATCTTCCCGTCTTTCATCAAATCTGTCGTCTCCAATGCGAAGGAGGAAAATGTAGTAAAGCCCCCGCATATCCCGACCTTCAGAAATAATACGGTTCTGGAATCCAGAGATTCTGTTTTCATTGCCAATGCAGCAACAATTCCAATCAGAAAAGAACCTACTATATTTATCATGAATGTCTTTATGGGAAATGTACATCCTTCTTTCAAAGGAATCATTCCTATTAAATATCTGCAGACCGCCCCTATAAATCCGCCAGCTCCAACAACGATACAATTTATCATGACAGACACCCTTTTCTTAATTTAAGATAGGTCAATTATACTTGTTTTCCGATTCCATTGCAACGTCTGTTGTCCGCTCCCCATTCTCCAGTACCGGCGTATAGATGCCTGTCACCTCCAGTTTCTCCCCATCCCGTCCGTCTACCTGGACATAATAATCCCGGATATAATGGGATATGTAATGCTCCTGCAGGGAATACAGCTCCAGCGTCTGAAAATCCACCAGACATATATCCCTTGCCCCTGATTCTTCTCCTTCATATCCATAACAATCCATGACATCCAATAACTTATCCAGACAGGTCTGGCACAAGTGATCTTGCACCTTCTTCACATCAAAGATACTGTTTGTACCATATTCTACCGTAACCTCTGAAATCCCCCGTTCCGAATTCCGGTCCGTATGAAAGCTGCAGGCTCCCTCTGCACCAACGGTCCAGCCGGAACCGCCTCCGCCCATCCCGTCCAGATCCCGGATCTGCATATCCATCACATACCAGTCATTGACACAGATCACTCCCAGGTCATCTCTTCCCCGAAACATGTTCATCAGGCTCCGGTTATGGTTCCCGCACAGATAGCACTCTGCCGGATCATCAAGCGTACTGTCTGCCGGGGACTGTTCCTGCCTTTCCCATGTCTTTCCTGTTTCCTGTCCTTCAGCCGGAATATCCTGCATCTTAAATCCTGCTAAACCCCCTCCAATACACATCCCCGCGATAAACCATGCAACTCTGATTCCAGATATTCTCCTGTTTCTGCTCATACTCCCTCCTTGATTCTAATAGATGTAGTTCCAACGCTATCAGAATCAGTATAGCAAAGAAAAGCAGAGCTTTCATCATATATTGCTTTATTACCATATATTTCCAGTATTATAATGCGTATCACAGGTTTAGAAAAACCTGGATGATATTTACATTAGATCGCAAATTCAAATAAATGCAAAAATAACCTGCACACCGGCACAGGCTATTTTATCTCTTCCTCAATCAGAAAGTCCAGGATCCGCAGGAGCTTCTCCTGTTTCTTTTCCGGAAGGCTTTGAAGCTTCTCCTCTAACTTTGTACACCGCGCCTTCCTCCCAACAAGAAGCACGTCCAGCATCACGTCATCTGCAGATACTTCCAGGACATTGATGATCCGGACAAGTGTGGTAAGCTTCGGTGTTTTCACTTCCCGTTCAATCGCCCCAAGATAATTCCAGCTGATTCCCACACGCTCTGCCAGTGCCTCCTGTGTCATCCCTGCCTCCTCCCGGCATTTCTGAATCCGTTTTCCTAATCCTTTCATCCATTCGGCCTCCATTTCTTCCCAACGCCAAAAGCGTTGCTACCATTTCTATCAGTATATTTGTTCCCAGAATCAGCAAACAGTATCTAATAGAATGGAATCCAACACTTTTGGGATGTGCTATAAAAATGGCACAATAATTTCTTAAACTGGCACGGTTATGCGATTTACACCGTAAAAGTCATATGTTAAAATTGATATTGTCAAAATTATGTGCAGAAACAGCGCAGCAGTATCCGGGGCATTGCCTCATCCCGGATATTGGCTGCGTTTTTTGCTGCAGGGGGTGAAAAAGGACTTACAACTTCATATGGAACCGTAAGAAGCAGCCTGTATTGACCGGGCTGCTTTTTTTATCACTGTATGCAGGAGAATACGCGAGTAACGCGTTCCCTGCACTGCCGGAAAATCCGGCCAGAGGCAGGAAACTATCCTGAAAGAGGCAATTCATCTTTTCCATATTAAAGAAGTAATCTTTCCGTTCCCTGTAAGACGGCAGATTACAGGAAGCCTGCTTTCAGGTATTGACCATAGGCAGGGCAGACGCACCGTCTCCCTGCCTGATTTAAGAATAAGGAGACAACACTGATATGAGACAACACAAAGTCAAGGAAACACCGCCCAATCCCAAGTCGTTCACAAAGCGTTTTTGCTGTATGCGCGGCAAACCAAAACGCCACATAGACTACATGAAATACCTCTATACGGCGGCTCTTTTATTTACGCTCTTAGCCTGCAGCGTCCAGCCGGTCATGGCGGCAAATGTGTGGGACAAGGCAAAGGAGATCATGAAGGATGTTTATAACCAAATCGTCCTGATCTCCACCATTGCCGCCGTGGTAACCGCATCCGTCGCTTTGCTCATGATGAACTTTTCCAAATCCGGCAAGACCGTGGACGAGTCCCGTGCATGGCTCAAACGGATCATCATCACCTGGGCGATCTTAAACGGGCTCGGATTCATCATGGCCTACATCACCCCGTTCTTTGCGGGCGGCCAGTGGAATGGCTAGGATAAGAAGGGAGGCATCCGCATGAAGATCTTAGACGGAATCGTGGAATGGATTGCAGAACAGGTCATGAACATCCTGGACCTCATCACCACTTCAGTATTAGGCGCCCTGGGCTGCTCCATGGATACCTTCCTCCGCTACTTCCCGGCAGCCGAGAGTATGTACCAGATCTTTCTGGCCCTGGCTATCGGGCTGATCCTTTTAAACTGGGTCTGGCAGCTTTTTAAAAATTACTTTGCAGGGGCAGGTGTGGAGGCGGAGGATCCACTGAAATTATCCATGCGGACCTTCCTCTTCCTGTTCCTAACCTTTTATGCAAGGGACATTGTGGATCTGCTTTTAAACATCGCGGGGACGCCTTACAGCTGGATCCTGACCGATGACCTGCCGTCCTTAAAGTTTGCAGATTTTAACTCCGCCATAACCGTTATCTTAGGGGTATGCGCAAACGGGGCGGTTGCTCTTATCGCTTTAATTTTGGTACTGATCCTGGCATGGAATTACATCAAGCTCCTCTTTGAAGCGGCAGAACGATACATCTTACTGGGGGTTCTGGTCTTTACAGCGCCGGTTGCCTTTGCCACTGGAGCTTCCCAGTCCACCGGAAACATTTTCAAAAGCTGGTGTCGGATGCTCGGAGGGCAATTCTTCCTATTATTAATGAACGCCTGGTGTTTAAGGCTTTTTACCTCCATGGTCGGCACCTTCCTTGCGAACCCGCTGTCCATCTGATGAAAGGAGAAGATGATGAAACATAAGAAACAACTATTGTATATAATTCTGCTGGTCGTCTGCATGGTACTTCTTACTTCCATGCCGGTTCTTGCTTCAGAACTGACAGAAGCTGAGGTCGAGCAGGCCGTGGCAGACCAGGGAAAGGAGGCTGTAACCGGAAATGTTTTCATCTGGTTTTTGTGCGCCATTGCCTTTCTGAAAGTCAGCCAGAAGATTGATTCCTTCATGGCAAGCCTTGGCATCAACGTGGGGAATACAGGCGGAAACATGATGGCAGAGCTTCTGATCGCCGGCCGAAGCCTGGCCGGGGCCACGCACTTAAAGGGCGGCGGAAGCAGCGGAGGCAGCGGATACCGGAAATCCGGTTCTCCGGGCGATACAGCCGTAGGGGGAAATTTCCTGTCTGGCGGGCTCGCCGGATCCGTAGGAAGGCAGACCGAACGGAGCGCGGTCAACCATGTGACCGGATATACGGAACACTCCAGCATCGGAAGCGCCATGTACCACTCTTCCTTGAACAAGGGCGGGGATTTTGCCAACAACGTCATCAGCAATGTCGCCCAGGGAAATTACAGCCAGGTCGGCTCTATCAAAGGGGAAGAGGCGGAAAAAGCCTTCATTTCCTATATGGGCATGAAGGAAGAACAGGACAAACCTCTTCCGGTATTTACCAACATGGAGATTGGCGGCGGGCGCATGACCGGGACGGAGACAACGGCCGATTCCGGAAGCCGGGACTTCGCCTTGTACCATGCTGACCAGTATATGGCTCCCACCCCGGGGACATTCGATACTGTACAGTCCGTTGACGGCGCGACCTGGTACAAACAGTACGCCCAGCCAACCGCGGGTAAGACACCTTACGAAACGGAGGATGGAAAAGTTGCCTACCACGAATCCATTGTCCAGAAGCTTCCGCAGGCTCCTCAAAGGAAGGACCGTATTTAGTTGGCAGAACAGCAAAGCGGTCTGTCTGAAGCAGCCGGTGTAGGCACGGCTGTCTCTGATTTATTAAAACCCAAACGGGCAGCTCCATTTGCAAAAGCTGTAAAAGGCGGCGTTGGCGGTGCTGCGGGTGCTGCAATCGGCATGGCCCTTGAGCATAAGAAAGGGCTCAAAAAATCTGCAGCCGCCATTACTGCGGCACTGATGCTGCCGGTCTTATTCCTGACCATGCTTCCCGGACTTACCTTTGGGGACCTGTCGGAGAACTCCGGTGTATTAAACAGCGGCACCCTGATCAACGAAAACCTGCAGAAAGCAAACCAGGCAATCGTGGAGGTCTTAATGGAATGTCATGATGAGGTGCTGGCAGAAATCCAGAAGGAAGCGTCCAAAGTTCCGGAAGGGGATACCGTATCCATTACGGATCCCTATGCCTCTTCCATCTCAGTCAATTCCAACCTGCTGATTGCGCAGTTCTGTGCCAGCAGGGAAAGTTACAAGGAAATTAATATCAAAGAACTTCAGAAGGTCATCCGGGATAATAAGGATGATCTTTTTTCTTATGATGTATCAACGGAGACCGTAACCATGGAAGTCCAGGTGGAAGCGGGCGCAGAAGGGGAGTCCGGCAATAGCGAAACAGGAAATGCTTCCACTACACCACAGACCAAAACGGTTACTTTTACACGCCACAATTATGTTGTGAAATATGCCGGTGACACCTATTTTGCAGACCACGTTTTCCATCTGACGGACAAGCAGAAAGAGCTGGCCGAAGCCTATGCCGAGAACCTGGAACTCTTTTTCGGTTCGTCTGCTTCCGGGATTGCGACAGCAAATGTATCCGAAGAGGTGCTGGCTTACCGGGCTACAGTAGAACGGATCGCTTCCAAATACGGTATGGGACAATACGTGGAGCTGATCCTGGCAGTCATGATGCAGGAATCCGGAGGACGTGGAACGGATGTCATGCAGGCATCAGAAAGCGGATACAACCAGAAATACTCCCATTCACCGGGCAGCATTACCGATCCGGAATACAGCATCGAATGCGGGGTCCAGGCATTAAAGCACGTACTCACAAAAGCCGGGTGTACCGGGCCGACAGACCTGGACCGGATCAAGCTGGCTCTGCAGGGATATAATTATGGCTCCGGTTATATTGACTGGGCGATGGCACGGGACGGAGGTTATACCAAGGAAAACGCCATTGCTTATTCTGATATGATGTGCGCCCGTCCTGGCTGGAATTATTCTGTATACGGTGACAAGGAATATGTGGATCACGTCCTTCGATATTATATCGTGACTTCCACAGGCGGTACTTATCCGGCAAACGGGATGCAGATTCCTCATTACCTGCAGACAGATTACGGAAACATCCCTTACGGCGGAGGCTCCATTGCTTCCAGCGGATGCGGCCCCACCAGCTTTGCCATGATTGCAAGCTACCTGACAGGAACAACCATTACCCCGGTAGATGCGGTTTCCTGGTGTGGGAATTCCTATTACAAACCTGGTGTGGGAACCTACTGGTCTTATTTTGCAGCGGCGGCATCTCATTTCGGATGCGGTTCCGTTACCCAGACCAGCGACGCCAATACAGTCCTGAA
>JAETQR010000109.1 GCA_021770615.1 Lachnospiraceae bacterium | reverse complement strand
GTCTTCTAATGTGGCGATGACATTTATGTTTGCATCACCTGATAAGTGATTAAGGGTATGTGCATTAACTTTAATCATAACAACATAATTTTAGGGTTAAGAAAATAGTCATATTTTATATCAGACATTTTTTAATTCTACAATATGTTTAATTTACTATTCACAAACTTCTTGGATTTGCAAAGACATGAGCAAGCCTCATTCTCTGAGCAAAGACAAGCATATCTGCACAAACTACACGCAGATGGAATGGGCATTCGACATTTGCGAGGATTGGCTGGTCTGCTAATCGCAATTGATGAACTTCTTGCCCTTAGAGAAAGTGACACATTCGAGATTCCATTGGAATATATCGTCCAAAAGACATCTGAATGGGATTCGATGACACGTCAACAACGGTGTGATATGCGCGTGGAGGTTAATTTCCATTGTCGCTTTCTTGGTGCGTCCAAGAGATGGTTGACATATTTGGGAAGACTGGATCACCGCTATTATCCTGAGGATAATATAATCAGCAAGATTTTTCCAAGAGGATACTTTCGAGTTCGACACCTTGTCTCACCGATGTATATGGAACGGCTCGCATATCTGGAAGCTCAAGAACAACAGGGGGTTCCTTCAGTGACTTTGAGACGAATCGCACAATATCAACTGACAGCCATAGAGTTGCTTGATTTACCATCTACTTCTCTTGTAACCATGAGTGAAATACAAAACGCGGCAGCTATATGGCGAGATGTTGAGGATCCAAGCAAACGAAAGAAATCCGGTACCTATAATAGTTATCGGACGTTCATTCATGTCACAACTAATTGGCTTTCACATATGGGACTACTTGCCCAGCCGGAGGAACATGATTTTCCCGAAAAAGACAAGATCATGTCATATCTCAACTGGCTTGTTGAATCCAAAGGATATTCTGTCCAGACTCATAGAAGCCGTCTGAGTATACTTCGTCATCTGATGAATTACCTTCAGGGCTCAAGCTTATTGCTTGCCGATGTTCAATCTACAGACATTGACAGTTTTCTCAAAGAACGTCATTACAATGGGTGTAATCGACGCACTATTGCAGGGCTTGTATCCGTACTACGTTGCTTCTTCAGATATGCGGCTGATAGACAATGGGTGAAAGACGATTTGTGGAAAACACTTTCCGCCCCTCGACTGTACACGATGGAGCAACTTCCGTCATATCTTCATTGGGATGACGTGAAAGTTATCTTGACTGAATCTACGCGAAATCCGACGATTCAGGGCATAAGGAATCATGCAATTTTATCGCTTTTAGCAATGTATGGCTTGAGATCCAGTGAAATCACTGAACTGAGACTCAAGGACATTGACTGGCGGAATAGCGTCATTCATCTGCGTAGGGCAAAAGGATGCAGACCGCAGGTAATGCCTCTGATAGATGAGGTTGCACAGCCACTTCTGAGATATATCCTTGAAGCTCGTCCAAAGTATCCGAAGCAGGAGTTTGTGTTCCTTACTACCCGAGCTCCATTCCACGGCATATGTACATCAACAGTTTACCAAGTGGCAAGTAGATCTCTGGAAGGCAGGCAACTCAACATAAGGCATCATGGTCCTCACAGTTACCGACACAGTTGCGCAACGAGACTGGTCAATGAAGGACACTCTCTTAAAGAAGTCGCAGATGTGCTCGGACATGTGAAAATCGATACTACCGCCATCTACGCCAAAGTCAATTTCTCCAGACTAAGGGAAGTGTCGGATATGGACTGGAAGGAGGTGCTTGAGTTATGATGCTCAATAGTGCCATTGACAAATATGTCGAGTATAGACGTTCATTGGGAGAGTCGTTCAAAACCAATGCGAATCTTCTGAAACAGTTCTGCAATTATCTGGGGAAAGATATGAATCTGTTAGAGATAACCGAATCCATCACATCAGATTTTTTGCAATCAGGAGGCAACGAGATTACTCGAAAGTGGTTTACGCGTCACGCTGCTCTGTCTGGCTTCTTCCGGTGGTGCATGTCACGAGGGTATGTATCAAAAATACCCTTGACTATGGATAAGCCTAAGAAACCGCAGCGAATAACACCGTATATTTACTCAGATATCGAGCTCAAGAAGTTGTTCTCAGCTGCCATGACATATCAGAAACGGCCTTCTCTCACATATCCTGAATGCGTCAAAGCAATCCTTCAGTTGACATATGTGCTGGGGTTAAGAATCTCAGAGACCATGAGCCTTCGCATGAAAGATGTGGATCTGGCAAACTGTTGTATCACAATCCATGAATCCAAATTTTACACGTCAAGAACTGTCACTTTCAACGAGGAAGTAAAGAGACTGATTGAAAAGTTCTTTTCATGGAGAAAGGACAACTGCAAGATCTCTGATGAAGACACATCTCTATGGATTATGTGTAACGGCTCGTCAATGAGACTGAACTGCATAAACGGCATCTTCAAAAAGATACGTATAGAAGCAGGAATCAGCCGAAACGACAACACAAGGTATCAGCCACGTATCCACGATCTTCGTCATACGTTCGCTGTGAACCGATTAAGAAAGTGGTACCAAGATGGTAAGGATGTTCAGACTCTTTTGCCTGTGTTATCTACCTATCTGGGCCATAAACAAGTGAGTTACACAACTGTGTATCTTACCATGACTACCGGACTGCTCTCAGATGCGGCCAATCTATTCTTTGAATATGCAAACCCCAAAACAAATCAACATGAATGAAAAAACCATATATCTCAGTTATTGGGTGCGGCGTTATCTCACCGACTATATGCTGGCTGCCAAGAATCTGTCGCGTAATACGGTACGTAGCTACCGCGATACCTTCAGACTTCTTGTTGGCTACCTTCGAGATGTCTGTAATAAAAATCCAGACAAGCTCCACCTTCAGGAACTGACAATCAATGTCGTGTCAGACTTTCTTGACAATCAGCAGGAAACCCGTAACGTCTCAGTGGCTACTCGAAACCAAAGACTTGCCGCATTACAGGCCTTCGCAAAGTATGTATCCATGAACTCTCCGGAGCATATGGAATGGAGCCGAAACATACGCAATATCCCTAAGAAGAAAGCCCCTAAGAAAATGATAACGTATCTTGAAAAGTCTGAGATGGATGCTTTGCTATCTCTGCCCGACCAGAGATCCGCTCAGGGCAGACGCGACTACGCTCTTTTGATCTTCCTATACAATACAGGAGCGAGAGCCGAAGAAGCATCCGACCTGAACGTATCATCCGTGACGCTTGCCAAAAGCAAAAGTGAATCAACAATCCCCTTGGTAACCATTGTTGGGAAAGGAAACAAGACTCGCAGATGCCCCCTTTGGGACAATGTCTGTGCAATCCTTAAGACAATAATCAATGACAGAAAGCCAGATGAACCACTCTTCTTAAACCGCTACGGCCAACGTATAACCCGATTTGGAATATACGAAGTGGTGAGTCGGTATGCTCAAAAACTGGAACTACAGTTCCCTTCCGTAAGGGACAAGAGAGTTAGCCCACATACGATCCGGCATACCACCGCAACACATCTTCTGCAAGCAGGAGTGGATATAAATACGATCCGTGCTTGGCTCGGACACGTATCTATAAACACAACGAACATCTATGCTGAAGTAAATTTGGAGATGAAAGCTAAAGCTCTCATGACCTGTGCTATCGATAGTTCCAATGGGAAGAAAATCTCATGGAAAACCGATGAAAATCTTCTCTCTTACTTGGATAGCCTATGATGAATCTCTGCCAGTGCCTTCAAAATAATGTTGTGAACAGCAAACTTACATATCTGATTTACTCATCGTTGGAGGCACTGTTAAACATAAATGTCATCGCCACATTAGAAGAT
>JAETQR010000108.1 GCA_021770615.1 Lachnospiraceae bacterium | reverse complement strand
AGCCTTTTTCCATATGCTGCATGAAGTTCTACATAATCTTCTTTTGATACGATGCCCTCTTTCATATCGGAATAAAGCATCATGCGGAGTTCCTTACAGCGTTCTGTCTCCATTTTTTTCTTTTCCAGCCTGTCCTGGAGTTTTTTCACATTGATTTCCTGAAATGGTACAGTCCCGATAAACTCCAACACCCTTTTCAAATGCAGGATGTTCTGGATATGCTGTTTCAGCATTACCAAGACCACATTTTCCAGATCTTTTTCCGGGATCCTGTGACTGGAGCAGCGTTTCGTTTCTTTATTTGTGGAACATAAATAATAGGCATATTTCTTTCCACCCACTGTTGAGACCTTTCTCGTCATCGGTGCCCCACAATCCGCACATACAGCAATGCCGGACAGCAGATACACCTGATTCTGGTCAGGAGAAGTACGGGTATCCATCCCCAAAAGCCGCTGGACGATCTCAAAATCCCTTTCACTTACCAGGGGCTCGTGGTTCTTTTCAATACGGATCCAATCATCTTCCGGCTTTACGTAGGACTGCTTCACTTTATGGTTCGGTGTCGTACGTTTCCCCTGCACAAGGTTTCCAATGTAAACCTCATTTTCCAGTATTCTGCGTACGGTAACAGAACTCCAAAGAGCCTGCTCTTTCTGTCGGAACCCGGTTTCATAATGACTCCCGCTGCTAATCTTATATTCAAATGGTGAAAGCACACCTAGTTCATTCAGGCGGTTGGCAATCGCATCCTGGCTCATTCCCTGCAGTTTCATCTTAAAGATGTCCTGTACTACACTGCCTGCAACTGGATCAACCTCCAGCCTATGCTTGTCTGCCTTTGCTTTCATATACCCGAATGCCACAAAAGGTGTCACACATTCGCCTTTTTTCCTCTTAATCTCAAGGTTACTTCTGATCTTAATGGAAATATCACGACAATAAGCATCGTTGATTAAGTTTTTGAATGGGATAATAATTTCATCGGCCTGATTCTTTCCCTGAAGGCTGTCATAATTGTCATTTATAGCAATAAAGCGCACACCAAGAGCTGGGAATAAACGTTCAATGTACTTCCCGGAATCAATGTATTCCCGCCCAAACCGAGATAAATCTTTCACGACTACGCAATCAACAATCCCACGCCTGATATCTTCCAGCATAGCCTGGAATGCAGGGCGCTCAAAATTAGAGCCAGTGTAGCCATCGTCAACCCGGACGGAAACAACTTCTATATCTTTTTTGTCTTTCAGGAAATCCAGAATCAGAGCCTTCTGGTTAGAAATGCTGTTACTTTCCAATTTTGCAGAACTGGAAAGATCGCCATCTTCTTTGGATAATCTGACATAGATGGCGGCACGATAGATTTTATTGAAATTCTGATACATATCTTACCTCCTCTTATTACGTCAAAAAACCCATGTAATAAAAGGGGGCTGCATAATTTGTCCTTACAGACATTTTAGCACAGCCACCCCAAACTTTCCAGTACTTTTTCAGACACTCAGAAGCATATTTTCAAATGCCTGCTCCAAAGATATCCCGTTATTGGCAAACCTTACTTTGACCTTCATATTCCCGATCCGGACCAGATACGGATTTCCTACCTTATTCAGATATGATTCCCGCCGTTCCTTCAGGCTTTTATTCCTGTCTGCTTTTACCGTCAGTAAATCTGTCATTTCATCAATATTTACATCACTAAAATCCTGTTCCAGATACTTTCTATATTCTTCTGCTGTCATAATCCCCCTCCTCATAAACTCCTGTCTGAATCTCCACCGCTCTGGTAATCCTCCGCATTGCATCAGAGCTGACATGACCACATTTTTGGATAATACTCTGAACATCAATGCTTGTGATCTGTTCCGCCAGTACCAGCCCATGCCGTTTCAAGCCAACCATTTCATAACAGTTAATAAACACATGGGTCGGAAGATACCGTTTTTTGTACACCCTTGAAGTAAACGGCACTACCGTTACCACCGGACTGTATGTATTCGCTTTGTTATTGCTGACAACCACTACCGGACGGATTCCACTCTGAAGGGAAGTACCCGGAACCTGTCCCAAATTAACCATAAGGATATCGCCTCTTTCAATTTTCATTTATTTGTTCCTCCCATCCTGACATTTAATCGTAAAGCATCCATTATTAGCTCCACAGGAATACGGCAGAGTCATTCAAATTGAACGCTCTGCCGCATAACCTCTATAGCCAATTTTCGATTATTAAACAGTGCTCGCTCGATTCTATTTATCCTCGATACCCCGAATCGTTTATCCTGCTTTCGCAGGTAGGGAATAATAACCTATCTGACTGCATTCGCCAGATCACAACCCAAATGCTCACGCACGCAGGCTCCGACAGTTCATAGGTTTGCCGGTTACAGACTTTTCACAGTCCGCAAGTGTATCGCACCCTATACAGATCGTCGCATCATCAACCTGCCAGTTGATTTTCGGTCAGTGCTTATTCGCTCGTCCGATATTCATCAGAGTCGTGGCGGCAGTTTCCTTGTGCTCCCTGCATAAGATGTCACGTCAGTTACTACTGGATATTCAGCTGTCAATGTACTTTTGAGGAGTTCTTAAAACTCTCTCTAATTACTAAATTCAACTGACTTACCTGGATGCAAAAAAAATCTGCTGATTTTTCAAAAAATATTTTCCTGATACATTCTCCGCATCTTGTTTAAAATTGCATTCAGCTTGTACGCCAGAACCTGCCGGGACACTCCCATAATCTTTGCCAGCTGTACCTGCGTTTTATTCTCAAAATAAATGCCATAAATAATCATCCGTTCTTCTGCATCCAGCTGATTAATTACCTTATGGATATCTCGTCTCTCCACACTGCTGATCACGCTGTCTTCCACATCACAGCTATAGTCCGGAAAATCCTCGATAGAGAATTCATAATCCTGTCCATTTGTCTCGCTGTAAGGGATTTCCCGCAGTTTCCGTTCAACAACCTCACCTTTTTCATTCTTAATTTCGATCTTCCTTGGCTGGCTGCTTCGGTAAAAATTATTCATGGCATAAGCCACTTCCTTTGTGATTTCAATCATCTTTCCATCTACATTTGCGTAGTATTTCCCGTCGTATTTATATGGATGTTCAATATACATATCCGTCCTCCTGAATTTGAAATTTGTTTGTTAGTTTCAAATTCAGAAGGCGGTCCTCTGATCTGGTTCATGCCTGCTCCACCAACTACTGCCAGGTAAAACCTGCAGGTATTGGCTGAAAAATTCAGGCACGAAAAAAAGCCCCAGTAGTCTTTTTTAACTACTGAGGCTTCCGTCTCTCAAATTTAATTCAGTTTTCTATGCCTTCTTTCATCAGCATAACCATTGTATCAGAGCAAAGTTCAGAAAGTGTCCGTTTACGGGGCTTAAAAGTTCATTATTCTCATTGGATTGTACACATTTTCAAGGGAAATGTTCACTTACTCTTTTCCCCCTAACAGTTCATCCATTTTTTATCAGAAAAACACAATAAAAATCTGATTATCCGCTAAAACACAGTATCTATCAGCATTTTCAAGGAAACAAACACATCAATTTACTACTTATTTACTACCATTGAATGAGCCTTGATACGCAAGTTTTCCTAGATATGCAAAGATATGGTACAGCACATCAGTATTGAAACAAGAAAAATTGAATAACTCATAGACTATGGAACGCCTAAAATGACGTTCCTTTTCTATTTTCAGCCGTTCATTATGGACGGTTATTTTATTACCAAAAATGAAAGGAGCATTAGATTTATGAAAAAGATGTTAAAACGATTGTGTACGGGCTTCTTAGCTCTTGCAACTGTCGTTACTGCTTTGCCGACTACACCCGTTCATGCAGAAAGTAAGCAATACTGGACGGAGTCAAAAGAGCGTGTCGGTATCGTTGAAAAAGTAATGAATGACGGTTCGATTGGTTCTACCTTTAATGAGGG